>NZ_CABPSG010000051.1:0-501 GCF_902459595.1 Pandoraea soli | reverse complement strand
CCGTCGCGGTTCGTCTCGTCGAACGCATTCAGGCGCGTCGATGCCACGCGCACGCCCACCGACGGATCGATGTTCACGCCCGACACGCCAAAGCGCTTGCCCACTTCACCGAACATGCCGAACGTCTGACCGTTCGTCTTGCCCGACAGGCGTGCCGACGCGTTGCGCGCCGCCACCGTGCGATCCGTCTTCACGCTGTGATTCGTGTACGACACGCCTCCGTTGACGAACCAGTTCGTGGCCGCCAGGTGCGAACCGTACAGGCCCACGCTCACGCTGTTGACCTTCGACTCGCCCGGCATGCCCTTCGCCTTCGAGTCCTGGTTGCCAAGACCCACCGAAGCGCCTACCAGCGTGTTCTGACCCACGCGCTTGTCGATACCGATCGCACCGTCCAGGCCCTTCACGTCGAACGACATGCCGTCGCCGCGCTGGCTGGCGTTACCGCCCTTGAACGAGGCCCAACCGGCAATGCCGTTGTCCGACGCCATCGCGCCGTTG
>NZ_CABPSG010000050.1:0-541 GCF_902459595.1 Pandoraea soli | reverse complement strand
GCCGCGACCAGCTCCGGCATCTTGGTCATCTCGACCTTGCGCGCGACGAACGCGCCGATGCCGCCGCCGACCACGAGCCCACCCAGAATCAACCCGAGACCCGAGTAGTTCCCGCCCATCAGACGTCGCAGTTCGAAGATCAACGCAATCGTGGTGAGGGCCGCAATGGCCATCCCGATCATGCCGAACGCATTGCCGCGTCGCGCCATCTTCGGGTTCGACAGGCCCTTGAGCGCCTGAATGAAACAGATCGACGCGACCAAATACAACAGCGTGACGAGATTCATACTCATTGCTTGTCCCCCTCGGCCGCCTTGACGGGTGCCTTGTCTTTCTTCTTGAACATCTCGAGCATGCGCTGTGTGACGAGGAAGCCCCCGAACACGTTGACCGCCGCGAGCGCCACGGCCACGACACCCATCGTCTTGCCGAGCGCGCCTTCCGTGAGCCCGGCCGCGAGCATCGCGCCCACGATCACGATGGCCGAGATCGCGTTCGTCACCGCCATGAGCGGCGTGTGCAGCGCAGGCGTGACGTTCCA
>NZ_CABPSG010000049.1:0-563 GCF_902459595.1 Pandoraea soli | reverse complement strand
CGGGCAGTTGCCGCCGCCGTTCGCGCCGCGCCCTGCCGCCAGATCGATGATCACCGAGCCGGGCTTCATGGCCTTGACGGTGTCTTCGGCGATGAGCGTCGGTGCGGCGCGTCCCGGAATCAACGCGGTGGAGATGACGATGTCCGCCTGCGTCAAACGTGTGTGCACGAGTTGCGACTGACGCGCGAGCCATGCCGCCGGCATCGGACGCGCATAGCCGCCCACGCCCTTGGCGATCTCGCGTTCCTCGTCGGTCTCGAAAGGCACGTCGATGAACTTGGCGCCGAGCGATTCGATCTGCTCGCGCACGGCCGGACGCACATCCGAGGCCTCGATGACCGCACCGAGACGCTTGGCCGTGGCGATGGCCTGCAACCCGGCGACGCCGGCGCCCAGCACGACCAGACGCGCGGCCTTGACCGTGCCGGCGGCCGTCATGAGCATCGGCATGAAACGCTGGTACAGATTGGCGGCAAGCATCACGGCCTTGTAGCCGGCGATGTTGGCCTGCGAGGACAACACGTCCATGCTTTGCGCACGCGTGGTCCGCGGCGCGGCTTCCA
>NZ_CABPSG010000048.1:0-598 GCF_902459595.1 Pandoraea soli | reverse complement strand
AGCTCCAGCTCCCGATAAATCCGGTAGATGCGCTTGTGGTTCCACCCGAATCCCTTCACGTTACGCAAGTAGTAATAAAAGCCCCAGTTGCGATGACAGCCCGTGATACGCATCAGCCAGTCTGCAATCTCTTCGTTCTCCGTGTTCAACTTCGCCTCGTATCGGTAGCACGACTCGCTGATGCCGAACACTGTGCACGCCACACGAATTGACACGCGGCGCTGTTGCACAACCTGCTTTGCCATCTCGCGCCGGCGAGATGGCTTCAGAACTTTTTTTGCAGCGCCTCCGAGGCAATCTCAGCCTTGAGCTTCTCCTCGATGTACATCTTGCGCAGCCGGGCATTCTCCGCCTCGAGCTCCTTCATGCGCGACATCATCGACGCGTCCATGCCGCCGTACTTCGAGCGCCATTTGTAGAACGTTGCCGAACTGATGCCCAGTTCCCGGCATAGCTCCGGCACCGCAAGCCCAGCCTCCGCGCGCTTGAGCGCCTCCAATATCTGGCTGTCTGTGAATCTCGACTTCTTCATCTGCAGAACTCCCTCTTAACGAGAAAATTCTACTTCTCCCAGCGCCGGTTTGCGGGGGGCATTACC
>NZ_CABPSG010000047.1:0-775 GCF_902459595.1 Pandoraea soli | reverse complement strand
CTCAAATGCCTGTAGTTCTTCTTCATCGCAACACCCTACATCATTCGCGGTGTTGCACTTGAAACTGGAGACTAAGCCGCCCGAACCCGACATGTATGGATGTTTATCTGCCATGTGAGACTCTCCGTCAAAAATCAGTTATGGAACCTATGCGGCCAAATTCTGAGTAGCTGAAGCTCATTAAGCGCCTCCCCATACCCCAACGCACGGCTTTCAATCATATACAGTCAGACGAACGAAAGTATAAAATATGGTACATGCGGAGCATACACGAGCTTCGCGAGCAAGATATTTGCACGACGTCGCCCCCTCGGCGAATCATGTTGGACCTACTCAGACACGTCAGATTGAAATGCTAATGAGTGCACTGGCATGACTTGATGTCGATTGCCGATAGCACCCAATTCGATGCCCTCCTCGCTGACGTTGATGTCGCATCAGTGGTGGCCGAGCACAAGTCCTGTTTCTTCATTGAAAAGGACAGAGGCGGGAACAGCATCGACTACGGGCATGCCGTGTCGGGAGGCTTGTGCATCGTACCGACAGACGCTGCCAGGGACGCGCTTGCAAAGGACTGTGCTGCAATGATCGAAGATAACGTTCTGGTAGGAGATGAGGTTACATTCGACGAGTTGATGGCCAAATGCGCCAGCATTCACGACACGTTGAATCGAATCATGGCGAGCAACAACGCATCTGGGGCTGTCATTAATTTCGTGTTTGAGGCATAACATGTCGCCAAGGAGTGACGATGCCTCGCAAACCGAAAACCCCA
>NZ_CABPSG010000046.1:0-801 GCF_902459595.1 Pandoraea soli | reverse complement strand
TGTGAAAGTAGGTAATCGTCAGGCTCCCCCTAAAAACCCCTTGCTAACTCGTGTAGCAAGGGGTTTTTGCTTTTCTGCGGCGATATCGCCCAGCGCCGGCGCGGCTGCGCGGCTCGAGGCCAAGCGCGTGGTGGGTGAGCTTGATCTGACTGACCTTCCCCTGACCAATCCACCATTTCGGAACCAGCTCGCCGGCCGGTTTTCGGTGGATGCCATTGCTGAAATGGGGCGCCTCGACTTTCTCAATGCGCCGGGAGATGGAACAGCGTTATCGTCCGCGCATGGCCTCTCGCGACTGACGTCTGCTTAGCTGTTTCAGAATGGGGCGCCTCAACTGTCCCGATGCGCTGGGTGATCGGACAGCGTTATCGTCGGCGCGTGGCTTCTCGCGATTGACGTCTTAGAACGCTGGACCACCCGCAGACGCCAAGGCGCAGTCTCACTCAGATATGCCAACCGCGCCAGCAATCACACGCGCGTCGTCGCAACGAGCAAGACAACCAATGGACAATGCGCGCGCCGTTGAAGCGGGCGCCTTCACACGCGCGTGCCGCGCGTCATCGCAACGAGCACGACAACCAATGGGCGATGCGCACGCCATCGAGGCGGGAGCCTTCCGGTGTGTCGCTACCAAGCATCGTCACGATCACGGGACGCCGTTTGTGCACGAGCACGCGCATCACCATGTTATGCCCCGATTCGTTAATGAACCCGGTCTTCTGGACGTGACCTGCCCTGAAAATTTCGTACCAATCAAATCTAGAGATAATGGCTCCTCAGCTCAGACGAGGAGTTGGTATG
>NZ_CABPSG010000045.1:0-847 GCF_902459595.1 Pandoraea soli | reverse complement strand
GGGGCTGTCATTAATTTCGTGTTTGAGGCATAACATGTCGCCAAGGAGTGACGATGCCTCGCAAACCGAAAACCCCACCGGCAGAGCTGCCGACGATCCCGGCCGAGCTGCTTGAGCAGTTCGGCCACGGCCCGATGACGGCCGACGCCATCAATGCCGCATCGCTGGCCTTCAAGAAAGCGTTGATCGAGCGTGCGCTGGGCGGCGAGATGAATCACCATCTCGGCTACCCGTCGGGCACGGCCAAACCGGCCAGCGTGACGAACCAGCGCAACGGCCGTGGTGCCAAGACGGTCCTGACAGAGGACGGCCCGATCCGCATCGAGGTGCCGCGTGACCGCGACGGCAGCTTCGAGCCGCTGTTGATCCCCAAACACGGACGACGCTTCACGGGCTTTGATGACAAGATCATCGCCATGTATGCCCGTGGCATGACCGTTCGTGAAATTCAGGGCTTCGTACAGGAACAGTACGGCACGGAAGTCTCGCCCGAGTTCATCAGCTCGGTCACCGACGAGGTGATGAGTGAAGTCACCGCCTGGCAGTCCCGGCCGCTCGAACCGATGTATCCGGTCGTGTTCTTCGACGCGCTGCGTGTGAAGATTCGCGAGGATGCCGTCGTACGCAACAAGGCGGTATATCTGGCGCTGGGCATCCTGCCCGACGGTACGCGCGACATCCTGGGCCTGTGGATCGAAAACACCGAAGGCGCCAAGTTCTGGATGAAGGTGTTTAACGATCTGAAAACGCGCGGCGTGAACGACATTCTGATTGCGGTGACCGATGGCCTCAAGGGCATGCCCGAGGCGCTGGCTGCCGTATTTCCGGCAACAACGCTGCAAACCTG
>NZ_CABPSG010000044.1:0-901 GCF_902459595.1 Pandoraea soli | reverse complement strand
CGAGGCTCCTACTGTTTGTATGCATGCGGTTTCAGGATCTATTTCACTCCCCTCCCGGGGTTCTTTTCGCCTTTCCCTCACGGTACTGGTTCACTATCGGTCGATTACGAGTATTTAGCCTTGGAGGATGGTCCCCCCATCTTCAGACAGGATTTCACGTGTCCCGCCCTACTTTTCTCAAGCTTAGTTCCACACCAGGGTTTTCTCATACGGGGCTATCACCCACTATGGCCGGACTTTCCATTCCGTTTTGATAACACCGGTGCTAAATCTTGAAGGCTGGTCCCATTTCGCTCGCCACTACTCTGGGAATCTCGGTTGATTTCTTTTCCTGCAGCTACTTAGATGTTTCAGTTCGCCGCGTTCGCTTCACTAGACCTATGTATTCAGTCTAGGATGACCCATTGGGCCGGGTTTCCCCATTCGGACATTTGTGGATCAAAGCTTATTTGCCAGCTCCCCACAACTTTTCGCAGGCTATCGCGTCCTTCATCGCCTGTAATCGCCAAGGCATCCACCACATGCACTTATTCGCTTGACCCTATAACGAGTGTGTCTTTAGACACAGTCCCTATAGGTTGAGTTTTCGCGTTGTGCCGTATTCCAAGTCATCTTTCGATCACTTAAATACTAGTTGATACAATCACAACCCGTACAATTTCCACGCGCCATCTCTAACGCGCTTCCGTTGTACTACTACTTCTTCCAAATTGTTAAAGAACAAATACTGCATGACATTGCTGTCATTCAAAAACATTCACATTCTTTGGGATTTACCACAGACGTAAAAGCTTTTGACTGACATCGATGTGCGATCTAAGGAATTGGTGGAGGCAGACGGGATCGAACCGACGACCCCCTGCTTGCAAAGCAGGTGCTCTCCCAGCTGAGCTATGCCCCC
>NZ_CABPSG010000043.1:0-933 GCF_902459595.1 Pandoraea soli | reverse complement strand
AGAGATCCATGCCCTTTGGCAAGAACTGACGCAGCAAGCCGTTGGTGTTCTCGTTGCTGCCGCGCTGCCAGGGCGCGTACGGATCGGCAAACCAGATATCGAGATTCAAACGGTTGGACAGTTCGACATGACACGTCATTTCTGTGCCGCGATCGTACGTCAGGCTCTCACGCAGAAAGGCCGGCAGCTTCTTCATCTGACGTGTGAAGCCCTCCAGCGCATCCTGAGCCGTGCAGCCGTCCATGCGGCACAGCACGACGAAACGCGTCTTACGCTCCACCAGTGTGCCCACGCAGGAGCGATTAAAAGCGCCTTTGATGAGGTCGCCCTCCCAATGTCCAGGCCACTGCCGCAGTTCGATCTGCTCGGGCCGATACATGATGCGCAAATCCTCGGGCACGAAACTGCGCTGAGCAAGGCTCGTACGCCGACGCCCGCGCGCAGGCTTTTCCTGGCGCAAGGCGTCGATCATCGCCTGCTTGAGCCCGCCGCGCGGATGCGCATAGATCGCGGCGTAAATCGTTTCGTGGCTGATGCGTTGGTCGGGTTCGTCGGGATACATCCGACGAAGTCTGGCAGCAATCTGCTGCGGCGACCAGCGCCAGTAGATCAGCCGGTTATGTACGTGCTGATAAAGCTGGCTGCCGGAAATCAATTTTCGCCGACGCACGCTGTGTTCACGCCGCGTCCGGTATGCCATGGCCGCACGCGTGGCGTCATAGTGGGCCGACGCCGCCTCGCAGTTTCGCTTGAGTTCCCGTGTCACCGTCGAAGTCGCACGACCAAGCATTCGAGCAATCGCCGTCGCGCTCGTGTCCTTCGTATGTTCAATCATGATTACCGCGCGTTCCTCCGCGCTCAAATGCCTGTAGTTCTTCTTCATCGCAACACCCTACATCATTCGCGGTGTTGCACTTGAAACTGGAGACTAAG
>NZ_CABPSG010000042.1:0-1213 GCF_902459595.1 Pandoraea soli | reverse complement strand
TGACCTGACTGGTTTTTTCGTACCACTGGTGTCTAGAGACTCACGGCCCCGGTGGTTGAACTACATTCGCTAGCCCGGCGAAATTCTGCCGGTGTTAGGTACTGCAAACTCGAATGCGGACGCACTTCGTTGTAGTGAGTCCGCCAATCTTCGATCACGATCCTCGCTTCGATCCGGTTCCGAAACCACTCCATCGCCAAACACTCATCACGGAATTTTCCGTTGAAGCTTTCGTTGGTGCCGTTCTGCCAAGGCTTGCCCGGATCAATCAACGCTGTCTCGATCTGCTCCTGGACCGCCCATTTCAACAGCGCCGTGCTGACAAATTCCGGCCCATTGTCCGACCGAAGATAACGGGGCGCTCCGTGCACGCTGATCAACCGACTTAGCACTTCAATGACTCGGCGTGAGCGAATCGATCCCGCCACATCGATCGCCAGGCATTCCCGCGTATATTCGTCGACCACGGTCAGACATTTGACTTGCTGCCCGTTTGCGCAGGCGTCGAATACGAAGTCGTAGCACCACACCGAGTTACGAGCCGCTGGCGCATGAGGTCTCGGACGGCTGCCGGCAACCCGGCGCCTACGTCGCTTCCTCGGCACTTGCAGGCCCGCCCGGGCCCAGAGCGAGGCACATCGGTCGCGGCCGACAACGATGCCTTCGCGCTCCAGCAACACGCGGATGCGACGAGAGCCGAAGCGCGGGTGATGTCCCGACAACGTTCTCATAGCCTCGATCACCGGTGCATTCTTGCTTGGCATCTTCAATGCATAGCTCAAGCTCGAACGGCTGACCTGCATCAGCGCACACGCTCGCCTTTGACTCAAACCCCGCGCCATCGCGAACCGGGCTTGTTCACAGCGAACCTGTGCGCTCACCACTTTTTTGCGCCGATCTCCCTCATGACCTCAATCTCAAGATCGCGCTCGGCCACCATTTTCTTTAACCGCGCGTTCTCGGCCTCAAGCGTCTTGAGTCGTTTGACGTCATCGCTGACCATCTCGCCGAACCGTTTGCGCCAAGCGTATATCGACGCTTCGCTCACGCCATTGCGCTTGGCCACCTCGGGGATCGTATCTCGATCCGCCTCGCGCAGAATTCGCACAATCTGTTCGTCACTGTACCGGCTCTTCTTCATACCAACTCCTCGTCTGAGCTGAGGAGCCATTATCTCTAGATTTGATTGGTACGAAATTTTCAGGGCAGGTCA
>NZ_CABPSG010000041.1:0-1303 GCF_902459595.1 Pandoraea soli | reverse complement strand
GGTTCATCGTGGAAAACCGTGGAGGTTTTCCGGGCAATTGATAATCTGACGCCAATAAGGACGGTGTTCGGAGGACAAATTGCTGGATCGCAAAGCACTGGAAGCGCTGGGTTGCTGGACCGGGTATCGAGTTGAGCGGGTGGAATGGCCTTCGGAGGATAGCCGTACGCTGTCGCTGTATCTGAAGCCGGTCAGTCGAGTGATGCTCTGCGAGCAGTGCGGTAAGCGCTGTTCGCAGATTCACGAGACGACGATTCGCCGGGTTCGGGATCTTCCCCTGTTTGAGTACCGGGTGGTGCTCCATGTGCCGCGTCGTCGGCTGTGGTGCGAGCATTGTGGTGGACCCAGGTTGGAGAAGCTGGACTGGCTGGGGCGCTACCAACGAGTCACGGCGCGCTTCGCCAAGGCATGTGAAATTCTGCTCAAGTCCACTAACGTGCAAGCCGTAGCGGCGTTCTATGGCCTGGATTGGCACACCGTCAAAGCCATCGACAAAGCCAGTCTTCGAGCGAGCCTTGTCGAGCCAGACTGGACGCAGGTACGGTATCTGGCGATGGATGAATTTGCTCTGCACAAGGGGCATCGCTATGCGACGGTAGTCGTCGAGCCGCTCAGTCGTCAGGTGCTATGGATTGGAAACGGCCGCTCGCGCGAAACCGCCCGAGCATTCTTTGAGCAACTCCCCGAGGGCGTTGCCCAACGTATTGAGGCCGTTGCGATCGACATGACAACGGCCTACGAGCTTGAAATCAAAGCGAACTGTCCACAGGCGGAAATCGTCTACGACCTGTTCCACGTCGTGGCCAAATATGGACGCGAAGTGATCGACCGAGTGCGCGTCGATCAAGCCAACCAGCTCCGGCATGACAGACCCGCACGAAAAGTTCTCAAATCGAGCCGCTGGCTGCTACTGCGCAATCAGAGGAATCTACGGCCGGAACAATCCGTGCATCTGAGCGAACTACTGCAAGCCAATCAGCCCTTGCTGTGCGTCTATTTACTACGCGACGAACTCAAGCGCCTGTGGTTCTACCGACAACCAGCTTGGGCTCAGAAAGCGTGGGAGCAATGGATGACTCAGGCTCAAGACAGTGGAATCGCTGCGTTGAAATTGTTTGCCCAGCGCCTGCAAGGCTACTGGCACGGCATCCTGGCCCGCTGCCGACATCCGCTCAACACCAGCGTCGTCGAGGGAATCAACAACACCATTAAGGTCATCAAACGCCGAGCCTATGGATACCGCGACGAGGAATACTTCTTCCTCAAAATCCGCGCGGCTTTCCCCGGTAATCCACGATGAACC
>NZ_CABPSG010000040.1:0-1460 GCF_902459595.1 Pandoraea soli | reverse complement strand
GCTCAAGCGCGCGGAGGCTGGGCTTGCGGTGCCGGAGCTATGCCGGGAACTGGGCATCAGTTCGGCAACGTTCTACATATATGGACTGCCCTGGATAGCAAGTTGATGTTTCGATGAGCACGAGAGTCGATTGCGTACATATATCCGGCGTCATGGGTAAGCCCTGCGCCTAACTGGAAATCCGCACGAACAGGCCTCAACAACTGGAAGACCTCAAGGGCCGTTATAAAAATCAGGTTCCCTGTTCGCCGGATCGACCGGTGTGCCACTTGTCAATCATCAACGCATCGTCGGTGGAAGTAAGGTTACGCAGGGTGATAAGGCTGGCCTGAGGCGAGCACTGCCCAGATGGTCCGAGCCATCTTGTTGGCCATTGCGACAATCGCACGATTTGCGCCACGCCGCTCCTGAAGCGCCAAAGCCCAAGCATGCTTTCTATCTTGTTTTGTGGGGGCAGTTCGCAGTACCGCTCGTGCGCCATGAATTAGTAGTGTTCGCAGATGTCGATCGCCACGCTTGCTGATTCCCTGGAGTCTCGTTTTGTCGCCGCTTGAGCACTGGCGAGGCACCAAGCCCAGCCATGCGGAGAAATGACGCCCGTTTTTGAAGTCCTTCGGATCCGAGACAGCGGCCACAATGGCGGTGGCCGTTTTGGGGCCGACACCTTCGATCTTCGCGATGCGCTGACATGTTTCACTGGCCTTGAAGACTGCATCAATGCGCTTGTCAAAGCCGGCAATTCGACCGTCAAGCTCGCGCAACTGGTCTATGAGATCGGACAGCATTTCGCGCGCGAGTGGTGTGAGCGCATTGCTGGTGTCAGCAACAATGGTTGGAATCTCCCGACGCGCCCGCGTGATTGACTGAGCAAACACGATGCCACGCTCAGCCAAGATGCCTCTCATTTGACTGACCAAGCCAGTTCGATTGTTGACCAGGCGGCTGCGAGCACGATGCAGACTTTGAACATCCTGTTGTTCAATAGACTTCACCGGAACAAATCGCATTGAAGGGCGTTGCAATGCCTCGCATATGGCCTCTGCATCATTGCTGTCGGTTTTGTTTCCCTTGACGAAGGGTTTGACGAACTGTGGACTGATCAACCGAACCGCGTGGCCCAGCTTGGCGAACTCTCTGGCCCAGTGGTGGGCGCTGCCACATGCCTCCATGCCGATGGTGCATGGCGTGAGCCTCAGGATGACTTCCATGAGTTGCGACCGCGCGACGCGGCGTCGTAGCGTGATTTTCCCAGACGCGTCGACGCCGTGCAGTTGGAACACATTTTTTGCCACATCGATTCCGAGAAAAGAAATTGCCATGATGGCCTCCGAAAACGAGATGAGTCACTAGCACGATACCCCTTCTGGGGCAGTCCATCCCATTAAATGGCGCTCGAAGTACGGCGGGATGGACGCGTCGATGATGTCGCGCATGAAGGAGCTCGAGGCGGAGAATGCCCG
>NZ_CABPSG010000039.1:0-1875 GCF_902459595.1 Pandoraea soli | reverse complement strand
GATGCGATTGATCTTTAAAAACTAGACAACCGATAAGTGTGGGCACTCGATGAATAGTGCGTCTGCTTCGGCAGATAAGCTTTAAATTTATTGAGGCTCACATAAGTAATAGGTAAGTTAAGTAATTAACTTGTCAGCATACTTTGAGAGCGACCGGTTCGAGTGATTTATCACGAAAAACCGAAAACAGTAACAGGTTTAAACTGAAGAGTTTGATCCTGGCTCAGATTGAACGCTGGCGGCATGCCTTACACATGCAAGTCGAACGGCAGCACGGGTGCTTGCACCTGGTGGCGAGTGGCGAACGGGTGAGTAATACATCGGAATGTACCTTGTAGTGGGGGATAGCTCGGCGAAAGCCGGATTAATACCGCATACGCTCTGAGGAGGAAAGCGGGGGACCTTCGGGCCTCGCGCTACAAGAGCAGCCGATGTCAGATTAGCTTGTTGGTGAGGTAAAAGCTCACCAAGGCGACGATCTGTAGCTGGTCTGAGAGGACGACCAGCCACACTGGGACTGAGACACGGCCCAGACTCCTACGGGAGGCAGCAGTGGGGAATTTTGGACAATGGGCGAAAGCCTGATCCAGCAATGCCGCGTGTGTGAAGAAGGCCTTCGGGTTGTAAAGCACTTTTGTCCGGAAAGAAATCCTCTGGGTTAATACCTCGGGGGGATGACGGTACCGGAAGAATAAGCACCGGCTAACTACGTGCCAGCAGCCGCGGTAATACGTAGGGTGCAAGCGTTAATCGGAATTACTGGGCGTAAAGCGTGCGCAGGCGGTTTTGTAAGACGGATGTGAAATCCCCGGGCTTAACCTGGGAACTGCATTCGTGACTGCAAGGCTAGAGTATGGCAGAGGGGGGTAGAATTCCACGTGTAGCAGTGAAATGCGTAGAGATGTGGAGGAATACCGATGGCGAAGGCAGCCCCCTGGGCCAATACTGACGCTCATGCACGAAAGCGTGGGGAGCAAACAGGATTAGATACCCTGGTAGTCCACGCCCTAAACGATGTCAACTAGTTGTTGGGGATTCATTTCCTTAGTAACGAAGCTAACGCGTGAAGTTGACCGCCTGGGGAGTACGGTCGCAAGATTAAAACTCAAAGGAATTGACGGGGACCCGCACAAGCGGTGGATGATGTGGATTAATTCGATGCAACGCGAAAAACCTTACCTACCCTTGACATGTACGGAATCCTGCTGAGAGGTGGGAGTGCTCGAAAGAGAACCGTAACACAGGTGCTGCATGGCTGTCGTCAGCTCGTGTCGTGAGATGTTGGGTTAAGTCCCGCAACGAGCGCAACCCTTGTCCTTAGTTGCTACGCAAGAGCACTCTAGGGAGACTGCCGGTGACAAACCGGAGGAAGGTGGGGATGACGTCAAGTCCTCATGGCCCTTATGGGTAGGGCTTCACACGTCATACAATGGTCGGTACAGAGGGCTGCCAAACCGCGAGGTGGAGCTAACCCCAGAAAACCGATCGTAGTCCGGATCGCAGTCTGCAACTCGACTGCGTGAAGCTGGAATCGCTAGTAATCGCGGATCAGCATGTCGCGGTGAATACGTTCCCGGGTCTTGTACACACCGCCCGTCACACCATGGGAGTGGGTTTTGCCAGAAGTAGGTAGCCTAACCGTAAGGAGGGCGCTTACCACGGCAGGATTCATGACTGGGGTGAAGTCGTAACAAGGTAGCCGTAGGGGAACCTGCGGCTGGATCACCTCCTTTCTAGAGCATGCACTGGAAGTTGAGTGTTCACGCTTATCGGTTGTTGACTGCGTAGATCTAAGTCGGGTCTGTAGCTCAGGTGGTTAGAGCACCGTCTTGATAAGGCGGGGGTCGAAGGTTCAAGTCCTTCCAGACCCACCAA
>NZ_CABPSG010000038.1:0-2024 GCF_902459595.1 Pandoraea soli | reverse complement strand
TGGGGTTTTCGGTTTGCGAGGCATCGTCACTCCTTGGCGACATGTTATGCCTCAAACACGAAATTAATGACAGCCCCGTAATCCCCAGCGTTTTGTTGAATATCGGCGAGCACACCATTCTTGCAAAATGAAGCGGATGTGGCAGGGAGTAATTTCCAGCCCATGTCAACTAACGTCGCGATATTCTGCTCGCGAAGCTCATACGACCACGAGTCTTTCCGAATTAGTGAAAACAGAAGTGCGCTACCAAACTTCGCGTTTTCATGTCGGTGGACGATAGCCCCCCCGTTTTCGAGAATTTCCGTCATGTCTGCTTTCATCATGACCATCCTGTGATTCGCGTCAGTCGTTGAAGGATTCCTTATCAACGTGTAAGTGAGGATAGACAGCCACAATGCGATAGTAAGTATCGCAACGTAGTACTTGATTGGGTATCCAAGGATTTGCTGGCTCAGCATGGGATTACTGTTTTACCGGGAGTTCGTATATAGGGGCGGCGCTTGTGCCGGCGCTCCCCTGAAGAATTACCCTTCTTGTCGGTCCGCCGACAGCCACCCCAATCTCGGTGGCTGTTGACCTTACCTCGCCAAAGTCCTCGTCAAGACCCGTCCTCATCGTCCTGCTTTGAGCGATACGAATTGCGGGCTTTCTTGTAGCGACTATCGAAGGGTTTGATTTTGAGAAGTTTGGCGCGGCTCGTCATTCCACCGACAAGTGCGACTGCGAATCCAATCAACAGGAGCGCGCGCGCCCAAACAACGGAGAAATCGATTTCAATTGCTGCAACGGCAATGGCAATGCCAACGAGGGTGAGTAGTAGACGCACCCACGCACTCAGGTTCCCATCTTCTACGAATCGAATATTCATTATTTTTTCCGAATTCGGTCACACTTTTAATTGTCTTGCTCCAGTATTTATTGATGAGATCCTACGCGGTGCGGCATCGCCGGGTACGGCAGCTCCACATGGAACGTCAAGGCGTCGAGCCGCGGGGCAGGGCAATCACCGAAATCCCGACTTCTTCATCTGCATAACGTCCTCTTAACGAGAAAATTCTACTTTTCGCTGCGCTGGTCCGCGCGGGGCATTTCCGACGTCAAACCCACAGCCTAAGTCTTGAATTCCTTTTCAACAAAGTCTCGGCGATTGATGCCACGGGCCTCTAACACGTGGATTCCCGCCATTAGCGCTTTAGGGCGCGAAGCTCTATCACGAGCTGAATCGTGATGCTTCCGAGAATTACGATGTATACGGGCAATCCGACGAGCACAGGTTTCCAGCTAGCCCCTTGCGCGTATGAAAAGATGAGTACGACAACCGGGATTCCCAGGGCGCATGAGTACGCCCTACGAGCCCGCCTCCATATTGCCCTCCGCTTCATTGACGCACTCATTGGTCACTTTTCCTTGGTAGCGCTAGATTCAATGGCGGCTTGCGTTGGCGGTCCAAGTACCTGAATCAGTTGGTTGATGGACATTCCAAGCGGCCCAGGCATATGCGCAGTAACACCGCTACCCAGCAATGCTCCGACTGAGCCGATTCCAGCCGAAAGATCCGGGCTACCGCACCTGCCTGAACTGACGTTGTGCTCGTCTGACGAACTCGATTTATACAACAGCGCTACATCGCAACTCACAAACGACGACCCTGGCTCTGCTCGGGGTCGTCGGTTTCAGCTTAGCGGCCTGACCTCTTCTTCTCGTAAAGCCACATTATCAATGTGCATGGTGGGACTAATAAAATTATTAACATCAACCATTTATAAATCCGATCCCACGATGGTAGATGGTAGCTTCCCGCACCCGCTAGCCACGCTAAACCTGGCCAAATAATAAATTCAAAGATGGCTCCAATTGCAACAAACATCAGAAAGAAGAAAATAAAAAAATAGGCAATGGCGGTAAATTCGCGTTTCAATATCATCATTTCTCGGTCGGTTGAGGAACGGCGGTCTCAAGAGTCAAGTGCAACGTTGAGCTAACCCAGCGGTTTCCAATTCCTTGGCCATTGCTTCCTCGGGGGT
>NZ_CABPSG010000037.1:0-2397 GCF_902459595.1 Pandoraea soli | reverse complement strand
GGGTTGTGAGTTGTATCGGCACACTTCACGACACTCACACCAGGAAAAACACACTGGTTATAGGATCAAGCCTCACGGGCAATTAGTATCAGTTAGCTTAACGCATTACTGCGCTTCCACACCTGACCTATCAACGTCCTGGTCTTGAACGACCCTTAAGGGGAATCGAGTTCCCAGGGAAGTCTCATCTCAAGGCGAGTTTCCCGCTTAGATGCTTTCAGCGGTTATCTCTTCCGAACATAGCTACCCGGCGATGCCACTGGCGTGACAACCGGTACACCAGAGGTTCGTCCACTCCGGTCCTCTCGTACTAGGAGCAGCCCCCTTCAAACTTCCAACGCCCACGGCAGATAGGGACCAAACTGTCTCACGACGTTTTAAACCCAGCTCACGTACCTCTTTAAATGGCGAACAGCCATACCCTTGGGACCGGCTACAGCCCCAGGATGAGATGAGCCGACATCGAGGTGCCAAACACCGCCGTCGATATGAACTCTTGGGCGGTATCAGCCTGTTATCCCCAGAGTACCTTTTATCCGTTGAGCGATGGCCCTTCCATACAGAACCACCGGATCACTATGACCTGCTTTCGCACCTGCTCGACTTGTCAGTCTCGCAGTTAAGCACGCTTTTGCCATTGCACTATCAGCACGATTTCCGACCGTACCTAGCGTACCTTCGTACTCCTCCGTTACACTTTGGGAGGAGACCGCCCCAGTCAAACTGCCTACCATGCACTGTCCCCGATCCGGATTACGGACCTAGGTTAGAACCTCAAACAAACCAGGGTGGTATTTCAAGGACGGCTCCACAGAAACTAGCGTTCCTGCTTCAAAGCCTCCCACCTATCCTACACAGACCGGTTCAAAGTCCAATGCAAAGCTACAGTAAAGGTTCATGGGGTCTTTCCGTCTAGCCGCGGGTAGATTGCATCATCACAAACACTTCAACTTCGCTGAGTCTCGGGAGGAGACAGTGTGGCCATCGTTACGCCATTCGTGCAGGTCGGAACTTACCCGACAAGGAATTTCGCTACCTTAGGACCGTTATAGTTACGGCCGCCGTTTACCGGGACTTCAATCAAGAGCTTGCACCCCATCATTTAATCTTCCGGCACCGGGCAGGCGTCACACCCTATACGTCCACTTTCGTGTTTGCAGAGTGCTGTGTTTTTATTAAACAGTCGCAGCCACCAGTTTATTGCAACCCTTTCACCCTCCTGGCGCAGGCCAGTCAAGCTACAAGGGCGTACCTTATCCCGAAGTTACGGTACCAATTTGCCGAGTTCCTTCTCCCGAGTTCTCTCAAGCGCCTTAGAATACTCATCTCGCCCACCTGTGTCGGTTTGCGGTACGGTCTCGTATGACTGAAGCTTAGAGGCTTTTCTTGGAACCACTTCCAATTGCTTCGTACCCGAAGGTACTCGCCCCACAGCCTTGAATTACGCGCCCGGATTTGCCTAAGCGCCTTCTCCACTGCAGGGACCGGGACTTCCAACACCCGGACAACCTTCCGCGATCCGTCCCCCCATCGCATCATACGACGGTGCAGGAATATTAACCTGCTTCCCATCAGCTACGCATCTCTGCCTCGCCTTAGGGGCCGACTCACCCTACGCCGATGAACGTTGCGTAGGAAACCTTGGGCTTACGGCGAGGGGGCCTTTCACCCCCTTTATCGCTACTCATGTCAGCATTCGCACTTCTGATACCTCCAGCATCCTTCACAAGACACCTTCACAGGCTTACAGAACGCTCTCCTACCATGCGAGCAAGCTCGCATCCGCAGCTTCGGTATATTGCTTAGCCCCGTTACATCTTCCGCGCAGGACGACTCGATCAGTGAGCTATTACGCTTTCTTTAAAGGGTGGCTGCTTCTAAGCCAACCTCCTGACTGTTTTAGCCTTCCCACTTCGTTTCCCACTTAGCAATATTTAGGGACCTTAGCTGGCGGTCTGGGTTGTTTCCCTCTTGACACCGGACGTTAGCACCCGATGTCTGTCTCCCGTGATTGCACTCTTCGGTATTCGGAGTTTGCTATGGCGAAGTAATCCGCAATGGACCCTTCAACCATGACAGTGCTCTACCCCCGAAGGTGATACACGAGGCACTACCTAAATAGTTTTCGGAGAGAACCAGCTATTTCCAAGTTTGTTTAGCCTTTCACCCCTATCCACAGCTCATCCCCTAATTTTTCAACATTAGTGGGTTCGGTCCTCCAGTACGTGTTACCGCACCTTCAACCTGGCCATGGATAGATCACTTGGTTTCGGGTCTACACCCAGCGACTGAACGCCCTATTCGGACTCGCTTTCGCTACGCCTTCCCTATTCGGTTAAGCTTGCCACTGAATGTAAGTCGCTGACCCATTATACAAAAGGTACGCAGTCACCCCTT
>NZ_CABPSG010000036.1:0-2446 GCF_902459595.1 Pandoraea soli | reverse complement strand
CCCCCGAGGAAGCAATGGCCAAGGAATTGGAAACCGCTGGGTTAGCTCAACGTTGCACTTGACTCTTGAGACCGCCCTGTCGCCAGTCGGATGAGTGGCCGGCTTGGTGTAATGGCCGCTGAATTCAAAGAAAAGGCCGCGAGCGTGAATGAGCTTGATTCGCTGAGAATGGCTCGCTCCAACATTCACTCCCAGATCAAAGATATTGCCGATAAAGATGATTATCGAGTGAAGCTCGGCGAGGTTTTCGATAACGTTGACGGCGTGATTGCAGCGTTGGAAGCGGATGGCGGAAGCGCGCTGAATCATGCCTGGGAGAAAGAACTTCAGGTGGCCGATCTTGCAAACGTCAAAACGGAAATCCAGAAAGTCTTGACGGCCGCCCCGGGCGACTTTGCGGATGCTCGCGCGCAGCTAAGCGACTTCCTTAATGATGATGCCGCGCTCTTGCAGCGTCGTAACGTGGCGCTGAATCTCTACGCCGAGATGACTGCCCTCGACAGCCGGATCAAGGCGCTGGGCAAGGCAGACGAAGCGACCTTCATTGGCATGGCGAACACCAAGGAATTGGTGGCGCCTGTGCAGAACGGCGCTGCCGCCGCGCTGACTTGGCGCGACGATAACCTGTTCAACGTGCATTTCGATGAAGGCTACGCCGAAGGGAACGTCCAGATCGGCAAGGACACCGTACTCGACATTACGGAGCGCTCAGGGGCTCTGTCGGATGCCGTGAACGGCGCCGAAGACGGTGTTCGCGACGTCGGTACGATTCGTGTAGCAAAAGATGTGTCGCATTTGGTTGGCGTCATTGATGGGGACTTGAATATCCATCAAGGACTTGAAGGCGCGGGTGAACTGGCCGTAGCCGTTGGGAATGGAGGAGTGCTCAACTTTGTCGAGGGTGGCAAAGGTATCGATCCTGCAGCCCGGGGCGTTGTGTTGATCGCCGGGAGCGGTGCGAGCGCGACGGACGTTGTCGAAGGCACTTTCGGCGCCGGGGGAGGAACCGGTAAAGATCCTGGACAGATCTGGTTTCACGCAGGTACAAGCGCTCAAAACGCTGCTATCGCACTCTCTGCGCGAGGCCAACTGAGATTCGAAGAGGGGTCCAGTGCGGGTGCCAGCAGCATCATGGTGAACGGTGGAACGGTACACTTCGACGAGGCGCACGCCGGCAGCGCGTCGATTCAGAACGCTGGCAAGCTCGTAGTGGATAGCTCGGCGATGGGCACCAGCACCGTGATTAATCATGCCAAGGGTGCGTTCAGCGTGACTGATTCGCCGCTTGAGCACATGCACCTGACAAATCTGGGCAACGTGGACATGTTCGCGTCAGTTGGCGGAAACGCTCAGATCTCGAACGAGGGCGATGGTCGCATTAAGATCGTCGACTCCAAGCTCGAAAATCTCAAGCTGGTCAACGCGAGCACCGTGCTGATTGACGAATCATTCGGTGGTAATGCGACGATCCTGAATGGAGACAGTGCCGTCCTGGCGCTTATTGATACCGCGATGGAATCACTTCAACTCGAGAATCGAGGGCAAGTGATTGCCGAGGGCAACACCACCGCGGATAAGGCGCGCATTCGTTTGGACGGGGGGGTGTTTGACGTCTCAGGCATCGAAGGACCCGAGGGGGCTGAGCACCTCGATGGAGAGATTCTCATCGGTTCGCTGTCCGGGCGCGGTGATCTGATTGCGGAAGACACGCGCGTCGCGCTTGGCGCTTTGAATCAGGATGACGTCTTTGAAGGGCGCATTCTGGCAAAGAGCGAACGATCGACCGAAGCGGACGCGGATCTGCAAGTCAAGTCGATGCGTCTATCTGAGGAATTGATCTCGCCGGATGACCATCAAGATGTGCGCCTCACCAAGATCGGTAGCGGCAATCTGACGCTGGCTGGCGATCAAAGCGATGTGACGAGCCTGAGCATTCAGGGCGGTACGTTGACGGCAGCGCATGCCAACGCACTGGGTTCGGGTTCGGTGAACGTGGCCCAAGCAGGCACGGTCGCACTAAGCACGGACGTCAGCGGCGTTCAGAGCCTGCAGAACGATGGCACGCTTGATCTTGGCATGAACAAGCTCGCGGTGGAAACCTACGCGTCAAACGCGGGAGCGACGATCAAGTCACGCATTGAGAAGGTCGAGGGCGCGCTCGCTGGCGGCCAGATCCACGTCTCGAAGGAGGGCGATTTCACCCATACGAAGCTGGACGTTGCTGTTGCGAGCGATATCGAACTTTCCGAAATCGTGGGCAAGTTCGACGTGGTGAACGCTGCAGAAGGTGCAGAAGTGACTGGCGGCGAACTGACCGTGGGTAGCATCACTGGCGGCAAGCAACCGGAACCGACGATTACGGACCCGCAGGACCCGCAGGACCCGCAGGACCCGCAGGACCCGACGACCGGAACGGGCATCGAGACGACGATCACCGAAAAGAACC
>NZ_CABPSG010000035.1:0-2991 GCF_902459595.1 Pandoraea soli | reverse complement strand
CTGATGCCCAGTTCCCGGCATAGCTCCGGCACCGCAAGCCCAGCCTCCGCGCGCTTGAGCGCCTCCAATATCTGGCTATCTGTGAATCTCGACTTCTTCATCTGCAGAACTCCCTCTTAACGAGAAAATTCTACTTCTCCCAGCGGTGGATTTCAGGGGGTATTACCCTTTTTGCCAGTGTGTACTGCTGCGAATCGAACTCATGTTGCTCCCATGTAGAATTCCGAGCCGGTGCAGTGAACCGCCATCGCCTGCAAGCAGGGGCAACAAGAGGAGGATTAAAAAACTATGCGTTTCATCGCGGGGGGACCATCGATACCCGACGACCTACTCGTTGCACGCGACGCCGGTCAAGTGTTGTTCTTTTGTGGTGCCGGAGTATCTCGTGCACACGCACACCTTCCCGACTTTGTTACGTTGGCAGAGAGAGTATTAGCGCTCCTTGGATCTGCTAGCGACAGTCCAGCACGCATGCTGTTCGACGCGATGAAGGACCTAAGCTCGCGTAGCCAACTTCCGGGCTTGGTGCCAACGGACCGAATTTTTGGAATGTTAGATCGGGAGTTTGACCCAGCTGAGGTGAGAGAGTCTGTGGCGGTAGCCCTTAGGCCAGCGCCCGCATGCAGTCTTACCGCACACCAGATCTTGTTGGACTTGTCCCGCTCGCCCGGTGGAACACCGCGTCTCGTTACAACGAACTTTGATTTGTTATTCGAAGAATGCGATAAATCACTGCAGTCGTTCAGTCCACCGAAGCTCCCAGCACCGAATCGCAAGAATGACTTTCGGGGGATCATTCATATTCACGGGTGCGTCGACCAAAGCTACGTCTCGGCACGGGACAACGACCTAGTACTTTCAAGCGCCGATTTCGGGCACGCCTATCTGTCCGACGGTTGGGCGACCCGGTACATCCAATCATTGCTAGAGCACTTCCACATAGTATTTGTGGGATATTCGGCAGACGACGCCCCCGTTCAATATCTGCTCGAGGCACTCAACAGTTTTGCGAAGCCGAGACACTCCCTATTTGCGTTCCAGTCCGGCGTAAATGCCGCTTGGCACTGGCGACACAAGGGCGTAGTACCAATAACGTACGACAGTGCAAATGGTCACGAGGCTCTTTGGCAAACGTTAGCGGCATGGGCTGAGCGCGCCCGCGATGTCGAGGCATGGCACTCGCGTCAACTAATCATGGCCGAAAGCGGACCTGCGACGCTCGCCGCGCACGAGCGAGGCATCATTGCACACATTGCATCGTCAAAGGCTGGGGCGAAGCTCCTCCACACTTCCCAAACGAAAATACCTTCGGATTGGATATTCGTATTTGACCCCAAGACTCGCTACGGAGAACCAGATCGGTTCTCCGGGAGCGGCGATGACGGCAAGATTTTTGACCCGTTCGATTCGTTTTGCTTGGACTCTGACGAAGCACCGCCCCCATCCAATCCCAACTCCTTTGGAAAGGTCCGAGACGTTCCAAACGGCGCGTGGGATGGTTTGTCAATCATGCCAAGCGATTTGTCCGACCTTTCGGCCGATTCCTCGGCACGACTATTCAGCGGAAGCACGTCCTCTCCTCGCCTACCAGATCGACTCTGGAACATCGGGATGTGGATCAAAAGGGTAGCTCATCAACCAGCAGCCCTGTGGTGGGCAGCAAGCCAATCCCCACTTCACCACGACGTAATCAGTAACATCGAGTGGTCCTTGAGACAAGAGTCAGCTCTCTATGGGGAAGCGGTGGTGCAAGGGTGGCGAGTGTTGCTCGCGTCTTGGAGGCAAGAGCCCGTAAAACCGAGTTACGAGCAGTACGCTATTGCCGACATGTTGAAGCCCAACGGGTGGACACGATCTTTGGTGCGAGATGCCATGGCCCTATACAGGCCACGGTTGACAGTAGCGCCAGCATTCGGGGCACGCCCGCCGCAGCCTCACGGCGACCTCAAAATGCAGGACATTGTGCACGTCGGAGTGGAATATCCAAAGCCGGACGCCGACCTTGAAATATCAGCGAATATGCTTGCGTATGCGCTTTCCATTTTTCGACAGCATATCAAGCACGGAATTGAGCTAGAGGGCGAAAGAAACCCTGATAGCCCTGTCTTGTTCTTCGATTCTCTTCGGACCGATGGCGAGAATCCAGCAGGCAGCACCGAGTTCGGCTTGACCGGACACCTAGTCGCGTACACGAAAATGGTACTAAAACTCGCGGCGTCCGATCCGGACGGCGCGCGAGCGGAAATGCAACAATGGGCGGAAAGCGATGAAGTATCGGTAGCCCTCCGTGTTTGGTCCGCAGGACAACCCTGTATCACCGGCATCTCAGATGCCGAGTCAATCCTTCTCTCTCTTGACGATAAATCGTTTTGGGAAAGCCGGGGGGAACGCGACCTTCTAATGGCGTTGCGTGATCGCTGGCACGAATTCACGCAGCAAACCTCGACCATAATCGAAGAGAGATTACTTTACGGGGAAATTCCTTGGTTGGAAGGGCGAAAGGACCAAGTGGAGCTTGAAGCGCATTATCGCCTTTGCCGAATATATTGGCTAAAAGCCCAAAAAATCCAACTCTCGTCTCAAATCCTGGCGCAGACGGAAAAACTACGGCCGCAGGCCCCGGATTGGAACGAAAATTCGATCGAGTACACAGCGAGCCCTCGCGTTTCGATGGTGCGCGAACTGAAAATCGATAAAGACTCGTCGGCCTTAACCGACTTGCCGATTGCCGAAATCTTACGAACGGCACACTCATTGGGAGAGATCGACGCACGGGCGTTTCGAGCCAAACAGCCGTTTCGCGGGCTTGCGGAAACAAAACCGTCACGTGCCATTTGCGCAATCAAGAGAGCGGCATACAACGGCGAGTTCTACCCATGGGCTTGGAATGCCGTGCTGCAAACAACGGCAAACAGCTTAGTCTCCAGTTTCAAGTGCAACACCGCGAATGATGTAGGGTGTTGCGATGAAGAAGAACTACAGGCATTTGAG
>NZ_CABPSG010000034.1:0-3885 GCF_902459595.1 Pandoraea soli | reverse complement strand
CGCCGCGCTGGCTGGCGTTACCGCCCTTGAACGAGGCCCAACCGGCAATGCCGTTGTCCGACGCCATCGCGCCGTTGGCCGTCGTGTCGTCGAACATCGAGCCGCCGGCGATCATGCGCGTTTGCATGCCGCGCTGGAACGACGTGGCTGCGCCTTGAGCGGCCGTGGCGTTGTTCACCAGCGATTCACCCGAGAGCAGACGCGCCGAGCGACGTTGCTCTTCCGAGCCGGCCGTTTGCAGCGCCATGGCCGAAAGCACCTTGCCGCCGATCTTGCCCGAGGCCAGATCGCCCAACGCCACGCCGTCGACCGATGCCAGCATCGCTTGTTCGTTGGCGCTGTAACCACCGTCCGCTGCCAGGAACTTGACGAGGTTCTTTTCGGTGATCGTCGTCTCGATGCCCGTTCCGGTCGTCGGGTCCTGCGGGTCCTGCGGGTCCTGCGGGTCCGTAATCGTCGGTTCCGGTTGCTTGCCGCCAGTGATACTACCCACGGTCACTTCCCCACCGATCACTCCGGCATTCTCTTCGGACGTCACCACTTGGAAGTTGCCCAGGAGATCGCTGACTTCAATGTCATCAGCCACTGCAACGTCGAGTTTCGTATTGCTGAAGTCACCGCTCTGCGTGACGTGAATCTGGCCTCCGACGAGATCACCCTCGACCTTCTCGACGCGCGACTTGATCTTCGCGCCCGCGTCTGAGGCATAGGTGTCCACCTCGAGCCGGTTCGTGCCCAAATCGACCGTACCGTCGTTCTGCAGGTTCTTCACACCGCTGACGTTCGTGCTCAACGCCACCGTGCTCGCGCTTGCGACGTTCACGGTGCCCGAGCCCAGCGCGTTGGCATGCGCTGCCGTCAAAGTCCCGCCATCCACGTTCAGGATCGAGACGCCGCTTTGATCCCCAGCCAACGTCAGGTTGCCCGTGCCGACCTTGAGCACTCGGACGACCTTCGAGCCACGCGGAGAAATGGCCGCTTGCGCGGCGTCCGCCTGCGCGGCGTCCAATGCCATGCGCGGCGTCTCCGGCGTTTGCTCATCTTCCGCGCCCGCCGGGGCCGGCGGCGCACCATGCGAAATCGAACCGGCGAAACGATCGTCGCCGTTCAATTCGCCAAGCACAAGCGCCGTATCGCCGGTGTAAATCGCGCCCGTACCGGTCAACGAACCGATAGAAAGCGTCTTGTCCGGATCGCCGTCAGCGTGCGTAACGCCGACCTTCGAAATATCCAGGACGCCGCCAGCGACCATGTCGATCTTGGCCTGATGAGCCGTGACGCCATCGGCCATGTTGACGATGCCCGAATTCGTCAGGTGCATCTGCTCGAGCTGCGTGGCGGTGAACGACAGCGTCGCCCCGTCAGCGTTGGCAACGATGGCATTACCGCCTTCCGACGTCGAGATCGAGGCAGTGCCCGACGCATTGATCAACGCCATGTCCTGAAGGTCCGTGTCCTGGATCGTCAGCGTGCCGGCGTTTGTGACTTTGGCTGCGCCGCCGAGCGATTTCACCATCTGCTTCGTCGGCTTGTCCTCGCTGTCGACCGCCGGCTTGTCGACCGCGTCGAGTACATCGACCAGCTTGCCGCTGATGGTCGCCGTGCCGGTGGCCTCATTGGTGATCGTCGAAGTGCGCAGATTCGAGGCGGCAACGGTGAGGGTACCGCCGTTAGCGATGGTTGCATCGCCTACCGAAGCACCGTCGAATGTCACCTTGGCAGCGATCGACGGATCGCGTTTCGCCAACCCGGGCACTTCCGGCAACGCATCGAGCTCGTCCTGCGAAAACGCGCGGCCCACCGAAATCGTGCTCGCGCCTGCGGTTGAACCTTCCGCGAAGGTCAACTCACCGCCGTTGCGAAGCGCAATCGTCGCCGTTGCCGCACTGGCGCGATCAAACATCAGCCCGCCACCGTCGATCACCTCAATTTTTGCGCTACCGGCGCTGGTTTCCTTTCCGAATACGATCTGTCCGGCTGCGCCGGTACCTGCACCGAACTTGCCAGCCATCAGCGTCACATTGGCCGCATCGTCGGCAATACCGACGCCCTTGTCCGAGAAATTGAGCTTGCCGTCGGCGCCCACCAGCACGGCAAGCTTGCCGCCGCCCTCGATCGCCTGGTTGACGTTCAACGCGCCGCCCATGACACCCACTTGATGCTCAGCACCTTCGAGTGCGCGAAGGGTGCCGATTTCGCGGGTTTTGACGCTGGCCACCTCAGTTGCACCGTGAATCGCGTCGGATCCGCGGCCGGAGAAACGGCCGATTTCGAGGGTGGCGTCTTTGAAGATCTTCGTCTGCGCATCACCGACACCCACGGCCGCCTGATCCGCAAAGGCTTTCAGGTTCGCATCCCCCCACGACATCAACTGCTTCGCATTGGTGTCGGGGCTATCCGCATTGACGTCGAGCAGATAGGTGGAAGCCAGTCGAGCCGAATCCTCCGCATTCCCGACAGCCGACAACGAGGCGAGCTTATGGCTAAGCAGTGCCAGATTCTGCTGCGCTTTCGTGGCAGCGTCCTGGGCAGTGGTGACAGCCGCGTCATGAGTGCGCTTGTCGATGAGCGGATTCAGCGCGTTTCGCTTACCGCCCGAGGTCAGCTTGCTTTCGTTGTCGATATTACGCACAGCGGCCGCCAGATCCGTCAGCGCGGCGTGGTGTTTTTGATCCAATACGGACAAGTTGCCATCCAAACCTCGACGGCCATCCAAATCCGACTTGGCCTTTTCAATCTGCGGCATTACCGCCTGAAAGGCTGAGAATTTCTCTGCGGCGTTTCCTTCAACTTCCACTGCATCTCTGAGGGCAGAGGCAATATTGGCAATTTCTTGATTATTTTTTAATTCCAAATTCGCACGGAAATTGCTTTCCTTCGCCAGCACAATCGCGCCTCGTTTTTCCCCGAGCACCTTGATGCTGTTATTTCTGTCTGCCTGCCACTGCGGCACCTGAGGTGGCACAGCGTCGCTTGCCACCGCATAGCCGGGCAGCGCTGCCGCCGTCACCACGGCCGCGACGGCCATGCAAATCTTCGTCTGACGCAGAGCGTTCGACTTCGGATGGTTCTTTTGCATTCGATAATCCATAAATTAATTCGTGAAAGTGACGAATCGCTCCATCACGCGCCAGACACGGCACGACGACCTGCGTCAAGGCTCACGAAGTCTAAAAGCCGGACTATCGAAATCGATGCAAAAACACTTGAATTTGATACTTAACCCAAGAAGTTATTTTTTGGTTAAATTGGGATAAATATTAAAAAAACACTGATTAAATAAAAGATAATTCACAATAAAAACTCTTTCCTCATCAGCGATATCCCAATTGATCTAAAAATGATGCCCGCAAACAACGGACAATTGCGTGAAGTACGTCATTTCCCATTGAACAATTTCCGCTCATCGGCGCTTCTTTTTGCCACCCAGCCAGTCGCCTGAAGACGGCGAGATGCCGTCATCACACGTCGAAAATAAAAAACCCGCCGCGCCCTTTCGGGTACGACGGGTTTCCTTTCTATCTACGTGGAGCGTGACGAAACGGTGTAACTCCCGCCCTGCCCCCGACGGATCGCCTTGGGAAGCGATCCGTGCTTTCCCCTTGCGAGGAAAGCGTCCTGCACACTTCCTTAGAAGCGATACTTCGCCGAGATACCACCACCCAGCGCGCTCTCGCCCTTGCGCACACTGACGTTGCCGCCAAGGCGCACTTCCAGTTGCTTCTTGATCTGCATGTCCACACCCAGATCCGCCGTGAAGATATCGCGGCCCAGCTTCGGACCCTTCACCGTGAACCCACTCGGCGCACCATAGATCGCGTTCGTCAGGCTGCTCTGCGTGTTGCCGAACTCGTGCTCGTACGACAGGCGCAGCGACGGCGCCAC
>NZ_CABPSG010000033.1:0-4164 GCF_902459595.1 Pandoraea soli | reverse complement strand
CCCCCGAGGAAGCAATGGCCAAGGAATTGGAAACCGCTGGGTTAGCTCAACGTTGCACTTGACTCTTGAGACCGCCCGGGCTCACCCAGCTTACGTCGCAGTTGCGACGGAGCTTCCCCGCAATCGTCACTGCCGATACGCTGAAAAAGCTTGAGATTGCGCCAAATAACGAAACATACTTACTGAACATTCTTAAGTTCGTCGGCGTGCTCGATGCGGAGAATAAGAAGACCGGAGAAGCAACTCCCATCTTTAATCAGCATAACGACGAAGAATTCCAGACGCAGTTTTCAAAGCTGGTCGAGCGGGCTTACAGCGAGTTGTTCGATCTACATGGTTCCAATGCTTGGGGCTTATCGATCGACAAGCTAATTGCGTTCTTCCGCAATCATGACGGTACGAGCGATATTGTTGGAAAAAGACAAGCTTCCACATTTCAAGCGTTGGCGCGCATCTCCGGAAAGGCCGTGGACGAAACGGAGCTAGCCAAGTCATCTGGTGCTGGAAGCACGAAGGTTGCCAAAAAGGTGGCACCAGCGAAGAAGGCGTCTCTTTCTAACGGGAATGCTGCCGTACGGCCGCCCATAGAAATTGGATCTAACGCGTCAAACCAACCGCAAGGGGCGAGCGGGGGGGGGCCAATACTAACGGCGTGGGTCTGACTGTACGCATAGAAATTAACTTGCCACCTGGCGGCGATCAGGAGACTTATGACGCGATCTTCAAGAGCATCCGGACCAACTTGCTGAACGGGCATGAAAACGGCCTTTGATCTATTCGAGAAAATTGTGCGGCATTCGAACGCACCAAAAAGCGCCGCAATCGCAGACGGTGCGAGCCTTCTCACGGGGCCGCTTCATCCTTTCGAGCTTCGCAACGTCCACCCCGGCATGCCCGTAAAGGTTCGGAAGTTGTTCGACGATGGGCATGGGGCAGAAGCGACCTTCCATGCCTTTAAGTTTGTTGAGAAAGTGGTCCAGCGGCATAGCGGCTCGAAGGACAATGGTCGAAAGCTGATGATGGCCGTTTTCGGGAAAGTGAATCCGGTTATCAAACTGAATGGGCTCGCGAATCCCAGTGAGGAGGATGAGCAAGAGGGCTATCAGTTCATGTTTGCGGGCTCCGTGGCCGCTATCAGGAATCCGGGCGGCCATGAGATCACCCTTAGTGATGACCCGGATGTTTGCTTAGACCATCTCGCATTTGCCTCCTTATTGCTTCGTCGACTCGAACGCGCCGGATATAAATAGCGAGCAGGTCAAAGAAGATCGCGCGCACCGTTCACTCGGAATCCGCAGCCCTTTCAAATGTCGTGGGCGCTTGCGGAGGTCTTGGCGTCAATTTGATGAGTGCAGACGCAGCGATTGCGGTTACGTTGATTGCCAACGGGAGGGGAGAGCGGAGGTTGATGACGTATGGAGCTGACGGCTTGCCTGGGTTCGATGAAGGATTCGAAAACGCGAAAGTATTCGATTTTTAGGTGTCGCGTTACCCTTTTCGATGTCTGCTGCGAAGCCAAGGCACAGTGGTCTGACGGGCGACGTTTTCGACTTGGGTCTTCGGCGTGCGTTTTGATACAGCCGTGGCCGAGACCGGCCGCATGATCATCTGTACGGGGGGAGGGATGTGCTATACCTCGCCGAACAGTTCCTCGAAGCCTTCCTTGCAAAGCTTGAGCATTGCTTCAGGGGCCCTCTTGTCCGTGGGAATCGCCGCCGCTGCGCGAATGACATCGTTCATCTCCCAGAATAGTTCTCTGACGCCGTTGCGAACCGAATTTTTCTGCTTTTGATCCAGCGTGCCCTCAAGCTCTTTCCAGATGGGGGCGAGGTCGGTCTCGATTGCCCCGTAGAAAATCTGAAGCGTGTCGTGAATGTAGAGCACGTCCTGCGCGCGTTTGTGCGCAACTCTCTTGTCCCTGATTAGGAGCTTCTGGATAATGAAGCTCACCGGGTTCGGCACTCTCAGATCGGCCACCGCCTCGTTCAGTCCAGACTCATCGGCCGGAATGCTCACCAGCCAAGGCTTGTGCAGCAGCACTTCTAGGTAGCGGAGCTTTTGCGCGACAACACCTGCATGCAATTCAGTCGCGTCCTCCCGCAATTCCCTGTTCCCATCGCGCTTCTTCCCGCTGCCCGTGAGTGGCGTGAGGAACTCCGCGTAAAATCCACTCGTGTCGCCACCCAAGTTATAGCGCATGGCCGGTGGCCTGAAACCGCCAGCAAGGTTCGGCTCCTCAATGAATCCAGCTCCTTCCAGTGCCTTCTTGATATCACCTTCGAGAGGCTCGCGCTTGTCGTACGCCACATCTGCGTCTTGGGTGAAGATCGGGGTGTGGTCCGCTGTGTAAGCGCGTGGCTCATAGCGGTAGAGCCGGAATGCCCAGCCGCCAATAAAGACGATCTGCTTGCGCCACGGCTCAAGGGTCACCGCAAGTCGGCTGAATTCGGCGAGTTCGCTCACAATTGTTCTCCCACAATATTTGCCAGCACACCGTGTTCGAGCTCGGCCGCCTGCTCTGCACCGCGCGTCGGGTCGGCGGAAACGTCCAGCCATGTCTGGATGACGTCTGACACCCATATACCGTCTCGCATCACTCGACCACGAAGCAGCGACTGAGGGTACGGGTGCTGTTTTAGAACCAGATCCGGTCGCTCGCCTTCGAACGCCCGACGAATGCCTCGCCAGTTCTCAGCGGTTCCGAGGTTGGGCACCCACAGCGTCGTTAGTGCGCCATGCACGTGCCCTACGCCGAGTGCATGCGCCGCAGCAAACTGACCCAGCGTTGCTCCCTCGTGCTGCTTGAGCGTCTTACGTAGCTGTTGCGTCTCAGGCACGCCATGCACTAAAAATCTCATCGGCACGCCGATGATCGGTTTCAGGTACGTGGCCTTCCATCGTTCTGCAAGCTTACGTCTTTGGACGATTCGCAGGTGCGGAGCGAACTCGACCAAATTCTCTTCTTTCAGGGCATTGACGAGACGCGTAGCGGTCATGACCGATACACCAGCTTCTCGTGCGAGCTCGGTCGCTGTCAGATAAGTCTTTTCCGGAGCACCAATTAGGTGATCGCGTTTGATGTCTGGCGCCAGCAATAGCTTGAGCATCCACTGGACCAGATCAGAGAAAACAAGTGCCGGCGGTGCTGAATGGCTTATTCGCCGCACACGTACGCTTGGCTCGTCGGCCTTCAAACCAGGAAAATCAACGTACAGAGGTGTGTCCGACAAGATGGCAACGGGTTCGCCTGCACCATACGCATGCTGAAAATCCCGCACTTTGTTGACGAGGGCCTGCGATGCAACGCCCACCCAGAGGAGGACGGCTGGCTGAAACTCTCCATTACGTGCATTTGCGTGGGCGCGTGATTCGAGCAGCGCCTGCGAGAACAGAGGTATCACACGATCTGTTCGTCCTTCTGTCAGTGCTTTGAGTACGGCGTGGTAACTTTCACCGTGAGGACTAGTTAGGACAAAATCTGCACCCTTGCCATCCGCTCGGTCCTCCTCGACTTTCCAGCCTCCGCTTTCAAACAGCGAACGCACGGAGTCCCGCGCTAGGCGCTCGGCTGCTCCAGTCTTGAAATAGTCGTTACTCATAATTCACTTGGCCGTGTTATTTAAAATGGCCATGTGAAATCACTTGGCCACGTTATGTCACTTGGCCATGTTATCACCGTGCCGCCGCATGTGCAAGGAAAGCGACTTCTTGCTCACTAATGCACGCGAAGGTCGTGATCGAGGCGTGGCGAGGAGAACATGACGAGTAGCGACCGAGAGATTGCTGGACGGATTAACGCCCGCATCCTACGTCCGGAAACTGGCGCAGAGAGCGTCACATTGCCCGCTCCCGCCTCTAAAGCTCGGTGCTCTGAAATTGGGAGACGTCGGTGCTATAGCTCGCCGAGAGGCCGGGATCGTCAGTGATTTTTGGGCGCGTAGCGGAGGCAGCAATGGCACATCAAAATTCTGCCACTAAATTGATTTTCATCGAGAATTCCAAAATGAGACAAGCGGTTAATAGCCTATCCGGGGTTCGAATCCCCGTCTCTCCGCCACAGATAAACAAAGGGCTTCCCGTGTGGAAGTGACCTGACTGGTTTTTTCGTACCACTGGTGTCTAGAGACTCACGGCCCCGGTGGTTGAACTACATTCGCTAGCCCG
>NZ_CABPSG010000032.1:0-4960 GCF_902459595.1 Pandoraea soli | reverse complement strand
CCTATGGATACCGCGACGAGGAATACTTCTTCCTCAAAATCCGCGCGGCTTTCCCCGGTAATCCACGATGAACCAAATTTTGGGCAGCAACGGCCCCAAAACCGTCATCAGTCCGCTTGAGCAGGCGCGTCGATATACGCTCGACATCGTCAATGCGCTTGAGCGGGATCCTCAACTGGTGAATCCTGCGGGGCATCCCTACGCGGGGAAATTGCGACTGCCCTGGACGTTCGGCGTCGTGTTGCCGAACATGACGCGCAAGCAGTTCACGGATGGCGGTTTGGGGCATGCGCTCGAGCCTTCGAGAGTCATTTGCGCCGACGAAATGACCGAGGCTGTCGACGCGGAAGCGTTTCAGACGCGGTTGTGGCAGATGTTCAAGTTCCAGTTCCGCGAAAAGCTGACGCTACCGCAGATCGATCGATTTCGATGGATTCTTTTCCCGGAAGTGCGCGTGCAGGCGACTCAGCTCGACCTGCTGTCGGATCAGATCGAATTGCCCGACATCATGGCCGTCATGGACGTGCAGCAGGAGCAGCTGGCACGTAGCCTGGGCGACGGCCATCGTGTCATTCACGGCGTGGCGGGTTCGGGAAAGACGATGATCCTCGCTTATCGCGCCGAATACCTGGCGACGCAATCGGACAAGCCCGTGTTGGTGCTCTGTTTCAGCGAGCCACTTTCCCGAAAGATCCAATCGGTAATGGAGGCCAAGGGCTTGTCGGCCAAGGTCATCGTCCGACATTTTCACGGTTGGTGTTCGGATCAATTGAATGCCTATCACGTCACGCGCCCGAAAGGGGCGGGTGAACGGTTTTTTGCGCAACTCGTTCAGTGCGTGATCAACGCCGTTGATCGAGGCGGTATTCCGGCGGCGCAGTACGCCGCCGTGCTGATCGACGAGGGCCACGACTTCGAACCGTCATGGTTCAAGCTAGTCGTGCAAATGGTCTCGCCGGAATGCCGTCATTTGCTCGTGCTGTATGACGATGCACAATCGATCTTCAATCGTTCCGAGCGGCAGGGATTCAGCTTCAAGAGCGTTGGCGTGCAGGCGCAGGGGCGCACGACAATTCTCAAGATCAACTATCGGAATACGCGGCAAATACTCGCGCTTGCCGCGAACGTGGCCGAGGACATTCTGGACGCGAAGGCCACTGACGACGATGGGGTGCCGTTGATTCGTCCGGTCAGCTGTGGGCGAGAGGGGCCGCAACCCATGCTGATCAAACTTCCGTCGATTGCCGATGAGGCCGAAGCCATTTCGAAGCAAATGGGCCAGGCGCATCAGCAGGGCACGGCCCGGCAGGACATGGCGATCGTCTATCGGACATGGAGTGTCGGCCAGGCGTGCGTTGACGCGCTGGCGAAGGCGCGAATCCCCTACCAATGGCAACAGCGAGATCGCAAGCGATTTTCGCCCAGTGCGGACGCGGTCACCGTATTGACCATGCACGCCAGCAAAGGCCTGGAATATCCGTTCGTGGCTGTGCCCGGCATCGGGGCGATGTCGCTGGATGACGCCGATCTGGAGCAAGAGGCCCGCCTCTTTTACATTGCGGCGACACGCGCGACTCACCGGCTCCTTGTCACCGGTAGCGGAGATTCCTTATTCATGCGCAAACTGTTTCCGGAGGATTCATTGCAAGTCGCCTCCTGAGCGAGGGGCGGGCGTGTCGTGAATGAACGACGGGATGAGGCCCGTCGCCGCCGTCGCCCGCGCGAACTTCACGCATCGATCGCCTGCCTGCGCGCACGCAGATTGCGTCGTGGTACGATCAGATTCATCCACGTCATTCAAATCGTGGCTTCGATCCGGTCCGTGCCCGTCGCGAGGTGGGTACATCAGGGGGGGGCAATATGTCTGCCGAGCAAAAGACGCCTTATCGCGGGTTCATCATCGTTACCGTTCTCGAACGTCTGCCCAAGGGGCGCGCGCGACTCTCGGCCAAGGTGCTTGCCGACGATGCGGATCACAAGCGACGTCTTGGCGGAAAGAAGCTCCTGCAGGCCAAGCGTTGGTTCGATCATTTTGCCGACGATCTGGCCGCACCTATCATCGAAGGGCTCAAGCGCACGGTTGACCTCGAATTGGCGGCGGCTGCGAAGGCGGCCAAGTCTCTCGAACCTGCAAAGGTGGCGATGGGTGTGAAGTCCGTCAGGACGACAAGGCCCAAGGCCGTGAAAGTGGCGGCGGTCGCCGCTGTCGATCGCTGACGATCCAATCGTGTACATTTCCCGCGATTTGTGTGTATAATCCCGACCTTGTCCAAAACTTGGGCATCGAGGGAGGCGGTTCTCATTGACGAACGATGAGCGTGCCGCTTTGCCATCAATCAACCGTTCAGCCAGTCTGGAAGGCGCGATGCGGGGTTCGCGGTAAGCGAGCCGGGCATTGAAAGCCAATCGGGAGATCGCAGAGGAGGTGATTCGCGGTCCCGCCGGATGTGGTGTAGTGCAGTCCGTGGCAAATCCGTTCGTCGTGCCTGGCAGGAGATGTCTCTTGCAGGGCGGGGAAGGGTATTTTTGCCCGGTAAGTTAAAATTGCGGCTCTCGCGAGCCAATTCACTATACGAGCTATTGCATGACCAAGATTCTGATTAAAGACGGTGAACCCGTTGAAGTCGCACTGCGTCGTTTCCGCCGCGCCATCGATGGCACGGGCCTGATCAAGGAAGTCAAGGCACGTGCGGCTTACGAAAAGCCGACGGCCGAGCGCAAGCGCAAGAAGGCTGCTGCAGTGGCCCGTCTGCGTAAGCGTCTGCGCAGCCAGACCCTGAAGAAGAAGATGTACTAAGCACGGCGTTGCACTCTTTGGGTGCAGTGAAGTGCGAAGTGAGAAACCCGCCGCGAGGCGGGTTTTTTTATGGACGGGCGGCGGCCATCGATTTGCTACACTCGTGGCCGTCGCCGCGATGCCGCGAAGGCTTCATCCCCCAGACTCCCCCACGATTCCCCTATGAAAACGTTGACTTTTGCTGCGCTCGACGCGCTGACCCAGCAAGCCGAGCAGTCGCCGCGTGCGCGCATGAACCAGAACCTGCATGAATCGCTGGACGATCCGATTCAGCGCCTGGCCATTGCGATGGAGCCGGCGACGTACATTCGCCCGCACTTGCATCGCTACACGTGGGAAGTGCTCACGGCGCTGCGCGGACGCTTTGTCGTGCTGACATTCGACGAGGCAGGCGTGGTGACGGATCGCAAGCTGCTGGGCGACGACACGAGCGTAACGGAGACGGCGCAGGGTGTCTTCCACACGGTGCTTTCGCTGGACTCGGGGGCCGTGATATTCGAGGTGAAGCACGGCCCGTATCGGCCGTTCGTCGAATCAGACTACGCGAGTTGGTCAGCGCCGGCAGATACGCCCGAGGCGGCCGCGTTCATGGAGTGGGTCAAGACGGCGCACGTGGGCGACCGCTGGGCCGTCTGACGGACGGAGGTGCCGCTGCGGCGGACTTTCGGCGGCACCGCGCGGCGGTTAGCGCGTCCAGCCTTGAAACCCGGCGGCCATGGCGAGCAGGGTCTGGGTCGCCGCGTCGATGGCGCTGTGCCAATCATCCCCGACGAAGCGTGGGTGAGGGGCGCGCGCATCGGTGACGCCCTCGGGGCTGACAGATGGCTCGCGTCGGGCTTCGTTGCCGAACGACATGGTCGCCGCGGCATGCAACCGCCAGACCGGCACGCCCAATCCCGTGGCCAAGTGCGCGTGTGTGGCGTCTAAAGAAATCACCAGATCCAGATTGTCGATGAGTGAGGCCTCGTCGGCCAGATCATCACAGTCGGCGCGCCAGTCGATCCAGTCGACGGTTTCGGGCGGAATGGCGTGGGACGTGTCGCCGGCGGGGCGACCCAGTGGTACCCAGGAAACGCCCGGTACGCGGAGCAGCGGTGCAAGCGCAGTGAATCGGGCGATGCCGCATGCCACGGGCGCTTGGGCTTCGGCGTCGAAGACATGCAATCCCGCGAGGCCGACGCAGAGTCCGTGCTGTGCGGCCGCTGCAAGCCGATCGCGCCAGTGCCGTGCTGGGGTAGCGGGAACGCGTAGAAAGGGTCGTCCAGCGTGTGCCGAGGCGGCCTGCGGCCCCAGCACGCGCGCAAGCGTGCCAAGCGGGCAGCGCAAATCCCAGTCCGATACATCGCGCGGCATTCGCGAGAGCACAACCACGCGCTCCCCGATCGACCATTCCACCAGTCGGCGCAAACTCGCGGGGCCGACAAATCCGACCTTGCCGAAGCGAGCGGCGGCGACTTCCAGATGGCGGAGCTGACTGAGCAGTTCTGCGTCGTCTCCCGCGCCGACGATCAAGAGATGTTGATGCAACGTTTGGCCACCGCCGGTCCAGGCGGGAAGCGGGCAATTCGGATGCGGGCTGAGTGCCGCGCCGACCTGGGCCCAGGCATGGGCGATGGCATTGGCGGCAGGGGTATCCCCGGCGTAAGGGGTTGGGGAGTGAGCGGCGCGCTGCGAAGGCTTCGTCATGCGAATCTTGGCATCGAAAAGGGGGCAAGGACAGGCGAAATCACGGCGCCGGGCAGATGGCGCGGTAACGCAGCGCCTACGACATCTGCGACATGCTAGGGAGCTGGCACGCCGGACATGATAGAGGACGCGGGCCATTGCATTTCGACGCCACTTTTGCCAACGGGACAGATGCTTTTGCCGGACGGCAAAATATTTGAAGTGCCCGATGCTGGCGCGGTGTGACAAGATGGGGTGTTGTGGAGGCAGGCCGCAGTGAGTCGCTGCGAAGCGCGGCGCCATAGCGGAACGCCGGCATGATCATCGCGTCGGGCGGAGGCAACAAAAATACCCCGGCGAGCCCGGCTACGCGGGGCATTTCGGCCATTCTCAGGATGCGCCAAATGCGTTTTTGGTCCCCCTGTAATGCCCCCATTTTCCACGGCCGCGAGAAGTAGAAACTAAGCGGCCATGGCCAGCCGCTGCTTCGGGGTAAAG
>NZ_CABPSG010000031.1:0-8781 GCF_902459595.1 Pandoraea soli | reverse complement strand
TTCATACCAACTCCTCGTCTGAGCTGAGGAGCCATTATCTCTAGATTTGATTGGTACGAAATTTTCAGGGCAGGTCAGAAGCCCTTTGTGCGTTGGCGGCTCAGATGCCCGACGACGTGATTTAACGTGCGCCAGACAGCAACATCACCGCCATGGTGCGCGAACCGCGCCATCTTCACTTGCCACTTACCCCGCCGCGCAACGCATCCAGGAATGCCCGTGCGGCGACAGTCGTCTCGCGGTCCTTTCGGGTAATGAGTCGAAACTCCGCGTGGTGGGTGAGGCGATCCGGGCGTAATGACCGCATCAAATCTTGACGGATCCAATGCTGCGCGTAGTGCGTGGGCAGGTAGCCGACAAACTTTCCCGAAAGAATGAGTGTGGCGACGGCCTCCATGTGAAAAACACTCGCGCCGACCTTGAGGTTACTCAGGATGCCGAACTCTTTCGTCTCACGTAAATATCCTCGCGCGACATAGTCGAGACCGCTCAGACTCTGCATGTCAACGTCATCGGGCGCCAGTACGAAGAGCGGATGCCCCGCGCCGCAATAAAGCTGAATTTCCTCTCGATACAGCGGCTCATAGATCAGGCCCGGTTGCGTATCTCGAAACGGCCCGATGCCGAGATGGAGCTTTCTCTCCAGTACTCCGACCTCGATCTCCCTGGGAGATTTAATCTCCAATCGGATCTCGAGATCGCGGCTCTGTTCCTTGAGTACGCCGATAGCGCCGGCAATGCGCGACTGCACATCGGTAATCGTATTGTCCACGACATCGATCGCCAACTCGCCGCTGATCTGACCTCGTATTCCCCCAATGTCCGTGTGGAACACCTCGACAGAATCGAGCAGGCGCTCTGCTGCGCGATACAGCGAGTGTCCTTCGTCGGTGAGCCGAAAGCCACGACGGCCTCGCTCACAGAGACGGATGCCGAGACGAGCTTCAAGGTCGGCCATATGCGTACTGATAGTCGACAGGTTCATGTTCAGCGCAGACTCTGCCGCCGAGAAGCCGCCGCAGTCCGACACTGTTTTGAATATACGCAGCAGACGCAGATCGAAGTCAGTTACTTTGATCATGACGATGGACTCATGGGCCAGGCAAACGAGGGATCGGCACGCAAGGGTGTCGGTAATGCTTCGGAAAATACCAAACTAAAGTTCGAACAATCGTGATTCCATGGGGCGTGCGCAACGGACACACTCGCTTCACGCATCGCTTGATGGCGCTTACCAGGGCGCGTCGGGCGATCAAGTCCGAGACACCCCTTGCCACCCAGGAATTGTCGATGAGAGAAAATAAATTCGCACCCATTACCGGTACCGTCATGCCTCGGTTCTCGGGATTGGCAACACTCATGCGGTTGCCTTACGTCGGTCTTGACGACGAAAGCATTAGCGCCGTGGATGTCGGCCTGATCGGTGTGCCTTGGGACGGTGGCACCACCAATCGCCCGGGGGCGCGCCATGGGCCACGCCAGGTGCGCGATCTTTCGACCATGGTGCGCAATGTCAATCGGGCAAGCGGCATCAACCCCTTCGAGCTGTGCAATTGCGCCGATCTGGGCGACACCCCGGTGAACCCGGTCGATCTGATGGATTCGCTTTCGCGTATTGCGGCGTTTTACGACGAGGTCTGCAATGCGGGCATCGCGCCGCTGTCTGTCGGCGGCGATCATCTGGTGACGCTGCCGATCTTGCGCGCCGTGGCCAAGCACCGGCCTGTGGGCATGGTGCACTTCGATGCTCATACGGACACGTGGAATCGATATTTCGGCGATAACGCCTACACCCACGGCACGCCGTTTCGGCGCGCCATCGAGGAGGGCTTGCTCGATCCCAAGCGCACGGTACAAATCGGCATTCGGGGCGCGTTGTACAACGACAGCGAAAACGACTGGGGAGAGCGCCAGGGCATTCGCGTGATTGATATCGAGGAATGCCGCGCGTTGGACGTCGAGGGGGTCATCGCCGAAGCACGGCGAGTCGTCGGCGACGGTGCAACCTACGTCACTTTTGACGTCGACGCCCTGGATCCGGTGTACGCCCCGGGCACCGGAACGCCGGAGATTGGCGGCCTGACGACCCTCGATGCGCAGCGCATGATTCGCGGGCTCCAAGGATTGAACCTGATCGGCGGAGACGTCGTGGAAGTCTCGCCGCCCTTCGATCCGAGCGGCAATACGGCGCTGGTGGGGGCGACGCTGATGTTCGAGATTCTCTGTGTGCTCGCGGACAGTATTCGCGGCCGAAAATCACTTTGACCACAGTGGCGGGCGTGAAGGCGGGCGCGGGCACGATGCTCGCCAGTCCCGTCGTGCGACGCTGAATTGGGAGAGAACAAATGAAATACCTGGCAAAAATAGTCGGTTCGTTCGTATGCGGCGTGTCTCTGTTGGCGCTCGGTGGCGCTTTTGCCCCGGCCCGCGCGGCCGAGAAGGTCGTCAACGTGGCGTATCAGACGACCTACAGTCCCTGGATTGCAGCGATGGTGAATGGCACGTTTGAAAAGGCGACCGGCTACCAGATCCACTGGAAGAAGTTCGATTCCGGCGCCGCCGTGATGAGTGCAATGGCGTCCGGCAGCATCGACATCGGTGTGCTGGGATCGAGCCCGCTGGCGGCGGCGGCCAGCCGCGGAATGGACCTTCAGTTGTTCTGGATTCTGGAGGACATCGCCAACGCCGAGGCGCTCATGGTGCGCAATGCGGCGAAAATCCAATCGCCCAAAGACCTGATCGGCAAAACCATCGCGGTGCCGGTGGCCAGCACAAGCCATTACCAGTTGATGTACATGCTCGACAAATGGGGCATCACGCAGCAGGTGAAGTTGGTCAATATGACGCCGACGCAGGCCGCCGCCGCATGGGAGCGAGGCGACGTCGACGGTGCCTTCATCTGGGGGCCGGCGCTCGGTCGGATCCGGCCCACCGGAAAACCATTGATCACGGCGGGGCAGATATGTGCGCTGGGCCGTTGCACGTTTGAGGGCATGGCCGTGACGAAGACATTCGGGGCCAGCAATCCTGAATTCATGGCCAAGTTCATTGCGGTGCTGAACGCGACGAATCGAGACTTCGTAGCGCACCCCGACGCATGGGGTGTCGGTTCGAAGAATATGGCCGCAGTGCTGCGCGGGCTCGGTGGCAATGCCAACGACGCGGCAGAAGAAATGGCGCTGTACAAGTATCCGACGTTGGCCGAGCAGGTCTCGTGTCAGTGGCTTGGTTGCGAGGAGAAGGGCGGCGCGGCACAAACGCTGAAGTCGACAGCCGAGTTTCTGCTCCAGCAGAAGAAAATCGATGTCGTGAAGGCCGACTATCGGGGGGCGGTGGCGGTCCGCTATCCCGAGGCAGCATCCAACCTGACGCCGAAGTGAGCGATCAAGGCGTCGCAATGTGGTCCGGTGCGCTCATCCCCCCAGGACATCGGGTTATGCGCGCCGGAGCCTCCCGTCGCAAGCAATCAGACACGCGAACAAGCGACGGTGGCGTGGCGCGATATCCCGAATTGACTTAATCGCCGGTTCATGGCGAGGGGGCGTCGGAAACGGTGCAGACTGTCATCAGGTCGCCGTGTGTTCGCCAGAACTGCAACCCACTGCTCGTATCGCAAAGAGCGGCGCCGAGGCGATGGCAGGATGCAATCTCCCACCACCGACGGAGATTGACCATGAATCCTTTAGGCGCCGCAACCATCAGCACCTTACCCATGATGCCCAGCACCGAGCATCGGCCTTTGGATCGCCCGAGTGAGCGTTTCATCGCGGATCTCCGGACCGTTGGACTCCAGGCGGCGGGAAGTCTCCGCTCGCCCATGGTGGCATTGGCGGTGCGAACGCGTGACGACACCGTGCAACGCTCGCTGCCGCTTTTGTCCGTCAGTAATCTGGAGAACTTGCCAGAGCCGGGACCGGCCGTCGACTTCGCGTTTTTCCGCGAGCCTTTGAAGCAGAACGAAACACTTCTGAGTCAATGGGGGGAAGCGGCGAGCGCCGGTAGCCAATCCGAAGCGTGGTGCCGATTCGTCGACGACATCAGTGTCCGCTTCTTTAAAGGCAGTCGGAAGCAACGCGTGATGGATGCGCTGATGTTATGCATCGACGTGCTGCCGCCAAATCGCAGAGCGGATGCGCTCGCGTGTTTGCTTGCGGATGGTGAAGAGGGGATGGCCGCTGCGGAGGAATTCTGGGAATACATCGGGCTGGATCGCATCCCCGATGCGGACAAGGACCGGGTGCGCGAGCTGATCCGCCAATATGAAATAGGCATGTAAGCCGGCGAACCCGTTCGATGTGCCCGGCGGGAAACGATACCCCCTCCGCGTTGCGCGGTTCGCTACCCGCCGGGCCAGAAAAGCGACCTATCCCTCTCCGACGACAGATCAAGCCTTGCGCGAATCGGTCTCGCCATCTTCCTTCGTCGCTTGCGCCACTGGCCCGGGCAAGCCGGTGATCTTCGGCACGCATTCGCGATGGAACCAAACGAGATTGACCGGCTCGCCAGCGAGCAGTCGCTTGACCGGCGGCACAACCTGTTCGCCGATCAGCATGCCGAGCAGCCCGATGAGCGCAACAGCCGGTGGTGCCGGGGAACGCACGCCGAGACCGCCGTAAATGATGCCGACGAGCACGCCGACGCCGAGCGATACGAGATATAGCTTCATGAGGTTTCTCCGAACCGTCCGAACGATCAGAACGCCCAGCACGAGCAGCCGAGCGCACCCCAGAAGCCGCTTTCGTCAGACGCCGGCACGCTGGACGACCACGCCTTCGCGTGCGCATGACCGTGCACACCGCACGACGTCGCGCATGCACAACTCACGCTCACGTTAAGCACTTGCGGTTGGCGAGGCGAGTAGCCCACGCCATGCCGTGCCGGCGACCAGTCCGGCATGGCCGGCGGAATTTCCGGGGCATAGCCGCCGAAGTCGCCGTCGCCGTAGACAACCTTTCCGCCCAGCAACGTAAGCACCGACGTAATGTCCTGGATTTCGTCTTCCGGCACGCTGAAGTAGTCGTCGGAGAGCACCGCCAGATCGCCGAGCTGCCCGACCTTGATCTGCCCCTTCTTGCCAACCTCGGACGAGAACCATGCGTTGGCTTCCGTCCAAAGGCGCAGCGCGTCGTCGCGATCGAGCAGGTTGCCCGGCGCGGACAGGCGCAGGCCACCCACGGTCTTGCCCGTCACGAGCCAGTAAAGCGAGACCCACGGGTTGTAGGAGGCGACGCGCGTCGCGTCCGTCCCTGCGCCGACCTTCACGCCGCGCTCCAACATGCGGCGGATCGGCGGCGTGGCTTCGGCCGCACGCGCGCCATAGCGCTCCACGAAGTACTCGCCTTGATAGGCCATCCGGTGCTGCACGGCAATGCCGCCGCCCAGGGCCGCGATGCGATCGATGTTGCGATCGCTGATGGTCTCGGCATGGTCGAAGAACCAATGCAGGCCATCGAACGGCACATCCTTCGCGACCTTTTCATAGACGTCGAGCGCGCGGGAGATGGTCTCGTCGTAGGTGGCATGCAGACGCCAAGGCCAGCGGTTCTCCGCAAGCAGCCGCACGACCGGCTCGAGATCGCCTTCCATCGATGGTGGCATCTCGGGGCGCTCGACGCGGAAGTCCTCGAAATCGGCGGCCGTGTAGACAAGCATCTCGCCCGCCCCGTTGTGACGATAGAGATCGTCACCCTGGCCCGGGCTGACTTGTTTGACCCACTGGCTGAAATCCGCGAGTTCGGCCTTGGGCTTCTGCGTGAACAGGTTATAGGCCAGACGCACCGTGAGCTGCCCCTCGCGATGCAGCGCTTCGATGATGTCGTAGTCCTCCGGGTAGTTCTGGAAGCCGCCGCCCGCGTCGATCACGCCTGTCACGCCGAGACGGTTGACCTCGCGCATGAAGTGGCGCGTCGAGTTCTTCTGATATTCCGGCGGCAGCTTCGGACCTTTGGCGAGCGTGGCGTACAGAATCGTTGCGTTCGGCTTGGCCAGCAGCAGCCCGGTCGGATTGCCCGACGCGTCGCGCACGATCTCGCCGCCCGGCGGGTTGGGCGTGTCCTTCGTATAGCCCACGGTGCGCAGGGCCGCGCCGTTGAGGATCGCGCGGTCATACAGATGCAGGATGAACACCGGCGTATCGGGGGCAACGGCATTCAGTTCGTCGATCGTCGGCAGACGCTTCTCGACGAACTGATGCTCGGTGAATCCACCCACCACCCGAACCCATTGCGGCGCAGGCGTACGGTCGACTTGCGCCTTCAACATGCGCATGGCGTCGGCCAGCGAGCGAACGCCGTCCCAGCGCAGTTCCATGTTGTAGTTGAGGCCGCCCCGGATGATGTGCATATGACTGTCGATCAGTCCCGGGATGACACGGCGGCCTTTCAGGTCGATGACCTCGGTGCTGCTGCCGGCCAGACGCATCACGTCGTCGCGTGTCCCAACGGCAGTGAACTTCCCGCCGGTGAGCGCCACGGCATCCGCCTGCGGATTCGCGCGATCGAGCGTGGCGAACTTGCCGTTGATGAGAATCAGATCGGGGGTGGGGGCGGACATGGCGTCCCTCCTGTCAGCGAGCGGGCACGGCCGGGATGGCATCGTGCGGCGTTGCGGTGCGCTGCGCCGCCTTGTGGACCATCGTGTAGGCGTAGTCGACGCCCATGCCGTAGGCGCCCGAATGCTCCTTGACGAGCTTCATCACGGCATCGTACGAGTCGCGATGCGCCCAGTCGCGTTGCCATTCGAGCAGCACCTGCTGCCAAGTCACGGGCACGACGCCCGCCTGCACCATGCGCTGCATCGCATAGTCGTGCGCTTCCTTCGAGGTGCCGCCCGACGCATCGGCAACCATATAGATTTCGTAGCCCCCTTCAAGCATCGCGCACAACGCGAACGTGGTGTTGCAGACTTCGGTCCACAGGCCAGAGACGATGACCTTCTTGCGGCCGTTGGCGGCGAGGGCGTCGCGCACCTTCTGGTCATCCCACGAATTCATCGAGGTGCGTTCCAGCAACTTTTGGTTCGGGAAGACGTCGAGCAGTTCCGGATAGGTAAAGCCCGAGAACGATTCGGTTTCCACCGTCGTGATCGTCGTCGGAATATTGAAGATGCGCGCGGCTTTGGCCAGTCCCACCGCGTTGTTCTTGAGTGCCTGACGATCCATCGACTGAACGCCGAAGGCCATCTGCGGTTGATGATCGATGAAGATGAGCTGGCTGTTTTGCGGGGTGAGAACTTCGAGCTTGGGATTCGACATGAGTGACTCCGGTGGTAATGCGGACACGGGGCGTGACGCCACGACGGCAGATCTTCCGAGAAGCCTATGCCGTTCAGGTTGCGCGGACTATCGTCTCTTCGTATTAGCGTCCGTTGCTCCTTGCCCGACGCAGTCCGTCCGGCAATGTTTGTCGAGAATAGCGCGGACGTTCGTGCTTTTTTGTGGCGTCGAACGATATGTCTCGCGGCTATCGTATACTCGTTCGCACTGAATCATGACACTGCCTATCCGCATGAACGGGCTTTCGGATAACGATACCGCGACCGTCTACGTCGTCGACAACGAACCGGCGAGCGGAGACACGCTTTGCGCGCAGCTCTCCGCCGCCGGGCTACGTGTGCGCCGCTTTGCGTGCGGGGCGTCGTTCCTTGCGAGCGAACGCGCTGCCGGACCTGCGTGCCTTGTGGTCGACATGGATTTCGATGCGGTCGGGAGCGGGTTGGCGTTGCAGCGCGCCCTTGTCGCGGTGCGGGATCCCATCCCGGTGGTCTTCATCGCCGATGACGCGGATGTGGCGACGAGCGTCCAGGGGATGAAGGCGGGGGCGGTCGACTTTCTCACCAAGCCGTTTCGCGCGGGCGTGTTGCTTAATGCGGTGGGCGCCGCGCTCTCGCAGGACCGTCTGCGCCTCGCGCGCGAGAAAGTGAGCACGACCGTCGCCGACCGAGCGCAGCGGCTCTCGCCGCGCGAGCGCGAGGTCATGGCGCTGGTCGCGGCGGGCCGCATGAACAAACATATTGCGGACGAGCTGGGCATCAGCGAAGTCACCGTCAAGATTCATCGCGGCAATGCCATGCGAAAGATGGAAGCTCGCTCGTTTGCGGATCTCGTCATCATGGCGCACAAGCTAGGCATGACGTCGCCCGCGCTTTACCACGGCGGTATTGGCCGAAATCGTCGAGAGACGGCTTAATCGACGGCGCGCGGTTCGCGCACCTTCATATCTTGTTACTTCCGTCTCCGGACGCATCGATTCGCGACACATCGATTCCTGGTGCGCCAACTCCAGACAGGTCGACGGCTCGACGCCCAACTGGGCGACCGGGGCGTCGTATGCGCTTGGCGTATCGTCATTTGCCGGAAATCTATCCCGCCATCTCCAGGGGCTATGCGACCAGCCGATCCATATATAGAGAGATGGCATGGGACCACGTTGCCCTACGCGGCTGCGGATCACTTGTAGACCGTTCCGGCGTGCAAGCATTTTCCGTTGGTGAGGCGCGTGTCGAGCACCGAGCAAGCCGCCAAACGGCGGGGACGCGTCGCCGCGTTCAAAAAACTTTCACAAAGGGCTTGCGCGGTTCGTCGAACCTGTCTAATATTCCGTCTCTCGCAACGACGGCGACGCAGCGAAAGCGGCGAAGCGGTGGGGGCGACGGGCTGGAAAGCCCGGTGGTTGGTGGTTTTGGAGCTTGCGAGTCGCTACGGCGACGAGCGAAGAAAGCGAAAAAAACTGTTGACGACGACGAGAAGCTGCGACATAATCTTGCTTCTCTGCTGCAGATGCA
>NZ_CABPSG010000030.1:0-9049 GCF_902459595.1 Pandoraea soli | reverse complement strand
CTTTACCCCGAAGCAGCGGCTGGCCATGGCCGCTTAGTTTCTACTTCTCGCGGCCGTGGAAAATGGGGGCATTACCGTTCGACCGTCCGTGTAATTCTCAACCCGCCTTGAACACGGAAATTCTGACACCCCCTTCCTGCGCGATACTTTCCATTTTTTTTCGGTGACGCTCGGCCTAGGCAGTGCAACGTATGCCCCGCGTGTGGGGAGGTGTAAACCACACACCTGCTCGAAATCCGATTGAGGCGCGTGGCCGGCCCGTACCCCAATTTAGGCGTGAGTCTGTCCGTTCGCTCGGAACGCTGCCGTTGTTCTCATGTTTATCGACCCATCCGCGATGGGTCGATGGCAGACGCTCACTAACGGCTGAAGTCGGCCATAAACAGTGATTGGCCAGCGCTCTCGCGGACATATCGGGTTCGCCCCGGGCAACGGACGTCCGCTCGCCTTTACACCTGCCAACCTATTGGCCGAACCGGACTTGCGCACGGCACAAATGTACCTGTCGCGAATATCTGGCTTTGGCGCAGACTACTATCGTCTCTTTCCAGATAGCCATTAGCAGATACTCGTCCTCAAACTTCAAGATCGGAGTGACCCGATCTCAATACGTCGACAGGCCAAATGCGCAAGCATCCTATGATCGAAGCCTTCGTATCCAATTCTCTGTAGAAGAAATAAATCTCGCTCCTCTAACAGAGAACCACGAGCTTGGAAAATTTTCGCCAATCTCTTGTTATTCGTATTGGTTTCTGATTTCCTCACTCGAGCACTAAATCCTCGCCTGGCTTCGAAGGCTTTCGATGGCCAACTTGATTGCATCTTCCTGCGGCTCTTGCGTTCCCCATTCCCTCCAAAAATCCCTTGTCGCGCTGTCCGGCGTGATCTTTGGGATATCGAGCTTTATGCGCGTCGGCAGCAGCACCGCATCACCTAAGAGCAACGCTTCTCCTGTGTCGAGAAGCGGGAGAATGCTGGTCAAGCCCGCCAGTGAATCCGGCATAAGCCGTTTAATTACGCCTTGGTCCGTCTCATTCGTCAACCGTAACGCCAGGAAATTATTACACTGGCTTAGAATCGTTCGGCTGACGTCGGCAGGGCGTTGACTAACCACTAATAGCGAAAAACCGTACTTACGGCCTTCCTTGGCGATCCGTTCAAACGAGCCGAGCGCTTGCCGCTGTACCGCGTCAGCATCTTCCCGCACGGGCAGATAAAGATGGGCTTCGTCACAGAGCAGCGTAACCGGTGTCCGCTTGCCCGAGCGCATCCAGAATTGGACGTCATAGAGTAATCGCGCCAAAGTGCCGGTCACGACGGGAAGGACGTCGGCGGGCACCTCTGAAAAATCAACGACCTTGATCCCAGATCCACCGTTTGATGTCAAAAGCCGGAGGACTTGGTTGGCCAACCAATCGTATGCCATTGCCGCTAGCGGCGGTGCAAACATGAATCCATACCGACGATCGTCGAGCTTCGTCTCCAGTCGAGACAGGAAGCGGGTAAGCTTGTCCTCCCACTCGCCCTTCACGGGCCCGGTTTTTCCCACGCCCTTGGTCGTATTGTCGGTCTCCAGAAGCTTTACGAGCTTTTTTATGTCATAGGGGATCGGGGAGTCTACGGTGAATGTCTTCTTAACCACATCCCGCTTCTCGGTATCGAGTGTCTCTCCCTTGAGGGTACGGACGTGAAGTGTGAACCGCGAGGCCTGATTCGGTGCATTCTGATCGCTTCTGTCGAGGATCATCGAGAGCATCTCGTCGCGATTCAGAAGCCAATATGGCAAAAACAACACATCATCGCCAGGCTTGTCCAAGTCACCAGGTCCGGCGATGCGAAATCGTTGCGCAAAGCCACCGATTGCTTCATCGGCAAGTGGCGCGTACTCGCCGTGCATGTCAAAGACAATGATGTTCGGAAACTTCAGTTTTGCGGCTCGTTCCAAGATAAGTGCCACAGCCCAACTCTTGCCCGAACCGGTACTCCCTAGGATGGCCGCGTGCCGTTGAAAGAACTTGTCGCCGCTCGCGATCGCATTAGCCGACCGGTCAGCGACAAATGTGCCGAGTTTCAGCCGCTCCTCCTCCGCGAAGCCCGCACCCAGGATGCCCATGAAGCGCTGAAGATTTCCGCCCTCGATGACATAACACTCTCGGTCAATCTGGGGAAAACTGTCCGCGCCGCGCTTGAAGGTGTTTACCTTCTCGCCCTCGATCGTGCGAAAGGTGCCAATAAGAACGGCTTGGATCAAATCATCCGCAACCGCTTCTAGAAGCTGGCCATCTTCTCCAGAATCGTCAGAATTTGGCAACTCATCACGCATGCTTCGCGTCACACGCTCGGTCATGGCAATGAGGTACTCCCGCTCCGTCGTACCACGAATGGCGATGAGTTGACCGATTCCAATGCGGGTGAGAAGGATTGAGTTAGTTACATCTATTGCTACGCGACTGGTGTCGACCGACGCGACCCGACCGATTCTATCGTCGTCAGTAAACTGGAGAGCGGCATCTGTCACGGTTCAAGTACCTCTGAAATGAATGAGTTGAGATCCCAGAGAGCAAGCACTGGTACGAAACCCTCAATCTTGTTGACGAAAACCGACGAGCCGGACACCCCACCGATAGTCCCGTGCTGGATCGCGATGACGTTGGCGTGGTCACGAGCGAGCTTCAGAGCATTGTCCGAAAGCGAGTGTGTCAGCAAAAGAGTCGGAATCCCACTTTTGATTCGCGGCGTTAGATGCGTTTCAAGGTGATCATCGTTAAATCCATAGCCCAACACAAGAAAGCGGCTCGCCTTGTCGATCGCCCCATTTGCGCGCTCGCGGTGCCGATCAAATGGACTCTCATAACCGCTCCGAAATTTATTCAAGCCCGGTGTGATAATTAAACGCTGTAAGTGGAGATCGCCGGCGTAGCGCACAGGCTTTCCATCACGATGGTACCAGTCGAGGCTACCATGTGGCTTGAAGACATTCACCTTTTGCCGATAGCGATATTGAACACTTTTTCCCTTTAGGGTGACCTCGCGGCAGAAACTTAATTTACTTTCCTGTTCGTCCAAATGTCCGGCGAATTGACCTACAAACAGTGTGTCCGCACCGAGGCCAGCCTCCTCCGCCGCGACCTCCAGCAGTCGATCGTAGTTGGTGGTGACAACCGGCACTCCCGTAGTTGGCTTAAGAAGGTGTTTCAAAAGACGAGTGAAACGGAGGGTGCGCGCCTTAGTGAATACCTCAGCTACTATGTCACGTTCACGCTGCGCGATTAATTCGACCGTTTTCGCGACAATGGCAGTTTCAAGCGTAGGCGTCGGCGGTTTAGATAGTAGTGCGGCTTCCAGTCCGGTTGCCGTGATCAAGGGCGACAGTTGGGTCCAGTGATTCTTGTCGTCATCCGACAAATCGGCCTCGATGTTAACTTGGAGGTAATGTGCAAGCTCGCCCATGCCTGGAAGCCCCTCCGCGCATGACAAACCAGAACCGACGATGGTTACCAGTCCATCAGTAAAGTGCTGCTGAAGCAGCATTTTTAGTTGACCAAGCTCCAAGTTCGCCGTCCAAATTGGTTTTCGGTGGGAATATTTAGCGCATTATTACATCGAAATTTGAACTCGAACATTTGATATGGGCGATGGCCTTTGAGCCTGAAAAGGCAGCCACTCACTTGGTGCGGCGTGCTACTGCAGAAACGGGTCGAGAACCACCATCGAGATGCCGATCATTTCGACTCAATTTCGCACCACGCCTACTACTATCGCTCAAATTCATTCACTATAAAATCAACGACTTATCCTCGGGCTGTAATACCCCAAAATAGTCTGCTCCCCTTCGGCAACTCCTTACCCCACGAGCCTCCCCCCCCCACCCAAGGTTAATAGCTTACGAGTCAAATCTTGGTGCTGCGCTTTGTCACGCTCAGGTGCTTGCTGAGTCATGCGTTCATCGCCGGGGCTAGTCTCGCAAGCCACGGCCAGTCGGCGAATCGATTGCCCGTTTGGCGGATATGCGTGTACCGCTTTAGGCTTGTCCAGCTCCGGTGCCCGGTGACGGCTGCCACGCGAGGTATCGATAGGCCTTGCTCGAACAGCCAGCTAGTACCTTCGTGGCGCAGGTCATGAAATCTCAGATCCGGAATTTGAAGAAACTGGCAGGCGCGTGTGAATGCTGCGCTGACGGCGTCGGTGGTGTGGGGGAGGATTCGGTCTTCTCCTTCGCGTCGCGGTATCACCGACAGAATGCGGATTGCTTCCGGGGGAAGGTCGCACCAGACATCGTTGCCGATCTTTTGCCCTGGATGCTTCATGTCCCGTACTAGTATCCGCGAGCCATCCCTGTCCAAGTTCGACCACTTGATCGTGACGATCTCCTCTTGGCGTCGCGTCGAGAAGATCGCGAACGGCACGATGTATTGCATCGGAACGCTATTCGGATGCCGCTTACGAATCCCTACAAAATGTTCGAGCAGCAGATCCAACTCGGAAAAGCTTACGCGTCGTTCCCTTTTGACCGACTTACCGGTGTGGCCGAGGTGAGAGAGGACTCGTCGGGCATCTTTCAACGCTTGCTCGGACAACGGATAGCCCCACGCGGGACGAGCGACGTTCACGACTGCCCCGATGTGTGACATATAGTTGCTCGCGGTCTGCGGAAGGACGTCTAGGCTCTTGGCGAAGTCAACGTAGTCGGTACTTCCGAGTTCGCTGCAACGCTTTTCCCCGATTGGTGCGCGGGCGACGGCATTTAGTACCTGAGCCTTCGTTCGCCCGATGATCTTGATGGATTCGCGGACATACTTATCAATCACCTCACTAAATAGCGGGTCCGTCTGCACTGCGGCTTCCATCGCCCCCGGACGCGCCAGTTCCTTCTCCCTCTTGACGATCCACGCCGCCGCAGCCTGCCTGCGGTCAAACGTCTTCGCCTCGGTGTAGGCCACCCGTCCGCCGCGCTTCAGGCGGATCTGTGCGGTATACCCTATACTTTTGTCCTTTCGTTCCCGAACTGTGATTGTTCCCATAGGTTTTCGTCGGTGCTACATGGCGTTTTTCGATGCTACACCGTAGCACTTGGGTGCTAAAACGAGCGAAAATCGGGGCTAAAATTGGGAAATCTGGCACTACGCTTTTTGCTGTAATCGACTGTTTTGTAAGAGATTTTTGATGAATTTACCTCCCCGCCGCGTCAGCGTGGCGCCGATGATGGATTGGACGGATTCGAACTGCCGGGTCTTTCATCGTCAGTTGTCGCGTCACACGTGGCTCTATACCGAGATGGTCACGACCGGTGCGCTGTTGCATGGCGACGTTGCGCGCCATCTCGATTTCGATGCCGTCGAGCATCCCGTCGCGCTGCAATTGGGCGGTAGCGAGCCGCAGGACCTTGCGCGGGCGGCGAAGCTCGGCGAGCAATGGGGGTATGACGAGATCAACCTGAACTGCGGCTGTCCGTCGGAGCGTGTGCAGCGTGGGGCATTCGGTGCTTGTCTGATGGCGGAGCCGGCGCTGGTGGCCGATTGCGTCAAGGCGATGCGCGACGTGGTGCAGGTGCCGGTGACGGTCAAGCATCGCATTGGGATTGACGACGTCGAATCGTTCTCCTTCGTCGAGGACTTCGTCGGCAGCATTGCGCAAGCCGGTTGCACGACCTTCATCGTGCATGCGCGTAATGCCATCCTCAAGGGGCTGAGCCCGAAAGAGAATCGCGAGATTCCGCCGCTCAAGTACGACTATGCGTATCGTCTGAAGCAAAGCTTCCCGCAACTCGAGATTCTGATTAACGGCGGCGTGAAGACGCTCGACGAAGTCGAACTGCATTTGCGGCACGTCGATGGCGTGATGCTGGGTCGCGAGGCGTATCACAATCCTTATGTGCTTGCGGAAGTGGATGCACGGTTCTACGGCGACACGTCTCCGGTGAAATCACGCGAGGCGGTGGAAGACGCGTTGATCGAATACGCGGCGGCGCAGGTGGAGAAGGGCCAATATCTCGGCGCGATCACGCGTCATGCACTGGGTCTGTATCGCGGTGTACCGGGCGCGCGGGGATGGCGTCGGGTGTTGTCGGATCCGAAGCGTCTCAAGGCGGGGATTGGCGCGTTCGAAGAGGCGCGTGCGCAGTTGCGTGCGGGCGCGTTTTCGGAGCGCGATGTCGTGGCGTCTCTCGCGACGGCGTGACGTCCTGCATCGACGTGCGGCGTTGCGTTGAGAGCGCTCGCCGCGTGCGATGACGATCTCGCGCATCGATCGTGCATGCCAGCCAAGTAATATTTCGATCGAGTGAAAATAGTGCTTGGCAGCGCGATAAAAACGTCGCTATAATCTTGCTTCTGTTCAGCAGGCAAGTGATGTTGCTGATCACGGCGGTGGCCGTAGCTCAGTTGGTAGAGTCCTGGATTGTGATTCCAGTCGTCGTGGGTTCGAGTCCCATCGGTCACCCCAAAATTCCCTTGCTTTCCCCGGTAGTAACCACTTCGTTTGTCAATGAAATCCCCGATTTGTCAATTTGCTCACTTCGTCGGTGACGCTTTTCTCACGCGTCTGCGATCATAGTGCCGCATCGTCGTGCCCGGGTCTGCGTGTGCCGCAAAGTCGAACACGTCAGCCTCTCTGCGCTCGAGCTTTTCCGTGATCGCGACTGGTCGGCCGTCGTTAAGCGTGAAGTACGCCGAGTGCCCAGAGATCAGATATACCGCTCGCTTCTTCTGGTCATCCCATTCCGCGCGCACTGCTGGGTCGAACGACGCAATCCATGCGAATTGCGCGTCTTGCCAAACGCTTCCCCACCCGCTGCGCGTGTAGGCTTGCCCCATTCGATTGCCAAACAGAGCCATGCCGGGAATCCGGCGACCTTGTTGCGCGCGTTTGACGACCGTGCTCAGCCGAGGCGACCACGCCCGCAACTTCGTTACCCTTTCCTCGCCGCGTTTCCGCTTGGCGCTTTCAACGATCACGCCGTCGTCCCGAACTCCTGAACGGTGAAACGGGCGAACCTCTGCCGCACGAAATCCGGTGAGATAGGCGAACATGGCCGCGCACCCCATCGTCTTGAAGGAGAGGTCTTGCCGGGCGGCCCACAGGTAGCCTTGGGAGTCGCGGTGGGACGTGCGTCACTTACGTAGGGGTGCAACGCGACAATGCGCGGGACAAGCTGGCCCTCAAATGATCGTCCGAAGGCGAATTCCGCGAGGTATTCGCCTTCGCCCGAATCTTTGAGCACGTCGGGAAGTGTGATCAAGCCGACGACGGAATCGTCTCCCTCGCTTGTCGTTTGCCAGAGGATGCAGTCAGCGATACGCATGTCGTAAGGACGACCAGTTTTGCTGGATATGCCTTGGCGGCGGGTGACTTCGAGGATGGTGAGCTTTTGTTTGCTGGACATAAAGACTCCGCCTGTATGAGATTGCGGTAGAGAGACAGAAGTGTTTCCAAAACATCTTGGTGACACATGTGTCCCACGTATATGGGAAGCGTCCGAATATGAATTCAGTTGGAGATCGATTGCGAGAGGAACGTCGACGGCTTGGCCTTACACAGGACCAATTGGCGGGCATCGCAGGAGTAACGCGGAGGGCTCAAACGAGGTACGAAACAGACGCGAATAGTGCGAGTTCGACCTACTTTTCGACGATTGCCGAAACGGGCATTGACGTTCTGTACGTACTGACAGGCAAACGATCAGTTCCCGTGCAATCGACGCTGACCAATGAGGAACTCGCTCTGTTGGACAACTACAGGCATAGCTCGCGTGAAGACCAAGCCGCACTCCGGAGGATGGGACTAGCTTTGTCGAAATCACCCGCCCGCAAGCAGCGAAACGGAACAACTGGTGAGGAGTAAACGCACCGCCGAAATTATCCCGTTCAAGAAGAGGGCTTAGCAGAGGGTTGGTGCTTGCCCTTAGCGATAACACGCGCAAAGGTCTTGCGACGGAGAGCCGCCGCTAGCCATTTTTTCAAAAGTGCCCCCCACTTACGTTTAATGATGGAGAAATCCTTATGGTGTGGGGGCTGCTCATACTGTTTTTACTGATCGCCTGTGTCGCGATGTTATCGAAACGGCTTGGACGCAAAGTCCGAGGCGTCGGCGGAACGATTGACGCGTCCGCGTATTACGCGGTAAAGCCGCTAACCGCGACAGAGCAAGCATTTTTCCGACTCATCGAAAGCAGTTTGCCCGGTCACGTGGTCTTGGCTCAGGTCGACATCAAGCGGATTGTCAGAACAAAGCGAAACAAGCGCCACGAACATTTCAATCGAGTGGCACAGCTTTCACTTGACTACGTTATATGCCGCCGGGATTTTTCGGTTGTCGCCGCTATCGAACTTGACGATCCATCCCATGATCGACAACGGCAACGAACTCGCGACGAAAAGAAGAATGCTGTGATGAGGGCCATCGGCGTGCGCCTCGTCCGCTTTGACGTCAGGCGGTACCCATCCGAATCTGAAGTTCGCAAGCAGGTGCTTGGCGAAAACGAGCACGGGGAAGGCCGGCCGATGGCGGCATAGCGGAACGCTACGGTGAATCCAGAATTTACCGACAACGGCCCACCACATTGATGACCTGATCCACTCCATAACGGCCCATCACGTGATGGGCCATCCCCTGCGACTACCAAAGTCACCGGATTAACCTCGGTTTCTCGCCCCGCTTCGCCGCGTGAAGAATGACGTGAGGTCCCATCAACCTATCCGTCGCCACCATCGCCTCTGCGAACGTCTCGAAGTAAATCGCATGCTCAGGGTCGGACACATGTGCTCGCCTGATTTCTCCTGCTGTCTCGTCCCAGGCGTAACCGAGGTACTTCCTGTATTCGTGGAACCAGACAACGTGCCCTTCACGCGTCAACGACTTGGGGAGGTCGAGTCCGCCGTTTCTCCCATCCTTTCCGCCATTGTCGTTTGAATCGCTCATCAAAGTCTCCTTAGATGCCAGTGGATTTAGCCGTGTTAGCGGCTGAATTCATCGCAGGGGGGTGTCAGAATTTCCGTGTTCAAGGCGAGTTGAGAATTACACGGACGGTCGAACGAATCGATCCGCGTAAAGG
>NZ_CABPSG010000029.1:0-11692 GCF_902459595.1 Pandoraea soli | reverse complement strand
TTCATACCAACTCCTCGTCTGAGCTGAGGAGCCATTATCTCTAGATTTGATTGGTACGAAATTTTCAGGGCAGGTCACGCCGTCAGCGACCGCTGTTTTTTTAAACGTCAGGCGAAGCCTGCGATTGTCCGGGGGCCGACGCCCCCCCCTTTGAAGGAGTCATGCGTCATGAAAACTACACAACGATGGATCTCGCACCTCTCCCGTCTGTCACGCTCGGCCGGCCCGGTCCTCGTAGGGGCCGCATTGATTGGCACGCTGGCCGGATGCGGCGGCATGACACCTCGCGAATCGCGTAATACGGCAGTCGGCGCCGGCGTCGGCGCCCTGGGTGGTGCCCTCATCTCCGGCGGCGACCTGGGCACGACCGTGGGGGGCGCCGTCGTCGGCGGCGTGATCGGTAACGTCATCACGGACGACCGCCGTCGCCGTTAATACCGGCCCCCCCCGTCATCGGGCGGCCCCCCGTCTCGTCAGCGCATTGCGTCGCGAGGCCGATACCGCCGTCACTGTTCAACGAATCAGGAGAAGCGCGGCATGACATCTCAACAGACACCCCATCAACGTACGCTTCGAACCCTCGCGACACGGCGTATGGCGCGCCGGACACTCGCCGTCGTCACGCTTTGCGCCGGCGCCGCCGCCCTGTCGCTCGTCGCCCTGCCCGGCCATGCACAGACGCGGGCGCCGATGACCGGCGTCGTGCCGACGACACCTTCGGCGCCCACGCCTGCGCCGTTACCGGGCCCGGACTACGGCGACGCGTCGGATCAGAACGCGGCGCTCGGGCTGTACCTGCAACGCTCGTTCGACGCCATCGACACCAATCGCGATGGCAAGATCGACCGCAATGAATGGTCGGCCTATCAGCACAGCCAGTTGCAGGCGCGTCGCGCCACGTTCGAGCGCTATTTCAAGGCGGCGGACAAGGATGGCGACGGTTATCTGAGCCGCGACGAAACGGCGGCCGCCGAGCCGTTCCTCGATCGGCATTTCGAGCGGATCGACGCCAATCGCGACGGCAAGCTCTCCCCCGCGGAGATTCGCGCTTACTTCCGCCGTTACTATCACGAGCGCTCGCAAGCCGACGCGGCGACTACGAAACCCTGAGCCCCTCGTTCGGTAGCGCAAAAAAATACGCCACGGCATGCCGTGGCGTATTCGTTTTCGCTTCGTGTGCGCGGCGTGTCACCGCTGCGCACAACGAGCACGCATTACACGTGGAAGAACTCGGCGATCAGCGCAGCACCGAGGAACGTACCGGCGTTCGCGAGGAACGACACGACCACGATGCGCCAGCCCAGGCGACGGAACGCCGGCACATCCTTGGCGACCGACAGACCGGCGTAGGTCAGCATGGGCGTGACCAACGAGAGGAAGTTGATCTTGCCGGTGAACTGCTCGACGATCGGTGCGAACGGGAAGGCCGGCGACGTCAGGAACATCGCGATGAGCGACACCCAGCACACGGCGGGCACCTTGCGGCGCGTGACGTAGTACAGCGCCTCGCCCACGATCACGGCACCAATCATGATGACCATGCCCGGCACGCCATCGAGGAACGGCGTCTTGAAGGCGATGGTGTTACCGACCAGCGCCAGCGCACCCGAGAACACCCAGGCGAACAAACGCGCACCGAAATTCATTTCGACGGTGTGCGCCGTGCTCGCTTCCTTGAGTTCCTTCGCGGCTTCGACGTCGGCCACCGCAGCGGCTTCGGCGTTGGCACGACCGCGACGGCTCATGCGGCCCAGTACCGGCTCCATCACTCGGTAGCCCCACACGGCGAGCGGCAGCGAGATGAACAGCGTGAAGTACGTGCCGATGGTCGTCGTGATCAGGTTCGAGGCGGCGGCGAACGTGGCCACTTCCTTGGCGACTTCCGGCGTTTGCTGCGCGGCGATGGCGCCGGCGGCAGCGGCCATCATCGAACCCGAGCCCACGCCGGCGCCCATGGCGAGCGAGTGCGGGTGGAACAGATTCAGGCTGGCGATGAAGCCCGCGAACAGCGAGATGAACACCGCGCCGAACACCGTACCCGTAAGGTACTCGGCCAGCACGCCACGGCCTTCGGGCGAATCGAAGCCGTACTTTTCACCGATGATGGCCAGGCTCGGCTCACGACCGACCGAGAACGTCGCGCCGATGGCCTCGCGCTTGATGCCGAGCATCAGCGCCACCGGCAGACCCAGGATGATCGTGCCCACGAAATGGCCGAATTCCTGGAACACGAGCGCCCAACCGGCGGCCACGAGTTTGGGCAGCGAGCCCCCCACGAGCAGCCCCAGCTTGGCCACGAAGAGCAGCAGCGCCGGTTGCAGAATGGCCGACGCCTTGTGTTGCATCGGCAGGTTGATCTGCGCGAAACGCGGCAGACGCGCTTGCGACAAACCCAACGCCGCGCCGAGCAGCAACGCCCAGACCATCGGCAACAACACGATCTTGCCGTGCCCCGCATTGATGCTGATCGCCCCGATCAGCTCCGCAATGACGAGAATCACGATTGCCCAAATATATAGGCGCACACCATCGCTGAAGGCGCCCCCTTGCGGTTGGCCCGCGCTTTTTTCCATGACTGCCATCTGGGTCTCCCCTGCACTTGCTATTGAACCGGTCCGGTGCCGTCCGGTGACCCGGACGGTGTACGAACATTTCGGTGGTTAAGGAAATTCGGCACGCCATCCGTCCGGTCCCCAGACCGTCGGACTTCCCCATGACGCCTGACGGCTCGCCAGGTTGGCACGCCTCGGTGACAACAACAGCGTTCCGCGCCGAACCCCCCGAGGGCGGCATTATACGCGGCCAAAATGGCCGTTTCGGCCCCGAATCTCACGGGCTGAAACGGCTCCGTGCCAAGCGGCGTCTCACGACCGTCGCCCCGGTCCAGCGCGCCCCCGTCGACACGACGCCCCCCCGACGACCGAACGCATGACGACACCCCTTCCTTCCGGATGGCCCTACGCTCGCCGCGGACCGGCATCAGACGTAGCCAAACGGCGTGGCGGGGTTCGCCGCGGTCTCGACCCACACGCTCTTCGTCTGCGTGTACTCATACAGCGCTTCCATGCCGCTGGAGCGGCCGTAACCGCTATGGTGGTAGCCACCGAACGGCGACGCCACGTTGATCGTCTTGTAGCCGTTGATCCAGAAGGTGCCGGCGTTGACCTGCGCCGCCACACGGTGCGCGCGCGCGACATCCTGCGTCCACACCGCACCGGCCAGGCCGAACTCGCTGTCATTGGCGATCGCCAGCGCCTCTTCCTCCGTGTCGAAGGGGATCGCCACGACGACCGGACCGAAGATTTCGGTACGCGCCACGCCCATCGCATTGGTCGCGTCGGCCAGCACCGTGGGGCGCACGAAGAAACCGCCGTCGCTGCGCTGCTGCGAGCCGGCCGCCAGACGTGCACCGCCCGCGACGCCCGCGTCGATCATGTTCATCACGTGTTGGTACTGGGTACGGTTGCAGATCGGGCCGACTTCGGTCGTGTCGTCGAGCGGCTCGCCCACGCGGATCTTCTCTGCGCCGCGCGCGAGCATGTCGACCATCTCGTCGTACACGCCGCGCTGCACCAGCAGGCGCGAGCCGGCCACACAGCTCTGGCCTGCGCTCGAGAAGATGGCGGCCTGGGCGCCGAGGCAGGCGCGCTTCAGGTCGGCATCGTTGAAGACGATATTCGCGGACTTGCCACCCAGTTCCAGCACGCTCGGCAGCAGGCGCTGCGCGGCGGCCGCGGCGATCTTGCTGCCCGTGGCGGGCGAGCCGACGAACACCACTTTCTTGACGACCGGATGCGAGATCGCCGCCTGACCGGTGGTGTGACCGAAACCGGCGAGCACGTTGATGAGACCGCGCGGCACGCCCGCCTGCTCGGCCAGTTCGGCCACCACCAGTGAGCTGGCCGGGGTCAGTTCCGACGGCTTGAGCAGCACACCGTTGCCCATGGCGATAGCCGGGGCGAGTTGCCAGCCGCACGTAAAGACCGGGGCGTTCCACGGCGTGATCTGCAACACCACGCCCATCGCTTCGCGACGCGTGTAGTTCAGGTGCGTGCTCGGTACGGGGATGACATCGCCATAGAACTTGTCGGTCCAGCCCGCGTAGTACTCGAACATTTCGGCGACCTTGGCGACTTCACCGCGACAGTCGCGAATCGGCTTGCCCGCGCCAATCGACTCGAGTTGCGCGAGCGCTTCGGCGTTTTCGCGGATCTTGCTGCCGACGGCCTGCATCACGCGACCGCGCGCCGCATGGGTCAGCGCCCACCAGGTTTTCTGCGCGGCTTGCGCGGCGTGGGCCGCCTGGGCCACGACGGCGGCACCGGCGTCGCGATACGACAATACCGTCTGGCCGGTGGCCGGGTTCACGATCTCGATGTTCGCGTCACCCGTGCCTTCGAGCAGTTCGCCATTCACGAACGAGCCGAGGGTGGTGGCCTTGGGGAAGAACTTTGCAAATGCGCCGAGCAAGGCGGCGGCTTGTGGGTCTGCCATGAGAACACTCCGTGCGACGCGCCGCATCGGGCGCATCGTTTCGTCAAACAAAAATGGAAAATCAAACGACCCGGCGTAACGCCGGAGCGGGCTGACGCGCGATCACGCCCGGCCCGGCTCGATGAACTGCACGATGCGATTGAAGTCCTCGTCATCGCCTACCGTTGCCGCGCTTGCGGCCCACAGACGACCGACTTCGGCCGAGAGCGGTCCCGTGGCGAGCGTGCCCGTCTGCTCGGCGAGTGCCATCGCCAGACGCACGTCCTTGCGCATGAGCTTCATCGTGAAACCGGAGTCGAACGCGTTGTTGAGGATCCACGTCGGGTAATTGGTCTGCGTGACGCCACTGCGGCCCGAGCCGGCATTCAGCCCCTCCAGCACTTGCGCCGGCGCTACGCCGGCGGCTTCGGCCAGACGCATCGCTTCGCCCGCCACGACCAGGTGCGCCGCGCACATCAGGTTGTTGATCAGCTTGGTCACGTGACCGGCGCCCACGTCGCCGATATGCACGCGCTTGGCGGACATGGCGGCGAGCACCGGTTCGATCCGCGCGATGTCCTCCACCGAGCCGCCCAGCACCATCGTGAGCGCGCCGTTCAGGGCGCCCTTCGGCCCGCCGGAGACCGGTGCATCGACCAGCGCGATGCCCTTCTCGCGCAGCGTGGCAGCCAGTCCACGCGTGCTTGCCGGATCGGCCGTCGAGGTGTCGATGACAATCAGGCCTTCGCGACCGTTCGCGGCAATCCCGTCGGCGCCATTCACCACGGCCTCGACGACTTGCGAGGTCGGCAGCGACAGCACGAGGGCGTCGGCTTCGCGGGCCAGCTCAGCAACCGAAGCCCGCAGTCCGATGCCTGCGTCGGCCAAGGCGCGACCGGCCGCCGGCGACGGATCGAAGCCGAGCACCGTGAAACCGCCGCGCTGCAACGACAGCGCCATGCCGCGTCCCATGTTGCCCAGTCCGACCACTCCGATGATTTTCATGTTGACTCCAGATTGACTGCGAGGATGACGTCTCCCCCTTGGGCGACATCGGGTTGCTTCGTCGACCGAACGCGCCGGCCAACGCTTGGGAATTGACGGGCAGTGTGGGATGAAAAAAATCGACGCTCAATGACAACGCTTGAACATTTTTGTTCTAAAAATTAGTCTTTAGGGTATGACACCCGCCATCAACGAAAACCGACTGTTGTATCTTTTTGAAGCCGTCCAGTGCGGCACCGTGCGCGCCGCGGCGGACAGACTCGACATTGCCCCTTCGGCCGTCAGCCGCCAGATCGCCTTGCTGGAGGCCGAAATGGCGCTGCCGTTGATCGAACGTCACAAACGCGGCGTCCACCTGACGCAGGCCGGCCGGTTGCTCATGGAGTACTACCGGGAACAGCGCGCGCACCAGGAGGACTTGCTTGCCAAGCTGCAGGAGGTGCGGGGGTTGCGGCGCGGGCATATCCGGCTGGCGGTCGGCGAGGGATTCGTCAGCGATCTGATGGGCGCGCCGCTGCAGTACTTCTGCAAGCGCTATCCGGACATCACGCTCACGCTCGATCTGGCGGGAACCAACGAAGTCATGCGGCTGGTCGCGGAAGACGATGCGGATATCGGGCTGGTCTATAACCCGCCGATCGAACCGAAGATCGTGTCGCGCGCGCAGATGCGCCAACCGGTGCACGCGATCGTCGCGCCCGACTCGCCGCTCGTCGACCGGTGTCGCGCGGCCGGCGGACTCAAGCTCGACGCGCTCTACGACGTGCCGCTCGCCCTTATGCATGGGGCGTATGGCACCCGCCAGTTGATGGCGCTGGCCGAGCAGTCGGAAAAGTATCGGCTGACGCCCGCGGTCACGACCAACTCGATTTCCGTGCTCAAGCATTTCGTGCGCGCGGGACTGGGCGCCACATTCCTGCCCGCGTTTGCCGTGTCGCAGGAGATCGAGGCCGGCGAGCTGCGCGCGCTGCCGATCGATCACCCGATTCTCAATCAGGCCGAAGCCCATCTCGTCACGCGTACCGGCCGGCGGCTGTCCGGCGCGGCCAACCGCTTGCTGACCCATTTGGAGAGCAAGATGGAAGCGTTTGGCGCCCCGGACTGACGTGAACGGCCAACGTCGACGGGCGTGAACCGGGTCGCCGCGTCGCCCGGTTTCGGTTGTTGGCACGCAACAATCGTCGTACTAAGCCTTTCCCCGATGTTGCACGCTGGGGAATTCGTCTATAAATGAAGCCATCCGGGTGATAACGGCTCGTTGCGTCGCAGTCCATGACATGCGAGGCATCGCCTGCCGCCTCGCCAGCCGAATACGGTCGTATGGCCACGTGTGCGCCTGTATTGGCGCCGCACCGCCGCCGACTCTACGCCAGTGGACTGCCATGACGATGATCTCTGACAACCAGAGCGTGACGGCATCACTCGTAACCGCCCGCATTCCCCCATGCGGCGCCCGTTGCCCAGGCGTGCCCGCTTCCCGATACTTTGTCACTCGTAACGAATTTTCAGGCTTTTCAAGCTTTTCCGACGACATCTCGTGTTGTCTTCGCTTGGACGCTGTGCGACGACGACGGTCATAACCGCGCAAGAAGGTGCGGGGCAAAACGCAACTGGGGAGCAGACCATGAAAAAGAAGCTCATTGCAGCGAGCCTGCTTTGCAGCATCGGCACGTTTGCGCACGCGCAGTCGAGCGTGCAACTTTATGGCCGCGTGGATGGCGGCTTTCAGTTCATGAACCACCTTCAGGACGGCAACGGCGGCACCGTCTCGCGCTGGAGCGCGCAAGGCGGCGACTACGGCACGAGCCTGTTCGGCCTGCGCGGCTATGAGGATCTCGGGCAAGGATTGCATGCGGTATTCAACCTGGAAGGCGGCTTCCAGTTGATGAACGGCTTCAACAACAATGGCGCGGGTTCGATCTTCGACCGGCGCGCGCTGGTCGGCTTCAACTCCCGCTCGTGGGGGCAACTGACGATCGGGCGAAATCTGTTCATCAGCAACGGGGTCTGGGACTTCGATCCGTTCCAGCAGCAAGCCTTCTCCTCGGCGTCGCTGGTGCGCGGGCGTAACTGGCCGCAGGCGAGCAACACCGTCAACTACCAGAGCCCGAATTGGTACGGCTTCGACGTGGCGGGCCAATACGCGTTCTCCAACATCGCCGGGCAGTTCAACAACGGGCGCGGCATGGGGGCCCAGTTGACCTACACACATGACCGGTTCCAGTTGCGCGCGTTATATGACGAAATTCGCGATAGCACCGGACGCTTTACCGACGTCTTCGCCACTTCGCGTGAGTACTTCGCCGGCGCGAACGTGTTCCTGAACCGCTTCACGATTTCGCTGGGCTACACGCATATGTCCGCCCCGGACGCCCCGTCGCCCGACTTCGCCACACGCGCCGACCATTATTGGGCCGGCGTCAGGTATCAAGCCACGCAGGTCTGGGCGGCCAATGCCGCGATCTATCACGTCAACGTGCCGGGGGGCTTCGGCAACGCCACCATGTTCGAAGTCGGCACGACATACAGCCTCTCGAAGCGCACGTTCCTGTATGGCACCCTCGCCTTTGTGAAGAACAGTTCGAACCAGAACTTCTCGGTCGCGGCCATTCCGAGCGACTCGCTCGACAATCCGCCCGCCGGGAAGAGCCAGACCGGTGCCTACATCGGGGTGTCGCACTCGTTCTGATCGGGTCGCGCGAACGGAAAGCGCGAAAGCAGCGCACGAACGCAAGACGAAAAAAAGCCGTCCGGCGCATTGCCGGACGGCTTTTCTTTGACTGCATGGACACACTTTACTGCGATCACTACTGCGATTACTTCTGCCGTTACCTCTGCGATTGCTGCCGTTACTTCACGGACTGCTGCTACTGCTACTACCTCGCGAAGTGGGCGCCGAACGTGCCGGCACCCGCTCACCTCTGGATTACCAGACGTACTTGAGCGAGCCGGCCACACCGGCTTGCGCTTGACCCTGACGCAGGCTGCCGTTCACGCCACCGCGCAGCGAGAGCTTCTTGCCGAATTTCACATCGATGCCCGCCTCCGCGCTCACGATATCGCGGCCGAGCTTGTGGCCCGTGACGGTCATCGTGCCGGCGTTCGCCGCGTTGGCGAGGGCGACGTCCATCGACGGTGCCGCATGCGCCAGCTCACGCTCGTAGGCAATGCGCAGCGACGGCGTGATGCTGTGCGACTCGTCGCCGAATTCCTTCCACAGGCGGGCGCCGATGCCCACACGGGCCGAGTTGAACTGGCTGCCGTCGACCTTGAGGCCCGCCTCGCCGTGCTCGGTGAACCCCTTGACCGACGTGTTCGACACCTTGAGCGTGACGCTCGGGTCGATGTTCACGGCGCGGGTGACGATATGCTTGCCGAACTGCGCAAAGCCACCGATGGTCGTAGCGCTCGTCTTGCCGGAGAGGCCATAGACCTCGCCACCGAGCTTGGCCGTGCGCTGGCTCTTGATGCTGTGTGCGCTATACGACACGCCGCCGTTCGCGAACCAGCCGTCGACTTCGTGCGCGCCATACAGACCGACGCTATACGTGCTGACCTTCGACGAGGCGTTCTGGCTGTTCGCGCCGTTGGCGTCGACGCTGGCATCGCCGTAGCCGACGGCCACGCCGACACGTGTGTTGTTCTTCTTGGCATCGATCCCCGCGACCATCCCGGCTCCGCGCATGGAGAAGCCAGCGACGTCGCCGCGCGCCTGGCCGGTCGTCTGACCGCCCATGGCTTGCGCCCAAGTGGAGATACCGCTCGTTGCCGAGGCGATGTCCGTGGGCTGCATGAACGCATCGTCGCCCGACAGGCGGTCTTGCATGCCCTTGCGGAACAGATCGGCGTTCTGCTGCGCCGCGTTGGCCATCTGCGTCAGCACGACGCCGGCGGCCATGGCCTGGACGGCCGGGTCGACGGGTTGCACCAAGGCTTCCGATTCGGTGGGCTCCGCAGGCGACTCGGTAGCGATGGATTCATCGACACCCACAACGGTATCCGCCGAATTGTCACCGACGTCGGTGTCCGTCGAATCAACGCCCGCGCGGGTGACGTCATCGGGATTGGTTTCCTTGCCATCGTCGCCGCTCGACTCGCCAAGTTCCTGTTCCAGCGTTTCAATGACTTCGGTCAGCACTTGACGCGTCGTCACTTTTTCCTCGTCGGTGGCATGCTCGCTCGTCTCGACGATGCGAGCCGTCGTCTCGGCGCCTTCCTTGATCTCGCGGGTCTTGTCGTCCATCCACTTGCGCCAGTCGACATCCGAGGCATCCGCCATCACGACGGCGGGCGTTGCCGTCGCTGCCGACTCGGTCGCGGCGGCGGCCACTTCGCTGATCTCGGCGATCGCAGGTGCCGGTGCGGGCACGCCGAGTGCGGAGGCGGTTTCGACCAGCGGGGCCTTAGCCACCATCAGCTTGGCCTTCTGCTTGGACTTCAGGAGTTCGAGGGCGCGCTTGGCTTTCGCAATTTCGTGGTCTTTCTGCTTCAGGAACGCCGGCTTGTCGAGTTCCGCGGCCATTTTCGCGTTGTTTTCCTTGCCGCGGGCGATGGCGTCGTCGATGCGCTTGAAGAAGTCGTCCGTCGAAAGGCCCGACGCATCGGTGAACGTGCGCTCGTGTTTGACCGTCAGCGACTCGGTCGGCTCCTGGTTCGAGGCAGCGGCCGTCAACTGCGCAGCCGCGTTCTGCCACAGCGTCAGTGTCGCATTGGCCTTCTCTTGCGCCAGGGACTCGTGACGTGCCTGGGTCGCTTCACGCATCTGCGTTGCCTTGCTCAGGTTGGCGCGCGCCTTGTCGAGGCGCTTTTCGGCTTGATCAAGTCCACGCTGAAAGAAATTGCCTTCGGCCTTGAGCACGGCATCGCTGGCATCCATGAGCGCTTTCGTCTGCTTGCGCTCAACCGTGAGGGCCATGACCAACTCGGCCTTCTTGTCCGCCGCGTCGGCGATCACCTGAGCCGCACGGTCCATCGACAGCCCCGACTGTTTGGCCGCCGTCCGACCCATTCGCTTCCAGTTCTCTTCCGCGGCACTCGATTCGGCCACCACTTCCGTAGCGGCGTTGGCGCTCACCATGCCGCCGCCCGTCAGGGCAACAGCAGCGGCGCCAGCGATTGCCGTACGGCGTACGCGGGCCGCGAGTGTGTCGGTGTCCTGGGTGGAATGGAGTCCCGTGTGGGTGTCGATAGCGTTGATCTTCATGTTCTACGTCCCTCTTAAATTCGTGATTGGCAATGTCGAATGCCAATCCGCAAGTTGCGTTGCATCCGATGAGTGACACGAATCTTAGGACGTGATTAACGTATTAACGGTCTTTGAACCGGGGCATTGGGAATTTACTCACCCAAAACCTTCGCCTTGGGACATATCCCACGAAAATCAGAGTGAAAATCCCCACGAATATCATTGGAATGTCAATAATTCGCCAATATGTCGATCCATTCCTAGCCCTTATCCCTCACAACATGGGAAGCACCAGGAGGTCACCGGCAGCGCGAAGTGCACATGGAATTCACCGGATCGATCCACACGGCAGCGAATGATCGGCGCACCAATTGCGCCCACCAACCGGCGCATTTTTTTAACGGTGTTATCTCCGCTTTCAGGAAGCGTCGCCCAATAACAAAACCCCCGTTACCGATAAGTAACGGGGGTTTCGACCCAATGGTTTGAAGCCTTAAGCGCACCGATCATGACGATTCGCTGCGCCACACGGATTGCCTTGGGAAGCAATCCGCGCTTTCCCCTTGCGAGGAAAGCGTCCTGCTCACGCCCTTAGAAGCGATACTTCGCCGAGATGCCACCACCCAGCGCGCTCTCGCCCTTGCGTACGCTGACGTTACCGCCCACGCGCACTTCCAGTTGCTTCTTGATCTGCATGTCCACGCCCAGATCCGCCGTGAAGATATCGCGGCCCAGCTTCGGACCCTTCACCGTGAAGCCGCTCGGCGCGCCATAGATCGCGTTCGTCAGGCTGCTCTGCGTGTTGCCGAACTCGTGCTCGTACGACAGGCGCAGCGACGGCGCCACCTTGCCGCCCGCGATACTCGCCACTTCGCTCCACAGACGCACACCCACCACACCGCGCGTCGAGGTCTGCGATTGCGAACCCACCTTCAGGCCGTCGGTACCTTGCCCGTCGCGGTTCGTCTCGTCGAACGCATTCAGGCGCGTCGATGCCACGCGCACGCCCACCGACGGATCGATGTTCAC
>NZ_CABPSG010000028.1:0-13554 GCF_902459595.1 Pandoraea soli | reverse complement strand
CGAGGAAGCAATGGCCAAGGAATTGGAAACCGCTGGGTTAGCTCAACGTTGCACTTGACTCTTGAGACCGCCCAGTGCAGGAGATGCATTTAGCTCTTTTCTAGGAACGACCAAGAATGAAAGCATCGGTATTAGCGAAACCGAAAGTACAAAAAACATGCAACAGCGTAGCAATCTTCTTTCCAATGTTTTTTATCGCGAATTTGTCATCCCTGCGGGGCGTAAATTGCAGGTCAGAAATTCATTTATCGAACTAGGCCATTTTTATCATAGTCCGCTAGGATCCGTCAAAATGGTAAAAAATTCAGTGAGTTGCTCAAGCGATATTGTTAGCTTCGTACCTGAACCAGGAAAAGACTACGAAGTCGGCTCCTACAGAAATGGGCGCCAATGCTCGGTCATGGTTTTCGAAATCCGTAATCAGCAAGGAACAGTACTATCAACTCCCATTGAGATCGACTAGGACATTCTGACGCCCCCCCCATTTGAATAGCGCGTCACGTTGCAAAGCGACGCTGCTGGGCAGACGCCTCAATTGAACACCGCACACCGCCCGATTCACCGCACACCGAAATTCCGGATGTATCGCAAAACGCATACATTCCGGCAGGCGAACCGCCGACAAACCAAAAAGGCGCCACGACCGCCTCGCACGCATCCCTCACATGCGACGCCGCCGGGCGCCTCTTCATTCCACAGCCAATCGTCTCGCCTCAGCGCACGCCCATCCGCGTTTTGGCGATCACTAGCGTCGTCAGACTCACCACCGCCCCCACCATCAAATACAGCCCCGGCGCCAGCTTGTTGCCCGTCGACGCAATCAGCCAGGTAAAGCCGCCAAAGATCGTCGTACCGAGGTTGTAACCCACCGCCATGCCCGTCGCCCGTGTTCGTGTCGGGAACAACGACGAAATCAGCGCCGGAATCGGTGCGAAGTACACCGCCTTCAACGTGCCCACCCACAGCATCACGACCATCATCGTCAGCAGCGACGCATGCGCATTCATGTACGCAAACGCCGGATACACCGTGCAGAAGAACAGTGCCCCCGCCGCCAGCATGATGCGAATACGCCCCACCTTGTCCGACCAATGCCCCACGAACGGCGTCAGCGTCATGATGACGAAGCCCGTCACCAGCGTCGCAATGTAGCCCTGCGCCGGCGGCAAACCCAACTGTTTCGTCGCGTAAGTCGGCATGTACAGGATCATGTAGTTGGCCGTCGTCGTCAGCACCAGCGCCCCAATCGACACCAGCAGACGCGACTTCTGCGTTGCCAACACCTCTCGTACCGGCGATTGGCCCGCGTCGTCGCCCGCCACCTGCGCCTGACGCTTGCGCGCCACGTCATGCTCGAATGCCGGCGTCTCGTCCACGTACTTCCGGATGTAAAGCCCGATCGGCCCGACCAGCATCCCGAACAGGAACGGAATCCGCCACCCCCACGATTCCAGTTGCGGCTGGGTCAGCGCCCCGGTCAGCACCGCCCCGAACGCCGACGCCAGCAACGTGCTCGCCCCCTGGCTCGCAAACTGCCAGCTCGACATGAAGCCCGGCCGGTTCGGTACATGCTCAACCAGAAATGCCGTCGAGCTACCAAACTCGCCGCCCGCCGAAAACCCCTGCAACAAGCGCGACAAGAAAATGCCGATCGGCGCCCAAACCCCAATCGCCGCATACGTCGGCATGAACGCGATCAGCCCGGTGCCCAAGGTCATCATCGCAATCGACAACATCAACGACGCGCGACGCCCCCGCCGGTCCGCATACGCGCCCAGCACAAACGCGCCCAGCGGACGCGCAAGATATGACAACGCGAACGTCCCCAGCGCCATGAGCAGCGACACCGTCGCATCGTGCGCGGGAAAAAACAACTTGGAGATCGTCACGGCAAAGTAGCCATAGACGATCAGGTCATACCACTCGAGCGCATTGCCGATCGACGTCGCGACAATCAACTTGTACACGGGCACGTCCGCACGCACCCCCTCGTTGCCGACACTCAACGCGCCGTTCGTTTGATCCGCCCCTGCGGCGGTCACTGAGCTGTTCATCGCGGCTTCCCCTCTTTCAGATCGACTTCCCCCAGATCCCAGAACAGACCCGCCATGATCTGCAACGCCTCGCGCGCCACCGATCCCAGCAGATGCTCGTCCGGCGCGTGCTGCGAACAGGCCGGGTACGAGTGCGGCACCCACAGCGTCGGCAGCCCCAGAACATCGGCGAACACATCGTTCGGCAACGTGCCCCCAGATTCGGCAGCAGTACCGGCGGCTTGCCCGTCGTCTCGCGCATCGACGTCAACGCCCACAGCACCCACGGATCTTCCGGATCGAGACGCGTCGCCATCACGCCGCGCTCGACCTCCACCTCGACCATCGGGAAACCGTGCGCGTCGAGATGCGCGCGCACGATCTCGCCCAGCCGCTCCCAGTCAGTGCCGACGACGAAGCGAATCTGCATGTGCGCATAGGCGTACGGCGGAATCGCGTTGACCGGCTTTTCCGGATTGCCGGTCTTGAACGCCAGCACTTCGATGTTGTTCCAGCCGATCACGCGCTCCGTCGGCGTCAATCCCGGCTCGCCATAATCGACGTCGACCTCGGGATCGTTCGGTCCGCCGCCCACCTCCAGCCCAGCAAGCGCGCGACGCACCGACGCCGGCACCTCCGGCGGACGCAACCCGTCGACAAGAATCTTGCCGTTGCCATCGACAATCGATGCAATCGCGTTCGCCAACACAACCCCGGGATTGCGCAACAGTCCGCCCCAGTTGCCCGAGTGATGCCCGCCGTCGCGCAAATTCAGACTGAGCTTGAAGTTGACCAAGCCGCGCGAGCCGAGAAACACCGTCGGACGTTGCGCCGCCAGTCGCGGCCCGTCAGAGGCAATCAGCACATCGGCCCGCAGTTCGTTACGCAGTTGCTCGCAAATCGCGTGCAGCCCCGGCGAGCCCATCTCCTCGCCCATCTCCACGATCATCTTCACGTTGTAGCCGAGCTTGCCGCCACGCAACGCCAACACCTCCGCCAACGCCGACAGGTTGATCGTGTGCTGCCCCTTGTTGTCGGCGGTGCCACGCCCGTACCAGCGATCGCCTTCCACCACGATCTCCCAGGGCTTCAGGCCGTCGCGCCATTGCGCGTCGTAGCCTCGCACCACGTCGCCGTGACCGTAGGTGAGGACCGTGGGCGCATCGTCGCTCTCGTGACGTTGCGCTATCAGGAACGGGCCGCCGCCCGGCACCGGGTTGGGCACGATGCGCGACGTAAAGCCCAGCGCCGCCAGCGCGGGCGTCATTTCGTCAGCGAGATAAGCGTGAAGGACGTCGCCGCTGTTCGGCTCCTGACTCTCGGTCTTGTAGGCGATGCGGCGGTTGAGCGTATCGAGGAACGCGCCCGAATCGTATTGGGCGGTGGCTTGGGTAATGGCTGCGCTACGTGTCACTGCTTGTCTCCAGATGGCTTTTGAGGGCACGGCTGCCTGGCTCGTACACACGGCCACGCGTGTCGGTAGCACGCTGCTGCACAACCGTTGAGGCCATTCTAGGAGCGGGTAATTTTGACAACAATGATAATATTTCGAAGGTTTCGTTGCCGTTTCGGCAAAGCTAAAATCGCGCAAAACCCCGCGCTTTCGGCGGCGTCATCCGCCACTTCGGTCATCTGCCCATGCAAACGCACGCGCTACGCTATTTTCTGGAAGTCGCCCGCACGGGCTCACTCAGCCGCGCCTCCGAGCGCCTGCACGTGGCCATCTCAGCCTTGAGTCGGCAGATCGCAAAGCTTGAGGAAGATCTTGGTACGCCATTGTTTGAACGGCGTCCGCGCGGCATGGTATTGAGCGAGGCGGGCGAGTTGCTTGCCGACCACGCGCGTCGCATGCTGCTCGATGCGGAACGCGTCACGTCGGAAATCCGGGGGCTGTCGGAAGTGGGGCGCGCGACAATTCGCGTCGCCAGTGCGGAGGGTGTCGCGCGGGATTTCCTGCCACAGGTCTTCGCACGCTTTCGCGAAACCTACCCTGGCGCGCACTTTCTGCTCGATGTTGTCTCGCCGTTCGTCGCCACGGAGCGCGTACGCGACGGCGAATCGGATATCGCCGTGTGTTTCAGCGTCGCCCCGGAAAAAGGGGTGCAGGTCGTTCACACGCAACCGGCGCCGATCTATGCCTTGATGGCCAAGAAACATCCACTCGCCAAACGACGCGACATCGCGCTTGCCGACTTGCTGCCCTACCCGATGGCGCTATCGAATGCCGGCGTGACCATCCGCCAGATGTTCGACCTGTGCTGCATTCTCGAAGGCCTGCTGTTCGAACCCGTATTCGTGAGCAACTATCATGCCTCGCTGCACAGCTTCGTGCGCTCCGGCAATGCCGTGACGCTCACCGGTCTGCTCACGGTGCGCAGCCGGCTCGATCCGGAAGGGCTCGTCGCCATCCCCATTCGAAATCCTGCGCTGCACCAACGCTCACTGCAAGTGCAGACAATGGCCGGACGCACCCTGCCCGCCCCCGTCGAAGCCTTTCTCGGCCTGCTGATCGACGCCATCCGCGCGCCCGAGATTCTCGACAAGCCGTTTAGGTGACGAGGTCGAATTGGGAGACGGGACATCGACGGGCGATGACCCGTCATGAGCACGCGCCTGCGCCGTGCTCATGACGGTGCGAACTACGCGCCCTTCACCGCGTCGCGTACCTGCTCCAGCGCCGCCGGATCTTCCAGCGTGATCAGATCGCCGGTTTCGCGGCCTTCGCAGATGGCCTGGATGGCGCGGCGCAGCAGCTTGCCCGAGCGCGTCTTGGGCAACATCGCGACGAAGAACACGCGTGCCGGACGCGCCACCGCCCCAAGTTGCTTGTCCACCGTTTTCATGACATCGCCCTCCAACGCCAGACGCGCCTCGGGCGTGGCCGCCAACGCGGGTTGACGCAGCACCGCGAACGCGATGGCCACCTGCCCCTTCAGTGCATCGTGCGCACCGATGACCGCGACTTCCGCCACGGCCGGGTGACTCGAAATGCTCTCTTCGATCTCGCGCGAGCCAAGCCGATGGCCCGCCACGTTGATCACGTCGTCGGTGCGACCGAGGATGAAGTAATAGCCGTCTTCATCGCGCACGCCCCAGTCGAAGCTCGAATACAGCGTGCGGCCTGGCACCGTCTGCCAATAGGTTTTGACGAAGCGAGCGTCGTCACCCCAGACGGTGCTCATGCACCCCGGCGGCAGTGGCCCTTCGATGGCCAGCACGCCCTTCTCGTTCGGCCCGCAGTCCTCGCCGGTCACCTCGTTGACGAGCTTCACGTCGTAGCCGTACACCGGCTTGCCCGGCGACCCGAGCTTGCCCGGCAAGGCCTCCACGCCGCGCACCATGCCCAGAATCGGCCAGCCGGTCTCCGTCTGCCAGTAGTTGTCGACGACCGGTTTGCCCACGCCGTCGGTGAGCCACCGCGCCGTCGGTTCGTCGAGCGGCTCGCCCGCGAGGAAGATCAGCCGCAGCGACGACAGGTCGTATTGCGTCAGATACGCCGGGTCTTGCTTCTTGAGCACGCGAATCGCCGTGGGCGCGGTGAATAGCTGCGTGACCTTGTACTTTTCGACAATGCGCCACCAGATTCCGCCATCGGGACGAATCGGTGTGCCCTCGTACATCACCGTCGCAATGCCGGCGAGCAATGGCGCGTACACGATGTAGCTGTGCCCCACCACCCAGCCGATATCAGACGCGCAGAACATCGTGTCGCCCGGCTTCGCGCAGAAGATGTGCTGCATCGACGCCGCCAGCGCCACCGCATACCCGCCGGTATCGCGTTGCACGCCCTTCGGCTTGCCCGTTGTGCCGGAGGTGTAGAGCACGTAGGACGGCTCACTCGATTCGAGCCATTCGCAAGCCACGGCGGCATCGAGAAACTGCTCGCGCAACGGCGCGTAGTCGACGTCGCGGCCCGGCACACGTGTCATCGGCGAGAGGCCCCGGTCGATCATCAGCACATTCGACGGCTTGTGCTGCGCGAGAGCGATGCCTTCGTCCAACAGCGGCTTGTAGGGCACGACCTTGCCGTTGCGCGAACCGGCGTCGGCCGAGACGATGACAGTCGGTTGTGCGTCGTCGATGCGTGCCGCCAGATTGACGGATGCGAAGCCGCCAAATACCACCGAGTGGATTGCGCCGAGCCGCGTGCAGGCGAGCATCGCAAACAGGGCTTCGGGCACCATCGGCATGTAGATCAACACCCGCTTGCCGCGCGCAACGCCGAGCGATTGCAGCGACGCCGCCATGCGATTGACTTCCGCCGCAAGCTCGTCGTACGTGTAGACACGCTCCTGCTCGGTCTCCGTCGACACCCAGATCAGCGCATTCTGCGAGCCACGCGATGGCAGATGGCGATCGACGGCGTTGTGGCACAGATTCGTTCGGCCGCCCACGAACCATCGCGCAAACGGTGGCTTGTCGTAGTCGAGCACTTGGGTGAAGGGGGTCTCCCAGTCGATCAGGCGGGCCTGCTCCTCCCAGAACGCCGCGCGCGAATCGGGCGCAATGGAACGGGCGTGAAACGACGCATACGAAGTCATGGTGTCTCCTTGCATATAGGGATGGGCTCGCGCGCCCGTCCCTCACCGGCGGTGCCGGTGGAAAACGGAGCTGGCGCGGCGCCGGATCGGGCCGGCAGGGTCGAGCGGCATGTCGCCGCCGACCGGCAATGCGTTTCGGTGCAATGAATTCGTCGGACACGGATGTCGTGCCTCGCGCTCAGTGTGCGCGTTGACGCTTACGGAAGGCTTACCGGACGGGCACGCCCACGCACGGAAATGCTAGGGGAATACGCGAAGTCAGCCGGGATCGGTGATACAGCGGACGGGCGTTGCCAGGACGTTGGCGCGCCACAATGACAAACGCCCGCGAGGTGGAAATCCTCACGGGCGTCGGGTGGTGCGGTGTTTCGGCGACCTGCCGATCACCGAGCGAAGTCGATGTTACGGCTCAGCGCTGTGCCGTACGGGTGACCTTCGAGGATGTCTTGGCCGCTGGCTTCGCAGCCGTCTTGGCCACCGTCTTGGCGGGTGCCTTCGCCGCGACCTTGGTCCGGGCCGTCTTGCCGCCGGATGTAGCCGCCTTGGTTGTCTTGGCCGGGCTGGCGGCAGGCCGACGCTCCACCACGCGGATCATCTTGCCGTGCTTGCCGCGCACCAGACGCGTGCGCGGGGCTTCGCCGTCCCCTGTGGCCGCCGCCGGGGCCTCGGATGCAGCCGCCACACGCAAGGCGTCCTTGACCGGTACATGAAGCACCAGCAGTTGGCCCGACGTGAGCGTATCGCGGCGCAGACGATTCCAGCTCTTGATCTGCGCGACGCTCACGCCACTGCGCTGGGCCACGCGGGCAAGCGTGTCGTGCTTGCGAGCACGCACCATCACCTTGCGCGTATCGGGAATATCCGGCTCCAGCGCAAGCACGGCATTGCGTGCTACCGACGCGCTGATGTCCTGGTCAATGTCGTCCGAGCGCGGCACCAGCAAAGTCGAGCCCGCCTTGAGGCGCATGCGCGGCGCAATGTTATTGACCGAACGGATGACCGCGGCGTCGACACCCAGCTTGCGCGCGACGTCTTCAGGACGCTCACGCGATGCGGACGTGTAGGTCGTCCAGCTCGATAGCGGCTTGTCATAGCCCTTCAGACGACGCTGAAACACTTCGGCGCTATCGAACGGCAGGAGAATCTTCGGCTGTGCCGCGCCAAGAATCACCGGCTTGCGGAACGACGGATTGAGTGCGCGGAATTCGTCGAGCGGCAGGTCGGCCAGCTTCGCGGCCAATGCCACGTCGATGTCGCGCTTGGTGGTCACGCTGACGAAGTACGGGTGATTCGGAATTTCGGGCAGCTTCACGCTGTAGATTTCCGGATGCGCAATGATGTTCTTGATCGCCTGCAGCTTCGGCACGTAGTAACGCGTCTCGGTCGGCATGCGCAGGCTTAGGTAATCGGTCGGCAACCCTTGCGCCTGGTTACGCTCGATCGCGCGCTGCACGTTGCCTTCGCCCCAGTTATAGGCCGCGAGCGCCAGTTGCCAGTCACCGAACATCGCATAGAGCTTCGAGAGGTAGTCGAGCGCTGCGGTCGTCGAGGCGAGCACGTCGCGGCGCTCGTCCTGGAACATGTTCTGCTTGAGGTTGTACGTCTTGCCCGTGCTGGGAATGAACTGCCACATGCCGGCCGCCTTCGCCGTCGAGAGCGCCTGCGGGTTGTACGCACTTTCCACGAACGGCAGCAGCGCGAGTTCCGTCGGCATATGACGGCGCTCGAGTTCTTCAACGATGTGGAACAGGTATTTGCTCGAGCGCTCGATCATGCGCTCGACGTATTCGGGACGCTGCGCATACCACTGCGTGCGGTCCTGCGCGAGGTCGGTGTCCAGATCGGGGATCGCGAAACCATGACGAATGCGCGACCAAAGGTCGGCGTCGTCGCTACCGTAGGCCAGATCGTTGATCGAGTCGCTGTCAAGGTCGATGGTCTGATCGCTTGAGACGCGTTGCTTGCCTTTGGCCGTCGTGGCGAGGGGCGATTGGCCCTGCGCAGTCGGCGTGGAACTCAATGCACCGTTGGTCGGTGCTGTGCCGGCACACGCCGCCAGAAGCAGCGTCAGTAGCAAGCTAACGATAAGTCGCATTGATCGGGCTCGAATTGGGTTGCATCTTCATGAAATTGGCAAGAATGGTAAGGAAACCCTTCAGATGCGTCAACCATTCTGCCTAATTTTTTTGCAAAATTTACGCAAAAAGACCCCAAATTTGAGGGTTATCCCCGATCTTTGACGGTCGCGATGTGGCTGAAACGAGACGCCCGGACAGCGGGCTCGATGGGATCGGTAAGAGACCGAAACATCGCAGGGAGGGGATGCGACAAGGCTGAGCAGATGCGAGCGAACATGTCAACGCCCGCTTTGTGACAATGTCATGCCACGCCACGCTGTTGACAGCGTGGCAGAGTCACGATCAACGGAAGCTGTCTTTCCAGCTACGCACGGTAGCGAACACCGCCTCGCGAGAGAGCGACGCGCGCCCGGCATGGCGTTGCGCGGCCGCGATGACCGCCGGTGCGTCGCTGCGCAGGAAGGGGTTGGTCACGCGCTCCTGGGCGAGCGTCGTGGGCAGTGTGGGACGGCCGGCCGCGCGTAGCGCCGTTGCCTCCCGATGCCACGCATTGAGCGCCGCGTTATCCGGATCGACCGCCAGCGCGAAGCGAATGTTCGACAGCGTGTATTCGTGCGCGCAGTGCACGAGCGTGGCGGGTGGCAGCGCCGCGAGCGCATCCAGCGACGCGAGCATCTGTGCGGGCGTGCCCTCGAACAGGCGTCCGCAGCCGCACGAGAACAGTGTGTCGCCGCAGAAGAGATGCGGCGCACCTGCGGCCCCGGCGCCGAGGAAATATGCGATATGCCCTTGAGTGTGGCCGGGCACGTCGATCACTTCCAGCGTCATGGCCGGGGCAGCGATGTGAACAGTCTCGCCGCCGCCATGCGGATGATCGACGCAGGCGATGGCTTCGCCGGCCGGGCCGTGCACGGGAACGTTGAAACGCTCGAGCAGCGCATCGACACCACCGATGTGATCGGCATGTTTGTGCGTGATGAGAATGGCGCGCAGCGTGAGATTACGCGATTCGAGATAGGCGAGCACCGGTGCGGCGTCGCCCGGGTCGACCACCACGGCATCTTTGCCGTTATCGACGACCCAGAGATAATTGTCCTGGAACGCGGGGACGGGGAAGACGGTCATTGTTCCGGCCGACGCCTCACTTACCGCATCTGCGTGCGCATCCATATATACTCGCCACCATGTCAGAACGTCCGATTATAGACTGGCCCCTCTGGCTCGTCTCACCACCAGGCCGCTACGCGCTCGCATGGGAACAGGCCCTTTTCGACCAATGGGTCGGGGATCTGTTCGGCTATCACGCGCTGCAACTTGGCCGCCCCGAACTGGATACGCTGCGCGAAAACCGCATGCCATATCGCGGTCTCGTCTTGACGGCTGCGCGCGGCCCCGACGCCTCGCCGCTCGTGACCAAGGCCGCCAGCGACACGACCAGCGGCACGCCATCGTGCCACGCGGACGCGGCCGACATGATCCCACGCGACATCCTCGTGAGCCGCTTCGACGAGTTGCCCATCGCCACGGCGAGCACCGATCTCGTGGTCCTGCCGCACGTGCTCGAGTTTGCCGAGAATCCGCATGACATCCTGCGCGAAGTCGAACGCATTCTCGTGCCCGAGGGGCAGGTCATCATCACCGGCTTCAATAATCTGAGCCTGTGGGGCGCGCGCGAAGAGCTGGGGCGTCTCGCCGGCACGCCGTTCCTGCCGCCGGGTGCCGATCTCATCGCCTTCACGCGCCTGAAGGACTGGCTCAAGCTGCTCTCCTTCGATATCGATCGCGGTCGCTTCGGCTGCTACCGCCCGCCCCTGCGCGGCGAGCACTGGCTACAGCGCTTTGATTTCATGGAACCGGCCGGCGACCGCTGGTGGCCGATCTTCGGGGCACTCTATGCGGTGCGCGCGGTCAAGCGCGTGCGGGGCATGCGCTTGGTCGGCAAAGTGCGCAAGCGTATACTCGGCCTCCAGCCGGCGGCGGCCCCAGCGACCCCGGTGGCGACACCCAACACCACGCATCGCCAGATGGCGCAAGCGGCCGACGCGCCCGATTGATCGTTTGAGAGATGACCTTGCCGCAAGTTGAGATCTACACCGACGGTGCCTGCAAAGGCAATCCTGGCCCCGGCGGCTGGGGCGCCCTGCTCATCGCGGGCAAACACCGCAAGGAAATGTTCGGCGGCGAAGCCAACACGACCAACAACCGCATGGAGCTTCTGGCCGTCATTCGCGCGCTCGAAGCCCTGAACAAGCCCTGCAGCGTGGTGCTGCACACCGACTCGCAATATGTGCAGAAAGGCATCAGCGAGTGGATTCACGGCTGGAAGGCCCGTGGCTGGAAAACCGCCGCCAAGGCGCCGGTGAAGAACGCCGACCTGTGGCAGACACTCGACGCGGTCTCGCAGAAACACCAGATCGACTGGCGTTGGGTGAAAGGCCATGCCGGGCACGACGGCAACGAAGCCGCCGACCAGTTGGCCAACCGCGGCGTGGAAAGTCTGCGTCGCGGCCAGTGAGCCGATGGCCAGCGCCGCCATTTGAGCAGCATCCGCGCATTGCGTGAGGGATCATGGCCCGCGGCGCGTCAATTCCGAAAGCACACGAAGCACACGAGATTCAACGAACAGCATGCGACAACTGATCCTCGATACCGAAACCACTGGCCTGAATGCGAAGACGGGGGACCGTCTGCTGGAAATCGGTTGCGTCGAACTGGTCAATCGCCGCCTGACCGGCAACAACCTGCACTTCTACATCAACCCCGAGCGCGACAGCGATCCGGGCGCATTGGCGGTGCACGGGCTGACCACCGAATTCCTTTCCGACAAGCCCAAATTCGCCGAGATTGCGGAAGAGTTGCGCGAGTACTGCCGCGATGCCGAAATCATCATTCACAACGCGGCGTTCGACCTGGGCTTCCTGGACATGGAGTTCGGCCGCCTGGGCTGGCCGCCGTTCATGCAGCATTGCTCGAGCCTGATCGACACGCTGTTGCGTGCCCGGGAGATGTTCCCCGGCCGACGCAATTCGCTGGATGCGCTTTGCGAGCGTCTCGGCGTGAACAACGCGCACCGTACGCTGCACGGCGCCCTGCTCGACGCGGAATTGCTCGCCGATGTGTACCTCGCCATGACGCGCGGCCAGGAGAGTCTCGTCATCGAGATCGGCGATGGCGACGGGGGCGACGCGGGCACCCAGCGCGAGAAGATTTCGCTGCGCCAGTTCGATCTTCCCGTGATTGCGGCAGCGGACGACGAAGTCGCGCAGCATGCCGGTGTGCTGAATGACATCGACAAGGGAATGAAGGGGACGTGTGTGTGGCGTACCGAACCGGCGGTCCCGGACGGCGACGCGGCGCCGACGGCGTGAGTTCGCAACGAGCCACACGGAAAATTCGCACGAAGGCCTTCCCAAGCTCGAAAAACATCCCTATAATCGCGGTCTTTGCTGCTTGCGAGTCATCGCGAGAAACGGCGTGAAGTGATCGAGAGATATCGTCACGGCGGCAGCAAAAATAGAACAAAAGAAAAGTTGCGGACTTCTGCGAAAACAGTTAAAGTTCTGCTCCTGATTGCGAAACAAAAGCTTCAGCAATCAGCACTAAATCATTGATTTAGTTAATGATTTGGGTGGTTAGCTCAGCGGTAGAGCACTGCCTTCACACGGCAGGGGTCACAGGTTCAATCCCTGTACCACCCACCAGATTCTCTGGTGAGTTTTCCCAGAAGAAACAACGGCTTAGGTCCAACGACCTAAGCCGTTTTTCTTTTCTGCGAGTCACTTCTTGGCTGTGCCGCGAGACTGCACGAGTCCTATGCACGTCCTACGGCTCCGGCGAATTCTGCTTGGTTTTAAGCCCAAGCTGGATTGCTTGGACACCGCTATTCTACCCTGCCGGACTCAACAGGCAGGGATTCACGACGATACGTATGCGAGCCTAGCTCGTTGATCTTCGGCGCAAAGATCGCGCTTCCATACATTGCCGGAGCCGATTATTAAGCCTGCCGGTCCGGGCCGCCGTCGCATCGCACCTCAACTGGCGCTTCTCCGGCAACACCAACAGCGCGGTCGGTGAGTCTTCCCAGTATTAGCGCCAAGCTTCCCATCAACTCGCGCTGATTCCTCACCAACTCAGCCTGTCCATTTCGCTGCTGCTCAACTGCAGCGGCATCAATCGGCCACGCCTTTACTTCCATTGCGAGCGGCTTTTGACCGGACATCACATCTAGCGCAAGCTTTCTCACGGCTTGCTGCTCAAGTTCCACCGTGCCGTGAGCTTCCGGAGAATAGCTCCCGGCTTTTAGTTGCTGGCGGTCAAACTTGAAGTTTGTCGCCGCCGCAAGTCGCTCCAACAGGTTGGTGAACAACTCATCTCCTCGACCAGTCCAATCACGAAACTCTGCATCATTCTTTGGCCTGCGCTCCTCTGATAGGCTTAGATGGGCATGGTAGTCATGCCACGCGTCCAGCACTGCCTGAGACTTCGGCCTACGCATAGTGATACCGAGCACGCGTCGCCCGTAGAACGCCAGATCAATGGAGTTCAGGGCCCGCACATGCTCCATCGAGATTCGCGATTGACGCGTCGCCATTAACGTGGTGAAAACAAGAACACGCCGACTTGTCCCCTCACGCGCTCGCTCCACCCACTTTTGCGCCTGCACGGCTAGGATCGGTCCGGCAACCGTTGCGCCAACCAAAACCCAATCTTTTGCGTCGAGCCCCCACATTTTTCACCCCATTGTTTGCAGCAAGACGGCCAGCAGTTTACGCAATTTACCTGCTTTGGAAGAAGATGCAGCCGCCTCGAAGGTCTACCCTACCCGGTAATGCCCCCATTTTCCACGGCCGCGAGAAGTAGAAACTAAGCGGCCATGGCCAGCCGCTGCTTCGGGGTAAAGCC
>NZ_CABPSG010000027.1:0-23394 GCF_902459595.1 Pandoraea soli | reverse complement strand
GGGGGCGTGGAGGGGGGATGGACCGGGGCCCCTTTCTGCAGCGAGTTGGGTTTATGTTTGAGAGGCGGAAAGGGGCCTCGGTCCGTCTAGGGGAGCGGTGTTGAGGCCCCGATCCGCCAGCAAAACACCCCCCTCAAGAATGGACTGCGTCTGAATAATCCTCTGGCTGGGTGGCATCAGAGCGTGGTTGCATGCCGAGCACCTTGACGAGCGCCGTCACCAGAACGGCGACAACCAGATTGATGAAGAGCGAATAGAGTGCGGCGTAGCCGGGCATCGTGAGCGAGCCGATGTGCAGAGCGAAGACAGAGGACTTGAAGCCTGTAGAAGCGGCCATCCACGTACCGACTGCGATACCGGCGAACCAGCCGATCAGCAGGCCGCGATGATCGAGCCATCGCGTATAGAGTCCGAGCACGATTGCCGGAAGCGTCTGAATGATCCAGATACCGCCGAGCAGTTGAAGCTGAATCGCGTATTGAAGCGGCAAGAACAGCACGAAGAACAGGGCGCCGAGCTTCACCACGAGCGAGACACGTTTTGCGATCAGCGTCTCCTGCGCAGCGGACACCGATTTATTCAGGAATTCCTTATGCACATTACGTGTATAGAGATTCGCGGCGGCGATCGACATGATGGCGGCGGGGACCAATGCACCGATGGCGATAGCGGCGAATGCCACGCCGACAAACCACGAAGGGAAGGCATAGAGGAACAGCGCCGGCACGGCGAAATTCGTCCCATATTGCGCGAAATACGGTGCGAACTGGGGCATCGACTTCACCCCGGAGGCCAGCGCCATGTAGCCGAGCAAGGCGATCAACCCGAGCAGCAGCGTATAGGCGGGCAACAGCGCCATATTGCGTCGAATCGTATTACCGCTCTTTGCGCTGAGCAGCGCCGTAATCGAGTGCGGGTACAAGAACAGCGCGAACGCCGAGCCCAATGCCAGCGTTGCATAAGCACTGTAGCCTGCGAGCGAACCTTCAGATGGCGGTTTCAGCAGCAGATTCCCTGCGGGGACTGCCGCGAACACATGCGACATTCCGCCCAGGCGAGTCGGAATCACGATCAACGCCGCGATAATCGTCAGATAAATCAGCGTGTCCTTCACAATCGCGATCAATGCCGGTGCGCGCAATCCACTGGTGTATGTGTAAGCGGCGAGAATCACGAACGCGATAATCAGAGGCAAATCGCCGAGCCAGCCTGTCGCGTGGAAGCCCAGGGCGCCGATCACCACCTCGATCCCGACCAGTTGCAGGGCAATGTACGGCATCGTTGCCACGATCCCCGTGACGGCGATCGCCAGCCCTAGCCAACCGCTGCCGTAGCGAGCGCTCACGAAATCCGCGGCCGTCACATAGCCGTGCTTTCGCGACACCTGCCAAAGCTTCGGAAAGACCACAAACGCAAACGGGAAAACCAGAATCGTGTACGGCAACGCGAAGAACCCCAGCGCGCCGGCGCCGAACACCAACGCCGGCACAGCGATAAACGTATAAGCCGTATACAGATCCCCGCCGAGCAAAAACCAACTGACAATCGTGCCGAAGCGCCGCCCTGCCAGCCCCCACTCGTCGAGCTGCGCGAGATCCCCGCGTCGCCAGTGCGCCGCCACGAACCCCACGATCGTGACAAACACAAACAGCGCGACAAAAACCACCGTGGCCGTCCAGTTCATGATCGACCTCCCGTCGCAGCGTCAGCCGGCGCCGTGCGTCGGTGCACCCACGCCGTAAGCAGCGCGGTCACCAACACCCACGCAAACTGATACCAATAGAAAAACGGGAAACCGAAGAGAGACGGCTCGAGCCGGTTGTAGAACGGCACCCACAGCACGCCAGCGAAAGGCAGCAACAACAGCCACAGCCACCCCCCGCCGCGCGATAACGACGCGTTTTCATTCATGATTGCGTACCTCCCGGCGGGATCGCCACCGATCGCTCACGCAACGTGTGCCTATAACGACTATATGTCCTGAAAAGCAAAACGGCTTACGGACAAACCCCAACCCAGCCGGATTCGCCATAAGCCGCATTTCGAGAGGAAAAACCGGCGTCGTCAGACCATGCCCGCCATCCTGCTTCCCCCCTTCACCTACCTAACATCCCCAACGCCTACGCCGCCGGCACCACCGCCGTCACCTCGATCTCCACCTTCGCTTCGTCCTCCACCAGATCGGCCACTTCCACCGCCGTCATCGCCGGGAAATGACGACCGATCACCGCGCGATAATGCTCCCCAATCGCGCGATAACACTCCACATACTCGCGCTTATTCTTCACATACCACGTCATGCGAACGATATGTTCCGGCTTCGCGTTGCCCTCCGCCAGAATCGCCACGATATTCTCAAGCGTCTGACGCACCTGCAGCGCGAAATCGTCCGTCTCGAAACGTTGCTGCCCATTCCAGCCGATCTGACCGCCGACAAACACAATGCGGCTGCCCGCCGTCATCTCGAAAGCCATGCCATTCGCATAGCCGCGCGGCTTCGCCCATTCGGGGGGTTGCAGAACTTGCAGCATCAGGACACTCCTTCAATAACAGAATCAGGTGCGGCAAAGCGCACAATCGCCGCGCGCTGGGCGTCGGGTACCGCGATCGGGGCGGGCCTGCCGCCCTCGCCCTTCGCGACCCAGACCAACACCAGCGTGGCTTGCAAACGCGTCTCGTCGTTCGCTCCGGAAAACCGGATCCGCAACGTCATCGACGAACGACCCAGACGCGAGACCTCCAGCGAACGCTGGAGCGTCTCGCCCAAAAAACTCGGCGCACTGAAGCGACACTCAATGTTCGCCGTCGGCACACCCATCGCATTACGCAAATGCATCTCGCCGAACGACAGACCCAGCCCTTCAGCGCACCAGTCCTCGACCAGATCGTTCATCATCTCGAAATAGCGCGGATAGAACACAATCCCGGCCGGATCGCAATGCTTGAACCGCACCAACAACGGCTTCACAAACGCGTGCGCCGCCACCTCAGCTTCCGACATATCCTCTCCCCCCGCATGCCTCGTCGTCACACCGCGTCAACGTGAGTGGGCGCCAACTGGAGCGCCCCGCCCTCGCCTCAATGCGCCATCTGCCGCAGCTTGAAGCGCTGCAGCTTGCCCGTCTCCGTGCGCGGCAGTGCATCGACAAATTCAATCGCCCGCGGATACTTGTACGGCGCGATGTTAGCCTTCACATACTCCTGAAGCGCCTTCACCATCGCATCGTCGCGCGGCTGGCCCGCTTTGAGCACCACATACGCCTTCACAATCTGACCGCGCGCCTCGTCGCTCGCGCCCACCACCCCGCACTCCGCCACCGCCGGATGCTGCAGCAATGTCGACTCCACCTCCGGGCCCGCGATGTTGTACCCCGCCGAGACAATCATGTCGTCCGAGCGCGCCTGATAGTAATAATTACCGGCCTCGTCACAACGGAACGTATCGCCCGGCAGATTCCAGCCGTTCTTCACATAATTCGTCTGACGTGAGTCCGCGAGATATCGACACCCCGTCGGCCCCTTCACCGCCAGCTTGCCCACCGTGCCCGGCGGCAGCGGCTGCATGTTCTCGTCCACGATCATCGCGATATAGCCGGGCACCGGCTTGCCGACCGCGCCCGGCACCACGTCGCCGTTCGCCGCCGAGATGAAAATATGAATCATCTCCGTGCCGCCAATGCCGTCGATCATCTCGATACCCGACGCCTGCTTCCAGAGTTGACGCGTTGCATCCGGCAACGCCTCCCCCGCCGACACCGTCTTCTTCAGACTCGACAGATCGTACTTGCCCACCAGCGCAGCCATCTGACGATAGAACGTCGGCGCCGTGAAACAGATCGTCGCGCGGTACTGCTCGATCGCCTGCAGCAGACTGTCCGGCGTGAGCTTCTCCAACAACACCGTCGCCGCACCGACACGCAACGGGAACGTCAACAGGCCGCCCGTACCGAAAGTGAACGCTAACGGGGGGGTGCCGCAGAAAATGTCCTCCGGCCCCGGCTTGAGCACATGACGCGGAAACAGATCGCACATCGCCAACACATCGCGATGGAAATGCATCGTGCCCTTCGGCTGCCCCGTCGTGCCGCTCGTGAAAGCGATCAGGCAGACATCGTCCACCGCCGTATCGCAAGCTTCAAAGCTTGCCGGCTGGCGGGCCATGCGGGCCTCCAGTGAGTCCTCACCCACGTCGTGGAAGTACACCACCTGCGTCAACCCGGGACAGAAATACTCATGGTCCGCCCGGCGGTTGAACTCCAGTTCATCCTTCAGACGTCCATCGCACAGCGCCGCGCCGACCTCCGCCTTGTCGACGATCTGCTTGAGTTCCTTCGCGCGCAGCAACGGCATCGTCGGCACGCCCACCAGACCCGCCTTGATCACTGCCAGCCACGCCGCCGCCATGAACAGGTTATTGGGTCCGCGCAACAGCACGCGATTGCCCGGCACCAGCGCCATGTCGTTGCGCAGCACGTGCGCGATGCGGTCGACCATCTCGCGCAAACCAAAGTACGTCGTGACCGTCGTCTGACCGTTCTCCACCGAATAAATCGCAGGCGCCTCGCCGCGACCTTGCGCAATCGCGCGATCCAGCAGTTCGGCGGCGCAATTGATACGCGCCGGGTACGCCACGTCCGGATTGTCCAGCAGAAACTCGGGCCACTGATCCACGGGCGGCAGATTGTCGCGCGCGAAAGTGTCGAGATGTCCAGATCGTTCCATGTGCTTCTCCTTGCCCCCGGTAATCAAGCATGGCGCCTGCGCGCCGCCACAGACCGCGCTCAGCCGTCCTTGAGCAGTTCGCGCGCGATGATCAGTTTTTGTACTTCCGTTGCCCCTTCGTAGATCCGCAGCGAGCGAATCTCACGGTACAGACGCTCCACGATCGCGCCCGACACCACCCCCGCGCCACCGAACATCTGCAACGCGCGGTCGATCACCTGCTGCGCCGACTCCGTCGCGAACATCTTCGCCATCGCCGCCTCGCGGGTCGTACGCTGTCCCTGCACGTCACGCTGCCAGGCCGCGCGATACGTCAGCAACGCTGCGGCGTCCACCGACGTCGCCATCTCGCCCAGGGCCGCCTGCGTAATCTGGAAATCAGCCAGCGTCTGCCCGAACATCTCGCGCGACTTCGCGCGCGCCAGCCCCTCGTCGAGCGCGCGACGGGCAAAGCCCAGCGCCGCCGCCGCCACCGACGCGCGGAAAATATCCAGCGTCATCATCGCCACCTTGAAGCCCTGCCCCGCCTCGCCCAAACGCTGCGACGCCGGCACACGACAGTTCTCGAACTTCAGACGCGCCAGCGGATGCGGCGCGCTCACATCGATTCGCTCGGCAATCGTCAAGCCCGGCGTGTCCGCATCCACCACGAACGCGCTGATACCGCGTGCGCCCGGCGCTTCGCCCGTGCGCACGAAAACACAATAGAAGTCCGCGATGCCGCCATTCGAAATCCACGTCTTCTCGCCATTCAGCACATACTCGTCGCCCTCCGGCGTGGCCGAACACGCCATCGCGGCCACGTCCGAACCGGCATTCGGCTCCGAGAGCGCAAACGCGGCAATCGCCTCGCCGGAAGCCACACGCGGCAAATAGCGCTGCTTGAGCGCGTCGCTGCCCGCCAGCGTGATCGCGCCGCTGCCCAGGCCCTGCATCGCAAACGCGAAATCGGCCAGACCGTCGTGACGCGCGAGCGTCTCGCGCAGCACGCACAACGCCCGCGAATCCAGTTGATCCAGCGCGCCGCCATGACGCGCGCTCACGCAATACTTCAGCCAGCCCGCACGGCCCAGTTGGCGCACCAGCGACACGCATGTCGCATCGGTATCCGCGTGGTGATCGACCTTCAGTTCGCGCGTGCACCAGGCGTCGAGTTCCGCGCCCAACCGGCGATGCGCCTCGTCGAAAAACGGCCATGCCAGAAAGTCGCCATTGCGCGCATTGTGGGGAGTGATATCGCTCATCGTCTCGCTCGCGTCAGTCGCCCTTGAACGCCGGTTTCTGCTTGGCGACGAAAGCGTCGTAAGCGCGGCGGAAATCCTTCGTCTGCATACAGATGGCCTGCGCTTCGGCTTCGGCCTCGATGGCCTCGTCCACGCCCATGTTCCACTCCTGATGCAGCAACTTCTTGGTCACACCGTGCGCGAACGTCGGGCCGCAGGCGATCTGATCAGCCAACGTCTGCGCCGCCGAGAGCACGGTGCCGCTGTCATGCAGGGCATTGAAAAAGCCCCACTGCAGGCCTTCCTCGGCCGTCATCACACGACCGGTGTACAGCAACTCCGACGCGCGTCCCTGCCCGATCATGCGCGGCAGCAGCGTGCACGCGCCCATGTCGGCACCGGCCAGCCCCACCCGCACGAACAGGAACGCCGTCTTCGCCTGCGGCGTGCCCAGACGCATATCGGAGGCGAGCGCCATCATCGCGCCGGCGCCGGCGCAAATCCCGTCGATCGCGCTGACGATCGGCTGCGGACAGGCCCGCATCGCCTTGACCAGATCGCCCGTCATGCGCGTGAAGTCGAGCAGCTCGGGCATGCTCATCCGCGTGAGCGGGCCGATGATCTCGTGGACATCGCCACCCGAGCAGTAATTGCCGCCCGCGCCGGTCACAACGATCGTCTTGATATCCGTGGCGTAGACCAGACCGCGAAACAGATCGCGCAACTCGGCATACGAGTCGAACGTCAGCGGATTCTTCTTGTCGGGACGGTTCAGCGTGATCGTGCCCACGCTCGCGCGCCCTTGCGCGTCGTTCGACACCGACCACAGAAAGTGCTTGGCTTCATAGTTCGCGAACGTGCGCTTGTGATGCGCCATCGTCAGTTTCACGTCACTCATTGGCCGATCTCCTCAAATAGTGTGTGCATGGGTGCTTAGCCGACGGTCACTTCGCCGCCCGCCACCGCGATCGATTGTCCTGTCACCGCACCCGCTCCCGGCTGGCAAAGCCACAGCACGGCGTCGGCCACCTCTTGCGGTTGCACGAGGCGGCCCTGCGGATTGCGGCGGGCCAACTCGGCGCGCGCATCGTCTTCACTGCGCCCGGTCTTCGCGACGATATTCGCCACCGCGTCGCGCACGATATCCGTTTCCGTATACCCCGGGCAGACGGCATTCACCGTCACCCCTTTCTTCGCCACTTCGAGCGCCAGTGCGCGCGTGAGCCCGACCACGCCGTGCTTGGCCGCGCAATACGCAGTCACATACGGATACCCGATCAGCCCGGCGGTGCTCGCCACGTTCACGATGCGGCCCCACCCGGCCGACAGCATCCCGGGCAGCGCGGCGGAAATACAGTGGAACGTCCCCGTCAGGTTGACGTCGATCATTTGTTGCCAGAGCGCACTGTCCGTCTTGCCGAATGGCGCGCTGAGCGCTTGCCCCGCGTTGTTCACCAGCACCTGCACCGGGCCGAAGCGGCCGACCGCGCGTGCAAAAGCCGCGGCGACGGCAGCGGCGTCCGAGATATCCGCGCTGACCCAGGACACCTCGCCCTGCCCGGCCAACGCGTGTGCACCGCTCGCGAGCGTGGCCTGATTGCGCCCGAGCAGCGTCACCCGTGCGCCCTGCGCCAGCAGCGATCGGGCCACGGCCTCACCGATACCGCGTGCGCCGCCCGTCACCAACGCATGCACGCCCGCCAGCGATGCTGGCGACGCGCCGGCCGAGATTGTCGTTGACGTCATGAACTGTCCTTATTTACCGATCTGTTGAGCGTAGGCGGCCGCACGCTCCAGATTGGTCTCGTACTGCCGCTTGCCCGCATAGTACTGCGACGGCCACGGCAGATCCTTGTAGCCGATCTTCGCGGCTTCGTGCAGCGTCCAGAACGGATCGGCGAGATGCGGTCGCGCCAGCGCGCACAGATCGGCGCGGCCCGACGCGATGATGCTGTTCACGTGATCCGCCTCGAAAATCGCGCCCACCGCCATCGTCGGAATGCCGGCGTCGTTGCGTACACGGTCGGCAAATGGCGTCTGGAACATGCGACCGTAGACCGGCTTCTCGTCCTTGCTGACCTGACCCGACGAGCAGTCGATGAGATCCGCACCGGCGTCCTTGAAGGCGCGGGCGATCGTCACGGCATCGTCAGGCGTGATGCCCCCTTCCACCCAGTCGTGCGCCGAAATCCGCACCGACATCGGCTTGGCCGCCGGCCACACGTCGCGCACCGCCTGGAAGACTTCCAGCGGATAACGCAGCCGGTTCTCCAGCGAGCCGCCGTACGCGTCCTGACGCTGGTTCGTGAGCGGAGAAATGAAGCTCGAAAGCAGATAGCCGTGAGCGCAGTGCAATTCGAGCCAGTCGAAGCCCGCCTCGGCGGCGCGGCGGGCGGCGTGCACGAAGTCGTCCTTGACGCGGTCCATGTCGGCGCGGGTCATCTCGCGCGGCGTCTGCGACACGCCCTCGATGTAAGGCAGCGGCGAGGCCGAGATCAGCGGCCAGTTGCCCTCGTCGAGCGGCTGATCGATGCCGTCCCAGGCCAGCCGCGTCGAGCCCTTGCGACCGGCGTGACCGATCTGCATGGCGACCTTGGCGTCGCTGCCCGCGTGCACGAAGTCGACGATACGCTTCCAAGCATCGCGTTGCGTGTCGTTCCACAGGCCGGGGCACCCCGGCGTGATGCGTGCGTCGGGCGACACGCAGGTCATCTCAGCGACGATCATGCCCGCGCCGCCCAGCGCGCGGCTGCCCAGGTGTACGAGGTGGAAGTCGCCCGGCACACCGTCGACCGACGAGTACATGGCCATCGGCGACATCACGATACGGTTCTTGAGCGTGAGTTCGCGCGCCCGGTACGGGGTGAACATCGGCGGAATCGCCTGCTGGCCGTCGACGCGCGTCACGCCGGAACGCTTGGCGAGCCAGTCTTCGAAGCCTTCCACGTAGGCGGGGTCGCGCACGCGCAGGTTCTCGTGAGAGATCCGTTGCGAGCGCGTGAGCAGCGAGTAGGCGAATTGCTCCGGCGCGAAGCGAGCGTAGCGATCGACGGTTTCGAACCACTCCGTCGAATTGCGGGCGGCGTTCTGAATCTTGAGCACTTCGACGCCGCGCGCCGCTTCGTAGTCGGCCAGCACGCGCGGCAAGGCATCGATGCCCTCGCTGCGCAGACCGTCGGCAAGCGCGATGGCGTCTTCCAGCGCGAGCTTGGTGCCCGAGCCGATCGAGAAGTGCGCGGTGTGGGCGGCGTCGCCCATGAGGACGATGGGCACGCGCTTGCCGTCGACATCGCGCCAGTGCACCCAGTGTTCGCAGATCACGCGCGGGAAGCGAATCCAGATGGCCGAGCCGCGCAGGTGCTTGGCGTTGCTCATGAGCTCATGGCCGCCGAGGTACTTCGCGAAGAGGTTTTCGCAGAACTTCACGCCCTCTTCCTGGCTCATCTGATCGATGCCGTGCGCCTGCCAGACTTCCTCGGGCGTCTCGACGATGAACGTCGACGTGTCGGCATCGAACTGATAGGCGTGCGCCTGAAACCAGCCGTGCTCGGTCTTCTCGAAGGCGAACGTGAAGGCGTCGAAGCGTTGATGCGTACCGAGCCAGACGAAACGATTCTGACGCGTGTCGATGTCCGGGCGGTAGGTGTCGGCGTAACGCGTGCGGATGCGGCTGTTCAGGCCGTCGGACGCGATCACCAGATCGGCCTGATAGCGGCGGGCGATCGCTTCGTCGTCGTCGACATCGGTCTCGAAGACCAGCTCGACGCCGAGCGCTTCGCAGCGCGCCTGAAGGATGTTGAGCAGCTTCTTGCGGCCGATGCCGATGAAGCCGTGACCGCCCGAGGTGATCGTGCGGCCTTCGAAGTGGATGTCGATGTCATCCCATCGGTTGAAGGCGGCGTTGATCTGCGCGGCGCTCTCGGGATCGGCCTCCTGAAGGTTGTCCATGGTGGCATCGGAGAACACGACGCCCCAGCCGAACGTGTCGTACGGCCGATTTCGCTCGACCACCACCACACGATGCGACGGATCGCGCAGCTTCATCAACAACCCGAAATACAGGCCCGCGGGACCGCCACCGATACAGACGATATTCATCTCCAGCCTCCGGATTCACAGATCGCGTCGCGTTTGCCGATCTTTGTTAAATCGTAAATAGTTTATACCTAAAATACTAGCGAAAAAAATTACGGCCGGCAAGGTGGTCAGACCCTGATGTTCGACGGATCGGGAAAGCCCTTAGAACGGGAATCGTCTGAGGCGGCCATCGGACGATTCCGAAACTTCGTCCATGGGTCCAAAACCGAAATATTTGGCAATGCTCGTCTGCCAGAATTCTCGCCGTCGTGTCACTCACGGTTCCTTCCAACCTCTGGCCTGACGCCAGGGTGTAAGCCCCCCCGGCTGCTGCATGTTCATCGTGCTCACTGTTGCGCCCTTTTTGCGCATTCGCGTCTGCGTGCGCGTCGATCTCCGCCATGGCGGATTCCGGCGTGCGCGTGATGTCGCGATGCCCCGTTTCGACTACAAAAAAGGGCAACATCATCCGTGGCACATCGTGACCGTCCGGTCTTCATCGCATTTCTCAATCACCGCCTTCGCGCCGTAGTCCCTTACCTCCCTTACGTTCCTCGCGTCCCCCACGTCCTTTGCACACCGGCCGTCCTGCGCACGAGCCTGCTGGCGTGTGGGCTCGCGTTTCAGTGCCCGGCCAGCATCGCGCAAGGCCACCCGTCCGCGTTGCACGACGCCGTGCGGCAAGGCGTGCAGGACGAACAACTGGAGCGCCAACGCCGGGAGGCCGACGAGCGCGAACAACGCGCCGACGCGCCCGACGTTCGCCTGCCGGCCCTCCCCGACGGCGCACTGGCCGCTCAAGACAACCTGCGGCTTCCCGCCGAATCGCCCTGCGTTGCGCTGCGCAGCGTCACGCTCACGGGACTGGGCGGCGCCCCGCTGCCAGCGCCCTTCGCGTCTGTCGAAGCAGCGATCGTCCCGTTCGTCGGGCAATGCGCCGGCACGAATGGGGTAGGCAGGATTGCCGCCGCGGCCACCGAAACGATCCTGGCCGAGGGCTGGGTCACCACACGCGTGATCGTTCCCGAGCAGGACATGGCCGATGGGCATCTGACGCTTCAGGTCATCCCCGGCACCGTCTCGGCGGTGCGCTTCTCGGATCCGGCCACACGCGGCACCTGGCGTTCCGCAGTCCCCTTGCGCGACGGTGACCTGCTCTCGTTGAGCGCGCTCGAACAGGGACTCGAACAACTCAAGCGCCTGCCGAGCCAGGATGCCGATATTCGCATCGAGCCCGGTGACACCCCCGGTTCGAGCGATGTGCTGATCGACATACAACGGACGCGGCCGTGGCGCCTGCTGGCCTCCGTCGACAACGGCGGTACGCGCGACACCGGGCGCCTGCAGGGGCAACTGGCGATCGGTCTCGATAATCCGCTCGGCCTGAACGACCTGCTGGACGTCGCCGTCCAGCACGACCTGTCGACCGGCGACGACCGGTTCGGCACGCGGGGCGCGAGCGCCAGCTACTCGGTGCCTTGGGGTTACCACACCGTCTCGATCTTCGGCAGCACGCGCGCGTACTTCCAACGCATTGCGGGCGCAAATGAATCGTTCGTGTCGAGCGGACGCAACCAAACGGTCGAGCTGCGGCTGGAGCGTGTCGTTCATCGCGACAGCGGCGGCAAGACAGCGCTCGACGCGCGGCTCGGTCGCCGATTCGGCCGGAGCTTCATCGAAGACTTCGAGATTTCCCAGCAGTATCGAAATAACACCTATCTGCAGATCGGTGCAACGCACCGACGATATCTCGGCACGGCGCAAGCGGACCTGGCCCTTAACTACCGGCAGGGCATGCCATGGTTCGGCGCTCAGGACGACCTGCGCGACCCCGTCACCCAACGGCCGACGAAGCAGACATATCGGTACCGCATGTTCACCCTGGACGTGCAGTGGTCCGTACCGCTTCCGGTGGGGCAGCGTTCCATCAGATACGTCGGTACGTTCCACGGACAAACCACCGCCAACGCCTTATGGGCCGTCGATCAGATGGCGATCGGCGGCCGGTACAGCGTACGCGGCTTCACCGGCGACCAGACCCTGAGCGCCGAGCGCGGCTTCTTCCTTCGCAACGAGTTGCACGTGCCGATCGCGGCGAGTGCACACGCCGTGTATGCGGGCTTGGACTACGGCCGCGTGTTCGGCCCGAGCGCCCGCTACCTCCCCGGCGCCCGGCTGGCCGGTGCGGTCATCGGCCTGCGCGGACAAATCGGCACTTACGGCGGCCCGTGGGGCAACGCCAGCTACGACGTGTTCCTCGCCAAACCCCTCCTCCATCCCGCCAGGTTTCCCGTCAATGCCGCCGTTGCCGGCGTGTCGATCGCCCTTCGCTACTGAGTCCCGACCATGAACACACGTTGCTTTCACCTGATCTTCAGTCATATCCAACGCCAATGGGTCGCGGTCGGAGAGAACGTACGTCGCGGCCGAACGCCCCGGGGCGCACGCAGTTCGCGTCGTCGCCAATCGGGCGGCGCGCATGCGGGGGCACCACGACAACGCGTTCTGCGCCCGCTTCATTCCGCAATCCTGTCGGCGCTGCTTGCTCTCGGCTTCCCGATCACGGCGGCATCGCAGATCGTCGCTTCCCCCGGCCCGCACGCGCCGGGTGTCGGTACGACACCGAACGGGTTGCCGCTCGTCAACATCACCGCGCCCAGCGCGGCGGGCGTGTCCCAGAACCACTACCAGCAGTTCGACGTCCCCACGCAGGGTGCGATTCTCAATAACTCGCGCAGCATCGTGCAGACGCAAATCGGCGGACTCGTGCCGGGTAATCCCAACCTCGCGGGCGCGCCGGCACGCATCATCGTCAACCAGGTGACTGGAACGCTGCCATCGCGCCTCGCTGGCTATCTGGAAGTGGCCGGGCAGCGGGCCGAAGTCATCGTCAGCAACCCCAACGGGCTGACCTGCGACGGCTGCGGTTTCATCAACACCGCTCGCGGAGTGCTCACGACCGGCCTGCCGGTGTTTGGCGGCAGCGGCTCGCTCGAGGCGTTTCGCGTGACCGATGGACGCCTGCAAATTACCGGTCAGGGTCTGAACGCCAGCAACCTGACGCACGCCGCCCTTCTTGCCCGCGCCGTCGAGGTGAACGCCGCCGTTCACGCGCAACAACTGGATGTCATCGCGGGCCTGAACGATATCGACGCGGCCACGTTCGGCATCCACCGCAGCGCCACGGCCACGAGCGGCGCGCCGCCTTTCGCGCTCGACATCTCCCGTCTGGGCGGGATGTATGCCGGAAAAATCCGGCTCATCGGCACGGAAGCCGGTGTGGGCGTGAACGTGGACGGGCACATCACCGCCAACCAGGGTTCGCTCGTGTTGAACAGCGCCGGGCAACTTCGCATCGGCGGACGACTTCACGCTCGCGAGGACCTGCGTGCGGCCGCCGCCGGAGACTTGTCGATTCGAGGCGAGACAGTGGCCGACGGCGCGCTGGCGCTGCGAAGCGCGCGCGACCTCGTCAGTTCGGGCACCCTGCGCGGCGCGCGTGACGTGACGCTCGATGCCGGCGGCACGTGGCGCCACTCCGGCACGCTGTCCGCTGGACGGCATCTGGTCGCCGATGCGGCGACCGTGGCGTCCTCGGGCGCGATGGCTGCCGGCGCCAAGGCCGACGGCACGCACGGGGAGACAGGGAACCTGTCGCTCTCCACCGCTAGCCTGATGCAAGCCAGCGGCACCCATTCGGCCACCGGCGACATCGCCGTGATCGGCGACGCGCTCGATTTCACCGGCGCGACGTTGACCACCCTGCGCGGGCTGCGGATGCAAGCACGCAGCGGTGCCGTCGCGATGACCCGCGCAACGACGCAAGTCGGCGGCGCAACGCACATCACGGCACGCCACGATGTGATCCACGATGGCGCAACGCTCAGGACGTCCGGTCTCGACGTCGAGGCCTCCGGACTGAGCAATCGCCGCGGACGCATCTCGCAATGGGGCGCATCCCCGTTCCGACTCTCGCTGTCTGGCCTGCTGAGCAATCGCGAGGGGCAGATACATGCCAACAGCAGCCACTTCTCGCTGACCTCCGGGCACATCGACAACACGTCGGGCAAGATCGAGCACGCCGGCACAGGCGACTTCCGCTTGGCCGGCGGGCGTGTCGACAACACGTGGGGGACGTTCGCCACCAACGGCGCCCTGTCCATCGACGCGGGCACCTGGCGCAACGATTACGGCACCGTCTCCGCGAAGCGTTCCCTGACGGCCGGCATCCATGGCCCGATGACGAACACGGGCGGGCTGATGCAATCCGGGGGCGCTTTTTCGCTGCAGGCGGACGCCATCGAGAACCGCGGTGGACGATTGCTCGCACTGGGCGGCGCAGACCTTCGTCTTCACGCCGAGACGCGCATAGACAACGCACGACTGGGCGATACCCAAGGGGAAATTGCCGGGCGTGGCGACGTCGCGCTCTCGGCGGCGTCGCTGTCCAACAGCGGGACATGGACGGCGCAAGGATCGCTCGTCGCCAATGCGGCAGGCCCCTTGCTGAACGCAGGCGGGCGCATCGTCGCGCAGCATCACGTCACCCTTGCCGTGCGCGGGCTGTTCGACAACGCCAACGGCATCTTGAACGCGGGCGAGACGTTGATCCTGCGTGCCGATACGATCCGCAACATGCGCGGGGTGATGCAGTCGAGCGCGCTTTCCTTTCACGCCAAGCATCTGGATAACGGCGCCGGGTCGATCCGACAGACTGGCACCGATGCCGATCACTCGGCGTTATTCAGCATCAGCGGACGTCTGCAAAATAGCGGAGGCGAGATCCATTTCGCCGCCCATGACGCCACCATCGACGCCACCCAATTGGACAACACCGGCGGCACCGTGGCGCATGCCGGGCGCGGCGCGCTGTCCATCAAGGGGCAATCGCTCGTCAACCGCGAGGGGCGTATTGGCACGAACGGCGACTTGCTGTTGCGCATGAAGTGGCTCACGAATGCACTCGGTCGCATGACGGCATTGCGACACTTGCGCGCGAACGTCGACGCAGGTCTGAACAACGCTTCGGGGCAACTGGCGGGGAAGTCCGTGACGTTGGAGGTGGGCGAGACCCTCGATAACCGCGCGGGTTCGGTCGAAGCCAGCGATGCGCTGATGGTGAAGGCTCGGGATGTCGACAACGCGGCGGGCGCGCTGCTCAACAGCGGCCAAACGCCAACGACCGTTGCCGTTCAGGACACGCTGACCAACACGGAAGGCGGCCGAATCGCGGCCAATGCAGACGTCACCGTCACCACGGGCAACTTCGACAACTCCGGGGGTCGGCTGCATGCGGGCAAGTCCCTTGCGCTAACAGTTGCCTCGGACCTGCTCAACACGGCCGGCTACCTCACCGCGGGCGAACGCCTCGACATCGTCGCCGGTGGCAGCGTCGTCAACCGCACCGGCCACGTGAGCGCCCGCGACGCCCTGCGCATCGCGGCCACCGGCAATATCGACAACGGATTGGGGACGTTCGACGTCAGCGCGCCTAATGGCTACCTGCGCTTGTCCGGGCGACAACTGGACAACGCCGGTGGCCGCATCGCGAATGCCGGCACGGGTGCCGTCGACCTCATCCTGCGCGAACGGCTACGCAATCGCGCCGCACCCGGGAACGCGGCGAAGTCCGTCGGCAGCATTGCCGGCAACGGCACTGTGAACGTGTCGGCGAACGGCATCGACAACCTCAATGACGCCTGGATCGCCGCCGGCGGCGCGCTCAAGCTCACCTCGACGCGGGACATCAACAATCGCTTCGGGCGACTGCAAGCGCGTGGTCCGTTGACCGCGACAGCGAAGCAGCACATCACGAATGTGGACGGTGTGATGCATGCGGGCCAGGCGCTGTACGTCACGGCGGGTGGCAAGCTCGACAACACGCGCGGCAGCATGGAAACCGCGGGCGATCCGTCGACCGGCGGGCACTCAGCCGTCACCCTGTCGTCCAGCGCGCTCGACAACACCGACGGCAGGATCGTCAACGGCACGCGCGGCGACCTGACCCTCACGGCGAACGTCATCACGAATGCGCTGACCCGACCTTCGGCGTCGAATCGTCCTGTCGGATTGGTGGGCGGCAACGGTCGCGTATCCATCACGACGTTTGCGCTGATGAATGGCCCGAACGCGCTTATCAGCGCCGGCGCGGATCTGTCGCTGGCGGTACGCGACACCCTCGGCAATGCCGGGACGCTATTCTCGGGCACCGACCTCGGCGTGATGTGGCGGGATGCGCAACGAACACAAGCGTTCGAGAACACCGGGACGGTTCAGGCGCGTCGCGATGCGTCCCTTGCCGTTGCAGAACTGGACCACCGCTCCGGCGAAATCGCCGTCAATCAGAATCTGATCCTGCGCACCCAGCGCCTGCTCGGCACCGCCCGGTTACGGGCGGGCAACGAGCTGCACGTCTCGTTGCCGGGCGACTTTACCTATGGCGCCGACCACGCCTGGCAAGCGAACGGCAGTCTCAAGCTCGACGTCGGCGGCCTGTTGCGCGTTCATGGCGCGCTTGGGGCCATCAAGCAACTCACGGTGAACGCCGCGCGCGTCGTCAACACGGCGCAAGGGCGCCTGCGAGGCAGTTCGGTCCTCGTGAACGTGGTGGACGACATCACCAACGACACGCGCATCGATGGCGACGACGTCAGGCTGATCGGCGCCCGCTTCACGAACAACGGCGCCGTCATCGGCGGGCGCATTCGATTCGATGGCGCGAGCTTCGTGAACACGGGCGAGCGCGCCGTAATGGCGGCGACTCAGCAACTCGATCTCTTCGTGTCGGGCGATGTCCTCAACGAGAATGGCGCGACGCTCTACAGCCTGGGCGCCCTGCGTGTCGCCGCGGGCGAGACGCGCGATGCGCAGAGCTATCTGACGCAGCAGACGGGTAGCTTCATCAACCGCTCGGCCGTGCTCGAAGCCGGTGGCGACGTCGACATCGCGACGCGCGAGTTCGTGAACGACCGCAGCTACATCAACATTGTGCGAGGCGGCGACACGAGCGAGACCCAGACGGTGCGCGACGTCTGGATCGCTGGCTACGTGGCATTGCCGAACGAATCGGGGAGTCGGGCACGCTGCGCTGCCGGCACGGCATCCGCCTGCGAAGAATTGCCGACCGAGCATGCAAGCCACAGCCTGAGCGTGAACGGCGAACCGGCGATGATCGAAGAGAGGTATCAGGAAACGGGATCAGACGGCACAGAGGTGTGGAAATCCCGTCTGATCCCGAATCCGCGCAACCAAGCCTTTACGCAGTGGCGTTGGGGGCGTGAAGCGCGCGCGGCACTCTCGGCAGAGAAGCTCCACGCGGTGAACAGCCCCATCAGCGTCACGATCGCCAAGCGCGGGGTGACGGCACTCGACACCGACAAGAAGACGTTTTCGCTGGAGCACCCCATCCTCGAGTTGTACAAGCGGAATTTTTTCTCGAGAGATTACGACAGCCGCAACATCACCCAACGCGCCGTTCAGCATTTCGAGTCGATCACGGATGACGGCCAGGGAAATTGGGTCATCCAGTTCTGGCCCGACTACGAACCCGATGCGCACATCCGGCCGACGTTCGTCGATCAGTCCCGCCACACCATTACCGGAGATTCCGAGGAAGGCGTTCGGATCTTCCGCCGTGGACACGGCATCGAGGACGGCCGCGACACCAATGAATACCGTCGCCGCATTACCGTTCGCAGCGCGACCGACGTCCTGGGCGACGTCGCCGCGCCGGGCGTCATCACGTCGCAAGGCACGATCCGCCTGAACGTGGATAACGGCACCGCGTTGAATCATGCGTCGACGATCAGCGCCGGCGGCGACCTGCAGGTTCGCGGCAACGACGCTCGCATCACGAGCCGCAGCGTGGGACTCGAGCGCGTGGAGCGCATCGCGCAATCGTCGGATCTCTATTGGCACGAGAAGAGCGGCAACAGCGATAGCTGGTTCACAACGGTCGATCTCGACGTGACGGAACGGCGCGCCATCGTCGATGGGCTGCCCAGCCTGATCACGTCGAACCAGACGACAAGCCTTCGCGGGCGCGACGTCACCATCGAGACCGGCACCGTCGACGGCACGATCATTGGTAGCCGGCAAACGGACAGTGCGGTCGGCACGTCGGCGCGCGTTGCCGTCGACACCGACGCGACGACGGTTGCGACCGGTGCGCCGGCCGGCGTCGATCCCTTGACCGCGACGCCGGCGACGTCCGAGATCTCGGGCGCGGTTCAAACACTGGATAGCGTCTCCGGCGGGATCCCCGATCTCAAGCTGCCGCGCAGCGCCCTGTTCAAGGTCGTGACCGCCCCCGACCAACCGTATCTCGTCGAGACCGATTCGCGATTCACCGATTACGGCGCGTTCGTCTCCAGCAACTACCTGCTCGAGTTGCTCGGCGTCGACCCGGCCGGCATCGAGCGGCGTATCGGGGACGGCTTCTACGAGGCGAAGCTGGTGCGCGAGCAGGTGCTCACCCTGACGGGACGCGCGTCGCTGGGCATCCAGGACGGTGGCGCCACAGCGACGGCTGACGCCGAGTTCCGCGCGTTGCTGGCGCAAGGCGCCCGCGCGGGCCGCGATCTCGAACTGCGCGTGGGCATTCGACTCTCGCCCGAGCAAATGCGGGCCCTCACCGATGACATTGTCTGGCTGGTCCGCCAAACGGTGACCTTGCCGGACGGCAGCACGACCACCGTGCTCGTGCCGACGGTGTACCTGGCGCATGGCAAACGCGTCGTCATGCAACCGGGCGGCGCATTGGTGACTGGCCGGGACGTCATCGTCGAGGCAACGAACAACCTCAACAACAGCGGCCAGATCGTCGGCGATGCGAGCACTCGAGTCCATGCGAGCGACGTCGACAATCGCGGTGTGATCGGCGGCACGAGCGGCTTGGGCAGCGTTGGCCAGGTGGACGTCGTTGCCGAACGCGATGTGCGCAACATCGGCGGCGAAATTGCGGGCAAGCAGGTCAATGTCACCGCCGGACGAGACGTTGTCGTCGCCAGTCAGACCCATACGAGCGAGTGGGTGAACGGATCGCAGTCCGGTTCGGCAACTACTGTCGAATCGCAGGGGCGCATCGGTGCGCTGGATTCATTGGTGATCACTGCGGGGCGAGATCTCTCGGTCAACGGCGCGGAAATCGACGCCGGTGGCGACGCCGACCTCGCTGCCGGACGCGACATCTCGCTGGGTGCGGTGGCGTTGAACCGCGAATTCGGCGGCGGATCCAGTGATAACCACAATTACACGCAGGTCACGGATCACGCCACAACCGCCGTCAACACGGGCGGCAACGTTACCGTCGTGGCGGGACGCGACGCGTCCACCGCGGGCACCGGTATCGACGCGGGCAAGACGGTCGTCATTGCGGCGGCCCGCGACGTGGAGATTGGCGCGGCCATCGGCAGCGTCACGGACTCGGGGCGTGTGAACACCGACACCTATGCCGCGTCGGTGGACTCGTATGCGGAAACGGTGCGCGGCAGTCAGGTTCAGGCCGACGGCGGGATCACCGTCGCCGCCGGGCAAGCCGCGGCCGTCAAGCGGCTGCTCGATGAGCGACGCGTCACCGCATATGTGATGTCGGGGGACGCGACGACCGGTGAAGTGAAAATACTCGGCTCGTATCTGAGCGGGGGTTCCGGCGATGGCACGCCATCGGGGGCGGCATCGACATCGGCCAAGGCATCGGCATCTACATCGACATCGACCAAGGCATCGGCATCGACGTCGGCCAAACCGGGCAAGTCCGACGTCACCGTCGTCGCGACAGGCGATGTGACCATCGGCGGCGTTTCGGCCCGTTACGACGACACCCGTTGGTCGCGAAGGACCCAGCAGGGCCTCCTCTCCTCCACGACTGAAGAACATTTGCGCGAATCGCACGGTACGCGCACGACAGGCAGCACGTTGTCGGGCGATGGCGTCACGGTCGCGTCGGGGCGGGACGTCACGATTACCGGGTCGCAGGTGGTGGCCGATGACGACATGACGATCGGGGCGAAGCGGAACGTGACGATCACGTCCGCGGAAGACCGCAGCAACTCGCTGAGCGTTACGGAGAAGCAGACCAGTGGCGTCTTTGGCAGTGGTATGGGCTTCACCATCGGCAGCCGCTCGGAGAAGGAAAAGCAGCGGCGCGAGCAGGTCGATCACACGGGGAGTGTCGTCGGTTCGGTGACCGGGGACGTCAGCGTTCAGGCAGGCAACGACTACCGGCAGGCGGGCAGCACGGTGGTTGCCCGCGATGGTGACGTGACGATTGCGGGCAAGCGCGTTGCCATTGTCGAGAGTGAAGACAGCGAGCGGAGCGTGCATGAACGGGAAGTCGAGCAGTCGGGATTGACCGTTGCCGTCTCCAGCCCGTTGCTGGATGCCGCGGAGACCGTCGGTCAGATGGGCAAGGCGGTCGGCAAGGTCAAGGACCCGCGCATGAAGGCGCTCGGTGTCGCTGCCGGCGGACTCGCAGTGAAGAATGCCGCCGACACCGTCAAGAACCTCAAGGACGCGGCCAACGTCAGTATCTCGGTCACGGTCGGCGGATCCAAGCAGGAAAGCCGCGAGACCAACGACAGCGCGACGGCCAATGGCTCAAGCGTGCGTGCTGGCGGCAACGTCACCGTTGCGGCCACCGGCGATGGAGATCAGTCGTCGTTGCTAATCCGCGGCAGCGAGATCGACGCCGGGCACGACGCCAAGCTCACCTCCGACGGCACGCTCGACATCCTTGCGGCCAAGGACACCTCGGAGCACCATCGCAGATCGACCGGGGTGTCGGGCGGCATCGGGCTGGGCATTTCCATGGGCACCAATGGCATGTCGATGGGGGTGACGGCCAAGGCCAGCGCGTCGCGTGGCAAGGCGGACGGCAAGGACGTTACCCAACGCAACAGCCATATCTCGGCGGGCGGCGTGGCCGAGATTGTCTCTGGTGGCGACACGAACATTAGAGGCGGGACGGTGGTCGGCGAGCGAGTCGTTGCCAATATCGGCGGCGATTTGAACATCGAGAGCTTGCAGGACACGAGCGTCTACGCATCGAAGGATCAATCGATCAGCGGAAGCGCCACGGTGGGCTTTGGCGGCGCGGCCGGCAGCATCAACGTCAGCCATCAGCAGGTCAACAGCGATTTCGCCAGCGTCACGGAGCAGTCGGGGATCAAGGCGGGCGACGGCGGTTTTGATGTCACCGTGAAGGGCAACACCGATCTGACGGGTGCCGTTATCGCGTCGACCGATAAGGCCGCTGACGAGGATAGGAACCGTCTGAAAACCGGCTCGTTGACGACGCGCGACATAGAAAACCACGCAGAGTACGACGCCTTTGGCATCAGCCTGGGCGGCGGCGTCAGCATGGGCTTCGGAGACAACGCCAAGCTCGGCACGGACCAGAAGGGGGACGCGCAAACCGGTGCGAACGCCACACCGGGCAGCGAGCTGCCGAAAACGGGGCCGGTGAGCATTAAGCCGCCGGCGGTGGTGGCCGCTGGCGATAGCGCATCGAGCACGTCGCGCAGCGGCATCAGTGCGGGCGTGATCGAGATCACCGACGAAGCCAGCCAACTGGAACGAACCGGCAAGACGGCCGAGGAAACGGTAGCCGCCGTCAATCGCGACGTGTCATCGGACAAGGACGGCAGCGGCGCACTCGCCAACAAATTCGACAAGGAGCAGATCGAAACCAGCTTCGAGATCATGCGGACGCTGCAGCGCGAGGTGGGGACGTTTGTGGGGAATCGGGCTAAGGAATACGAAGCGCTAAAAGCAGCACGCAAGAACGAGACCGACCCGACAAAGCTAGCGGAGTTGGACAGACAGCTTGTCGACGCAGCGAAGTGGGCGCCGGGCGGACGATATCGCCAGATCGTCACCGTGATCACAGCGGCAGCCGGTGGAAACGTTACCGCTGGCACAGGCGAATTCCTGCAGCGCGCCGCAGTGAGCTATCTGCAGACGCTCGCGGTGGAAAAGGTCAAGGAGATCGCGGACGACCTCAAGAGCGAAACGGCCCGCACTGCCTTGCATGGGATCGTTGGCTGTGCCGGTGCTGCAGCCGTCGGGAGCAACTGTGGCGCTGGGGCAATGGGCGGGGCGGCGAGTGTGGTTCTCGGCAATTTGCTTAACGCCGTCGCAGATACCAGCAATGACGGGCTCTCACAGCCCGAGAAGGAAGCCCGAATGAACCTGATTGAATCGCTCGTCGCCGGCATCACGGCCGGAACCGGTGGGAATGCCACCGCAGCGAGCATCGCGTCAAGGCTAGAGCTGGAGAACAATCAGTTCGATCTGCCGCAGGGAATCGTAAGGGCCGGAGCCGCATCAACGTCGCTGGGCGAATTCATGGCGAAGAACGGCGCATCCGCTGAAGAAATTCAGCAAGCTCAGACAGACCTGCTCCGCGGATTGGGGACGGATGCGGCTCAGCCTGCGACAGCGCTGTTGAAAAATTGGGCAACTCTCATGGCCGCGGCACCGTCCATCGCTGGTGGAGCCACAGCGACCTTGGCCGGCGTGGCGGCGGGTGGGGCTATTGGTGGAACAACTAACGTCATAGTCCAGCGAACACTCAATGGAGAGCAAGAAATGAGCACCGTCGATGTCCTTGTTGCAATTGCAACCGGAGCGGCAACTCAAGGTCGGGGCATTGTCGCGACTGTGTCCACAAGCGCCAGTGGTGCAGCGATTGGGGCGACGTTGAAAGGCGAGGAAGTGACGAGTCCAATTGTCGGAGCCGTGCTGGGTGCAGCAGTCGGGGCAAAGATAGGCCACGCAATCAGTGAATCTGCAAAAAATGTAACAACGAACGGCGCATCCAACATCGTCGGATCAGGTGCTGGGTCTCTCATTTCAGAAGCCATCTCCTCGGGCATTCAAGATCAACTCAAGGAAGAAAAAAATAAATGATAAAAATCAAAGATATTATTCAAATACTGATTTTTATAATCTACCTGTCGGCATCATTATCGTTACTGACATTATCAGCGAGATTCTTCGTGGCAATTTATTTCCTCATTACACACGGTGAATTTTATTTCAGCAGCAGCAATTTCACTTACTCGATAAAAGCAGGAACTGCAGCCGGAATTCCATTGGGATTTGGCATCTGGATTCTCGGTAAAATTAACAAAAGAAATCATGACAAATAAGGCGGCGCAATCGGCGCCAACTGAAGCCTCAATCTTCCGCCGAATCAGTGCGCGACAGGAAAACCCGGAAGATTTACACGTTTTATTAATTTACATATTCATTTCCAGATAAATTAGCAGGACACAAAACAAAATGCCTGCAAACCTTAGTCTCCAGTTTCAAGTGCAACACCGCGAATGATGTAGGGTGTTGCGATGAAGAAGAACTACAGGCATTTGAG
>NZ_CABPSG010000026.1:0-25965 GCF_902459595.1 Pandoraea soli | reverse complement strand
GGGTTTTCGGTTTGCGAGGCATCGTCACTCCTTGGCGACATGTTATGCCTCAAACACGAAATTAATGACAGCCCCCGCAGGAATACAACTCGCATTCCGCATAAGGCTACTGACTACCATACTTCACAACGAGTATGCATTATGTTCGCGGAGAACTGCCTTGCCCTTATCATTGCCCTATCATCACAGGGGGATACTCGTAGCAAAGAAAGTTCCATCCCTTGAGTCAAACCCGCCAATTGATATAGCTCCGAGTCTATTTCGTTCTTTAGTTCTTGATTGCAAGGCTCACACAAGGTGACTAAATTCCTAGAATTGGTTTCCCCTCCTAGCGAGAAAGGCAGAACATGCTGAAGGGTCAAGTTCTCAGGGGCGTGGCAGCGCAAACAACGCCTGCCGTCTCTATCAAGAATCTGCTCCCTTGCCTGCCCGCGATAACTGCGACTTAGCATTTTCGGGGATGCAATATCTCTATCGGTGAATGAACCAAATGGTGATTTTATACATTGACGACCACTCAACCATTGACAGATTGATCTCTCAGCATAATCACAATCCACCAAGGCCCACCCATGAATGCATAGCCAATTTCGATAGCTTTCATCCGAATTTACCTGCAATGCCTGCTGACCTAACTCTGCGAGCGCAGTAACAAACTGACCTTCGTACACCTCTGACGGAATCCTGCGCTCGAACCCTCTGTCTCCCGGTTTGCTTCCATGCGTATAAACACTGAAGTAGGCGTAGCCACCGCAAACCTGCTTCAAATCAAATGCGTAAGGCATTTCCCCCCCAAGGCTGTTCGATTTATGTTTAAAATAAATTTTTGGAGCGGAGCGTATCGACAAGAATAGACTCCGGGCAGCAATATGCCGCCGTGCCGATGGGCGATCTCCGCCTACCACGACTAACGCTCACCAAGGGTCCCTCGTTGCCTTCGTACTGGCGCGCCTCGTCCTTGTCGTCACCATCTTTGATGACCATCGGCGTTACGGCACTAGGCTACCGTCAACTGTACGATGTTTCAAATGATGGCGTGCCGGACGACCAAATGCCTCAGGGGCGGTCGAAGAGGGATCATTCACTTCTTCCTCGGCTTGCGGAATTTCGTTCTCGGTCGAGAACGGAATCGCGTCGCTGCACCGTCTGTTTGGGCAAGCTCTTATATCTCCCCTCGCTAGTCTCCTCTGAGCCTCCCGGCGACCGCAAGCCGGATAGGCGTAGAAGCGATTGTCTACATTGGATACACCCTCCAGCTACGGACTCAACATGAGATTGCCGGCGTACAATCCGCGCCCATACCAACCGGGAGATACCGGCAAGTCCGCAGGAGGAGTTTTGATGCACGACGAGGAGCACTCACTTGTCTCCCGCAACTAAATGGGTATTGGTTGAGGCGTTGCTCCCACTCTTCGGAGCAAGTTTGATTTATGGATTTCTTGGAGTAGCAAGATGGCTAGTCACGCCAGCAACCAAGCGAGTTAAATGGGCTTGGGGCGAAGCTTTCGACGCGATGGGCTGGTTGTATGGCGGCGTAATTCTTGCGGTTCAAGCTGGTATTCGAGGTTATGAGGCCGCTGCCACCGGGCCACATTTCGTCGTTGTCTGGATTTGCTTTATCGCTGCGATCGCATGCGGCATCCTTTTATCCGCGGCCATGATGGCGCGCGGGGAGGATCACGAATGGAAGCCGCCAGCAGTCATGCTAGTATCCACAAGCTTCTTGATGATCGTGATTGTGGTCACGGCACACACGGTCCAGGAGGTGACATTAGCCAACGGAGTAGATGATGTCTGCCACACCGACGCGAAAAAGACTTGCAGCTAGTGCATCGAAGGCGCGTTCTTTCAAGAAAATGCGTTTTGCGCACGGCCGCAACATCCCCACGAGTCAGCACCGCTCGCAAGCCGCTAGCGGGATGATTAAGTTCGCGTCCACACTCAGTGGTGGAACTGCGGTTGGACTTGCTGTGGCGCTTCTTACGCCCAGCGTCATCGTTACGATAGGCGCAATGATCGCAGGGCTCATCGGTAGCGGGCTATTAGTCAAACGATTCGGATAGAATCGTTTGTCCACACATCGCAACGGAGCCTTTCGGCTCCGTTTTCGTTTCTAGCGGCACATCGCGATTAACTTCCCCGTCGACCAAGGAGAATCCCTATTGAGGCATCGGAATGTTCTGAATCGCAATGAGTGACCTAGAATGCGACTCCGAACGCGTGGTGCCCACAACGTCAGCTCGATAATCTTGTTCCCGTCGCGCCCCAAACGCGACCGGGTTTGACGACCCGAACGGTCTTATCTCGGGCACACGGCCGCGAAGTTTGCGGCTTTCGTGTGCGCTGTGCCACGCCTCGATGTCTACGGGTGGGCCTGGATTGGGACACCTTCGGGTGTGCCGCCTAATCCGAGTGACCAGCGGTTCGTCAACCTAGTCCAGTGCCCGCCCACCCCTGCGCAATGCAGCGGGTGGCGGGAATCGCAAATTGGCTAGTTAGAGGTGCCCCGCATGACGCTTCATCTTCCCGCAGCTTCCTTAGTCCACGCTTCCGTCGACAGGCTCAACACTCTCTCCGAACGTATCCTTGCGCTGACGATGTGCACCAACACAGACGCCGGCAAGGAGATGCCCCATCGGTTCCTGCTCGCGATCTTCGAAGAGCTTGGCGAAATGACCGTCGAACTCGTCTGTGAATGTCACAAGTTGAAGGCTGATTGTCTCGACGCGTAGTCGTCCGCCAGCAGTTCATCTGACTCTGCCAACGGCATGGCCCCCCGCATATTTCGGCTGTCTCTACAGCATCGCGCTGCCCTCATGTGCGCTCGCTGTTTCAATTTCACGCCAAGCCTTTCGCCATGCCCGCCATCAATTCCCTCCCCGCCGCTCCAATCGGAATTTCCCCATATACGGTGCGTTCGCGCGCTGCTTTAATAGCCCCACGTTCGCGCCACGCTTCCATACGTGGCTTCCGATTGTATTCAGTGCATAGCGTCACCACTTCTGGCTACAAACGCCGGAAGTCGATTCGCGCTCAAGAGCGTTCGCTGGGGCAATTTAACGAGAGCTCGGCCAAGATCCCATCGCGGGCAGTGTCCATCGTCGTACTGCGGCCATCATCCAAAATTCCCTATCTCACCCAGCAGGTAACACCGTCGTAACCCAACCTCATCCGTTGGTTCGTTCGTTGACATTTGTACTTCCTTAAGCCGGTCGTCTTTCAGGACATCTAGCGTCGGGAGTGTCAGCGCCGTACCCGAAGAGAGGGTTGCGTATGCGTGCTTGCGGAGTCCGGGCGGTTATCGCGCGGCTCAGCGCGGCCCGCGTGACCGAGCAGCGGGTAATACCTCGCGCGTTCGCCAAGACCTCATTCCTTTGCATTCCGGCTCTCATGCCGAACCTTTCGGCCGTCAATGGCGCGCTATCGCTCGTCTTGTACGCCAAGGGTTACGGACAGAAGTTTGGAAGCACTGCGAGCGCCCGCCGCCCGCAGGGGCGAGGACGGCGGGCGCACGAAGTGCGCCCATAGACTTGTACTACTAATACTTAACGTACAAGTCATCGGAATCGCAGGCCCGATCAGGCACGACAGGAACACCGACTCCCCAAGCAATCAACGCGCGGGGCACCCTGGTCAGAGAGATAGAGGTTTGCGATGAATGACACCAACGTTTTGAATTACTCGCCCTTCCGCCGTGAATGGATCGTCCGTCTCCGTGCATTCGAAGATGGTCAAGTGGAAGCTTATGCAATTCGCTTTGACCGGTACATGAAGACGCAGTCCCTTCATCTGATGCCGAGAGCCAAACGTGGCGAGTCGGATTCCACTGAGGCGAACAAACTAGTTGCCGCGAAGCGTGCAAAACAGCAAGTTCGGCTGCGCTGCAAGGCGATTGGTGCCGATCGAATGATCACTCTCACGTATCGCGAGAACGTGCTCGACAAGGAGAGGATCAAGCGCGATTTCGATTCGCTGCGACGCCTCTTGGGTAAGGTTCAGAACTTCCAATATGTCGCTGTAGCTGAACGGCAGAAGCGAGGAGCTTGGCATCTGCACATCGCCGTCAAAGGGCGGCAGAACTATCGCGTCTTGCGGGAGCTGTGGCTTCGTGTGGTCGGCGAGGGAAATGGGAACGTCGACGTGCGCAATCCGAATCGCGAAGCCGGCCTACGTCACAAGATCGCCAGTTACATCGGAAAGTACATCGTCAAGAATTTCGATGAGCATAAGCTCAACGAGAAGCGGTATTGGGCAAGTCGTGGCATCAAGGTTCCGGAGGCGGAGACGGTCAAGCACGTTCTTGAAGATTCACCCGCCGATGCCATCGTCGCTGCGTACAAAGCCGTCCTCGCGACTGGAGCAACGCTTGAGGATCATCAGCAGTGTTGGGATCAGGATGCGGGCTACTTCTGGATGGCGACCAAAGAACGGCCAACGTCCTCCAGCAAGGCGTGAGGGGGTATCGATGAGAAATCTGACCTCGATGCTTCTCGAACCGGAAGCAGTCGTCGCGCGGACCAGGAGCCGCATGCACGCTGACACGTTCGCCGGCTTTCATGCTGACAACATGCCGCCGATCGCAATCTGGCCCTGGATGGGCAAGCCAAGCAAAGGGGCTATCCGATGAACACCACTTTTCTTCTTATGGCTCAGTACGGTGCCGTCGCAGTAGTCCCTTTAGAAGCCGTGTGCCGAGACTACTTCTCCCACCTGAGCACGGAAAAACTGACGCGAAAGATTGGCGCAGGCGATATCGCGCTTCCGCTAGTTCGAATGGAAGGCTCTCAGAAAAGCGCGAAGGGGGTACATGTGGAGGATCTTGCGAAATACATCGACGAACGACGCGCGGCGGCGGTAAAAGAGTGCCACCAACTCTGTCACTGAATCGTAAGCCTCAATCGCAGTAACAAGAGGCTCGATGTGCAGCCTGCACCCCGAAAGTTGGATGCAAATCCAATCTTTGGGGTGTTTTTTATGGCCATCTCGCCACGGAATACACGCCACTCGCCGGCCGACGCACGCGGCTGCTCACAGCCCGGAACCGCCTCGCCTGATGCGCACCCACTCATCCACAACAGACCTCGACCACGGTACGCCCGGCAAAAAAGTGCTACATCCGTGCTACGCCGAACACCGCCATGCCCCAGAACGACCAAACGACGCGGGTTTTGCGCCCTCAAGCCATCCAATCCATCATCGGCGCCACGCTGACGCGGCGGGCAGGCAAGTTCATGCAAATTCCTCGGCTACGGCAAACGTCGTCTCACTCCAGCAAGACGACGTCTCTTGATACGCAAAACACGAAGTATACGTCATGCCCCCATCGGGCGCCGGCGCGAGCGCGCCCCCTCGGCCCCGCGCCACATCAGGCCACGAGGGCATTCGCGCGAGGACTTCCCCACCACACGTCGACGCCCCAGGAGTACACTTTCGCCTTCCCGAACGTCACACCAATGCCGCACAAGGAGACGCCAGCATGGCACCGAAGGACTTGTTACGGGCACTCATCGTCGTACTCGCCTGGGGCGTGAACTTCGTCGTCATCAAGGTCGGGTTGCACGGCGTGCCGCCCATGCTGTTGGGTGCGCTGCGATTCCTGCTCGCGGCCTTCCCCGCGATCTTCTTTGTCAAACGTCCGCAAGTGCCATTGCGCTGGCTGCTCGCTTACGGCGCGACGATCTCGTTCGGGCAATTCGCGCTCTTGTTCACCGCGATGTACGTCGGCATGCCCGCCGGCCTTGCGTCGCTCGTCCTTCAGGCACAAGCGTTCTTCACATTGGGGCTCGCCGTGGCGTGTCTGGGCGAACGCTTCCGCGCACAGAACGTGGCCGGCCTGCTGATCGCGGCGGCGGGCCTCGCCGTCATCGGCCTGCAAGGCGGCGGCGCCATGACGCTGCTCGGCTTCGCGCTCACCCTCTGTGCGTCGCTTGCGTGGGCAACGGGCAACATCGTCACCAAAAAGATCGGCAACGTCGATCTCGTTGGGCTCGTGGTCTGGGCGAGCCTGATTCCGCCGATTCCGTTCGCGCTGCTGTCGTATTGGTTCGAAGGCCCGCAGCAAATCGCGAACTCACTCGCGCATCTCTCGGCGGCATCGATCTTCGCGGTCGCCTACCTGTCTTTCGTCGCGACGCTCGTCGGCTATTCGCTGTGGGGTCGTTTGATGACGCGCTATCCGGCCAGTCAGGTCGCGCCGTTCTCGCTGCTTGTGCCGATCATCGGTCTCGCATCGGCAGCACTGCTGCTCGACGAGCAACTCACTGCGCCGCAAATCGCGGGCGCAGCGCTGGTCATGGCGGGCCTCGTGGTGAATGTATTCGGCGCAAAGCTCAAGCAACGCCTGCTGCCGACGTCGCAATAACGATCTTCGGCGTGGAAGCGGGCGCGCCCGCTTCCGACCGGGACACGACGCGCGCACGTCACCGGCGGACACAGGCGTGATGCCGCCGACACCGCGAGCCGAAACGCAAAAAGCCTGATTTCGTGAAGAAATCAGGCTTTCGAATTTGGTTGCGGGGACAGGATTTGAACCTGTGACCTTCGGGTTATGAGCCCGACGAGCTGCCAGACTGCTCCACCCCGCGTCTGAAGAATTGAAGTATATGACAATTGCCACCGCAGTGCAACATAACTCGCCGATTATTTTCCTTGTGACCACGTGACCACGTGACCGCTAACGCCGGTTCGCCGCATGCGGCGGCAACCCGGGATATCCCGGCCCACCACGTGCGCCACCGCACAGCGTGCGTTGCCGATGATACACTCGCAGCAACCATGAACCGACGCCCTCCCATCCAATTCTGTTCCGCCTGCGGCCACTCCGTCGAGTTGCGCGTTCCGCCCGGTGATAACCGCGAGCGGCACGTGTGCACCCATTGCGGCACCATCCATTACGAGAACCCGCGCAACGTGCTTGGCACGGTGCCCGTATGGGGCGATCAGGTGCTGCTGTGCAAGCGCGCGATCGAGCCGCGCCTGGGCTACTGGACGCTGCCCGCCGGCTTCATGGAAATCGGAGAGACAACGGCACAGGCTGCGGCACGCGAAACGCTGGAAGAAGCCGGCGCAACGGTCGAGGTCGGCGCGCTGTTCTCGCTGCTCAACGTGCCGCATGTGAATCAGGTCCACATTTTCTATCTGGCGCAGATGCGCGAACCGCAGTTTGCCGCCGGAGAAGAAAGCCTCGAAGTCGCCTTGTTCTCGGAGCACGAGATTCCCTGGGATGACATCGCCTTCCCGACGGTGGCCAAGACGCTGCGCTTCTTCTTCGAAGACCGTCGCGCCGGGGCCTTCGGCGTGCACCTCGAGGCCTCGCTCAACGGCGCTGCGGTGCCCGGCGTGCCGGTGCCGTCGCTGCCCGTCAATACGGCGCACACCGAGGATATCCTCACGCCGATGCTGCGTGTCTGAGCCGGCCTGCGCGGCCCATCGCACCACGTCACCCGACACGCCGGAACGCTGACATCGACATGGTCGTCTGGCTCGAAGCAAACGATTCCTTTCCCCCGGTGGACGAAGCGCTCGGCGCATCGAGCGAGGCGCCGGGTTTGCTGGCGGCCGGTCTCGACCTCTCGCCGCAACGTCTGCTTGCCGCCTACCGGCAAGGCATCTTCCCGTGGTACTCGCAGGGTCAACCCGTGCTCTGGTGGAGCCCGGACCCACGCATGGTGCTGCGTCCCGAGAATTTCGTCGTCAGCCACAACTTCCGCAAACTGCTGCGCCGCGTGCTGCGCGACGACGCTTGGGAGGTCCGTCTCGACGCCGACTTCGCCACCGTCATGCAAGCCTGCGCGCAAGCCCCCCGGCGCGCGCAGGACGGCACATGGATCACCCCGGCGATCGTCGCCGCCTACCGCGCACTGCACGACGCCGGGCTCGCCCACAGCGTGGAAACCTTCTACGAGGGTGAGCGCGTCGGCGGTCTTTACGGGGTTGCACTCGGACGCATGTTCTACGGCGAATCGATGTTCGCCCGCCGCACCGATGCCTCGAAAATTGCCCTCGCCGCGCTCGTCGCGTTTGCACGCGCACACGCAATAGAGGTGATAGACTGCCAGCAAAGTACCGCCCATCTGGCGTCGCTCGGCGGCAGCGAAATTCCCCGCCAGGCATTTCTGACGCATGTGCAGAAGGCGGTCGTGGCGCCCGCCCCGGTCTGGCGCCTGGACAAGCAAATGCTCAGCGCACTGGCCTACGGTAACGCAGCAGACAAGGCTCACGAGGTTTCCCAGTGACCCATCCGAACGAACTGCCGCTCTCCCCGCTGTCTGCCCTTCAGTTCTACGCAACGGCGCCCTACCCCTGCAGCTACCTCGACAATCACACGGCACGCTCGCAGGTCGCCACGCCCAGCCATCTGATCAACTCGGACGTCTACAGCGAACTCGTTCGCGCCGGTTTTCGCCGCAGCGGCGTGTTCACGTACCGCCCGTATTGCGACGGCTGCCGCGCGTGTGTGCCCGTGCGCGTACCGATCGCGCGCTTCGTACCGAACCGCACCCAACGTCGTATCTGGCGACGCCATGCCGGCCTCGCGGTCAACGTCTCGGGATTGCATTACACGGAAGAGCATTACCAGCTCTACATGCGCTACCAGTCGCAACGTCATGCGGGCGGCGGCATGGACCACGACAGTCGCGAGCAGTACGAGCAGTTTCTTTTACAGAGCCGCGTGAACTCCCGACTGGTGGAATTTCGCGAGCCGCCCGGCCATCAAGGCGCAGGCACGTTGCGCATGATCAGCATGGTCGACATCCTGAGCGACGGCCTGTCGTCGGTCTACACGTTCTTCGATCCCGACATCGAGGGCGCGTCGTACGGCACCTACAACATTCTTTGGCAGATAGAGCAGGCGCGCGCGCTCGGACTGCCGCACGTCTATCTCGGCTATTGGATTCAGGCAAGCCGCAAGATGGTCTACAAGGCGAACTTCCGCCCCTTGCAAGGCCTGCTCGACGGCCAATGGCAAGACATGCCGGAAGCCATGCTCGACGCCGCCGGCGAGTAACGTCGGCACTGCGCTCCGTGGTGCTGTCAGGCGTGCGATTCGCGGGGCGGCCACGCGTGCGCATCGCGCTCATCCCCTTGCCAGCCCGCCGCCATTCAGGAGTACGCAGAGCGTAGAAAATTGGCGCGCTCGGCGACCGGGATACCGGTAAAATGGCGACTTTCCGATTCTGCCGAACCCGACATCGTGCTTGCGCCCCTCTACCCTCTGGCCCGTCGCGCCCTGTTCTGTCTTGATGCCGAACAAGCCCACCATTTGACGCTGGCCACGCTGCGCAGTGCTGCCTCGCTCGGCCTGGCCGGTCTCATCGGTCAGACGCTGCCCGAAGATCCACGCACGGTCATGGGCATCCGCTTCCCGAATCCCGTGGGCCTCGCCGCTGGCCTCGACAAGGACGGGAGTTGCATCGACGGCCTCGCCGCACTGGGCTTCGGTTTCGTGGAAGTCGGCACGGTCACGCCGCGTCCGCAGCCGGGCAATCCGAAGCCGCGCATCTTCCGCCTGCCGCAGGCCGAAGCGATCATCAACCGCATGGGCTTCAACAACGGCGGTGTCGAGCAGTTTCTTCAGAACGTGCAGTCGGCGCGCTACAAGGGGCCGCTGGGCCTGAACATCGGCAAGAACGCCGACACACCGATCGAGCGCGCGGTCGACGACTATCTCATCTGCCTCGAGAAGGTGTACCCGTACGCCACCTATGTGACGGTCAACATTTCGTCGCCCAATACGAAGAACCTGCGCCAGTTGCAAGGCGGCGACGAACTCGACGCCCTGCTCGGCAAGCTCAAGGACAAGCAACGCGCGCTGTCCGACCGCCACGGCAAATACGTGCCCATCGCCCTCAAGATTGCGCCGGACCTCGACGACGAGCAGATCAAGGTCATCGCGGGTACGCTCACGCGACATGGCTTCGACGGCGTGATCGCCACCAATACAACGCTCTCGCGCGAAGCGGTAGCGGGCCTGCCCTACGCCAACGAAACCGGCGGCCTGTCGGGGCGGCCCGTGTTCGAAGCCTCGAATCGCGTGATCCGCGCACTGGCCGCCGAGCTGGGCGGCGCGCTGCCGATCATCGGCGTGGGCGGCATCCTGTCGGGTGCCGACGCGCAGGCCAAGCTCGATGCCGGGGCCAGTCTGGTACAAATCTACAGCGGGCTGATTTACCGCGGCCCCGAGCTGGTGCGAGAATGCGTGCAAGCGCTGCGTACGGCCTGATCGGCCGCACGTCGCGCCCCCTTCATTTGACACAGGGAGACCTCAATATCATGAAAAACTGGCTCAAGACGCTGTGCCTCGTACCGCTGACCGCCGTTGCGCTGATGGGCACCGCGCCCGCCCGCGCCGCCGATCTGCTCGACACCGTGAAATCGGCGGGCGTGCTGAAAATCGGGATCGAGGGGACTTATCCGCCGTTCAACTATCGCGCGGCCGATGGCCAGCTCGAAGGCTTCGATGTCGATGTCGCCAAGGCCGTTGCCGAACGTCTCGGCGTGAAGCCGGTGTTCGTGACGACGGAATGGAGCGGCATCATCGGCGGTCTCGTGGCCGGTAAATTCGACGTCATCGTCAATCAGGTGGCCATCACCGACGAACGCAAGCGCTCGCTCGATTTCAGCCAGCCGTACACCTTCTCGGCCGCGCAGCTCATTCAGCGCAAGGACGACAAGCGCGAGTTCAATTCACTCGATGCGCTCAAGGGCCACAAACTCGGCGTGAGTCTCGGCAGCAACTACGACAAGCTCGCGAAGGCGGTGCCGGGCATCGACGTGCGCACCTATCCGGGCGCGCCGGAGTACCTGCGCGATCTCGCCGCCGGGCGCATCGACGCGGCCCTCAACGATCGCCTGATGCTCGCCTATCTGATCAAGACGTCGAACCTGCCGCTGCGTGCGGGTGCCGTGCTGCAAGGCGCCAGCGAGTCGGTGGGCATTCCGTTCCGCAAGGGCAACCCCAAGTTCGCGAAGGCCATCGACGATGCCCTCACGGCCATGAAGCAGGACGGCTCGCTCGGCAAGCTCGCGCTGAAGTGGTTCGGCGAGGACACGTCCAAGCCGGCAAAGTAACCCGCAAGCCGCGCGCGACACACTTCGGTCGCATCACGGCCGGCACCACGCAAACCACGCGGGTGCCGGCCGTCGTCATTCCGGCCCACGCTCCCCCCAGACACCCCCCTCATGAATCCATTCGAACTCGCCGCCCAATCCATGCCAGTGCTGCTGCAAGGCACCGTGCTCACGATCAAGTTCGCCTTGATGTCGATGGTGTTCGGCCTGGTGATAGGCGTCAGCGTGGCGATCATGGGTATCGGCAACGTCCGCGTGCTGCGCGGCATCGCCCGCACCTATGTCAGCATCATGCGCGGCACCCCGCTGCTGGTGCAGATCTTCGTGATCTACTACGGTCTGCCGGGCGTTGGCATCGCGCTCGATCCGACACCTGCCGGCGTGCTCACGCTCAGTCTGAACGTCGGCGCCTATCTGTCGGAAAGCATGCGCGGCGCCCTCGAAGGCATGCCGCGCGGACAATGGCTCGCGGCCTACAGCCTCGGCCTGTCCTACTGGCAGACGCTGCGTTACGTCATCGCCCCGCAAGCCCTGCGCATCGCTGTGCCGAGTCTCGGCAATAGCCTCATCAGCCTGATCAAGGACACGTCTCTGGTCTCGGTCATTACCGTGACCGAGTTGCTGCGCTCCGCGCAGGAGGTCATTGCAACGACCTACCAGCCGCTGCCGCTCTATCTCGCCTGCGCCGCCATCTACTGGGTGCTGTCGACCGGGTTGTCGGCGCTGCAGCGACGCATCGAGAAACGCCTGGCGTTGCCCGCCAGAACCTGACGGGCGCGCCAACAAAAAAGCCGGGCCCCGGATGACAATGTTAGACATTCGGGGCCCGGCTTTTGCTTTGAGCGCCGGTACGTCAATGTTACCGGTCGTTCCACATCGCTGAACGCTTAACCGCTTACCGCGGCGCGCGACGCTCGCGATACATCGCGCGGAACGTCTTGCCGCTCGGCGCCGGCATTTCCCGCGTGTCGCTCCATCCTGCGGCGAGCGGCAGCTTCGAGAGGCTGCCACGCTCACGCCCCATCCAATGGAGCACCCGAGCCCCCAGGCCGGCAAGCGCGGCATACAGACGAGGGCGACGCGCCGCAAACGCCCACGCAGCGAGCGCCGTGCGCTCCTGCCACGGCCGCAGACCGCGATCGACCTGGCGCTCGCGCAGCTTGCGAAGCAGATCGGAAATCGGAATGCCTACCGGACAGACGCGATTGCACTCCCCGCACAACGTGGCCGCCTGCGGCAGATCGAGCGTCTTCTCCAGGCCGACATAGCTCGGCGTGAGCACCGACCCCATCGGCCCCGGATACACCCAGCCGTAGGCGTGCCCGCCGATCTTCTGATAGACGGGACAATGATTCATGCAAGCGCCGCAACGGATGCAACGCAGCATGTCCTGAAACGCGCCGCCGATCAGTCCCGAGCGCCCCCCGTCGACCAGCACGAAGTACATATGGTCGGGGCCATCGAGTTCACCCTCGACGCGCGTACCGGTCAGCAGCGAGAAGTAGTTCGACGTTCCCTGCCCGGTCGCGGAGCGCGGCAACAGACGCATGGCCGTCGCCAGATCCTCGAGCGTGGGCAGCACCTTCTCGATACCGGTCACGGCCACATGCACGCGCGGCATGATCGTGCACATGCCCTCGTTGCCTTCGTTCGTCACCACGGCCACGGAGCCGGTTTCGGCGACGAGAAAATTGCCGCCGGTCACGCCCATGTCCGCCGAGAGAAACTGCGGACGCAGCATCTCGCGCGCTTCGCGTGTCATCGCCGGAATGTCGGTCAGACGCGGCTTGTGGTGAACGCGCGCGAACAGGTCGGCAACCTCGTCCTTGTCCTTGTGCACGACCGGCGCAATGATGTGCGACGGCGGTTCGTTGTCGTTGATCTGCAGGATGTATTCGCCCAGATCGGTCTCGACCGATTGCACGCCCATGTCGGCGAGCACCTTGTTGAGCTGCAACTCCTCCGTGACCATCGATTTCGACTTGATCACCTTCTTGACGTCGTGCTTGCGGGCGATTTCGGCAATCAGGCGGGCCGCGTCCTGCGTCGATTCGGCGAACAACACCGTGGCGCCACGTCGCGTGGCCTCGCGCTCGAAAATCTCCAGCCAGACATCGAGCGTCTCGAGCCCGCGATTACGACGTGCCTTGAGCGCCTCGCGCGTGGCCTCGAAGTCGATCTCCTCGATGGCCGCGGCGCGCGCCGTCACGAACTTGGTCGAGAGCTTCCGGAGGTTGGCCTGCAGACGCTGGTCCGCGAGCTTTTGCCCGGCGCGCGCCTTGAATTGCATCGATTGAACTTGCATCGCGACTCACTGGAGGTGATGGCCGCCGGTGTGCGTCATCGCGCACACGGGCATGAAGGTCGGGAGGGTCGGGAGGACAGCGGCAAGTTCACACATCGCCCGCGAGCACCTGGGCAATGTGGAGCACGCGCGTCTTCGTGTCGCCGGTGCGACGCAGACGTCCTTCGATGTTGAGCATGCATCCGAGGTCACCCAGCACGACCGCTGGCGCCCCGCTCGCGGCGATGTTCGCGCACTTCTCGTCGACGATGGCCGTCGAGATGTTGCCGTACTTGAGCGCGAAGGTGCCTCCGAAACCGCAACAAGCCTGGCAGTCCTTCATTTCCGTCATCTTGACGCCCGGCATTTTCGCGAGCAATGCGCGCGGCTGCATCTTGACGCCCAGTTCGCGCAACCCCGAGCATGAGTCGTGATAGGTCACTTCGCCGTTGTAATCGCCGGGCACGGTATCGATGTGCAGCACATTGACGAGGAAATCGGTCAGCTCGAACACGCGCGGGCGCAGTCGCTCGTAGCGGCCCATGAGTTCGGGGTCGTCGGCGAAGAGGTCGCCGTAGTGCGCCTTGACCATGCCACCGCAAGATCCCGAGGGCACGACGACGTAGTCGAACGATTCGAACTCCTCGAGGAACTTCTGAGCGAGATCGCGGGCGATGGCCCGTTCGCCCGAGTTATAGCCGGGCTGACCACAGCAGGTCTGGGAATCGGGAATCACGACCTCGCAGCCTGCCGTCTCCAGCAGCTTGAGCGTCGAGAAGCCGATCTCAGGACGCATCAGGTCGATCAGACACGTGACAAAGAGTCCGACGCGCATTGGGGGAATCCTCTTTCCGGGAATAATGGGCCATTATAAGTCGCTGGGCCGGTCTGGCCCAGCGTGGATTCCCGCATATCGCGCCGTCGCTTACGCCATCCGGGGTGCGGCGTCGCTCAACGCGCTCAACGAGTTTGTCCGCGTCAGCCCGCGTCGCTCGGCGCGGGGCGCCGCTGGAGGATAGGGCATGAGTGCCAGGCGCGCCGCCATCATCTCCTGCACCCGCGTCAATCGCTGTAAGTCTTTTCTGAAGCTTTCAAATTTGGCGTCGGTGTTCGCGAACCCTGCGGCGACTTCCGACGACAGCGTGTCCAATCGATTCGTGAGGGTATCGACTTGACCGGTGACGCCATCGAGCCGAGTGCTGAGGCTGCCGACTTGATCGGTGAGCTTTCCGAATCGATCGGTCAGGCTGCCGACTTGACCGGTGAGGTTATCGACTTGATCGGTGAGCTTTCCGAATCCATCGGTGAGGCAGCCGACTTGACCGGTGAGCTTGCCGGCTTGATCGGTGAAGCTGGACGCTTGCGTGGTGAAACCGTCGAACCGATGGGTGAGAGTGTCCACTTGACCGGTGATCCCATCCAATCGACCATCCATTCGATTCGCCACGGTTGCCATTTGTTTCGAAAGGACCCCTGCCCGACTGTCCAGCGAGTCCACGTGATGGTTCACCTGGCCCAGGCCACTCTTGATGCCCGTCAACAGATTCCACACCATATCTTCACGCTCGAGCGCGGCACGCCGATCGGCCACGTCCAAATACGATCTCATCATAGTCCCCTCCGTTTCAATGAATTGCTTGGTGCTTGCCAACAGACTTTCTACCGACTTCCATCCTCGCTCACGATCGAACCCACGAATACTTCCCACGCTGACCCCACGGATCACCAGCGTCATCACCGTCGCCACGACGCCGAGAAGACCGCCCGACAGAAACAATCCCGCCACCGCCACGGCGGCCGCCGCGGAGTATAGGGACGACGTAATGACAACGCGCTTGCCGTAGTGCTTCCGTTCCGGCCACACCTCCTTGGTGGCCAGTGCGATCGACTCGCGCACACCAGCCAGGCATCGCTCGATCTCGGCGACGCCATCGGCGCGCTCGGTCGACTGGCTCTGGCTCGCCGCCATCTGGATAGCGCGGTCGTCAAAGGTCGCCCCGCCGGACGCCACCGAGCGCTGCGCCGTGGCGAGGCACTTCGTCAGGATTTCCTGCTCCTTGCGCAGCGCCTCCGTCAGATGCCCCAGAATCGCCGAGAACCGCCTCGCCGACGGCGTGAGACTGTCGACATCGTGATCATTCAACTGCTCGCCGACCTGGCAGTACGGCCCCGATCGGCTCGCGTTGCCGACATATCGATAGACCCCGTCCCACAGTCCTCCGCCCCAGTACCCCGACGTCGCCTTCTTGTAAGTCGAAAAGAAGGCACTTTCCAGGCGAGACAGCGCGCCACAGTCCAATCCCAACTGCGCCTTCGCGTTGGCGATCTGCCGAAACTGACCGACAATTTCCGCATGCTTGTCGGCTATCGACTTTCCGTAAGTGACGGCCTCCCGGCGACGCGCGCACTTTGGCTGCGGCCAACTCCCTGCCCCCGGCGCAAATCCGTACCTGTACATTCCCCAAACCTCCTTGAGCGTGCCGATCTCGTCTTTCGATCCGGCCGAACACCGAATGAAATGACAAGACCATGGTAGTCGTCTGGACGAGAGACCACTTTCGGTTTCGGTCAGCCGTGACTGCGGCAACGACGCTCTCCGGTGGCACGCCCACTTTTCGCAGAAGTCCTCTACAGGAAGGGTGCGAATTTTTCACAATATGATATAGAATCACCCCTATACGAAACTCGGCCCTCCCCCATGAAAGACGAAGGTAGTCAAAGTACGGAGTCGCGCACGTCCATCCAGGTCATCGAGCGCATGATGCGTCTGCTCGATGCCCTTGCCGCTCATGCCGATCCTGTCAGCCTCAAGGAATTGGCACAGTCCACGGAACTGCATCCGTCCACAGCGCACCGCATCCTGAACGACATGGTCGCCTGCCGCTTTGTCGACCGCTGTGATCCGGGCACGTATCGGCTGGGCATGCGTCTGCTCGAACTCGGCAACCTGGTCAAGGCACGCTTGTCGGTGCGCGATGCCGCCCTCACGCCGATGCGCGGCCTGCACCGGATGACCGGCCAGACGGTCAACCTGTCGGTACGCCAGGGCGATGAAATCGTCTATATCGAGCGGGCCTACAGCGAGCGTTCGGGCATGCAGGTGGTACGCGCCATCGGCGGTCACGCCCCCTTGCATCTGACATCGGTCGGCAAGCTCTTCCTCGCGGCGGACGAAGCCGCGCGCGTGCGCGCCTATGCCACGCGCACCGGCCTGTCGGGACACACCCGCAACAGCATCACCGATCTGCAAAAGCTCGAGCGCGAGCTGAGCCACGTGCGCAAGTCCGGCTATGCCCGCGACAACGAGGAACTCGAACTGGGGGTTCGCTGCATTGCGGCGGGCATCTACGACGACAGCGGCAAGCTCGTGGCCGGACTCTCGCTGTCGGCACCCGCCGACCGTTTGCAGGATGCGTGGCTTGCAAATCTGAACGAGACGGCGCTGCAGATTTCCGCGTCGCTTGGCTTTCACGCGCCGAACCCCACCGTCGGCGGCAACGTGTCGCACGCGGCGACGGCCGAATAACCCGGGCCGGCATCGCGCTTCGCGAATCCGGTCGCAGAATGCAAAAGGCGCTCCCTCGGGAGCGCCTTTTGTTTGGCAACGGTTGGCGCGACTTACAGCGCGTGTTCGCTGTTGGTCGCGACTTGTGCCGTCGGTGCCGTACCCGCCGTGCGTTGCGGCGTAGCGCCGCCCCCTTCGAGCAGCCACTTGCGAACGCGCGTGGCGTCGGCGAAGCGCGAGTACTTGCCGGTCGAATCGAGCAGAATCATGATCACCGGACGGCCATCGACGTTGGCTTGCATCACGAGGCATTGCCCCGCTTCGTTGATGTAGCCCGTCTTCTGCAGACCGATTTCCCAGCCCGGATGTCCGATCAGGTGATTCGTGCTGACATAGTGCAACTCGCGACGGCCCGTATTGACGTCGTAATTGCTGTCCGTCGAGAAACGGCGAATCATCGGGTACTGATAAGCGGCCTTGACCATCTTCACCAGATCACGTGCGCTCGACACATTCTGGCTCGACAGGCCCGTCGGATCGTTGAAGTGCGTGTCGTTCATGCCGAGCTGCTTCGCCTTGCGGTTCATCGCCGCGAGGAACGCCGGACGACCGCCCGGGAAGTAACGCGACAGCGCAGCGGCCGCGCGATTCTCCGACGACATCAGCGCAATGTGCAGCATGTCTTCACGCGACAGACGTGACCCTACCGACAGACGCGACCCCGTACCCTTCTCATAATCGCGATCTTCGTCCGTCACTTCCATCATGTCCGTCATCGGCACGCCCGCGTCGAGCGACACCATCGCGGTCATCAACTTCGAGATCGACGCGATCGGTAGCACGGCTTGCGAGTTCTTGTCGAACAGCGATTCGCCGGTGCGCTCGTCGACGACATAGGCCACCGAGGAACGAAGCGCCAGCGCGTCAGGGGATTCATGCAGACCGAATGCTCGCCCGGCGGATAGTCGATCCTGTGCCTGCGGCGTAAAGTTGACGGTGCGATACGACGTCACGACACGACGTTTGCCGTGTTTGTAGACGACATGTTTGATGGCAACACGCTTGGTGGCCGCGTCTGCTTCGACGGCAGCCAGTTTGCGCGCCTTGGCGCCGGCCTTTTCGCGCGAGGCGGTCTTGGCAACGGCACGTTTGGCACCTGAATGGGATGTGGCGACAGATTTCGTCGCCTTGGAATTGGCACACGCGCGCTTCTGGGCGGCCGTCTTGGCTGCCTTGGACGAGCATACGCTCGTCTTACCGGCAGCTTGGACGACGGCTGGGGCACCGGCGGCGAGCGAGATCGCCACGACGGCAGCGCCCCAGAGGCGGGAGCGGCACAGACGCGCAAGAGTGGTGATCGCGTACATAGATTGGGGGTAGCGTAAGGTTGGCAGGCAACGAGTTTGGAAGAAGTTTAGTAACTTCCCAAAAAATAAGCAATATGAATGACTTAGCTGAAATACTTAAACCGGCATCTGGCAGTTTTGTGCGGCGCAATCCGCCAAACTGCACATTCGCAACAAATTGCCAAATAACGCCAATTTCCGGACACGATTCAGCTTAAGAAATGCGCCCACTCATCCAGTGGCGCACGTTCGGTGACAAGCTGGTTTTCGACGGCCTCCGGATCCGCATACCCCAATGCCATGCCGCACACCACCATTCGGGTCTCGGGCAGCCGTAGTTCCGCCGCAATCACCTGGTGAAACGTGGCAAACGCGGCCTGCGGGCAAGTGTCGAGGCCTCGCGCCCGCGCGGCGACCATCACGCTCTGCAGGAACATGCCGTAGTCCAGCCAACTCCCCTGCTCCAAATGCCGATCGATCGTGAAGATCAATCCGACCGGCGCATCGAAGAAGCAGAAGTTGCGCGCGTGCTGCCCCTGCATGCGGTCTTTGTCGGCGCGGCCGATGCCCAGCAGCCCATACAAATCCCAACCGACCTTGCGCCGCCGCGCCTGGTAGGGCTCCGTCCACTCGCGCGGGTAGTACGCGTACTCCTCCTGGTGCATCAACCGCTGCGCCGGATCGTTGAATGCCTCCAGCAGGCGCGACGTCAGCGACGTCAGCGCCTGGCCGGTCAATACATAGGTTTGCCAAGGCTGAATGTTGCTGCCCGACGGCGCACGCGAGGCCACGCCAAGAATGTCGGCCACCGTTCCCTGCGGCACTGGCATGGGCAGGTAAGCCCGAATCGATCGCCGGCTGCGAATGGCCTCGTCGACATGGGCGACACGCTGCTCGGCGTCATTGCCGATCGTCGGGCGTCGCGCCCCCTCCCCCGTCCCCGGCTGCGCATGCAAGTCGGCTGCCTCGGCGGCGTTCTGCGCCGAGGGCTGTGCGGCGTCCGGGTGCGAGTGTGGGTGTAGGTGTTTCATCAGTCTGGCTCACGGCAAACGAAGGGAGAAATGCGTCGCCCGGCTCATGGCGACGACGCGGCCGGCACCGCCCGCCGCTCGATGACAAGCGCAACGCCGAGGGCCGCGACGACCATCCCGGCGGCACTCAGCGGGGACAACGTCTCGCCGAACAGCAACCAGGCCATGACCGCCGTCGTCGGTGGCGTCAGATACATCAGGCTGGATACCTTGGTCGCGGCCCCCTGTCGGATCAGCAGAAACAGCAAGGAGATGGCACCGATCGACAACGCCAGCACCGACCATACCAGCGCGCCGATCATTTGCGCGTTCCAGCGCACTTGCATCGTCTCGAGCATCCACGCGGCGGGTAGCGTTACCGCAAACGCCGCACCGAACTGCACGAGCGTGCCGACACGCAAATCGAAATGGGCGCAAAACCGTTTTTGATAGAGCGTGCCCGCCGTGATCGCGAGCAGGCTCAACACGCACAAGGCTACCGGCCCCGCACCGATGCCGCGAACGCCAACCTTGTTGGCCACCACCAGCCCGACGCCGGCGAATCCGCACAGCAGCCCCAGCCATTGCCGGCGCGAGACCGGCTCACCGACCACACGAGCAAAGAGCGCCGTCAACAACGGCTGGATGCCGACGACCAGCGCAGCCAGCCCGGCAGGCGCACCGTGCTTGATCGCTGCCCAAACGCCGCCGAGGTACACCGCCTGGATCAGCGTGCCGGACACGGCAAGATGCGCAATGAGCGGCCAGTCGATGCGCTCGATCGTGCCGGTCGATCCCGCCCGGCCCTCCACAACGCGCCGCTTCGGCCATGACATGCCCGACAACCAGGCGATGGGGAGCATGACCAGCAGCGTGCCGCCGAAGCGCAGCGCGAGAAAGGTCAGCGGCTCGGCATTCGGCATGCCGTATTTTGCGACGATAAATCCGGTGCTCCAGATCAACACGAACCACCACGGCATGGCCGCACGCCAGATCGCCGCGCGTTCGGCACCGGCCATCTGGCGACCATTGGCCGCATTCGCGGGCGGAGGTGACACGGTGCGATGCTCGCTCATACGAGGGCACCTTCGGCCGGCGCAGGGTGCCCACGGCGGGCCGCCCGCTGAAACTGGCCAGCGAGGCGGATCGTCGCGAAATGCGCGGCGACGGTCTGCTCGATGTCGCGGCCGTAGCCGCCTGCCATCGCGATGGCCACCGGCAGCCCGCGCTCGGCACAGGCCGTCAGCACACGACGGTCACGCGCGAGCAAACCGTCATGCGTCAATGCCAGCCTGCCAAGCCGGTCATTCGCCAGCGGATCGGCGCCCGCGAGATAAATCGCAAGGGTCGGGGTGAATTGCGCGAAGAGATCGGTCAGTGCGTGGCCGAGCGCGACCAGGTAATCGTCGTCGCCGCAGCCGTCGGGCAATGCCACGTCGAGATCACCGCGCGCCTTGTGAAACGGGTAGTTGTGCTCGCCGTGCAGCGACAGCGTGAACACGCTCGGGTCGTGCTCGAAAATGGCCGCCGTGCCGTTGCCCTGATGCACGTCGAGATCGATGATCGCCACACGCGTGCCCGGGCCGAGTTCGGCCTGCATCGTGCGCGCCGCGACCGCTGCGTCGTTGAACACGCAGAAGCCTTCGCCGCGGTCGGCATACGCGTGATGTGTTCCCCCAGCGAGATTCGCAGCCACGCCATCGGTCAGCGCGGCCCGGCAGGCGGCCACCGTCGCCCCCGCCGACCGGCGCGAGCGCTCGACCATTTGCGGTGACCATGGGAATCCGATCGTGCGCTGCTCTTTCGGATCCAACTGACCGGTGCTCACTCGCGCCACGTACGCCGGCGAGTGGACGCGCCCGAGCATCACGTCGTCCGCGGACAATGCCTCGGCAAGCGCGACGTGCGGCAACTCCCCCGCCACACGCTCGCGCAGACGGGCATACTTTTCCATGGGAAACCGATGCCCGGGTGGCAACGGCAGCACGAAATGGTCGCTGTAAAACGCTTGCATCGACGCGAATGGCCGGCAGTGGCGGCACGCAAAAAGGCGTTGAACGACGTCGGCACGGGCGCATCGGCCACGCGAGCCAGGCTCGGAAAGGGCAGCGAGCCGTTGAACGCGCAGACGTCTCGCCAGTGCCGGAACCCGACGATAGTAACATCGGCGCGCGTGGTGCGCCGGGTGCCAAAACGGTGCGGAGCCGCACCAATGGAGCGTTTCCGGAGGGTGCCGACCATTCGCCGCAACGCGATGTCACACGTGCGTCACGGGATCCCAACCGGTTGATTTTGTAAGCTTTTATTGAATTGCTGCATCGCACAAAAAAGACTTGACAGCGACAGAAATATCTCTACACTTGCAATTGTGCGATGCACAAAAGAAATCGCACCCCATTTAGAGGCCCCAACCGTGTTTTCACCGAGATAAGGTGAGAACTCATCAGCGAACACGGAGTGGGTCGATACGTTGTGTATGACACCATCATAGGAGAACGCCATGTCGTTTCTGACCCCCGAGCAATTCGCCGCCGCCCACAAAGCCAATCTCGAAACCCTGTTTGGCCTGACCAACAAGGCATTCGAAGGCATGGAAAAGCTCGTTGAGCTGAACCTGCAAGCCGTCAAGGCATCGCTGGCCGAGTCCGCCTCGACCGCGCAGAAGGCCTTCGCAGTGAAAGACGCGCAAGAGTTGCTCGCCCTGCAAGCCAACCTCGTCCAGCCCGCCGCCGAAAAGGCGATCGCGTATGGCCGTCACCTGTACGAAATCGCTTCGTCGACGCAAGCCGAAGTGACGAAGGTGGCCGAAGCCCAACTGGCCGAAAGCTCGCAGAACGTGCAAGCCCTGTTCGACAATCTGGCCAAGAACGCCCCGGCCGGTTCGGAGTCTGCCGTTGCACTGGCCAAGTCGGCCCTGTCGGCCGCCAACAGCGCGTTCGACAGCGTTCAGAAGGCCACCAAGCAAGCCGTTGAAATCGCCGAGACGAACTTCGCTGCTGCGACCAGCGTCGCGACGAAGGCTGCTGCTCAAGCTTCGCGTGCTGCCTCCAGCGCCAAGAAGTAATCGATAGCGTCTCGCAACGCTAGCGTTCGAACCCGGCCTCGTGCCGGGTTTTTCGTTTTTGGGGCCAACGGCGACGTCACCGCCATAGAAAAAGCCGCCATCTCAGTGCGAAATGGCAGCTTTTTTGGCTTCCGACCTCGCCCCGAATGAGGCGCGGCGGACATCCGTCACGTCATGCGCGTTCGGCGCTCCCCTCGGAATCATCCGAGGCGCACGCCGGACACCAACGCGATTTACTTCTTGCGAGCCGGCGGAACGTCGGTGCAAACCCCTTCGTAAATCTCCGCCGCCATGCCGACCGATTCGGCCAGCGTCGGGTGCGGGTGAATCGTCTTCCCGATATCAACGGCATCCGCGCCCATTTCGACGGCCAGGCAAAGTTCGCCGATCAGATCGCCGGCGTGCGTGCCCACGATGGCACCGCCAACGATGCGATGCGTTTCTTCATCGAACAGCACCTTGGTGAAGCCTTCGTCACGGCCGTTCGCGATCGCGCGACCCGATGCCGCCCACGGAAACACGGCCTTGCCGTACTTCACGCCTTCGGCCTTCAACTGGTCTTCCGTCTTGCCGGCCCAGGCCACTTCCGGATCGGTGTAGGCCACCGACGGAATCTGGATGGCGTCGAAATATGCTTTCTCGCCTGCCGCCGCTTCCGCCGCGACGTGGGCTTCATGCACGGCCTTATGGGCCAGCATCGGCTGTCCGACGATATCGCCGATCGCGAAGATGTTCGGCACGTTGGTCCGCATCTGCTTGTCGACATCGATGAACCCGCGATCACCCACGGCGACGCCCGCGTTCTCGGCGCCGATCTTCTTGCCGTTCGGGCTGCGGCCCACGGCGACCAGCACGAGGTCGTAACGCTGGGGTTCCGCGGGTGCCGCCTCGCCCTCGAACTTCACGTAGATGCCATCGGCCTTGGCCTCGGCACCCACGGTCTTGGTCTTGAGCATGACGCGGCCGAAGCGCTTCGTGTTCATCTTCTCCCAGACCTTGACCAGATCGCGGTCGGCGCCCTGCATCAGACCGTCGAGCATTTCCACGACGTCGATCTCGGTGCCCAGGGCGCTGTAGACGGTCGCCATTTCCAGACCGATGATGCCGCCGCCGATCACGAGCATCTTCTTCGGCAATTGACGCAACTCGAGGGCGCCGGTCGAATCGACAATGCGCGGGTCCTCCGGCAGGAACGGCAGCTTCACCGCCTGCGAACCCGCGGCGATGATGGCCTGCGCGAACTTCACGGTGCGCTTGCTGCCGTCTTCGGCCACGACTTCGATGTGATTCGGGTCAAGGAACGTGCCGACGCCGCGCACGACTTCCACCTTGCGCATCTTGGCCATGCCGGCCAGACCGCCCGTGAGCTTGCCCACCACGCTTTCCTTGTAGGCGCGCAGCTTGTCGAGATCGATCTCGGGTTTCGCGAACGAAATGCCGTGATGACCGAGCGTCTGAGCCTCTTCGAGAACGGCCGCCGTATGGAGCAGCGCCTTCGACGGGATGCAACCTACGTTCAGGCACACGCCGCCGAGGGTCGCATAGCGCTCGACGAGCACGGTCTTGCGTCCCAGGTCAGCACTGCGGAACGCCGCCGAGTATCCGCCCGGACCGGCGCCCAACACGAGCACGTCGCACTCGGTGTCCGCACCGCCACTGTGCTTGGCTGCGGCCGGGGCCGGGGCACTCGGCTTTGCCGCAGGCGCTGCGGCGGGGGCGGCCGGTGCCGCGGCGGCCGCCGGCGCTTCGGCCTTGCCGGCACCGGCACCGTCCACTTCGACGAGCGCGATCAGCGTGCCTTGGCTAGCCTTGTCGCCTACCTTGATCTTCACTTCCTTGACCGTGCCCGACACTTCCGACGGCACTTCCATGGAGGCCTTGTCGGATTCGAGCGTAATGAGCGACGCATCCTTGGCGATCTTGTCGCCCGGCTTGATCATCACTTCGATGACATCCACGCCCTCTGCGCCGATGTCCGGTACTTTGACTTCGATGAGACTCATGCGGGGTCTCCCTGTGCATTTATGACTTGATGGTGGTATCGATCGGAAACGTGTGCACCTGAAACGGGGCGGCGGAACTCTTGTCGAACTCCGCCCCCGCCTTCACGCCCGCTTCGGCGATGGCGCTGGCGCTCAGATCCTGGTCGTAGAGGGCGTACATGGCGCCGAGCGCGAAATTGCGCCCTGAGCCAATCCCCCAGAACCGATCGAAAACAAACACTTCCCGGTAGGAATAAATTCCGTAGATGCCTGTCGGATTCGCGATCACGCAGGTGATCTGCGACGACTCGTACGGATCGTCTTCCTCTTCCTTGGTGTTGAGGAAATACTCTTCCTTGAGCTTCTGATGGACGCGGCAGAACGTGCGGAACACCTCGTCACGCGAGTGCAGACGGCATTCGTCCGCCATGCCGGAGAGAATCGCGCGCATGACCGGAAAGTGCGCGGTCGTGCCAGCCAAACCGACATAGGAATCGCCCACGAGAAAAACCTTGCGATTCTCCTCGTACGATTGCGACAGCCGAGTATCGCCGAACGTCACGAGCGAATCGGCGGCAATCGCGATCTCACCGGCCTTCTTGACGACTACCACGGTGGTCATGATGCCCTCCCCGTCCAGATCCTGAAGCGTTCGCGCGAGCGCCGCCGGGCTTGCGCTTGCGCGCGACCGGCGGCGCCTGCCATTACAGCATCGCGCGACGGAAATCCTGCAACAGTTGCCCCAGGTAGGCGTTGAAGCGTGCCGCCTCGGCGCCGTCGATCACACGGTGATCGTAAGACAGCGACAGCGGCAGCGTCAGTTGCGGCAGGAATTGTTGCTTGCGCTCATCCCACACCGGCTTCTGATACGACCGCGACAGGCCCAGAATGGCCACTTCCGGTGCGTTGATGATCGGCGTGAAGGTCGTGCCGCCGATACCGCCGAGCGATGAGATCGAGAAACATCCGCCTTGCATCTGGTCAGGCTTGAGCTTGCCTTCGCGGGCCAGCTTCGCCAGTTCCGAGGTCTCGCGAGCGATCTCGAACACGCCCTTCTTGTCGGCGTCACGAACGACCGGCACAACGAGACCGTTCGGCGTGTCGGCGGCGAAACCGATGTGGAAGTACTGCTTGAAGACGAGGTTGTCGCCGTCGAGACTCGCGTTGAACGTGGGGAACTTCTTCAGGGCCATCACGCAGGCCTTGACGACGAAGGCTAGCATCGTGACCTTCACGCCAGCCTTCTCGTTTTCCTTGTTCAACTGCACGCGGAACGCTTCGAGTTCGCCGATATCCGCTTCGTCGTTGTTCGTGACGTGCGGGATCATGACCCAGTTGCGGTGCAGGTTTGCACCCGAAATCTTCTTGATGCGCGAGAGCGCCTTGGGCTCGATCGGACCGAACTTCGAGAAGTCGATCTTCGGCCACGGCAACAGGTTCAGCTCACCACCACCGGCAGGCGCAGCGCCCGACACGGCAGGGCGATTGCCCGCAAGCGCGCTCTTGATGAAGTTACGCACATCGTCAACGACCACGCGGCCCTTCGGACCGGTTCCCTTCACTTGCGTGACATCCACCCCCAGTTCGCGGGCGAACTTGCGCACCGACGGACTGGCGTGGCTGATCGGCGGATGGTCCGACGCGGCGGCGGACGTCGCTGGCGCGGCGGCCGGGGCCGGGGCCGGGGCTGCGGGGGCAGCGCTC
>NZ_CABPSG010000025.1:0-26478 GCF_902459595.1 Pandoraea soli | reverse complement strand
GGGGTTTTCGGTTTGCGAGGCATCGTCACTCCTTGGCGACATGTTATGCCTCAAACACGAAATTAATGACAGCCCCCCTTGACGGGAACGTTAACGCCACGCTTGAAAGTCTCCTACAGCGCCTTGATGATATTGATTTTGAGGCAGGACTGGGTATCTATGACAAGCTGAGGCAAGTCTTCGAAAAGGTTTGTCGTGATGTCTTGTTCTTGCGTTCTTATCTGGCCGACGGGCAAATTATCAATGGTGTGCTCGGGTCTGGAAAAGGTACCAACGCGGTATCCTTCAGCGACCGTGAGCAACCTGGAAGGGTTATTCCTCAACCAGATCGAATGGAAGATTCCGACGAAGCGTATTCTGCGAAGCTGGAAGAGTGGTTGACCGGCGAATCTGGAACACGAGGGCGTGCACGTTCGGCCTTCTGGCAGGCCTTCCTTCATTCCCCTATCGTTGAAGAATATCAGGTCGTCGAGTTGCTTCCCGGAGGCGGGGAGCGGTGCGAGACGCACCGACTACGCCAAGCCCATTGCTTCATCTTGAGAAAACTCGAATCTGAGACAAATTCGAATCGGATGTGCGGCATTCTGGAACTTACTCGTCAGTGCTCTAATGGGGCTCCGGACGAGTTGACCGAGATACTGATGCGTTTCGCACGCAATCCGGGATCGAGTTCCCACATGTCGGCTATCGCCTTCTGTCTTGGTGATCTCGCAAATTGGGGCAACCTTCGGGTGCGCGCTTACCTCACGGCCGGCATGAGTGCCGCGACACCATTGGCCGTATATACACGGATAGCCTTGCTGCGGATTTTCGTTCGTACGGAGGGGATAGCCCGAATTAATCGAAGGCCACCAACGGAAGCCTTTTCCGATGTGCTTGAACGCTTAACCCGTGGGCTTGGGCTAGAGGCCAAGCTGATAACGGAAATTTTCTTGGCCAGCCAGTTCTGCGATCAGCGGATCGCGACCGTCATGAAGCCGTTTGAGAAGGACTATGCCAATCTGCAAACTGACATCGTTGCGCTAGTCCGCAGTTTGGCTCCAGCAGAAGAGGCCGCACGCATCTCCGAGATGGTGCGCCGTCTGGCCGATGCCCACGATTACGCCGGTATCTGCCTTTATCTTTACGATGAGCTGAAGGACAGCAACTTGGGGGTTCAAGTCAAAGACTTGATCGTGATGACCTGCGATGGAATTATTCAGACAGCTCATCATGATCAATCACGTAGACATCGATGTGGCTGCTTCTTGCGGCTCGACCGCTACCAGGAGGCTCTTGGCTTGGCCGATAACCTCGCTCGATCAAATCCCGACAATCCTGATTTCCAGATACTTCTGGCCCAGGTGATGACTTCCTTGCCGGAGTGCCGTGATGCTGCCCGGAGTCTCGCTGGGGACATCAAGCGCCGATACAGACTGAGCGATACCCAACTGGCAGCGATCGAAGCAGTGAGCTCAGCCAGCAACGGTAACGCGGAAAATGCAACCTAATGGTTACTTTGCCCTGCGCGGTTTTCGACGGACAATACTGTTCCAGTCGTGGGAAAGTTGTTGTGACTGGATGGTCTCGACACTGCCGAGACCATCGAACGGTGCATACGTTGTGTGCCGAATTGAACAGGTCACGCTCAATGATAGCGGTGGTTGCAAGATTCCAATGCCCCAAAAATCGCACCACCAGTGCGAGAAACGGACACCAAGATAAAAATTTTTCTGAACATGGTATTTTTCATGGCATCGAACTTTCTAACCACGATGAAACCCGCTCCAGACAAGGATATCAGCCAACTATCAACAATCGAGTGGGAGTAAAACTCCCGCTAAATCAATGAATTAGATCGCCGGCGAGGTCGCCTGAATCGTTGATGTTACGGTAATGCGTGACCGGGGTACCGGTTCAGTTCGTCCGCTGTCTAGGCTCAAATTTGGACAGAATTTGGACAAGAAACGGCTTGGCGATTGCCAGGCCGCTTTCCATTTTAGAGCTTGTAGCGATGCAGCAGCGCGGGCGGAAATGATGACCTCCCCCCGCTTAACCGAGCACCTTGACCTAGAGATTTCCGGCGTCAAGGTGTGCGAGTCGGAACTCGCCCGGAGTCAAATCGCCTAGCGAGCTATGCGGTCTGAAGTCGTTGTAGTCCTGTCGCCAGCCCTCGATCTTTTCACGAGCGTCGTCCAATGACAGGAACCAATGCACGTTCAGGCATTCATCCCGGAAACTGCCATTGAACGACTCGATGAACGGATTTTGCGTGGGTTTGCCTGGCCGATAGAAATCCAAGGTTACGCCATTTTCATACGCCCAGTGATCTAGCGCATGCAAAATGAATTCGCTTCCGTTATCGACCTGTATGCGTTTCGGTGTACCGCGCAGCGCTTTCAGATGCCCCATCGTGGCCACCACATCTACCGCCTTCAAGGCGTAATCGACAGTGATCGCCAAGCTCTCCCGACTAAAATTATCGACCACAGTTAAGGCTCGGATTTTCTGCCCGTTGAACAGCTGATCGGCCACGAAATCCATGCTCCAACAGGCATTCACGGTAGAGATTTCAGGGCGCTCCATGTGACGTGCTGCGGCAACACGACGGCGTGGTCGCGTACACCGCAGATTCAGCCCTTCCTCGCAGTAGATCCGGTACGTCTTCTTGTGATTGATCAGCCAGCCTTCGCGTCGCAGCAGGACATGAATGCGCTCCGCGCCAGAACGTATTCGCGTCTGGGCGATCTCCCGGATACGCCGCCGCTCAGCACGGTCATCGCGCGGGTGAGGTTGATAAAAATACGTGGCCTGACGCAATTGCAGCACCGCCGTCGCGCGCCGAATGCTCACCCGATACGCCTGCATCAAAAAGTCAGCCAGCTCGCGCTTACGGGCCGGCTTCACAGCTTTTTTTGCACCACCTCCTGCAGCATCTGCTTGTCCAGACTGAGGTCGGCCACCATGCGCTTGAACCGTGCGTTTTCCTCTTCCAGCTGTTTCAGCCGCCGCAGCTCGGAAACGCCGAGGTCGCCGTACTTTTTCTTCCAGTTAATGGGATGGACTGCCCGTCAGGGCTTCAAATTTGCCAGAAATCTCTAGTTTCAGGTGCTACCGTTTTTTGGGGGGAGGTCAGCCGGATACTCGCAACTGGCGGCTTGGACGGCAAATGCTGCGATCAAGTGGCATTTGAGGGCGCAGTTGACCCAATCCTGCCAGGTGACGCTGGATCCGCAAGGGCAAGTGTGGCGTTTTGTGCCGCGCACCTGAATCTTGCCGCTGCACGCCTGCATCTTTTTGACCGCAGTTGCGTCTTCTTGACCGACAGGCTTGACTTGATGACCTAGAAGAGCACACTGCTGCCATGAACACCACTGCATCCCCCGGGCCCCAGGCTACGCCCTTGATCCGTTGGCTGGCGGGCCTGGCCCTGGTGACCCCCGTTTGGTTTTGGGCCTACGAACACCTCACGGACTTCGCCGACACGGTCTTGAGCCTGACCGGGCTGACACGCCAGAGCGCCCTGGGCGAGGCCCTGCATTTCTTCTTTTTTGACACGCCCAAGGTCTTGCTCCTGTTGACGGGCATCGTGTTCGTCATGGGCATCGTGCAGACCTTCTTTTCGCCGGAGCGCACCCGCGCCTTGCTGGCGGGCAAGCGAACGGGGGTCGGCAATGTGCTGGCGGCCCTGTTGGGCATCGTCACCCCGTTCTGTTCATGCTCGGCCGTGCCCTTGTTCATTGGCTTGCTCTCGGCGGGCGTGCCGCTGGGCATCACCTTCTCGTTCCTGATCTCTGCGCCCATGGTCAACGAGGTGGCCCTGGCGCTCTTGTTCGGCATGTTCGGCTGGAAGGTGGCGGGGCTTTACCTGGGAATGGGCTTGCTGGTGGCCATCGTCTCAGGCCTGGTGATTGGTCGCCTGCACATGGAAAACCACCTGGAGGACTGGGTGCAGGCCATCGCACGAGGCGAAGCCGTTCACGTGCAGGAAGAACGCCTGAACTGGGTGCAACGTTTCGAGGCGGGCTGGGGGCACGTGCGCGAGATTGTGGGCAAGGTCTGGCCCTATGTGATCGTGGGCATCGCGCTGGGCGCTGGCATCCACGGCTATGTGCCTGAAGATTTCATGGCCTCCATCATGGGGCGCGAGGCCTGGTGGTCGGTGCCGGCCGCGGTCTTGCTGGGCGTGCCCATGTACACGAACGCAGCGGGCGTCATCCCCATCGTCGAAGCGCTGATCGGTAAGGGGGCTGCACTGGGCACCGTGCTGGCCTTCATGATGAGCGTGATCGCTTTGTCCGCGCCTGAAATGATCATTTTGCGCAAGGCCCTCAAGCCTCGCCTGATTGCCACTTTCGCGGGCATCGTCGCCTTTGGCATCTTGCTGGTGGGCTATGTATTCAACCTGGTTCTGTGAACCGCCATCCTCAAGGACAACACCATGAAAGATATCAAGGTTCTGGGCTCCGGCTGTGCGAACTGCAAGACCACCATCGCGCTGATCGAACAAATCGCCCAGGAAAAGGGCGTGGAGGTCAAGATGGAAAAGGTGCAGGACATGCAGGCCATCATCGGCTACGGCGTCATGTCCACCCCAGGCGTGGTCATCGATGGCAAGGTGGTGCATGCCGGTGGTGTGCCCAGCCGCGAGAAGATTGCGCAGTGGTTCGCATGAGTCCCCCCGGCCACGAACAAGCTCACGTTTGACGTGGTGTCGATGCAGCTGAGTGCGCATGCCAGTCAGGCGCAGTGCAAGCAAGTCACCATTTCACTGGACACCGACTCGGCTGGCAACCCCCAGGCTTTCAACCCGACAGAGTTGTTGCTGGCAGTTGTGTCCGCTTGCATGCTCAAGAGCATCGAGCGGGTCATGCCCACCCTGAAGTTTGAACGGTGGGGTGTTGAGGTGCGTGTGCACGGTGTGCGTCAGGACGTGCCGCCCAGAATGGAATCGATCACCTACGAGATCGTGGTCGATACAGATGAGCCCGATCGCAGGCTGGCCTTGCTGCACGAAAACGTGAAGAAGTACGGAACGGCGTTCAACGTCGTGGCACCGGGCACCGAACTGTCGGGTGAGTTGCGCCGCAAAGACCCGACCACGACATGAGCGTCGAATGATGAACACTGTTGCGCTGCCCCTGACCACCGCCGAAGCCCTCAACCTGGGCTGCTATTGCCGCACGCTCAGCGCCGAGAAGTTGCAGCGCCAACTGGAGACAGACGCCAGCTTAGCGGGCATGGCGCAAGACATCGCGCGCACACGCCCGCATCTGTTTTCGTCCACCGTGGTCTTTCTGGCCCAGTCGGTTGTGGACCAGATGCGGCTGGCGGTGCAGGTGCTGGAGCGCGTCATGGCGCTACCGGCTTACCAGGCCCAGGCGCTGGCGCGTGCACCAGCCATCGCCCGGCATGAGTTCGGCCCCCTGGGCATGTTCATGGGCTATGACTTCCACCTGGACGCACAAGGGCCCAGGCTCATCGAGATCAACACCAATGCCGGTGGCGCCTTGCTCAATGCATCGCTGGCCCGCGCCCAGCAATCTTGCTGCGAAGCCATGAACTGGGCGCTCAAGCCTGACCCCACGCTGGCCGGTCTGGAAGACGCATTCTTTGAAATGTTCACCCGCGAATGGCGCCGCCAGCGGGGCGACGCACCCATGGACCTGGTGGCCATTGTGGACGATGATCCCGCTGCCCAGTACCTGGCGCCCGAGTTCGAGTTGTGCCGCCAGATGCTGCGACAACGCGGCCTGGACGCCCGCATCGTGGCACCCGAAGCCCTTGAATGGCGTGGCGGCCAATTGCTGGTTGATGGCAACTCGGTCAGCATGGTCTACAACCGGCTTACCGATTTCTACTTGGCCGAGCCAGCGCACGGCGCCTTGAAAAGCGCCTACGAAGCGGGTGCCGTGGTGATGAGCCCGCACCCGCGTGCTCACGCCTTGCACGCAGAGAAGCGCAACCTGGTCGCCCTCAGCGATGCCACGTTGCTGGCATCCTGGGGCGTGAGTGAAGCTGATCGTGCGCTGCTGGCTGCGGTGGTGCCCCAAACCGTGCAGGTCCCGCCGGATCGGTCTGATGAACTCTGGGCGCAGCGCCGCCAGTGGTTCTTCAAGCCCGAATCAGGCTACGGCGGAAAGGCCGTCTACCGAGGCGACAAGCTGACCCGCCGCGTCTGGAAGGACATCACCGAGGGCGGCTTCGTGGCGCAGGCGATGGTGCCGCCCAGCGAGCGCCTGATCGAGCTGGACGGCGTGCAGAGCGACCTCAAGTTCGACATTCGGGCCTACGCTTACGCGGGGCTGGTGCAACTCCTGGCCGCACGCATGTACACGGGGCAGACGACCAACTTCCGCACGCCAGGTGGTGGGTTTGCACCTGTCGTCATCGTTCCTTAGGAAAAAGCCATGTGTGAACGCCTGGCCATGTCCAGTTCGCGACCAAGCCACCTGACGTTTTCACTTCAGGCCTTGACCCGGCACTCGCTGCATGGCAGCCGAGATGGATGGGGCGCGGCGTTCTACGCGGGGCGCGATGTGGCACTGTTTCGCGAGCCTGCTCCCGCCAGTGGCAGTGCCGTGGTCGATTTTTTGCAAAGCCAGGGGCCCAGCACGACGCTGGCCATCTCGCACATCCGGCACGCGACGATGGAAGAAGTGGCGCTGGCCAACACTCAGCCGTTTGTGCGGGAGATGGTAGTGCAGCCACGAACTGTGGGCCACGACCGAGGTGCCTACGCTGGATGCGCGGATGAGTGTGATCTCGGCCTTTGCAAGCGCGCTGCGTTAGCTTGGGCCTGCCAATTTCTTCTACGCGGACAGTGAGGTTCTGTTTGCCCATGGTGACCGTCGGCTGCAGGCGGTGGACGGGCGCACGCGATCGCCTTGACCGATGGAGCCTGGAGAGCCTTTGCTGAAGGGGAGGTGTTGGCCATATCCCTGGGCACAGTGCTCAAATCGATCATGCCAACGTCTGTACCGGCACATCCCCTGGTTTTGGCCGTGGTGGGTCATGGCGAGGCCGTGCAGCGCATGCAAAAGCGCGTGCAATGCGCCGCGCATGCTATGGGAAGGGCGCTGACGCTGGACACCTCCAATTCTTTGGATGCGTATGGCTTGCGATATGAGGACGCGCCAGCCCTGGTCCATCTACGTTGATGCAGTACCCCGATTTGTTCGGCGAGCGAGATGTCTATGTCGCCGGCCCGCCCGTGATGCTGCGAGAGGTGACCCGAGTGTTGGAGACGGCGCGCGTCGATAGTGCCCGCATCCGCATCGATTCTTTTGGTGTTTGACTACTCAAGGAGTGAACATGAGCCAAGCTGAAGTTGTGATTTGCAACCCCGTGCGCACCGCCATCGGTACCTATGGTGGGGCCCTCAAGGATGTAGCGGCCCCTGATCTCGGCGCAGTCGTTATCCGGGAGAGCCTCAAACGCTCGGGCCTACCCGCCGACAAGATCGAGTCGCTCATCATGGGCAATGTCATCCAGGCGGGCGTGAAAATGAACCCTGCTCGACAAGCAGGCATCGGTGCTGCTCTGCCCGTCGAGGTACCTGCGATGACCGTGAACCGGGTCTGTGGCTCCGGTGCCCAGGCCATTGTCAGTGCGGCACTGGAGATCTGGTCTGGCATGAGCCAGATCACCATGGCAGGCGGTATGGAAAACATGGACCGTGCACCCTACTTGCTGCCGCAGGGCCGTTGGGGCGCGCGCATGGGCGACGCCACACTGTTCGACAGCATGTTGTACGACGGCCTGAATGATGCCTTCAGCGGCAAGCATTCCGGCTGGCACACTGAAGACCTGGTGGCGCTCAAAAACATAAGCCGGGAAGACCAGGACCGTTGGGCCTTACGCTCTCAGCAGCGGTTCTCGGCAGCGCAAGCCAATGGCAAGTTCGATGCCGAGATCGTGACCGTTGAGGTGCCTGGCCGCAAGGGCCCCACGCTGTTTGACCGTGACGAACACAACCGCCCAGAGACCACCGCCGAGTCCCTGGCCAAGCTCAAGCCCGCTTTCCGCAAGGAAGGCACCATCACGGCGGGCAACGCGCCGGGCCTCAACACCGGGGCTGCGGCCATGATCGTGGCCGAGCGGAACTGGGCCGAAAGCCATGGCTTGAAGCCCGTGGCGCGCCTGGTGAGTTACGGCGTGGGCGCGGTGGCGCCCGGTATGTTCGGCCTGGGGCCCGTGCCTGCCGTACGCCAAGCGCTGAGCCGAGCCGAGTGGGCGGTTGCGGACGTCCAGCGCGTCGAAATCAACGAGGCCTTTGCCGCCATTGCCCTGGCTTGCCTGCGCGAGCTGGGCCTGCCCGAGGACATCGTCAACGTCGAGGGGGGCGCCATCGCTCACGGCCACCCGATTGGTGCCAGCGGCGCGGTGCTCACCACCCGCCTGCTGCATTCGATGAAGCGTGATGGCCTCAAGCGTGGCGTGGTGACTTTGTGCATCGGCGGTGGTCAAGGTATCGCACTGGCACTTGAAGTGATCTAAGGAGCTTGAGCATGGAGTCGCCCATTCATCATCTGTCGGATCTGTTTGCTCAGTTGCGGCTGCCGTCGGATGCGGGCGCCATAGATGCCTTCATCCGCACGCACAGGCCCTTGCCTGGGGGCGTTGCTTTGCCCGAAGCCCCATTTTGGACGCCCAGTCAAGCGCAGTTCTTGCGTGAAGCGATGCAAGAGGGCGCCGACTGGTGCGAAAGGGTGGACCAGTTGGCTGCAATCCTGAGCGCGTGATTCACACAGGTGCACAAGCGCCTCGGAGCAACGCGTGCCAGATCTGCTGGGTGCAATCAGAAGGTCTGGCATGCATCCTTTCGCGCCTTCGTGTGTCTTCTTGACTGACATCCACTTTCACCGGAGAACAGTCATGTGCATGGGGTACGCCAAACACATCGCCGTTTGGGCTTGCGAAACAGAACTGAATCGCCGCTTGGACGTTCTGAGCGCATTGGGGGGAAGCCTTGCTTGAGCAAGATGCAGAGCCCGTCAAACCGACTGATCACCGCCCGCGTGCGTCATACTCGGTCGCAACGGATGTGGGCACGAAGGACCAAAACACACGGGAAATGGGATGACCGACAAACTCTCGCTGCAGTTGGCGCTCGTCTTGCCCGGCGTGCCGGACGAACGGGATGCCTGTATTCAGCGATTGACCGATGTGTTGCAGGCGCAAGGGCTGGAGAAGGTGCATGTGACCCAGCAGGATAGCAAGCCCCTCCTGTGCCTTCACTACGACCCTACGACCGTCAGTCCGCCTCGGGTGCGGGACATGGCGCAGGCAGCCGGCGCCCAACTCAGCGCGAGGTATCAGCATGAGCTGATGCGCATCGACGGCATGGACTGCGCTACCTGCGCAACCGTGATCGAGCACGCCTTGCAGCGTCTGGAAGGCGTCGAGGAAGCCGCCGTCAGTTACGCGACCGAGAACATGCGTCTGGAGTACGACACCCAGCGCGTGTCTCGGCAAGCCATCGTGCAGCGCCTCCAGTCACTGGGGTACAGCGTGCGGGAGCCTGAGCACGACGAAACTTGGTTTGAGCGATACCGGGAGTTGATCGTCTGCGCCATCGCTGGCACGCTGCTGCTGGCCGGATGGCTTGTGGGCATACGGCGGGGCGGGGTCGTCCCACTCGTGTCTGCCGGGTTGATGGGCACATCGATGGTGATTGGCGGTTACTACGCCATGCGCGACGCCTGGCAAAGCATCCGAGAGCGGGTGCTGGACATTGATGTGCTAATGATCGTGGCGGCCATGGGCGCGGCGGCGTTGGGTCAATGGGCGGAAGGGGCGCTGCTGCTGGTGCTGTTCAGCCTGGGCCATGCCTTGGAGCACCTGGCCATGGACCGCGCCCGCCATGCCATGGAGGCACTGGCCAACCTGGCGCCCAAGACGGCCCTGGTTTTGCGTGATGGCATAGAGCTGGAGCTGCCCGTCGAAGACCTGCAGCGGGGTGACCAGGTGCTGGTCAAGCCCGGCCAGCGCATCGCGGCAGACGGCAAAGTGCTGGAAGGCATCTCGGCCGTCAATCAGGCGGCCATCACCGGCGAGTCTATGCCGGTGGACAAGGTGGTCGATTCCCTGGTGTTTGCCGGAACGGTGAACGGTGAGGGTTTGCTGCGCGTCGAGGTGACCAAGCTGGCCAAGGACAGCTCACTGGCGCGCATGGTGCACATGGTGGCCGAGGCGCAAACCGAGAAGTCGCCGACCCAGCGCTTCGTCTCCCGGTTCGAGAAGATCTTTGTGCCGATGGTCCTGATGGGGGGGGCGGCACTGATCGTGATCCCGCCCTTGCTGGGCATGCCCTTCGCCGAATCGTTCTACAGAGCCATGGCCGTGCTGGTGGCCGCCTCGCCTTGTGCCCTGGCCATTGCCACACCTTCGGCCGTGCTGGCTGGTGTGGCCCGAGCTGCACGAGGCGGTGTGCTGATCAAGGGCGGCATGCACCTGGAGAACCTGCGCACCTTGTCGGTCATGGCGTTTGACAAGACTGGCACGATCACGACGGGCAAACCCAGCGTCACCGATGTGATCGCGCTCGATGGCAGCCAAGCTGATTTGCTGACCCTGGCCGCGAGCATCGAAAGCCGCAGCGGGCATCCGTTGGCTCAGGCTGTGGTGCAGGCTGCGCGCTCACGGCAGTTGGCATGGCCGGAGGCCAGCGAGGTGCAATCCATCACCGGAAAAGGCATGCGCGCGATGGTGTCGGGTGGGCGGGTGAGCATCGGTAACCTGCGCTTGTTTGACGCCGACGGAGTGCCCGATTCCGTTCACCAGCAAGCGCTCGGCCTGGAAGCACTTGGCAAGACCACCATGCTGGTGCGACGTGAGGGCACCTTTGTGGGTTTGCTCGCTTTGGCGGACACCCCGCGCCCCGGCATGCGCGAGGTGTTCGCCCAGCTGGCATCCTTGGGCGTTCGCCAGACCGTCATGCTGACGGGGGACAACGAGCCGGTCGCCAAGGCCATTGCGGCATCCGTCGGCATCACCGATGTGCGCGCGGGCCTGTTGCCCGAGGACAAGCTCAAGGTCATCGACGACCTGATGCGTGACCACCAGCAAGTGGCCATGGTCGGGGACGGCGTGAATGACGCGCCCGCGATGGCGCGCGCCACCATCGGCATTGCCATGGGCGGCGCGGGCACTGACGTGGCGCTGGAAACCGCCGATGTGGCCCTGATGGGGGATGACCTGTCGAGGCTACCGTTTGCGATTGCCCTGAGCCGTGCCTCGCACAGCATCATCCAACAAAATCTCTGGGCGGCATTTGGGGTCGTGGCGCTGCTCATCCCAGCCACGTTGTTTGGACGGGCGAGCATGGGTGTGGCCGTGTTGATTCACGAGGGTGCCACGGTCTTGGTGGTGCTCAATGCCTTGCGCCTCTTGCGTTTCACGGACCCAAAAGTTGGACGGCCGGGCCAAACAGGCTCACAGGGCGGTCTCAAGAGTCAAGTGCAACGTTGAGCTAATCCGGCCGTTCCCAATTACTTGGCCATTGCTTCCTCGGGCGTGTCCCAGCCGAGCGTCTGACGCGGGCGTCCATTGAGCAATTTGGCAATGTCGTTGAGCTGGGGCTGGCTGACGTTTGAGAGATCCATGCCCTTTGGCAAGAACTGACGCAGCAAGCCGTTGGTGTTCTCGTTGCTGCCGCGCTGCCAGGGCGCGCACGGATCGGCAAACCAGATATCGAGATTCAACCGGTTGGTCAGTTCGACATGACAGGTCATTTCCGTGCCCCGATCGTACGTCAGGCTCTCACGCAGAAATGCCGGCAGCTTCTTCATCTGACGTGTGAACGCTCGCCGCGCGGATGAGCATAGATCGCGGCGTAAATCGTTTCGTGGCTGATGCTATGGTCGGGGTCGTCGGGGTACATCCGACGAAGTCTGGCAGCAATCTGCTGCCGCGACCAGCGCCAGTAGACCCGCCGGTTATGTATGTGCTGATAAAGCTGGCTGCCGGACATCAACCTTCGCCGACGCACGCAGTGTTCACGCCGCGTCCGGTATGCACAGGCCGCGCGCGTGGCGTCATAGTGGGCCGACGCCGCCTCGCAGTTGCGCTTGAGTTCCCGTGTCACCTTTGAAGTCGCACTCGTGTCCTTCGTATGTTCAATCATGATTACCGCGCATTCCTCCGCGCTCAAATGCCTGTAGTTCTTCTTCATCGCAACACCCTACATCCTTCGCGGTGTTGCACTTGACACTGGAGACTATGCTGTCTCGTCGACCTCGACTGACGCGGTGAACGGTAGTCAGCTTTATGCCGTGGAGAATACGGTGAACAACGCCGTGAACGGCGGCGGTATCAAATATTTCCATGCGAATTCCACGGCGCCGGATTCCGCGGCGGTGGGCACCGATAGCGTTGCGGTTGGCCCGTCGGCCGTTGCAAACGGCAATACCTCAATCGCTCAGGGGGCCGGAGCAGTGGCGGGCGTGAGCGGCGATTCGACCGTGGCTAACGATGTCGCGATCGGCACCAGCGCAACCGCCACGGGCGGGAGTTCGCTTGCGATCGGTTCGGGCGCTAGCGTTTCGACATCCGGGGGTGTCGCCTTAGGCGCCGGATCCGTCGCCACGCGTTCGGCCGGAACGTACGTGGATCCGATCACCGGAACCAGCTTTGCGACGCTTTACGGCGCGGTATCGGTCGGCACGCTCGGTGGCCTGCGTCAGATTACGAACGTCGCCCCAGGCACACAACCGACCGATGCGGTGAACTTGTCCCAGCTCGAGGGCGCCATCGGCTTGATGAGTACGACGCTCAGCAATGAGATTTCGAATTCGACAGGGGCTCCGGTCTCAAGCGGGGGATCGGTCTCGAACGGTAATGAGTGGGTCGCGGGTAATCCAGTCACGTACACCGCGCCGACGGCCAGCGGTACGGGGTCGACCGCTGTGGGCAGCGGGAGCGTTGCCTCCGGCAACGGAAGCACGGCGATTGGCGACGGCGCAAACGCAAGCGGTGCGAATTCGGTGGCGCTGGGCGCAAATTCGGTCGCAGATGCGCCGAATACGGTATCGGTGGGCTCACCCGGCAACGAACGCACCATTAGCAACGTGGCGCCGGGTGTGAACGGCACCGACGCCGTCAACCTTAATCAGTTGAACGCAGGCGTGGCGCAAGCGAACCAGTACACGGATCAGCAGGTTAACAACCTGAGGCGTGATCTGAACGCAGGCGTCGCCGCAGCGATGGCGGTGGCCGGCTTGCCGCAACCGACGGCGCCGGGCAAGAGCATGGTCTCGGTCGCGGCGTCGACGTGGCAAGGTCAGCAAGGTATCGCGGTCGGTCTGTCGACAATCTCGGAGAACGGCAGATGGGTCTACAAGGGCTCGTTGACGACCAGCACCCGAGGCGGCACGGGGGCCGCAATTGGCGCGGGCTTCCAATGGTAAGGACACGGCGCGGTTGTGTGCCGCAAGGCACTGTCGCCCCTATTTGATGGTGAATACTGATGAAATTTAGCAAGTTTGGCGCAATTGTCGGTATCGGCGCTTGCCTGGCGGGTTGTGGCACCGTGCCAACGACCGGCCCGGATGGGGGCGTTGCATTCCCCGACCGAGACCGCGCATGGCTGAAAGAAGGGACTTTTGTCAACGTCGAAAATCTGCGGCAGATGGCTCCCGGGTTGAATAAGACGCAAGTTTACGCACTCCTGAAAGAGCCGCACTTCGATGAAGGCGTGATTGGCGTGCGCGTGTGGAACTACATCTTTGACTTCCGGACGGGACACGGAAACGACTTCATCTCCTGCCAGTACCAAGTCCAGTACGATGAAAATCGGTTGGTCAAGGCGACGTATTGGAAGGAACCGGAATGCGAGAAGTATGTGAATCCAACCCCTGTGGCGGCTGCGACGCCGGCGCCGGTCAAGCGGATCACGCTCGATGCGTCGTTGCTGTTCGGATTCAACAAATTCGCGCTCAGCGATTTGCGGCCGGAAGGTCGCGCCAAACTTGACAGCATTGCGGCCTCGCTTAGCGATAACGTGGCGAACGGTGAGCGAATCAAGGTCGCGGGATACACCGACCGAATTGGATCGGAAGCCTACAACCAGCAATTGTCGCTTCATCGAGCCCAGACCGTTCGCGACTATTTCGCCAGCCGAGGCATCGATGCCCGTCGGATTGATGCCATCGGTATGGGAAGTGCGAATCCGGTGTCTGCGGGATGTCCCGACGGACGTTCGACGGCCGCCTTGCAATGCCTCGCAGTTGACCGCCGAGTGACAATCGAAACGGTGCCCGTGGTCGCCAATCAATCGCATTGATCGACTACAGCACTTCTGCGTGCGCGAAAGAGGCTTAACGTTTCGTATGCTGGAAGATGCCGTTCAGTCAGCGCACTGAACGGCATTTTTACTTCGGGGAGGCTGGTGCATTTCACTGGTTGGAGCTGGCCCGCCTCGGACCCTGGTCGACAGCGCCGCGCCCCAACCCCGTTACGGCTTGCAGGATTGCCACACGCGCCTGGCCCAGAATCTGCCCTTGCCAAATCGGGTCCTCGAAGCAGAACGCCGCGCGCACCGCAGCTCGAATCGCCGCCGCCTGCGCCGCCGGCGCGTCCGGATGCTGGCGCAGCCAGGCATCCGCCCGCAGCATGTGCAGCATGTCGATGAGCGGTACCGTGCCAAATTCGATGGCCATGGCGGTCACTTGCGCATCCGGACAAGCAAACCGCAACGTGTCGAGCAATGGCCCGCCAACGTTGGATGCCACCGTCGTGCCGTCGACCGGGCTGGCCAAATCGGCGCCCCACCAGGCGCGCGCGCGCCTGAGTTCGGCAGTGTCGACGCGTCCCACGCTGATCTTCTCTCCATGACCGGGTGGACCGAGCCCAGTATGAAAGTCGATCCACCCCACCGCGTCGCACGCCTGCGCATGGTCGTGAATTAGCGCGCCCATCAGTCGGGTGCTCGCCACCGGAGCACGCCCGCCGTAGAACAACCCATCTGCAAATCGATATTGCCCAAGGGTCAGCGCCCGCTGATACGCGGGTTCACCGTGCGCGGCGATATGGTGCGTGATCGCCGCGACATTGTCGTCAGACGGCGGCCACGTCGGTGGCACCAGCAAGGCGTGCAGATCGGCATAGGCATCGTTGGCCGGCAGCGGTTGCGTGAAGTCGATGCTGTTGCGGTTCAAGTCCACGTTGTCCTCGTTGGTTCGCGACAGCCACGAGAAGCCGTAAGGATTGATGGCATGCACGACAAGGATCGCCACATCAGCCACCGCCAGGCGTGCCTGTAGCCCTGCATCGCCCAGCAGTGCTATTTGCGCCGCACTGCCGCAAAAGCCCTCCACGCCATGGGTGCCCGACGTCAGGATCAATAGCCGACGGGTGCGCGGTGCCCCGAGCCGCACAACGTCGGTCGCCAGTTCCTCGCCTTCACGCCCCGCGATGCCGGGAATGAGATGGCTCGTTACGGCGACCCCGGCGGCCCGCGCAGCGGCGGCAAAGCGCGCGCGTGCCTGGGCATAGGTCGCGGAAAAGAACTCGTTGGCCATGATGCGTTACGCGACCAGGAAGGCTTCAGCCAGACGAACCCAATATGTGGCGCCCAGCGTCAGCACGTCGTCGTTGAAGTCATAGCTCGTGTTGTGCAGCATGCACGGGCCGAGCCCGTGTCCGTGTGCGCGGTGATCGCCCAGTCCGTTGCCGATATACGCGTAGCACCCCGGACGCTCCTGCAGGAAGAATGAAAAGTCCTCCGCCCCCATGGTCGGGTCGATCGGGTAGACAACGTGGTCGCGCCCGACGATCTCTCGCATGACATCGACGGCGAACTGCGTTTCGGTCGCCGTGTTGACGGTCGGCGGGTAATTGCGCACGAATGTGAATTCCGCCGTACAGCCGTAGGCGGCAGCCGTGGATGTGCAGAACTCGCGCATGCGAGTCTCCACCAGATCGAGCACGTCGATGGAGAACGTACGCACGGTGCCGGCCAGCGTGGCGGTGTTGGGGATAACGTTGATCGCTTCACCCGCCTGCATCTGTGTGATGGACAGCACGGCAGCATCGATCGGTCGCTTGTTGCGCGTCATGATGCTCTGCAGGCCGGTACCGATCTGCATGGCCGTCAAGACAGGGTCAATGCCATCGTGCGGCATGGCGGCGTGCGCCCCCGTCCCCTTGACGACGATCCGGAACTCATTGCTCGACGCCTGCGTCGCACCCACGCGCGCACCGAAACTGCCGGCGGCGAGTCCCGGCCAGTTGTGCAGCGCGAACACCGCGTCGACCGGGAATCGCTCGAACAGGCCGTCCTGAAGCATGGCCTTGGCGCCGCCGCCGCCTTCTTCCGCGGGCTGGAAGATGAACACGATGGTGCCGTCGAACGTGCGATGCATGGCAAGGTGCTGCGCAGCGCCCAGTAGCATGGCGGTATGTCCATCGTGACCGCACGCATGCATCTTGCCGGCATATTGCGAGGCGTGGGCGAAGCTGTTGAGTTCCTGGATGGGCAGGGCATCCATGTCGGCACGCAAACCGATGGTCTTCTTGCCGGTGCCGTTGCGCAACACGCCGACGACCCCGGTCTTGCCGAGGCCGCGGGTGACCTCGATACCCCAGGATTCGAGCAGACGCGCAACGATGTCGGACGTTCGCGCTTCCTCGTAACGCAGTTCCGGGTGGGCGTGGAGGTCGCGGCGAATGGCCTGCAACTCGGTGGTGCGTTCAGCGATTTCGGGAATGATGGACATGTAAGTGGGTTCTCCATGGAGGCCCCGATGGCGCCGCCGCCGGCGATCGTCAAGAAAGCCGGGGCGCGACATTGGCCATGGGGCGTGTTGTGGGAGTGAAGTGAGTTAGACATGCGCGAGACGATGTCCCGCGCATGGGGAGCGATGCGCGAATCGTTACTGCAGCGGCATGCGCGAGCGGTCTTGCAGCATCAGGATCGTGATGAGGCCCACCGCCGCGCCGAACATTCCGTAGTACACGACAGCGAGCTTGTCCCCCGTCCAACTGATGAGAAGCGTGGCAATGGCGCCGGCGAAGCCGCCGAAGATCATGACCGCGAAGTTGTAGCCAATCGCCATCGACGTGGCGCGTACCCGCGACGGGAAGAGTTCACAGACGAAGGCGCAATACGAGCCCTGGAACAGGCCCAGCGAGAGCATCAGGCAGCACTGCACGAAGATCAGCATCGGCAGGGTCGGTGTGTGACTCACGGCCAGGAACAGCGGATACGTGATGACCAGGCTGATCACGCCGGACGCTACCATCGGCTTCTTGCGGCCGATGACATCTGAAATCCGGCCCGATGCAAACGTACCCACGATGTACGCGACGGCTGCGCACAACGACGCGATCACGCTGCTCTTGAACGGAATGCCCAGCGATTTCGTGGCGTAACTCGGCATGTAGTAATAAAAGATGTACGTGCCAATGGTGCCGTACACCGTCAGGCCGAAGCCGGCCAGCACCTGTCGCCAGTGTGTGGTCACCGATTCGATGAAAGGCGAGCGACGGGGCTCGGCATGCTGGGTGGCGTGCTTGAACACCGGGGATTCGTCCAGGCGCGAGCGCACATACAGGCCGACCGGCACGATCAGCAGGCCGATCGCGAAGGGAATGCGCCATCCGAATGCGTCGATCTGCTCCGGTGTCAGGGTTTGCGTGATGCCCACCGATACAATGGCCCCGAGCAACATGCTGCAGGCCTGCGCGATCATCTGGAAGCTGCCGTACACGCCGCGTCGTTCGACAGGGGCATGCTCGACCAGGAAGGCGGTGGCGCTGCCCACTTCGCCGCCGGCGGAAAAGCCTTGCAGGAAACGGCCGATCAACATCAGTACCGGTGCGGCCATGCCGATTGACGCATAGGTTGGCGCAAAGGCGATGACGGCGACACCGACCGCCATGACGGAGATGGTCAGCAGCAGGGCCGACTTGCGGCCATGCCTGTCGGCGACGTTACCCAAAACAATGCCGCCCAGCGGCCGCGTGAGGAACCCCACGCCAAACGTCGTCCAGGTGGCGAGCAAGGCGGCGGTCGGGTTATCGCTGGGAAAGAACTGGCGGGCGATGTTGGCCGCGAAAAACGTGAAGACCGTGAAATCGAACCATTCGAGCGCATTGCCTATCGTAGATACCGCAATGACGCCTACGTCGATACGTTTGCCCGATCGTTCCGGGGCTGTCGGGGTAGCGGCGCTGTCGCGCTCAACTGAAACTTCCATGGAGAGGCTCCTGTTTCGAAGTTTGACCGTGGCAAGCCGGATTTACTTGCTCCGGCTGATTCTGCTTGTGTAAAAAAAGCAATAAAAGCTAGAATTTGTGATCCGTCATCGCAAATATTTTGATGAATTCGCGGTCGACGGGATCTCGACACGACCTGCGAGGAAACCCGTGAGCAACCTGCGATTCATGCGCACTTTCATAGCGGTGGCGCGGTACGGCTCGTTCGCTTCGGCGGCCGAACGTCTGGCGATGACGCAGTCGGCGGTGAGCATGCAAATGCGCGCGCTGGAAGAGGAGTTCGGTCACGCAATATTCCATCGGGTGGGGCGTTCGATTGCACTCAACGCCATGGGTCGCGCGTTGCTGCCGCACGCGCAGTTGTTGCTGGCGCAATACCAGAACATGCGCATATTGGCGTCCGGCATCGAGTCGCCCGTCGGCCCTGTCGCGATTGGTGCGATCGAGTCTGCGGTGAGCGCGTTGGCGCCCGCCGTGCTGCAGATCAAGCAGGCGCGCCCGGGCCTGGAGGTCTCGATCGTGACCGCGCGCTCGATGGAACTGACGGCCCAGCTAGACGCCGGTGATATTGACTGCGCGGTGCTGGTCGAGCCGCCGGGGCGTCGGCCCGCGGGGGTGCGCTGGACGCCCCTGTATCGCGAGCCTCTGGTGATGCTTGCCCCTTCCGGGATGAAGCAGGCGTTGAGCGCGCGGCTGCTGGCGACGGAACCCTTCCTGCGATTCGACCACACGCAACGCACGGGGGCGCTGATCGATCGCGCTTTGCGGCGTCAGCGCATCAAGGTCAACGAATTCCTGGAGTTGAGTTCCATCGAGGGCATTGTGGGGCTGGTGCGCCAGGGACTCGGCGTCACCGTCGTGCCGATGCTGCGCAACGCCACATGGGCGCAAGAAGACACCCTGCGCGTCGTCGCGCTGCCCGACGTGACCGAGCAACGTAGCATTGGTCTGCTGGCGCGTGCGCGCGACGACAAGACCGGTATTACGAGCGTCATTGCCCAGCAGGTCCTGGCACAGGCTTGAGATTGCGGGCGGGCCACGAGTCGCGTTGTCAAGGCAGCCATACCGATTTGATCCGGTGAAGGCAGGCGCGCGGCGCTCACACCGAGCGGGTCAGTCCGCCATCAACGCGAATGTTCTGGCCGGTGATGTACCCACCGCCGTCCGACGCGAGGAACGCCACGGTCGCGGCGATCTCTTCCGCCGTGCCGTAGCGCTGCATCGGCACGCTTTCACGGCGTGTCTCTTGCTGCGGCAGGCTGTCGATCCAGCCCGGCAGCACATTGTTCATTCGGACGTTGTCCTTCGCGTACTTGTCTGCAAACAGCTTCGTGAACGATGCCAGACCGGCGCGAAACACGGCTGACGTCGGGAACATTTCGCTGGGCTCGAATGCCCAGGCCGTCGAGATATTGATAATCGCGCCCGAACCTTGCTTCTGCATGATCGGTGTCACCAGCCGCGTCGGGCGTATCACGTTCATCAGATAGGTGTCCATGCCGCGATGCCAGTCGTCGTCGGAAATCTCCAGAATCGGCGCTCGCGGACCGTGACCTGCGCTGTTGACCAGCACATCGATACGTCCCCAGCGTTCGACGGCCAACTCGACCAGCGTCGCCAGCGCTTCGTTCGATTGATTCGACCCCGTCACGCCCACGCCACCCAGCTCGGTGGCCAGGGCCTCGCCCTTGCCCGACGACGACAGGATGCCGACTTTGAAACCCTCTGCCGCGAGACGCCGCGCCGCGGCAGCGCCCATGCCACTGCCGCCCGCCGTAATCAACGCCACTTTTTCCACTGTCATACCGATAACCTCCAGAGACGCCGGCATGCCCACAACGGCAGCCCGCATTACGATTCGCGTCTGAAAGCGTAACATCTCGGCGCATTCCCGATGACACACCGGCTCGCTACCAGGGAACCCGGTGTTACGTGGGCGGCCCGCTTGTCGAACCATTGTTCGATGAGGCGCCGGCAGCGTGCTCGGCCGCTGGGGATTGCGACAAACGGTCATCGCGTTGCGTCGCTTGCGGGCGGGGGGGGCGCTATGCGCCGTGGCAAGACAATGGCACATACCTCGAGTGACTTCGTGTCATCATATGGCATGGTCCAGATCCCACTCTTCCCGCTTGGCAACGCCCTGTTTCCTGCTGGGGTGTTGCATCTGCGCATCTTCGAGGTGCGCTATCTCGACATGATCAAGCGATGTCTCGCCGACGGCACCGAATTCGGTGTGGTCGTCCTGCGCAAGGGCAGCGAGGTGCGCTTGCCCGACGGCGTCGAGGAGCCCGCCATGATCGGTACGATGGCGCGCATCGACGACTGGCGCGCGACCATGCCGTCGCTACTCGAACTCGTGTGCCGCGGCACGACCAAGTTTCAGCTCGCGAGCGTCGAGCAGGGAAAGTACGGGCTGTGGACGGGCGAAGCGCAAATGCTGCCGGACGATGTCAACATCGCCATCCCCGACAACTTGCAGATCAGTGCCGACACACTGGGCAAGCTGATCGCCGGTTTGCAGCGCGACCCGGCACGGGCGGCAAAATTGCCGCTCGCACCGCCGTACCGTCTGGACGAGTGCGGGTGGGTCGCGGATCGATGGGCCGAATTATTGCCGCTGCCGCCGCACGAGAAAGAGGCCCTGCTGGGCATCATCGATCCGGCGGCGCGTCTGTTGCGCATTCAGGCGTTCCTGACCGATCACGGCGTGCTGTCCTGAGCGCAAACGGGCGGCGTCGGGCGCTCGTTTCGTCAAAGCCGGCCAGACAGGCGATAATGCCGCCTGCAACGACTTTCCAGGCCGACGTTCCGCGCCGTGCCGCAGCCAGCGGTGCTAGGGGGGGGCGGCGGCATCGTCACAGAAATCCATGACAGTCCAGATCAACGAAGAACTCAAGGCGTACATCGATCCGCTTACGTCTGATGAATATGCAGCGCTCGAACAGAGCCTGCTTGCCGAGGGATGTCGTGATGCCCTTGTGCTTTGGGGCGACGTGCTGGTCGACGGCCACAATCGCTACGCGATTTGCCGCAAGCACGACATCGAATTCCGTACCGTGCAGAACCTGTCATTCAGGTCCATGGACGACGTACGTCTGTGGATGATCGACAATCACCTGGGCCGGCGGAGCGTGTCTGATTACCAGCGCGGTGTGCTGGCGTTGCGCAAGAAGACCATTCTCGAGGCCCGGACGGGCGGCGAGACTCCGGCGCAAGCCGAGGCGCCGTCGGCCGCCTCACCGGGCGAGTCCACCGAGTCAGTGGGGGCCAATGGGCCGATCCCTGCGCATACGATGGCGCTCACGCGCGCGGCGTTGGCGCGTGCGGCGCGTTTGTCGAGCAATACGCTGGGGCAGATCGAACAGATCCACACGGCGGCGGCGCCGGAGCTGGTGGATGCCGTCAAGCGTGGTGAGGTGTCGATCAACGCCGCGGCGGCCGTCTCGACCTTGCCGCAGGCGGCACAGGTGGCGGCGGTGGTCGCTGGCAAGCAGGAGTTGCGTGAGCTGGCGCGTCAGGTGCGTGAGGCGCGTCCGGTCAAGCCACGCAAGAGGAAGGACGACGAGATCGCTGACGAAGACGACGGCACGCCGCCGTGGGATACCACTGCGGAGCCGACCGACGAACTCACGCGTCTGTCAAAGGAACTCAAAGCCATGACCGCCGAGCGCGATGCGCTCAAGAAGAAGGTAGCGCACCTGACTATTGCGCTGGCGGAGGCGCGAGCGGGCAAGTAAGTATGCGAACACCCAGACCCCAAGCCCTTCATGAGGCCATCCGCGACACGCTGCGAGACGAAATCTTGCGCGGCGTGCTCCCGGGTGGGTACCAACTGCGTCAGGAAGCCCTGGCCGAGCGCTTCAACGCAAGCCGGGTGCCGGTGCGCGAAGCGTTGCGGCAATTGGAAGCGGAGGGGTTGGTTACCCACCATCTGAACCGTGGCGCGACCGTGACGAGCATGAACCTCGAGCTATTGTGCGAGTTGCTCGACATTCGCGTTGCGCTCGAATGCCATGCCGCGAAGCTTGCCGTGCCCAACATGGCGGAGCGCGACTTCCAGGGGATGGAACAGATTCTGGCGGACTATTCGGCGTCCGAAGCCGTCTCGGAATGGGCCGAATACAACCGACGTTTCCATCTTGCGCTGTCGGCGCCCGCCAACAACCGCCGTTTGCGGATGCTCGTCGAAGCCTACTGCCTGAACACCGACCGCTACTCGCATCTGGCGATGTCGCAGGCGACCGGCAAAGAGAACCCGCAGCACGATCATTACGAAATTCTTGCGGCTTGCCGACGTCGCGACGTGGGGGCGGTCGTATCCCTGCTCGAGGCGCACATCCTCGCCACACGCAACGAAATCAAGGCCTTGGCGCGCGACGACGCCAGCTTCCTCTCGCACGCGGCCGTCTGAGTCGCCGCTCCGATCGAAGCAGATGGCACCTTAATTCGCGATTATTTGTGAATTCAAAGCATGAATTTTGCGCGTCTGCGGGGACGGCTTGCGTGCGTGGGAATCCGGCCTGTGTGGGGCGCTCGTGGGGTGTGTGACGTCGGCGGGGCGTGTGCGAGAATAGCGCATTGCCGATAGCGGCCAATTGCGCTGTGCGGGGCGCGTCCGAAACGGGGCGGGCGACGCGCGGCGGCTTTTCGTCAACGTTTCATGAATCGAGATTTACCCGCCACCGACGAGACCTACATGGGCCTGGCGCTGCAGCAGGCCCGCGCCGCGATGGTGCAGGGAGAGGTGCCGGTCGGCGCCGTCGTCGTTTGCGGCGGCCAGGTGATCGCCGTTGGGCATAACTGCCCGGTGGGCGGTCACGACCCGTCGGCGCATGCCGAAATGCAGGCGCTGCGCGCGGCGGCAAAGGCGCTGGGCAACTATCGTCTGCCGGAGTGCGAGCTGTATGTGACGCTCGAGCCATGCGTCATGTGCGCGGGTGCGATCATGCATGCGCGTGTGAAGCGCGTGGTGTATGGGGCTGCCGATCCCAAGACCGGGGCCTGCGGCAGCGTGGTCGACCTATTTGCGGAGCCTCGCCTCAATCATCATGCCGAAGTGCTAGGCGGTGTGATGCGCGACGAGTGCGTCGGTATTCTCCAGACCTTCTTCAGTGAGCGACGTGCCGCGGCGAAGGCGCGCCGCTTGTCGGCTGCCGAGGCGGCTGGCGAGACGCCAACTCCTACACCGGGATCTTCGAATTGATGCAGACCAGGCTTCTCGAACTGATCGCTCCTTCGGGCTATGCGCCCGACCTTGAGGTCGCCTCGCGCGGCATCGAGACGTTGGAACGACTCGGCTACACCGTCAGTAATCAGGGGGCGCTCGAGCGCCGGTATTTGCGCTTTGCGGGAACCGACGCCGAGCGCGTTGCCGAAATCAACCAATTGGCGGGGCGTGATCATCCCGTGCCCGAGGTCGTGCTCGCGGTGCGTGGTGGGTACGGTGCCGTGCATCTTCTCGAACAACTCGACTACGAAGGATTGCATCGCCGGTTGTCTGGTGCGCCGGTTGCCATCATGGGGCACAGCGACTTCACGGCGGTGCAACTGGCACTGTTGGCGCAGGCGCATCTCACCACGTTTGCCGGGCCGATGCTGCTGGCGGACTTCGGTGCCGATCCGTTGAGCGATTTCACCCTTACGCAGTTCCAATCCGTCCTGGGCTCGCGCAGTCATGCAGTTCAATGGCAAGGGGACGGCGCGAGCGGCGACATCGACGTATCCGGCACCTTGTGGGGCGGCAATCTGGCGATGGTCTGTAGCCTGATCGGCACGCGGTATCTGCCGCAGATCGATGGGGGCGTGCTGTTCGTCGAAGATGTGAACGAGCCGCCGTATCGCGTCGAGCGAATGCTGTACCAGTTGCATCAGTCGGGCATTCTGGGGCGTCAACGGGCGTTGGTGCTGGGGGACTTCTCGCAGTATCGCGTGACCGACTACGACAACGGTTACGACATGGCGGCCATGATCGAGAGTGTGCGCAAGGTGATTGGCATTCCGATCGTGACCGATATGCCGTTCGGTCATTGCCCCGACAAACTGACCTTGCCGGTGGGCGGGCAGGCCAGATTGGAGACGGCGGGATCGCAGGTGACGCTGACGCTTACGGGATATCCCTATCTGGCATCGTGATTGCCGACTGAAGACCGATGGAGCGATCGGCAAAGCAACAGAACAGTAAGAGGAAGCACGCCGGGTCGATACGACGGCCCGGCGTGCTTTTTTATTGATAGGTAATTTGCATGCGGTTAGCGTGTGTTGAGTGTTGCTTGGCAAGTGTTTCGGCGCAATTGCTGCTGCGCGGGTTTGGCAATCAGGAAGGGTGCGCGGGGGCGAGTGCGCCGAGGACGCGGATTACGGCGAGTCATGTCGTGGGGGCGACTATACGTTTAAACGCAGCCTGAATATCCGAATATGGCTATGTTTGCGCGGGGTGGATTTGGCTACACTGCTTCGATCGTTTCGCCATTCCCCGAATGCCAGGACATCATGGCCAGCCACATTACAAGTTCCAACGACTATCCGCGCGACCTGATCGGTTACGGCCGTCACATACCGTTTGCCGACTGGCCGGGGCGGGCGCGCATTGCCGTCCAGTTTGTTCTGAACTACGAAGAAGGCGGCGAGAACTGTGTATTGCACGGTGATCGCGCGTCCGAACAATTCCTGTCCGAGATCATTGGGGCGGCGGCATACGAAGCGCGCCACATGAGCATGGAGTCCATTTACGAATATGGATCGCGGGCGGGCGTGTGGCGCATCTTGCGTGAATTCGAGCGTCGCGGGCTGCCGCTGACCGTGTTTGGCGTGGCGATGGCCATGCAGCGTCACCCCGAGGTGACTGCGGCTTTTCAGGAATTGGGGCACGAGATCGCGTGTCACGGATGGCGCTGGATTCATTACCAGAACATGGACGAGGCGACCGAGCGCGAGCACATGCGCATCGCCGTCGACATCTTCAAGGCCATGACGGGTAGCGCGCCGCTTGGCTGGTACACCGGCCGTGACAGTCCGAATACGCGGCGTCTGGTGGTCGAGCAGGGCGGGTTCGTGTACGACTCCGACAACTATGGCGACGACCTGCCGTTCTGGACGCAGGTGCGGACCGGGGCGGGTGACGTCAAGCCGCACCTTGTCGTGCCTTACACCCTCGACTCCAACGACATGCGCTTCGCGGCACCGCAGGGCTTCAATACGGCGGATCACTTCTTCCATTACCTGCGCGATGCGTTTGACGTCTTGTATGCGGAAGGGGACGAGGCGCCGAAGATGTTGTCGGTGGGCATGCATTGTCGGTTGTTGGGTCGCCCGGGGCGATTTGCGGCGTTGCAGCGATTCCTCGATCACATCGAGAAACATGATCGTGTGTGGGTGTGTCGTCGTATCGACGTGGCACGTCACTGGCAGGCGCGCCATCCGTACGTGGCGGCGTGAGCGAGCAGATTTGCGTGAAGTGGCTACGCCTGGAACCGGCGTGGTCAAAGCCAGAAATTTAAATCCGACAGGCGTCATTGGGCTGTGCGAAATGCATGGCGGGGCGCCACCTTTGTTCTGCAGGAGAGCAGTCAATGAACGCCCCGTTGTCTATGACCCAACGTACCGTTGCCGAACTGTCGGCGTTGCCGCGTGCCGAGTTCGTTGCGGCGCTCGACGGCATCTTCGAGCATTCGCCGTGGGTGGCCGAAGCGGCTTGGGACGACCGTCCGTTTGCCAGTATCGACGCGTTGCAGGACGCCATGTGCCAGGCCGTCATTGATGCTGGCGAAGGCCCTCAGCTCGACCTCATTCGTGCTCACCCGGAATTGGCGGGCAAAGCGGCCGTACGTGGCGAACTGACGGCCGAGTCCACGCGTGAGCAGGCGGGGGCGGGGCTGGACCAGTGCAGTGCCGACGAATTTGCGCGACTGACTGAACTCAACGATGCGTACAAAGCCAAGTTTGGGTTCCCGTACATCTTGGCGGTGCGTGGACATACGCGTGCCAGCATCATCGAAAACTTCGCGGCGCGCGTTGCAAACAGCCGGGCGGACGAGATCGACGAATGCTTGCGACAGATCTTCCGTATCGCCGGATTCCGCTTGCAGGATCTGGTTCGCGACTGAGCCTTAGGCAGACTGGGCGGATAGTGTCGGCCCGAGCGGTTTCCGTCCGTTGTAACCCGATTCGTCCAGATTAAGACATTACCGAGTATCAAGGAGTTGGTATGGCCCTCGCCCCGCAAGACCCGAACGCACCGGAATTTGTGCGCCGTTACGTCAACTTGGCTGATCCGCGCCTGGG
>NZ_CABPSG010000024.1:0-32186 GCF_902459595.1 Pandoraea soli | reverse complement strand
AGGTCGATCAACTCGTCGCGCGAACGTCGCGCCCAATCGCTCTGCGGCAAGCCATACACGCGCAAACGCGCCAGGCCCCCATCGGGGTACAGGTTCACTCGCACATGGGTCACCGCGCGCGACTGCGTGATCGCATGGTAGTGGTGCGCATTGCCCTGCAAGCTGGTCGACGCCAGCAATTCGAACCACTCGGCCGACTCGCCCGGGGCGCCGTCCGGGCTGTTGCAACCCTCGAGCGACGCGGCCGGCGGGAAGTTGCCGGTGAAGTGGCTGGTGTCGAGGTCAACGCCAAACAACACGCCCGGTCGCGCCAGCTTGACCACACACCAGTCGTAGCCGTTCACACGCTTGCGACGTGTCTCCCAACCATCCATCCACTTGCCGTTGTCGTCGTATTTGCCCGGGATGAAGACGGCCGGCTCTGGATTGAGCATGCGCTCTTTGGCCGCGAAGAACTCGTCGCTGGCCTCCAACGCCTGCGCACCCAGGCGCGGATCAGCCAAGTTGACGTAACGGCGCACAAATTCCGGTGCGTTCGGGTCTTGCGGGGCGAGGGCCATGTTGCGTTTGACTCCAGGAGTAGCTGCCGACGCCTCGCGTCGGCAATAGGTTCGTTGGATCGTTTTACGTTGTCGCTGTCGTTCAGCGTGTCAGTGCCACGTTGGCCGGCGTGCCAGCTTCGGCAATGTCGTTCACGGTCACCGCAATGGGCTCGTAAGGCAGCACGCCATCGAGCACTTTGTGGGCTCTCGCAAAGTCGACGTCTTTTTCCCACGCGGCCACGACGAGGGTCGCGACGCAGTTGCCCAGCAAGTTGGTGACGGCCCGGGCAATGCCCACGAACCAGTCAACCGGCAGGATCAGTACGAGGCCAATGACCGGGATGGCGGGAATGGCCGTGAGCGTCGCCGCCAGGATCACGATGGCGGATCCCGGAATGCCATGGGCACCCTTGGAGGTCAGCAGCGAGACGAGGATGACGAGGATCAGGTCATGGATGGACAACGGGGTGTTGGTCGCCTGGGCAATGAAGATGACGGCCAACGTGAGGTAGATGGAAAAGCCATCGAGGTTGAAGGAGTAACCCGTAGGTATCACCAGACCCACGGTGGATTTTTTGATGCCCATCCATTCGAGCTTGCGCATGATGGCCGGCAATACGGCATCGGACGATGCGGTGCCCAATACGATGGACAACTCTTCACGGAAGTATTTGATGAACTTGAAGATGTTGAAGCCCGCCAGACGCAATACGGTACCCAGTACCACGGTGACGAAGACGAAGCAGCTCACGTAGAACACGAGCACGAGCATGCCAAGCTGCTTGAGCGACGACGCGCCATATTTGCCGGTGGTGAACGCCACGGCACCCAATACGCCCAGCGGCGCGAGTCGGATGATGAACGCCATCACCCGGAAGAAGACGTGGCTCAGGTCTTCGATGAAGCGCGCAACAGGACGCCCACGCTCACCAAGGGCCGCCAAGGCACAGCCAAACATGACGGAGAAGACGAGAATCTGCAGGATGTCGCCCTTGGCAAAGGCGTCGGTCACGGTGTTGGGGATGATTTTCAGCAGAAATCCCGCCGTGTCTTTTAATCCCTTGGCATTTTCAGTGTACGCCGCCATCGCGCTCGGATTGAGGCTGTGAACGTCGATGTTCATGCCCACGCCCGGATGGATCGCCCAGGCCAGCAGAGCCCCGATGACAAGCGCGAAGGTGGTGATGACCTCGAAGTACAAAACGGCCTTGACGCCAACCCGGCCGACTTTGCGCAGATCACCCGCACTCGCCATGCCACTGACCACCACACAGAAGACGATTGGTCCAATGAACATCTTGATGAGCTTCAGAAAGCCATCGCCCAACGGGCTCAATGACTCTCCCAAGTGCGGAAACCAAATGCCAAGCGCCACGCCAACGATCAGCGCAATGACGACTCGGCCAAATAACGAATTAAACAGCTTGGGCATGGTTTGTCTCCTCTGCCTGCAAAATCACTCTCTCGGATTTCGCAATCTCTACGCCTGACGGACTGCGCTCTCTGGGGGCTAATGTTCTCTACGGCAACCACATTTCGAATCAACACCCATCCATTTATCCAGACAAGTCATACCGGTCTGACCAGTGGTGTTATGGAGAATATTAGAAAGCCAATATGGTGGGGTCAAGACGTGTTTTCTGAGGGGATTCCCTAGGGCAGGGCGATGCCCCATGTAGGTTCGGTCGAGGGTGGCGATTCGCTCGTAATCGCCGGTTTTGTTGGGCGAATCCACTGCAATTCGTGTGAACTTCGCTTTGGGACGCGCGGTCGCACTTGCATGGGGTGCGCCGCCTCGACGCCCGGTGAAAGCCGCCAGACAGTGCGCGCAGATCCCGCAACTCGTTCAACTGAGGGGGGGCGCCATGCGAATGAAGGACACGGTGGTACTGGTTACCGGCAGTGCTCAGGGCATCGGACGCGCCATCGCGATCCGTCTCGCGCAGGAAGGCGCACGCATCGTGGTGGAAGATCGGCAGCACAACGCGATGGCCGAACAGACACTCGACGCGGTGCGCACGGCCGGTAGCGACGGCTGCGTGATCGCGGGAGATGTCGGTGACGCCGCGGACGACCGCGCAGTGATTGCGCAAGCCGTCGAGGCCATGGGACGGGTCGATGTGCTGGTCAATAACGCGGGCGTGGAGCGGCGGGCGCCCTTTCTGGATGTGACGGAAGCGGACTACGACCTGGTGATGAATGTGAACCTGAAGGGGGCTTTCTTTCTCACACAGGCGTTTGTGCAGCACCTGCGCGACACGAAGCGCGGTGGGCGCATCGTCAACGTCAGCTCGGTTCACGAGGAGTTGCCGTTTCCGCATTTCACCAGCTATTGCGCGAGCAAGGGCGGCCTGAAGATGATGATGCGCAACCTCGCCATCGAACTCGCCCCACTCGGCATTGCGGTCAACAACGTCGCGCCCGGCGCCGTCGGCACGGCGATCAATCATCAGCTCCTCGCCAATAAGTCGGAGCGCGACGCGCTGATCGCCAACATCCCCCTCGGGCGTCTCGCCGATCCGAGCGAAGTCGCCAACGCCGTGCTATTCCTCGCCTCGCCGGACGCCAGTTATGTCACGGGCACTACGCTGTTCGTCGACGGCGGCCTGCTCTGGCATTACGCGGAGCAATGACGATGACGGGCACCGCACAACGCTCGCTGGCCGCCGGCGGCATGACGCCGGACGTCGCACATTCGGCACCGTCGGACGTGCTCACCCCCGCCGATCGCTATCAGCAGTTGTTCGTCGACGTGCAGACGCAGCGCATTTTTCCCGACAGCAAGACGTTCGTGGACTGCGTGCCCACGCTGGCTCCGGACGAGATCCTGCGCCGCTATCGCGACGACGTCGCGAAACACGGCTTTGACCTTGCGCGCTTCGTGGCGTCGTATTTCACTCTCGAACGCCCACCCGCCAGTCACTATGTCTCTGACCCAGGGCAGGGGCTCGTCGACCATATCGACGGACTCTGGGATGTCCTCACGCGCTTGCCCGAAGTGCACCCGGCCTACAGCTCGCTGTTGCCGCTCCCGCGACCCTATGTGGTGCCGGGCGGACGCTTCCATGAGCTTTACTACTGGGATTCGTATTTCACCATGCTTGGCCTGGCCTGCAGCGCCCGCCACGACCTGCTGGTGAGCATGGCCGATAACTTCTCGTTTCTCATCGACACTTACGGTCACATCCCGAACGGCAATCGCACTTACTACCTGAGCCGCTCGCAGCCCCCGATGTACGGACTGATGGTGTCGCTGTTCGAGTCGCACGGCGTGGCACGGGCGCTCCGGTACTTGCCCCACCTGCGTCGCGAGTACGATTTCTGGATGGACGGGGAGGCGTCGCTCGCCCCCGGCGACGCCTATCGCCATGTCGTGTGTCTGCCCGACGGCTCTCGTCTCAATCGCTACTGGGACGAACGCGATACGCCCCGTGAGGAAGGTTATCTGGAAGATGTGAATACGGCCCTTCATGCGCCGGATCGGCCCGCAGCAGAGGTGTATCGCGATCTGCGCGCCGGCGCAGCCTCGGGCTGGGACTTCAGCTCGCGCTGGCTGGACGACGTCACCAACCTCGCTTCGATCCGCACAACGGCCTTCGTGCCGGTGGACCTGAATAGCTTTCTTTTCGCGTCTGAAGTGCAGATTTCCGCGCTGAGCAACGCCAACGGCGACACGGAAACGGCCCAAGCCTTTGCCGCGCGTGCGCAAGCCCGGCGCAAGTCGATGACCCGCTATCTCTGGTGCGATGGCGAGGGCGCTTTCCTCGATTACGACTGGCAACGCGGCGAGCCGCACCCGCGCTTGTCGGCCGCGCTCGCCACGCCACTCTTTGTTGGACTGGCCTCGCGTGAGCAAGCACGCCGCTCGGCGCAGACGATCGAGGATCGTCTCCTGGCCCCCGGAGGGCTGCGCACGACGCAGGCGTCCAGCCTGCAACAATGGGATCCGCCGAATGGCTGGGCGCCGCTGCAATGGATCGCCATTCACGGGCTTCGTCAGTACGACGAGCACCGGCTCGCGAACGATATCGCCCACCGCTGGCTCTCGACGGTCAGCGCGCTCTATGCTCGCGAAAGTAAGCTCGTCGAGAAGTATTCGCTGCACACGAGCGATGCGATGTCGGCAAGCGGCGGGGGAGGCGGGGAGTACCCGCTTCAAGACGGCTTCGGCTGGACCAATGGGGTGGTGCGTCGCCTCCTCGGCGATCTCCCGGAACACCACGCTCACCAAGTGACGGCGCAGGGTCGCGTACCCGGGGGCGCGCGTCGATAGCGCCTGCCCTGCGCCTGTGCGCCGGGCGAACGGTAAGTCCCTTCGCCGCATGGGTTTGCCGCCGCGTTGGTGGCTGAGCGCCTGGAGAGATATTTGGCGTCGTACAATGCAGATACGTATACCCGCATTCCCTGTGAGGCCTCATGAAGCATTCGGCGCATGCCGTAACCGACGCCGCCGTCGCCATCATCCGCGAGCGCATCGAACGTCAGGTCTATCCGGCTGGCGCGATGCTCCCGTCGCAACGCCAACTCGCCGAAGAGCTGACGATCAGTCGCGCCTCGCTGCGTGAGGCCCTGTCGACGCTTGAAGCGCTTGGCATGGTGGCGATCCGGCCCGGTAAAGGCGTTTATGTGAACGACGCCTCGGCGCGCCTGGGCGTCGCATGGCGCTTCGCCGACCAGATCTCGCTCGCCGACACGTATCAGTTGCGCTATGCGCTCGAAGGCTTCTCCGCCCGACTCGCCGCCCACGCAGCCAGTAATGGCGAGATCGAGTGGCTCACGGACAATGTCGAGGCGATGAAGGTCGCCCTGGTCGACGGCGACGTCGATACGGCCGCCCAACTGGACTTCGCCTTCCACCTGCGCATCGTAGGACTCGCCGGAAACGGGGCCATCGCCGATATCCTGCGCGGCAGCACGGAAATCGTCATGGAAAGCCAGCGCCTGCCGTTCTATCAGCGCGAACTGGTGCTCTCCACCTATCATGAACATCTGGAGATCCTCGATGCCCTGCGCCGCCGCGACGGCGCCGCCGCCGGGGCCGCAATGGAACGCCATATCGTGCTGGCGGCCCAGCGGGCGGGCATTCATTTCCCTATCCCCTCTGCGTATCCGTCCCCGAACAGTCTTACCCCCAGGGAGAACGCAGAGCGTACTGGTGTTCCGCACGTTCAGCTTTGAGATGATCGGGATTTGCGCTATACTTTGAAGGTTTTAGTCACTTAACCCTCACCCTAGCGCCTACCCGCCTGACATCTCGTCCGTAGCCCGAGCCTCCGCTGTGCGCATATTCCGCGCAATTCCGGTGCCCGCGCAAGTGTCATCGCGAGCGGACGATGGGGCTGGCAGCCGGGGTGAAACCTCCAGGAGTTTCCCGTGCTGCCGTCATTCCCACCCGCCATTCTCGCGCTCGCTGACGGCACGGTCTTTCGTGGGTACGCCATCGGCGCTGCCGGTCACACCATCGGTGAAGTGGTTTTCAATACCGCCATCACCGGCTATCAGGAAATCCTCACCGACCCCAGCTATGCGCGTCAGATCGTCACGTTGACGTATCCGCACATCGGCAACACGGGCGTCAACGGTGAAGACGTCGAAGCCACGAAAGTCCATGCCGCAGGCCTGATCATCAAGGATCTGCCGATCCTCGAGTCGAATTTCCGCGCCGACAGAACGCTGTCGCAATATCTGAAGGACGAGGGCGTTGTGGCCATCGCCGGTATCGACACGCGCCGCCTCACCCGTATCCTGCGCGAGAAGGGCGCCCAGAACGGCTGCATCCTCGCCGGCGAAGGCGCCGAGGCGGCCAAGGCCATCGCGCTCGCCCAATCGTTCCCGGGCCTCGCCGGGATGGACCTCGCCAAGGTCGTCTCGACCACGGAGCCCTATTCGTGGACGGAAACGGAATGGCGCCTGGGCGAAGGCTATGGTGAGCAGAAGGATACGAAATTCCATGTGGTCGCACTGGACTATGGCGTCAAGCGCAACATCCTGCGCATGCTCGCCGAGCGCGGTTGCAAGGTCACGGTGCTGCCGGCGCAAAGCTCGGCAGACGATGTGTTCGCCTTGAACCCCGACGGTGTGTTCCTCTCGAACGGCCCCGGTGACCCTGAGCCGTGCGATTACGCCATCGCCGCCACCAAGACGTTCCTCGAGCGCCGCATCCCAACTTTCGGCATCTGCCTCGGCCACCAGATCATGGGCCTCGCCGTCGGCGCAAAGACGCTGAAAATGAAGACCGGTCACCACGGCGCCAACCACCCGGTCAAGGATCTCGCGACCGGCCGTGTGGTCATCACGTCGCAAAACCATGGCTTCGCCGTGGATGCGAACAGCCTGCCGGCCAACGCGCGTGTCTCGCACGTGTCGCTGTTCGATGGCACGCTGCAAGGCTTCGAGCTGACGGATCGCCCGGCATTCTGCTTCCAGGGACACCCGGAAGCGTCGCCCGGCCCGCACGACATCGGCTATCTGTTCGACCGCTTCGTGCAGTCGATGGTCGACGCGAAGCAGCCCGCGTAAGGCCTGGCACGACGAGATACGGATAAGGAAACGCTCAACATGCTCGGAAACTCGATCGGCATCGTCAACCTCTGGACCTACCTGGCCGGAGTGGTGGTGATCATTCTGCTGCCAGGACCGAACTCGCTCTATGTGCTGTCGGTGGCAGCGCAGCGCGGGGTTCGCCAGGGCTACGCAGGCGCATGCGGCGTGTTCCTCGGCGACACGATCCTCATGACGCTGTCGGCCGCCGGCGTGGCGTCGCTGCTGCATGCGCAGCCGGCGCTTTTCTTCGTGGTGAAGTATCTCGGCGCCGCCTATCTCTGCTGGATGGGCGTGAACATGCTGCGCGGGGCCATCGCCAACGCGCGGTCCGCACGGGCCAACGCCACGGCGGCAGTCGTCGCCCCCAAGCCGGTCGACGCGGATCACCCGTTCAAGCGCGCGCTGTTCATCAGCCTGCTGAACCCGAAGGCGATTCTGTTCTGCGTGTCGTTTTTCATCCAGTTCGTCGATCCGGGCTATGCCTACCCCGCCGTGTCGTTTGCGGTGCTGGGCGCGATCGTGCAGACCTGCAGTTTCCTGTATCTGAGCACGCTGATCCTGGCCGGTTACCGCCTGGCCGAGCACTTCCGGCAACGTCGCCGGTTGAGCGCCGGGGCAACCGGCGGCGTGGGCGCGTTGTTCGTCGGCTTCGGTGTGAAGCTCGCGACCGCGACGCTGAGTTAAATTTTTGTTGAGAACGTTATGCCAAAGCGCACAGACATCAAGAGCATCCTCATCATCGGCGCCGGCCCGATCATCATCGGTCAGGCATGCGAATTCGACTATTCCGGCGCACAAGCCTGCAAGGCACTGCGCGAGGAAGGCTTCAAGGTCATCCTGATCAACAGCAACCCCGCCACGATCATGACCGACCCGGACACGGCCGATGTGACCTACATCGAACCGATTACCTGGGAAGTCGTCGAGCGCATCATCGCCAAGGAACGCCCGGATGCCATCCTGCCGACCATGGGCGGTCAGACCGCGCTGAACTGCGCGCTCGACCTGCACAAGCATGGCGTGCTCGAGAAGTACAAGGTCGAGCTGATCGGCGCATCGCCGGAAGCCATCGACAAGGCCGAAGATCGCCTGAAGTTCAAGGACGCGATGACCAAGATCGGTCTCGGGTCGGCCAAGTCGGGCATCGCCCATTCAATGGAAGATGCGCTCGCCGTGCAGGCGCAAATCATGGCCGAGATCGGCGGCAGCGGCTATCCGATGGTGATCCGTCCGTCGTTCACGCTCGGCGGCTCGGGCGGCGGCATCGCCTACAACCGTGAAGAGTTCGAAGAGATCTGCAAGCGCGGTCTCGACCTCTCGCCCACGCGCGAATTGCTCATCGAAGAGTCGCTGCTGGGCTGGAAGGAGTACGAGATGGAAGTCGTGCGCGATCGCGCCGATAACTGCATCATCGTCTGCTCGATCGAGAACCTCGACCCGATGGGCGTGCACACCGGTGATTCGATCACCGTGGCACCCGCCCAGACGCTGACCGACAAGGAATACCAACTGCTGCGTAACGCGTCGCTGGCAGTGCTGCGCGAAATCGGCGTGGAGACGGGCGGCTCGAACGTCCAGTTCTCGATCAACCCGAAGGACGGCCGCATGGTCGTCATCGAAATGAACCCGCGCGTGTCGCGCTCGTCGGCACTGGCTTCGAAGGCGACGGGTTTCCCGATCGCCAAGATCGCCGCCAAGCTGGCCGTGGGCTACACGCTCGACGAGCTGCGCAATGACATCACCGGCGGCGCTACGCCGGCCTCGTTCGAACCGACGATCGACTATGTCGTGACCAAGGTGCCGCGTTTCGCCTTCGAGAAGTTCCGCGAAGCCGACGCGCGCCTGACCACGCAGATGAAGTCGGTCGGCGAAGTGATGGCCATGGGGCGCACGTTCCAGGAATCGTTCCAGAAGGCCATGCGCGGCCTGGAAGTCGGGGTGGACGGTCTGGACGAAAAGTCGACCGACCGCGACGAGATCGTGGCCGAGATCGGCGAGCCGGGCCCGGACCGCATTTGGTACGTGGGCGACGCATTCCGCCTGGGCATGAGCCTGGAAGAGGTGTACGCCGAGACGGCCATCGATCCCTGGTTCCTCGCCCAGCTCGAAGCCATCGTCAAGAAAGAGCAGGCACTGGCTGGCCGCACGCTGGAAAGCCTGTCGACCGAGGAACTGCGCTTCCTCAAGCAAAGCGGCTTCTCGGATCGCCGCCTCGCCAAGCTGCTCGGCACCGACCAGACGGCCGTGCGCCAAGCCCGTATCGCGCAGAAGGTGCGCCCGGTCTACAAGCGCGTGGATACCTGCGCCGCCGAATTCCCGACCGACACGGCCTACATGTACTCGACCTATGAGGAAGAGTGCGAAGCCCAGCCGACCAACAAGAAGAAGGTCATCGTGTTGGGCGGCGGTCCGAACCGTATCGGCCAGGGGATCGAGTTCGATTACTGCTGCGTGCACGCGGCGCTCGCGCTGCGTGAAGACGGCTACGAGACCATCATGGTCAACTGCAACCCGGAAACGGTGTCGACGGACTACGACACGTCGGATCGTCTGTACTTCGAACCGGTGACGCTGGAAGACGTGCTCGAAATCGTCGATCTCGAAAAGCCGGTCGGCGTGATCGTGCAGTACGGCGGGCAGACCCCCCTCAAGCTCGCCCTCGATCTCGAAGCGAACGGTGTGCCCATCGTCGGCACCAGCCCCGACATGATCGACGCGGCCGAAGACCGCGAGCGCTTCCAGAAGCTGCTGCAGGATCTGGGCCTGCGCCAGCCGCCGAACCGCACGGCGCGCGCCGAGGACGAAGCACTGAAGCTCGCCGCCGAGATCGGCTACCCGCTGGTGGTGCGTCCCTCGTATGTGCTGGGCGGGCGTGCGATGGAAATTGTCCACGAGCCGCGTGACCTCGAGCGCTACATGCGCGAAGCCGTCAAGGTCAGCCACGACAGCCCGGTCCTGCTCGATCGCTTCCTCGACGACGCCATCGAATGCGACGTCGATTGCATCTCCGACGGCACGGATGTCTACATCGGCGGCGTGATGGAACACATCGAACAGGCCGGCGTTCACTCGGGCGATTCGGCTTGCTCGCTGCCGCCGTACACGCTTTCGGCGCCGACCGTGGCCGAACTCAAGCGTCAGACGGCCGCCATGGCACGCGCCCTCAACGTGATCGGCCTGATGAACGTGCAGTTCGCGATCCAGCAGGGCAACGGGGTCGACACGATCTACGTGCTCGAAGTGAACCCGCGCGCCTCGCGTACGGTGCCCTACGTTTCGAAGGCAACCGGCCGTCAACTGGCCAAGATTGCCGCGCGCGCGATGGTCGGTCAGTCGCTCAAGTCGCAAAACGTGACGAGCGAAGTGGTGCCGCCGTACTTCAGCGTCAAGGAAGCTGTGTTCCCGTTCGTGAAGTTCCCGGGCGTCGACCCGGTGCTTGGACCGGAAATGCGCTCGACGGGCGAAGTGATGGGCGTGGGCCGCACGTTCGGCGAGGCGCTCTTCAAGTCGCAACTGGCAGCGGGCTCGCGCCTGCCGGCCTCGGGCACGGTGCTCCTCACGGTGAAGGACGCCGACAAGCCGCGCGCCGTTGAAGTGGCCCGCATGCTGCACGCGCTCGGTTACCCGATCGTGGCCACGCGTGGCACGGCCGCGGCTATCGACGCCGCCGGTATCCCGGTGCGCGTGGTCAACAAGGTGAAGGACGGTCGGCCGCACATCGTCGACATGATCAAGAACGGCGAGATCGCACTGGTGTTCACCACGGTGGACGAGACTCGCACGGCGATTGCCGATTCCCGCTCGATCCGCATGTCGGCGCAGGCGCACAAGGTTACCTACTACACGACGATCTCGGGTGCCCGTGCCGCCGTGGAAGGCCTGAAGTATCTGCAGAATCTCGAGGTCTACGATCTGCAGGGCCTGCATGCCTTGCTGCCGGCCTGATTGCGCAAGGCCTGAGCGGTTACGCTGCAAGAAATGGCGCGCTCGGCAGGGAACCGATCCCCGTCGGACGCGCCAAATGGTGCATAGCTGTTGCCATGTCGTGCGGCCGGCCCTGCGGTTGGCAGCCTCGACAACTCTGCTACACTAACGCCACATAGGTGTCACAGCCGCGGTCAAGCGGCGTTCGCAAACCAGTGCGAATGCGGCTTTGCTGCGGCAATTTTTTTGTCTTTCGGAACAACGCGTATGAGTACCATTCCTCTGACCAAGCGGGGCGCCGAGCTGCTCAAAGAAGAGCTGCACCGCCTGAAGACCGTCGAACGTCCGGCCGTGATCACTGCGATTGCCGAAGCCCGTGCGCAGGGCGATCTGTCGGAAAATGCGGAATACGACGCCGCCAAGGAAAAGCAGGGCTTTATCGAGGGGCGTATCGCCGATCTCGAATCGAAGCTCTCCGCCGCACAGATCATCGACCCGTCGTTGCTCGACGCCGAGGGGCGTGTGGTGTTCGCCGCCACCGTCGAACTCGAAGACCTCGACAACGGCGGTACGGTGCTGTACCAGATCGTCGGCGACGACGAAGCCGATCTGGAACACGGCAAGATCTCGGTGAGTTCGCCGATCGCACGTGCCCTCATCGGCAAGTACGCTGGCGATGTGGCCGAAGTGCAGGCCCCGAGCGGCGTGCGTGAGTACGAGATCATCGATGTCCGCTACGTCTGACGTGGCGTCCGCCAGCGGCGCGCCGCGGCTGGAACGGCTGTTTCGCCTGATCGCGACCCTCTGGTGCGGCAGTCAGTGGGCGATCGGCTATGTCGTGGCGCCCACGCTCTTTGCAGTGCTGGAATCGCGCACCATGGCCGGAACGGTCGCCGGTCGCCTGTTTCACACGCAAGCCTGGATAAGTCTCGTCTGCGGCGTGCTGCTGGTCTGGCTGGCGACGGCGCTGATTGCGCGTGCGGGCGACGCCCAGGCGGCACGCAGCTATCGCGGACTGCGGTGGCTGGCGGTGGCGATGATGGTCTGTGTGCTGATCGCCTCGTTCGGCCTCCAGCCGTTCATGGCGGATCTGCGCGCGCAGGCGGAAGCGGCGGGCGTGGAGATCGGCCAGTCGGCGTTCGCTGCGCGCTTTGGCATGCTTCACGGTATTTCGAGCGGCATCTATCTGCTGCAAAGCCTGCTTGGCTTGGCGCTGATCTGGCGGCAGCCGGTGCGTAGCTGAGTGTCGCAGAGGATGCGGCGACGCTGGCTTCGCAGCCAATTTGATCGCGGTATCCATAAAAAACGCGCCTGTTGTCCGGGCGCGTTTTTTTGAGAGCTGGCGACGGTGTGCCGTTCGCTCAGTCGTTGCGTTGGCGCTTGACGCTGGTCTGGCGCTTTTTGGCCTTCTTGACGATGCCGCCAGCGGTCATGCGTTCATTGCCGCGAACGGTCACTTTCTTGACGGTCGGGCGGCGTCCCGCGTTGGTGCTGGTCTTGACGACCGTGACAGTGCGCGGGGCACGGCCCTTGACCGTTGCGCCGGTACCGCCAGTCCGGGAACGAACCGGCGCTTCCGTTTCGTCCGGCGTCGGACGGTACAGAACAAGCAGCTTGCCGATGTGTTGTACCGGCGCCGCGCCGAGTTGGTCGCAGATGGATTCGTAGATGGCCACGCGTGCATCGCGTTCGTCGCCGAACACACGTACCTTGATCAGTTCGTGAGCCTTCAGGGCGCCGTCGATTTCCTTGAGCACCGCTGGCGTCAAGCCGTCGGCGCCAATCAGAACAACGGGATTCAGCGCATGGGCGGTGGAGCGCAAGTCGGCGCGTTGCGCCGGGGTCAGGGTCAGGGCGGGCATAGAGGACAGACGAGACAAACGAGTTAGGATGCACCCGTACGCGGCGGTCGGCGCACCTGAAAATACCAGAGGCCGGCTCGCGCATTTTGGGCGCGCAAGGGCCTATTATCCTGCAAAATCGCAGCGTTTTTGAAGAATTATGGCAAAAAACCGTTTCAGCCACGCCTGGCTGCACGATCACATCAACGATCCCTACGTCAAAATGGCGCAGCGCGAGGGCTATCGTGCCCGCGCCGCCTACAAACTCAAGGAGATCGACGAGCAGGACCGGCTGATCAAGCCCGGTCAGGTCATTGTCGACCTTGGCGCGACGCCCGGGAGCTGGAGTCAGTACGCGCGCAACAAGCTCGCGGGCGGCAAGCGCACGGAAGGGGGTATCGACGGCACGATCATTGCGCTGGACATCCTGCCGATGACGCCGATCGCCGACGTCACCTTCCTGCAGGGTGACTTCCGCGAGGACAGCGTGCTTGCGCAGCTCGAAGAAATCCTCGCCGGACGCAAAGTCGACCTTGTAGTTTCCGATATGGCCCCCAACTTGTCGGGGGTAGCGTCGGCCGATGCAGCGCGGATCGAGCATTTGTGCGATCTGGCGATGGATTTTGCTCAACGACACCTGAAACCGGATGGTGCATTGCTGGTCAAATGTTTTCACGGCAGTGGCTACAGCCAAATTGTCGAAAAATTCAAGCACCAGTTCAAAACCGTGGCGCCGCGCAAGCCAAAGGCGTCCCGAGATAAATCTTCCGAAACGTTCATTTTGGGACGAGGATTGAAAAATCCGGCTTGATGCCCGTCAAACCAGCGCTCTGGCGCTATGGCGGCGGTAAAGAATCACTATGGCGGTGCGCCTGCGAGTGGATTAGAATGAATTCCTGGCGCGAAGCGATTTCATGAAGGAGCAACGCTTTGAACAATAATATGTTTTCCAAAGCGGCGGTGTGGTTGGTCATCGCGCTGGTCTTGTTTACTGTGTTTAAACAGTTCGACAAGCCGCACGTCCAGGAAGGCGTGACGTACTCCCAGTTCATGGACGATGCCAAGAATGGCAAGGTCAAGAACGTGATAGTGCAGGGGCGCAGCCTTCAGGTGACGCCCAGCGACGGCCAGAAATACACCATCGTGTCGCCCGGCGACATCTGGATGGTGGGCGATCTCATGAAGTATGGCGTTCAAGTTTCGGGCAAAGCCGATGACGAACCGAACGCACTCATGTCCGTGCTCTACTACCTCGGACCCACGTTGCTGATCATCGGCTTCTGGTTCTACATGATGCGGCAGATGCAGGGCGGGGGTAAGGGCGGTGCCTTTTCCTTCGGTAAATCCCGCGCGCGCCTCATCGACGAGAATGCCAACCCTGTGACGTTTGCCGACGTCGCCGGTTGCGACGAAGCCAAATATGAAGTCGGCGAGTTGGTCGACTTCCTGAAAGATCCTCAAAAATTCCAGAAGCTCGGCGGTCGTATTCCGCGCGGCGTGCTGCTCGTCGGCCCGCCGGGAACCGGTAAGACGCTGCTCGCCCGCGCCATCGCAGGCGAAGCCAAGGTGCCGTTCTTCAGCATCTCGGGTTCCGACTTCGTGGAAATGTTCGTCGGCGTCGGGGCGGCCCGCGTTCGCGACATGTTTGAAAACGCGAAGAAGCAATCGCCCTGTATCGTGTTCATCGACGAAATCGACGCGGTCGGCCGCCATCGTGGCGCCGGCATGGGCGGCGGTAACGACGAACGCGAGCAAACGCTGAACCAGATGCTCGTCGAGATGGACGGCTTCGAAGCCAACTCGGGCGTGATCGTGATCGCCGCAACGAACCGGTCGGACGTGCTCGACAAGGCGCTGCTGCGCCCGGGCCGCTTCGACCGTCAGGTCTACGTCGGTCTGCCGGACATCCGCGGCCGTGAGCAGATCCTGAAGGTGCACCTGCGCAAGGTGCCGATCTCGAACGACGTCGATGCTTCGGTCATCGCGCGGGGAACGCCGGGCATGTCGGGCGCCGATCTGGCGAACCTCGTGAACGAAGCCGCCCTGTTCGCGGCGCGCCGTAACAAGCGCATCGTCGAAATGCTCGACTTCGAAGACGCGAAGGACAAGATCTTCATGGGCCCGGAGCGCAAGTCGGCAGTGATGCGCGACGAAGAGCGACGTGCCACGGCCTATCACGAGTCGGGTCACGCGGTGGTGGCGATGCTGCTGCCGGGTGCCGATCCGGTGCACAAGGTCACGATCATTCCGCGCGGCTGGGCCCTGGGCCTGACGATGCAGTTGCCGGAACATGACAAGTACTCGGAGTATCGCGACACGATGCTCACGCAAATCGCCATCCTGTTCGGTGGCCGTGCCGCTGAGGAAGTGTTCATCAACAAGATGTCGACGGGGGCTTCGAACGACTTCGAGCGTGCCACCAAGCTCGCCCGCGACATGGTGACCCGCTACGGGATGTCGGACGCCCTGGGACCGATGGTCTACGTCGACACGGAGCAAGACTCGGTGTTCGGCCGGATGTCCGCCAAGTCGGTGTCGGAAGCCACGCAGCAGAAGGTCGACGGGGAAGTTCGCCGCATTCTGGACGAGCAATACGCCCTGGCCAAGACGCTGTTGCAAGACAACCGCGACAAGGTCGAAGCGATGACCCAGGCCCTGATGGAATGGGAAACGATCGACGGCGAGCAAATCGGCGACATCATGGATGGTCGTCCGCCGCGTCCGCCGAAGAACGGTCCGACGAACGGTGGCGCGTCGGGCGGCAATCCGCCGCTCAAGCCCAGCAACACCCCGGCGACCGTCTAAACACGTAAGAGCCTGGCAGGCGCAAGCACTGCCATCCCAGAAAGGCCGGCATTGCGCCGGCCTTTTTGCATTCCGACGCAGTGGCGCGGCGCGCTGCCTGCGGCCATGCCCGGGAGGCGACGAATATCGGTGTTACCGAGTGTTTCGATGGTCGATGTGAAGGGCGATTCCGGTAACATTACGCCCATACACAGCGTCCGGTATCTCGGGCGCGCAAGTCCGGTCCCGGCGAACGGGCCGCTATATTTGGCCTTATTGAGCTGAGCTTCCGAATGTCCTCCGAGCCGTCGCAATCCCTTCCTCCCGTGTCCCCTGACGCCGACGAAATCGTCGAGGCAGGCGCTTCACCGGACATCCCAGCCCCCCCCGCCACGCTGGCCTTCGGCCCGCGTTTCCGGCTCGATGCCCGCCGGGTGCACGTCATGGGCATCCTGAATGTCACGCCCGACTCGTTTTCCGATGGCGGCAAGTTTGTCGCGCGCGACGCCGCCCTGCGCCATGCCGAGCAGTTGATCGCCGACGGCGTCGACATTCTCGATATCGGCGGGGAATCGACCCGTCCGGGCGCCGAAGCGCTGTCGGAAGCCGCCGAACTCGAGCGCGTTGTACCGATTGTCGAAGCGCTGCGCGATTGCGGCGTGCCGCTCTCTGTCGATACCTATAAGCCGGGCGTGATGCGTGCGGTGCTCGCCGCCGGCGCGGACATGATCAACGACATCTGGGGGTTCCAGCAGCCCGGCGCCATCGACGCGGTGCGCGAGAGCGAAGCCGCACTGTGCGTCATGCACATGCTGCACGACCCCAAGACGATGCAGGACGCGCCGATCTATACCGACGTTGTCACCGAGGTCGCCGCCTTCCTCGATGGCCGGGTGGATGCGATGCTCTCGGCCGGTGTTGCGCCGTCGCGTCTGTATCTGGACCCGGGATTCGGCTTCGGCAAGAATCTCGCCCATAATCTCGCACTGCTCAAACACTTGCGTGTGCTGTCGCGCGATGGGTTGCCGTTGCTGGTCGGCATGTCGCGAAAACGGATGCTCGGCGAAATCACGGGACGTCAGTCGCCATTGGAGCGACAGGTGGCAAGCGTTGCCGCAGCGATGTGTGCCGCGCAGCAGGGCGCGGCCATCGTGCGCGTGCACGACGTCGCCGAAACGGTCGATGCGCTCAAGGTCTGGCACGCCGTGCGCGACGCTGAGTAGCCGTGCCGGGGGCGAACCCGCCGGAAGGCCCCACCGCCAGCCCATGGGGACCCAGCGGGGACGCGCGCCAGCGATAATGGCGGGGGCGGTGGCCCCCCACCGTCTGACGGCGGCATAAATAAAGATTGAACGACGCGCGCGTCCGGTCCCTCATCCGGCGCAGCGCCTCAACTGGGAACGATGCAACGATGAAACGACGCTATTTTGGGACCGACGGGATTCGCGGTACGGTGGGCGAAAGTCCGATCACGCCAGAGTTCGTGCTGCGACTGGGCTATGCCGCGGGGCGCGTGCTGGCCGGCAACCAAACGCTGGGCCGTCCGACGGTGTTGATCGGCAAGGACACGCGCGTCTCCGGCTATATGCTCGAAGCCGCGCTGGAAGCCGGTTTTGCGGCGGCCGGCGTCGACACCATGATGGCGGGCCCGATGCCCACGCCTGCCGTAGCCTACCTCACCCGGGCGCTGCGCCTGGCGGCTGGCGTGGTGATCAGCGCGTCGCACAACCCGTACCACGACAACGGCATCAAATTCTTCTCGGCGGATGGTAACAAGCTGCCGGACCAGACCGAACTGGCCATCGAAGCCGAACTCGACAATCCGATGACCTGCGTGCGCTCCGAGCAACTCGGCAAGGCGCGTCGTCTGGACGATGCAGCGGGCCGCTACATCGAGTTCTGCAAGAGTACGTTCCCGAACGACTTCGACTTGCGCGGCATGAAGATCGTGGTCGATTGCGCCAATGGCGCCGCGTATCACATCGCGCCCCATGTGTTCCACGAGTTGGGCGCCGAGGTCATCGCGATCGGCAACCAGCCGAACGGTTTCAACATCAACGAGGACTGCGGGGCGACAGCGCCGGATGCGCTCATGCGCGCCGTGCGTGCGAATCACGCGGATCTCGGCGTGGCGCTCGATGGCGATGCCGACCGCCTGCAGATCGTCGACGGTGCGGGGCGACTCTACAACGGCGACGAGCTGCTGTATCTGTTGGTGAAGGACCGGCTGGACAATGGGGGTGTGCCGGGTGCCGTGGGCACGTTGATGACCAATATGGCCGTCGAAGTCGCCCTCAAGGGTCTTGGGGTGCCATTCGTGCGCGCCAAGGTCGGCGATCGTTACGTGCTTGAGCAACTGCACAAGCACGGCTGGCAAATCGGCGCGGAGGGTTCCGGCCACATTCTGTGTCTGGACAAGCACACGACGGGCGACGGCATCATCTCGGCCCTGCAAGTGCTGGCCGCGATCCGTCGCGCGGGCAACCCGCCGCTGGCGAAGCTGCTCGACGGCGTGCGCCTGTTCCCGCAGCACATGATCAACGTCCGTACGCCGACCGGCTACGACTGGCAGAGCGATACGCGTCTGGCCGACGAGCGCAACGCCGTCGAGTCTCAATTGGGCGATACGGGGCGCGTGCTCATTCGCGCATCGGGCACCGAGCCCGTGCTGCGCGTGATGGTGGAGGCCCGCGAAGCCGCGCAAGCCACGTCCTTCGCCCAGCATCTGGCCGACGTCGTCAAATCGGCCGCCTGAGCGTTCGCTGAACGCCCGGTCTGCCATCCATCCTGGCAGGGCCGTGCCCCCCCGAGTGGGGCGGCACGGCAGACAACGCCGAATCCCCTCATCGAGGTCGATCCCCCGGGCGCAAGCGCCGGCCAACGCGTTGCCGCATACCTGCGTTTCTGGCTTCCCATCATGGCAATCGGCTCAACCCGATATTTCCATTTGTGACACGGTGGCCTAGGATGGTTAGACGGTTTGCCCCCATGTCACGGCGCTGACATGTGTCCAGAATTGGGCGATTTACGCGATGGCATGTGCTTGGAGATACCCCGAAACCCTTGCCAGACAAGGATTTTTGGCCGCCAACGAGAGGCGGGATATGCCTCCGGCAACGTGACGATACCGAGTCAACTTTATGACGCCGATATTGTGAGCTTTCACACATGACACATGATTGTCACATTCGGACACTATTCTTCGAGCCAACCACACGCTGTATCCACACCAACTCGGAGAAATCCATGAAGCTGATGAAGACTGCGATTGCCGGCATGGCTGGCATTCTGTTTGCCGCTGGCGCGATTGCGGGCGAGATTACGGGTGCAGGCAGCACGTTCGCCGCACCGATCTACACGAAGTGGGCTGACGCCTACCAGAAGGCGACCTCGAACAAGGTCAACTATCAGGGCATCGGTTCGTCGGGTGGCATCAAGCAAATCCAGGCCAAGACCGTCGATTTCGCAGGTTCGGACGCTCCGCTGACGGACGAAGAACTGGCCAAGCAAGGCCTGTTCCAGTTCCCGACGGTGGTCGGCGGCATCGTGCCGGTGGTCAACGTGCCGGGCGTGAAGCCGGGCGAGCTGGTCCTGTCGGGCCCGGTGCTGGGCGACATCTATCTGGGCAAGATCAAGAAGTGGAACGATCCGGCCATCGCCAAGCTGAACCCGAAGGTCAAGCTGCCGGATACCGATATCGCCGTGGTTCGCCGCGCCGACGGTTCGGGCACGAGCTTCGTGTTCACGAACTATCTGTCGAAGGTCAACGCCGAGTGGAAGAGCAAGGTTGGCGAAGGCACGACGGTGAACTGGCCGACGGGTACGGGTGGCAAGGGTAACGACGGCGTCGCCGCTTTCGTGCAACGCCTGCCGGGCGCGATCGGTTATGTCGAGTCGGCCTACGCCACGCAGAACAAGCTGACGTACACGGCAATGACGAACGCCGACGGCAAGACCGTTGAGCCGGCCACGGAAACGTTCGCCGCGGCAGCTGCCAAGGCCGAATGGTCGAAGACGTTCTACCAGATCCTGACCAACGAGAAGGGCGACAAGTCGTGGCCGATCGTGGCTGCCACCTTCGTGCTGGTGCACCAGAAGGCTGACGCCGGCAAGGAAGCGCAGGGCGCCGACGTACTGAAGTTCTTCGACTGGTCGTTCAAGAATGGCGAGAAGACCGCCAAGGAACTGGACTACATCCCGCTGCCGGAAGCGGTGCTGAAGCAAATCCGTGCAGGTTGGAAGGCGAAGGTTGCCGAGTCGGCCCACAAGGCCGGCATCTAAAGCAGCCTTGCTGGCCCCGGGCAATGCACGGTTGCATTGACCGGGGCCTCAACCCGGCATTATCCGCGCCGCCTGTTCCGAAGCCCGACGTTTGATCTGGCAACGGCAGGCGGCGCGCTCACGCTGAGACGACATCATGGCAGAAGCCACACGCCCCCTCGCAACAGCAGGCGCGCAGCGCGCTCCGTCTTCCGTTGGCGACTTTCTTTTCGCGCTGCTCACCCGCGCGGCCGCGCTCATTACGTTGCTCTTGCTCGGTGGCATCATCGTGTCGCTGATGTACAGCGCACTGCCGTCGATTCAGAAATTTGGCTTCGCCTTCCTGTGGACGAAGGAATGGGATCCGCCCGCCGAACACTTCGGCGCGCTCGTGCCTATCTACGGCACACTCGTCACGTCGCTCATCGCGCTCATCATCGCGGTGCCGGTCAGCTTCGGCATTGCGCTGTTCTTGACTGAACTCTCGCCCGTATGGCTGCGCCGCCCGCTCGGTACGGCCATCGAGCTGCTCGCCGCCATCCCGAGCATTGTCTACGGGATGTGGGGCCTGCTGATCTTCGCCCCGATTTTCAGCCAGTACTTCCAGAAGCCGCTGCAGACGTTGCTCGGCAACGTGCCGGTGATCGGTGCGCTGTTCCAGGGGCCGCCGCTGGGTATCGGTATCCTGCCCGCCGGCGTGATCCTCGCGATCATGATCATTCCGTACATCGCCTCGGTCATGCGCGACGTGTTCGAAGTCACGCCCGTGCTGCTCAAGGAGTCGGCCTACGGCATTGGCTGCACCACCTGGGAGGTGATGTGGCGCGTGGTGCTGCCCTTCACGAAGTCGGGGGTGATCGGCGGCGTCATGCTGGGGCTGGGTCGTGCTCTTGGCGAGACCATGGCCGTCACCTTCGTGATCGGCAACACGAACCTGCTCGACAACGTTTCGCTCTATTCGCCGGGCAACAGCATTACCTCGGCGCTCGCCAACGAGTTCGCCGAAGCCGGCCCGGGGCTGCATACGGCCGCCCTGATGGAACTCGGCCTGATTTTGTTCTTCATCACCTTTGTGGTGCTGGCGCTGTCCAAGCTCATGTTGCTGCGCCTTGAGAAAAACGAAGGTAAATAATGACCCAACAAGCGCTCGAACTGGAAACCCCAGCCGTGAAGCCGACCGACGCCGTGACCCGCGTGCGGCTGCAAGCTTACCGCCGCCGCAAGAACATTTTTGCGATCGCGATGTCGCTCGCGGCCATGGCCTTTGGCCTGGTCTGGCTGCTGTGGATTCTCTACACCACACTCTCGCTGGGCATCGGCGGTCTGTCGCTGTCGCTGTTCACCGAAATGACGCCGCCGCCGAACACCGCTGGCGGGGGGCTCGCCAACGCCATCGCGGGCAGTGTCGTGATGGTCGGTGTGGCCACGTTCCTCGGCACGCCGCTGGGTATCCTGGCCGGGGTCTATCTGGCCGAGTACGGTCAGAAGTCATGGCTCGCGAGCCTCACCCGTTTCATCAACGACATTCTGCTCTCGGCGCCGTCGATCGTGATCGGCCTGTTCGTGTACGCGCTGGTCGTGGCACAGATGGGGCACTTCTCGGCGTGGGCCGGCATTGTGTCGCTCGCGCTGCTGCAGATCCCGATCGTGATCCGCACGACCGAGAACATGCTCAAGCTCGTGCCGAACAACTTGCGTGAGGCCGCGTTTGCCCTGGGCACGCCGAAGTGGCGCATCATCGTCAAGATTACGTTGAAGGCGTCGATCGCCGGCATCGTGACGGGCGTGCTGCTCGCCGTGGCGCGTATCGCGGGCGAGACCGCACCGCTGCTGTTCACGGCGCTGTCGAACCAGTTCTGGTCGATGAACCTGAATCAGCCGATGGCCAACCTGCCGGTCACCATCTTCAAATTTGCCATGAGCCCGTTTGCGGAGTGGCAGTCGCTCGCCTGGGCGGGCGTGTTCATCATCACTCTCGGGGTGCTGCTGCTGAACATCCTGGCGCGCACGCTGTTTGCCAAGAAGTAACCGGCAACGCGAGACGACACAACGCGACGACACGACGCATACCTGACGGTTAAGACGACCATGACGAATCCGACGCAAGAGATCAAACTGCCCTCGAAGATTGAAGTCAATAACCTGAACTTCTTCTACGACAAATACCACGCGCTCAAGAACATCAACCTGCGCATTCCCGACCGCAAGGTCACGGCCTTCATCGGCCCATCGGGCTGCGGCAAATCAACGTTGCTGCGCACGTTCAACAAGATGTACGCCCTGTACCCGGAGCAACGCGCCGAGGGCGAGATCAACATGGACGGTGAAAACCTGCTGACCTCGAAGCAGGACATTGCGCTGCTGCGCGCGAAGGTCGGCATGGTGTTCCAGAAGCCGACGCCGTTCCCGATGTCGATCTACGACAACATCTCGTTCGGTGTGCGCCTGTTCGAAAAGCTCTCGCGCTCGGAAATGGACGACCGCGTGGAGTGGGCGCTGACCAAGGCGGCGCTGTGGGGCGAAGTCAAGGACAAGTTGCAACAGTCGGGCTACGGCCTGTCCGGCGGTCAGCAACAGCGTCTGTGCATTGCGCGCGGCATCGCTATCCGCCCGGAAGTGCTGCTGCTCGACGAGCCGTGCTCGGCGCTCGACCCGATCTCCACGGGCCGTATCGAAGAGCTGATCGCCGAACTCAAGGACGACTACACCGTGGTGATCGTCACGCACAACATGCAGCAGGCGGCACGTTGCTCGGACTTCACCGCCTATATGTATCTGGGCGAATTGATCGAATTCGGGGAAACGGAGAAGATCTTCATCAAGCCGGACCGTAAAGAGACCGAAGACTACATCACCGGCCGTTTCGGTTGATGCCCACGAGGAATTTCGACATGAACGACAAACACCTTTCCAGCCAGTTCGACTCGGACCTGAATCAGCTTTGCTCGCGCGTTCTTGAAATGGGCGGTCTGGTCGAATCGCAGCTCGTGACGGCCATGCGGGGGCTCAACTCGTTCGACCGTGCCCTGGTCGACGAAGTGATCGCCACCGAGCAGCGCCTGAATACCATGGAAGTCGAAATCGACGAAGAATGCAGCAAGATCATTGCCCGCCGTCAGCCGACCGCGCGCGATCTTCGCCTGCTGCTCTCGATCTCGAAGTCGATCACCAACCTCGAGCGTGCAGGCGACGAGGCCGAGAAGATCGCCAAGCGTACCCGTCACCTCCTGGAAGACGGCGCGGCGCAAACCGTGAACTTCGCCGAGATCAAACTCTCGGGCGAGATGGCCGCTCAGTTGCTGCGCCGCACGCTCGACGCGTTTGCACGTCTCGACATCGTGGCGGCGGCCGAGATCGTGCGCGACGATAAGGCCATCGACAACGAATTCCGTGGCTTCGTGCGCAAACTGGTGACCTACATGATGGAAGATCCGCGCACCATCTCGGCGGGCCTGGAATTCCTGTTCATCGCCAAGGCGATCGAGCGCATCGGCGATCACGCGAAGAACATCGCGGAATTCATCATTTACATTGTCAAGGGCACCGACGTCCGGCACATTTCGCGCGAAGACCTGCAGCGCCAGGTGCAAGGCGAATGAACGGCCCGACATCATTGAAGGTTTGAGAGGAAACCGATGCCCAGCAGCATTCTGATCGTGGAAGACGAGCCGGCGATTTCCGAGCTGATCTCCGTTAATCTGCAACACGCCGGTCACTATCCGATTCGGGCCTATAACGCCGAGCAGGCACTCACGCTGATCAGTGATGTGCTGCCCGACCTGGTACTGCTTGACTGGATGCTGCCGGGCAAGTCAGGCGTGACGTTCGCACGTGAGCTTCGGGCGAACGAGCGCACCAAGCACGTGCCGATCATCATGCTCACCGCGCGCAGCGAAGAGCAGGACAAGGTGATGGGCCTGGAGATCGGCGCGGACGATTACGTCACCAAGCCGTTTTCGCCGAAGGAACTGATGGCGCGGATCAAGGCCGTGCTGCGACGCCGTGCGCCGCAGTTGACCGAAGACGCGGTGAGCGTGAATGGCCTGAAGCTCGATCCGGCGACGCATCGCGTCACGAGCCATCAGTCGAGCGGCGACATCAAGCTGGATTTGGGACCGACGGAATTCCGCCTGCTGCACTTCTTCATGACACATCCGGAGCGCGTGCACAGCCGTTCGCAGTTGCTCGACCAGGTGTGGGGCGATCACGTGTTCGTGGAGGAGCGCACGGTGGACGTGCACATCAAGCGTCTGCGCGCCGCGCTCAAGCCGGCCGGCCACGATGCTATGATCGAGACCGTACGCGGCAGCGGCTACCGTTTGACGAAGTCGGCTTGAGGCATCGCGCCTCGCCTTCGGGCGAGGCCTGCCGTGCCAATGCCGCCCTTGTCCGATGGGGCGCGGGCGGCAAAACCCCTGTGCATCGTCTATGAATATCATCTGGGCCCGTGCGCTGACGTTACTGATCCTGCAAGCCGCCTTCTCGACGGCCGTCGGTTGGTTCCTTGGCGCAAGCGTGGGCTACATCACGGCCATCGTCCTGCTGGTCACGCAAGTCCTCTTCAACGTCTACCACGCCCAACGCCTCTGGCGTCTTCTCGACGCCCCGGTCTACGGTGAGGTGCCGAGTGCACTCGGGTTGTGGGGGGAAATCTATTACCGGCTGCACAAGCTGGCCAAGCGCTGGCATAACCAGGTCAAGCAGGTGGAACAACAGCACGCTCGCTTCATTCAGGCGATCCAGGCATCGCCCAACGGCGTGATCATGCTCGACGAGCACAACCAGATCGAGTGGTGCAACGCGATTGCCGAGTCGCATTTCGGTATCGACGCCAAGCGTGATCTGCGTCAGCAAATCACGCATCTCCTGCGCACACCGGCCTTTGTGCACTACCTGTCTTCGGAGCGCTACGACGAGGCGCTGCTCATGCACCACATGGGCGAGAAGCGCAACAACGTGCTTTCGATGCAGGTGTTCCCCTATGGCGACCATCGCAAGCTCATGATTTCGCTCGACGTGACCGATCTCGAGCGCACCGACTCGATGCGCCGCGACTTCGTGGCCAACGTCTCGCATGAACTCAAGACGCCGCTGACCGTGCTCTCCGGATTCCTGGAGACGGTCGGCGAGCTGCCGCTCTCGCCCGAGGAAATCCAGCGTTATGTCGAGATCATGCGCCAGCAGGCCTCGCGTATGCAGAACATCGTGAACGATCTGCTCACGCTCGCGAAGCTCGAAGGCAGTGGCAAGCCGCCGCCGGACGACCCCATCGATATGGGCATGCAGTTGCGCTCGCTACGCAGCGACGCCGAAGGGCTCTCGCAGGGTCAGCATGTGATCGAAGTCACGGAGGCCGACGGACTCGATTTGCGTGGTGCCGAAGGCGAACTCCACAGCGCGTTCAGCAATCTGGTGAGCAATGCGGTGCGCTACACGCCGCCGGGCGGCAAAATCCGCATCGAGTGGGGGCCGACGGACGACGGCGGTGCCCGCTTCGCGGTGACCGACTCTGGGCTGGGGATTCCGGCGGAACATATTCCGCGGCTCACGGAGCGTTTCTACCGTATCGACCGCAGCCGATCGCGCGATACGGGCGGCACCGGCCTCGGCCTCGCAATCGTCAAGCACGTGCTGACGCGCCATCAGGCCGATCTGAAGGTGACGAGCGAGGTGGGGCGCGGCAGCACGTTCGCCATTCAGTTTCCGCCCACGCGCGTGGCGCAGCGCACACCGGTCGACGCCACCCCGCCACGTTTGACCGTAGGCGGCTAACGCTGGGCGACTTGGCGCGCACGGTACACGCGCACGGCTGACCGATGACCGGTCAGCCGCGAGTGCCGGTCTGCACGTGCTGCGCGAGTTCCTGCATCAGGGCCATCTGGCTGTTGAATGGCGTTTTGCCTGGCTTGCGCCGCACGTAGGTGCCGTCGGAACGCATCAGCCATGCGGCGGTGTTGTCACGGAGGTGCACCATCAGACCCTCGCGAATCACGCGGGCCTTCAGGCGCTTGTCTCGTACCGGAAAGGCCACCTCCACGCGACGGAAGAAGTTGCGCTCCATCCAGTCGGCGCTTGAAAGCATGACTTTCTCGTCGCCGTTCGCATAGAAGTAATAGATGCGATGGTGTTCGAGAAAGCGCCCGACAATCGAGCGCACGGTAATGTTCTCGGAAAGGCCCGGTACACCGGCGCGCAGCGAGCACACGCCGCGCACGATCAAATCGATTTTCACCCCCGCACGCGACGCTTTGTACAGTTCGGCAATGATCGTCGGCTCGAGCAGCGCATTCATTTTCGCGATGATGCGGGCTTTCTTGCCGGCCGCGGCCGCTTCCGTCTCCTGCCGGATCGCCTCGAGCAGATGCGTGTGCATCGTGAACGGCGATTGCCACAGGCCCTGCAACTGTGTCTGCCGACCGATGCCCGTCAGTTGCTGGAAGACGACGTGGACGTCGGCGCACAGCGCCTCGTCGGCGGTCATCAGGCCGAAGTCCGTGTACAGACGGGCCGTGCGCGGGTGATAGTTGCCGGTGCCGAGGTGGACGTAGCGCTTGAGGAAGGTCTTCTTGCCCTGACGCGTACGACGCACGACGAGCAGCATCTTCGCGTGACACTTATGGCCGACCACGCCGTAGACCACGTGAGCGCCGACCGCTTCGAGCTGCGCAGCCCAGTTGATGTTGGTTTCCTCGTCGAAGCGCGCAAGCAGCTCCACCACGACCGTGACTTCCTTACCGTTGCGGGCCGCCGCCATCAGGGCGTCCATCAGCGCGGATTCGTTGCCGGTACGGTAGATCGTTTGCTTGATGGCCACCACGTCAGGGTCGCGAGCCGCTTGCAGCAGCAGCTCCAGCACCGGCTGGAAGCTGTCATACGGGTGATGCAGCAGCAGGTCGCCCTGGTCGATGAGGTCGAATATCGCGGGCGACGCGCTCATGCGCTTGGGCAGTGCCGGCACGAAGGGCGCGAACTTGAGGTCCGGTCGGTCGACCATCTCGGGCAGCGGCATCAAGCGCACGAGGTTGACGGGGCCCTTGACGCGGTAGCAGTCCGAGTCGGTCAGGCCGCATTCCGTCTGGAGGCGTCGCACGAGGCGCGACGGCGTGCCGGCATCGACTTCGAGACGGACGGCGTCGCCGAGATGGCGGGCCGGGAGTTCGCCTTGCAGCGCGGTGCGCAGGTTGGTGATTTCGTCCTCGTCGACGAACAGGTCGCTGTTGCGCGTGACGCGGAACTGATGGCAGCCTTTGGCCGTGAGCCCTGGGAACAGTTCACTGGCGAAGCGCAGCATGAGCGAGCTGAGCAGCACGAAGCTGTTAGGCAAGGGGGCGAGCCCTGGAGGCATGGGAACCAGTCGGGGCAGGGCGCGCGGGGCTTGGACGATGGCGAGTTCGGCGTCGCGTCCGAAGGCGTCTTTGCCTTCGAGTTCGACGGCGAAGTTCAGGCTCTTGTTGAGCACGCGCGGGAATGGGTGTGCGGGATCGAGCCCGATCGGCGTGAGGACCGGCACGAGTTCGCGCAGGAAGTAGTCGCGGGCCCATTCGACCTGGGCGTCGTTCCACTGGCCGGACGGGTGAAACGCGATGCCTTCGGCTTCGAGACGTGGCAGCAGGCTATCGAACATCGCATACTGCTTTTCCACCAGCGCTTGCGCTCGGGCGCAAACTTGCGTGTAAACTTGCTGGAACGTCATGCCGTCGGGCGTGAGCATGCCCGGATTCTCGCGCATCTGCTCCTTCAGCCCGGCGACGCGGATTTCGAAGAATTCATCCAGATTGCTACTCACGATACAGACAAAGCGAAGGCGTTCCAGCAGCGGCGTTGCGGGGTCGGCTGCTTGGGCAAGTACGCGTTCATTGAACGCCAGAATGCCCAGCTCGCGGTTGAGCAGCGGATAATTCATGGTGACCGTGCGAAAGACATGGGATTGGCGTGAATTCTTCATCCGTATTGTTACAGTTATATGACGTTCACATTTGTCAACGACGTGTCATATTCGATTTGTAGCGTATTCGTCATTTATTTGTCGAGTGCGCGTCATGCTTTTCGTGTGATACGTCCTCTACTTCGGCACTCTTCGCTCAGGCGCATCCCGACATGAGTACTCCCTCGCCCTTGTTAGCGGCCGTCGATCTCGGTTCGAACAGTTTTCGCCTGATCATCGGCCGCGTGGAGGAGACGTCCGCCGGCACGCAGATCTATCAGGTCGATGCGCTGCGCGAGCCGGTTCGGCTGGCGGCGGGCCTGAACGACGAGAAGTACCTCGATCATCCGTCGCAGCAACGCGGTTGGGACGTCCTCAAGCGGTTTGGCGAGCGGCTGAGGGGCTTTCATCCCGACAAGGTCCGCGCGGTGGCCACGAACACGCTGCGTGTCGCCAAGAACGCCGACGATTTTCTCGGTGAGGCGCAGCACGCGCTCGGGTTTCCCATCGAAGTCATTGCCGGGCGGGAAGAGGCGCGCCTGATCTATGCGGGCGCCGCACACTCGGTGCCGACGTGCCAGGGTAACCGGCTTGTCGTGGACATTGGGGGGGGCTCCACCGAATTCATTATCGGGCAGGATTACGAGCCGCTCATCATGGAGAGCCTGTATATCGGCTGCGTGAGTCATAGCCGGCAGTTCTTTCCCAGCGGCAACGTCGACGAATATGCGATGAAGCAGGCCGAACTGGCCGCCCGCCGCGAGATTCAGATCATTTCGGCGACCTATCGTGATGCCGCCTGGTCGCAGGCGATCGGCTCGTCGGGGACGGCACGTGCGCTGGCCGAATTGCTCGAAGCCAATGGGTTCAACGACGGCGGTTTGCACGGCCTCACGCGCGGTGGTCTCGAGCGCCTCAAGCGCGCGCTCATCAAGGCGGAAAACGCCAACCGCCTCAAGTTGGCGGGGCTCAAGCAAGATCGAATTCCGGTGCTGCCGGGCGGCCTGTCCATCATGTTGTCCGTTTTCAATGAACTCGAGGTCGAGCATATGGAGACGACCGATGCCGCGCTGCGGCTCGGCGTGATGTACGACTTGCTGGGGCGTACGCAGCATCAGGATATGCGGGCGGTGACCGTTGAGCAGTTCGTGCGCCGATATGGCGTGGACCGTGCTCAGGCCGAGCGTGTCGGACGTCTGGCGATCCGGCTGTATCGCCAGTTGCCGGTCGAGGCGGTCGAGGTGGTCGACGGCGACGATGTGGCCCAGGCGCTGGACGACGGTCGGGGCGAAGGCGAGGCGTTGCTCAACTGGGCGTCGTCGCTGCATGAGATGGGGTTGTCGATCGCGCACAGCGCGTACCACAAGCATTCGGCGTACATCGGCAGCAATGCGGATATGCCGGGCTTTTCGCGCCCCGATCAGGCGCGGTTGGCCGAGCTGTTGCTGGGGCATGTCGGCAAGCTGGGCAAGTTGGCATCGCAGGCGCAGCAGGTCGATTGGCAACTGCTGTTCTGTCTGCGCCTGGCGGTGTTGTTCTGTCGCCGGCGCACGGATGCGTTGCCGGACGCCATCGATGTCAAACGGCTCGGCGATGGCTTCGCCGTATCGGTGCCGCGTGCGTGGATCGACGCCAATCCACTCACCGACTATAGCCTGCAGCGTGAGGCGCAGGAGTGGGAGAAGATCGGCATGCGCTACAAGGTCGTGTACGCCTGACGCATGGGGGCCAGCTTGCCGATTGAGGGCAGGCGGTGCAAACGACGAAGCCCGGCATCTGCCGGGCTTTTTCGTACCCGTTGGCCGGGCGGATAACTTGGGGGCGGCGCGCGTTCAGGCCTGTTTGAGCTTGTTCAGCAGTTCCGCGCCGAGAAAATGGCGTGCATAGCGCGGGTTGATGTCGGACAGACGGAACAGGGTCAGGAAGTCGGCGGTATTGAAGTCGGGGTCCCAGGCCGGGGCGCCGCATATGCGGGCGCCAAGGCGCAGGTATCCCTTGACCAGGGCGGGCGGCTCGACCTCCAGGGTCGATTGCAGTTCGCTCACCGGCAGCGCGATGCGCGGCACGGCGTGGTACTCGGCCGGGGCCATGGCGGTGTCCTGGAGCTTGCGATAGAGGCTGGCGGCGTAGTGGCCGCCGTCGGCCATCGGCACGCTGGCGCAACCGAGCATCGTCTCGAGGCCGTTGCGCAGCATGTACTCGGCCAGACCGCTCCAGAGCGCCATGATGACGGCGCCGTTGCGGTATTCCGCGTGCACGCATGAGCGGCCGGTTTCGAGCATTTTCGGGCGCAGATGGTCCAGTCGCGAGAGATCGAATTCCCCTTCGGAGTACAAACGGCCAAGGCGCTTGGCCTGACCCGGGGGCAGTACGCGGTAGGTGCCGACCACCTTGAGCGAGTCCTGGTCGCGCACGATCAAGTGGTCGCAGTATTGGTCGTACTCGTCGACATCCAGGCCTGCGGGGCCCTTGACCGACGCGCCCATCTCCTCGGCGAAGACGTGGTATCTCAGACGTTGGGCTTCCCGAAGCTCGCTTTCGTCGCGTGCCCACGCCACACCCAGATTCGGCTTGACAGGCGTTTCAGGGCGAGGAAGACGCCTCCGCGAGGTGGGGGTCAACGAAGAGAGCGGCATGGTGGGGTTCGGCAGATCGCGCATAAAGGCCCTTTGTTTGACGGTCGCGTTGCGACGTACTTTAAAAAGCATCAATGTCGATTCCGTGAACGGTGGGTGACAATTCTATGACAAAACTTCCGGTGTCATGATGTCAGGGCTCGTTTTGGGCGCCTTGCACCAGCCAATTCACGGGGGGAGGAGAGGGGGTGTCGCCGTCGCCTGCGGTTCAGAGCAGGTCGGGATTGACGACGGCGCGCACGACCACCTGGCTCTCGTCTTCGCGGCGGCGTGAGGAGAGCCACCAGATGCCGGCCTTCTTGATCGTCCAGTAGGCTTCCTGGCCGGTGAGCAGCAGGGCGGCGAGTTGGCCGAGGGCGGGTTGGTGGCCGACGAGCACGACCGTCTGCACGTTGCCGGGCCAGCCGATGGTCCCTAGCAGCGTCATGGCGTTCGCGCCGGGGGCGAGATCGCGCACGATGCGCGGCGTGGGGGTGAGCGCCTGGGCGGTCTGGACCGCCCGCAACGCGGGGCTGGAGAGGATGAGGGCGTCTTCGGGAAGACGCGGGCGCAGCCATTGGGCGGCCTTTTCGGCCTGTTTGCGGCCGCGGTCGGTGAGTTCGCGGGCCAGATCGGCCTGGGCACTGAGGGCGAGGGAAGCCGGCAGGTTTTCGGCGTCGGCGTGACGCCAGAGAATCAGGTTCATCGACACAGGTTCGGACATGGTGAACCTCCCACTATGACGGGGTTTCGTGGCGACGGCATGACCGTCGGCGAGCCGTTGCGAGACGACTATTGTGCCAGTCGTGGATGAAAAAATGCCGACGCAGAGCACTTTGATTTGACGCGGTGCGCCGAACCCACTAGAATGCGTGCTCTTCGTCGGAGCGTAGCGCAGCCTGGTAGCGCATCTGATTTGGGATCAGAGGGTCGTAGGTTCGAATCCTATCGCTCCGACCACTAAATTCAAGGGGTTGGGACAGGCAACATCTATTGTCCCTATTCTCTGCCCTTGTAATTTCCCAACGGCTTTAACGACAACGTCTTGCGCGTACGCATGCGCCGCGTAGTTCGTTGCGCGTGCGCAGTAGGGCGCGCCGGATATGCCATTTGTTAATTAATTAGTAATCCATTGTAAATGCGGGCTGCAGTCGTTGACTGCATCTCGCGCTGTCGTATTGACTTAACCGTCGAGCGAGACTTCCTGTTGGGATGTATCCGATATTCATACGAACGGGCTAATTGGCTCGGGGCGATTGCGCTAGCCGCTCAGCGGCCTCGGGCTGCCCCGTGACGTCGGTGTGCTTGCGTTCTTGGCGGTTTGACGAAACGTGCTGGCCTTGCAAACGATAACGAAAGCTGGATACCTTCAAAGACGATACATCGAAACTTTGACGGCCAATTTCGTTAAATCATGGAGGCGCATGGCAACGATTATTCCCTCTCTGTCCTCGTGCGCGGGCAGAATGCAGCCCGGCGAACGCAGACTCGCCGAGCGGCTGGAACAGAAACTCGAAGACGACTATTTGATCTGGTATGACGTTCCCGTCGCCACGATGCAGTCGTATCCGGACTTTGTGGTGCTTCACCCTCAGCGTGGGTTACTCATCCTCGAGGTCAAGGACTGGAAGATTTCGACCGTCCTGCGTGCCGATCGCGGCGACTGGCAAATTTTGGGTTCATCGTGGAAAACCGTGGAGGTTTTCCGGGCAATTGATAATCTGACGCCAATAAGGACGGTGTTCGGAGGACA
>NZ_CABPSG010000023.1:0-35874 GCF_902459595.1 Pandoraea soli | reverse complement strand
GGGGTTTTCGGTTTGCGAGGCATCGTCACTCCTTGGCGACATGTTATGCCTCAAACACGAAATTAATGACAGCCCCCATCGCAGGAGTGCTGTGCCCTGAGTTTCAGTAACTTCCGAATATTCTGAGCGCTCGGTCGGGACTCGACGAGCAACTCCCGTTCCCGACATCGGGTCGGGCATGCAATTTGATAACTATTATCAATGATGATAAAATTCCACCTATTCCAGCCAAGCCCCCTAACGGAGGAAATCATGATTAGCGCTGAACTTGGGCGACAGCTTGAGAGCTACATCGCCGAGCTTGTGGCGACGGGCCGTTACGGCTCGAAGAGTGAGGTTTTGCGCGAAGGCGTGCGACTCATTCAGGATCGTGAGACCCAGCTTGCTGCGCTCGATGCCGTCGTTGAGAAGGGCATGGCCGACGCGGAAGCAGGTCGGGGCCAACCTGCCGCCGACGTGTTCGACCGTCTCGAAAAGAAGTATCAGGCAATGGTGAACGACAAGGCATGATCGTTCACTTACTGCCCGAAGCCATCGTCGACCTCGAAACCATTGGTGACTACATCGCGCGGGACAATCCGCGCCGTGCCGTGACGTTCATTCAGGAACTGCGAGACAAGTGCTTGAGCCTTGCTGAGATGGCACTGGCGTTCCCCGTGGTACCGCGTTATGAGCGTTACGGTGTCCGCCATCGCGTGTATGGCAACTACCAGATCTTCTATCGTGTGATCGAGTCGGACAACCGAATCGACGTCGTCCATGTCCTCCACAGCGCTCGCAACTACGCCGCAATTCTGTTCCCGTGAGCCGATGCTGGTGCGGCACTGAGGGGGATCGCGCTGCCAATCACCCTCCCTACAGTCCCTAATTTCGGCTCGTAAGCTCCTCGGAAAGCCCCGAGCTTTTGTGCTGAGTTTTTTGCGCACACTATGAAGGGACATCTTTGGGGCGCACTGGCAAACACGGCTTCAATCATTGGCTCCTCTCTGCCAATTCCGGGAACCCTCAAGAAAGTACTCCAGCATCAGCCATTCGCGGTCTTGCCGCCGAAGCCCGCGCCATTCCCGTGCGCGACGACGATAGGCAGCGGATCCATCGCGGGCGCGACCACGACACAATTCCTGCCCTTGGCCTTTGCGGCATAAAGCGCCGCGTCGGCTCTCGCCATCACGGTGGCCAACGTGTCGCCCTCGCGAAACGCATCGACGCCCGCGCTAAGGGTCGACATCACCTCCCTGCCGGGCACGCACGAGCCCGAGGTGGCCACGATGTCGCGCAACCGATTGATGAGGTGCCCCGCATGCTCCCGGGTTTCGCCCGGCAGCAACAACGCAAACTCTTCGCCGCCAATGCGCCCGACGATGTCGGTGGCGCGCACTGCCCCGGCGATCAGCGACGCCACATGCGCAAGCGCAAGGTCTCCCGCCGCGTGCCCATAACGGTCATTGATGCTCTTGAAGTTATCGATGTCCAGAATCGCGATCGAAAACGTCGACTTCTTGTCGGCGCACTCCCTGGCGATGGCTTCCGCACGCGCGATGAACGCTCGCCGCGCGAGCAGGCCGGTCAGGTCGTCAAACGTCGCCAGGCGCTCCATGCGGTCGGCCAGCCGGTCGTGCGCCAACAGCACCATGCCCACCGACAGACACGGCAGTGTCAGTGTCGCCATGCCTAGGAACATGACGTTCAACGGCGTCGGTTGCAGAAACGTGGATTCATGCGCCAGACCCAGTCCATACGCAATGGAACGAACGGCATGCACAACGGCACCGAGAATCGCCGCAATGGCCACAAAGTAATACGCGTATTTAGGCCGTTCCCGCGGTCGGTATTTCAGCACCGCCCCGCCGATACTGAAGCGGACGTAAGCAATACACCCCGAGATCATCGTGCTGCGAGCGTCGACGTGGGGCGAAAGAAAGGTCCAGTAGGTCAGCATGACGAGGATGACGCCGAGCGCGACATACTCCCAGGCGTACGAGGCTCGGGCGTTGAGGAATTGCCGGAAGCCTTGCAAGCCGATAAGCGAGGCGATGAGCAGTCCGCTGCTCGATACCGCGACGACAATGTCCGAGGGTCCTGTCAGGAGCAGGGCCGCCACGATCGCCAGAAGTGCGCTCGCCAAGCACCACAGGCGCACCCCCGGGACTTTCGTTCCGAACAACGAACCCAGAACGGCTACGCTCATGACGCAAGACAGAACCGCAATGCTGATAAAAACTGCCGAAATGGGCATGGCCGCGTGACTGATTATGATGTTTTGCCTAGTGACGCAGTTGCCTGGCAATACGACCCCGTTCCCTCGGGCGACATCCCCATGTCGTGTCGTTTTACCGGCGTCTCGGCTTGTTCTGTCGTCAGCATAGCCGAATTCGATGAAGGCGCCATGATCTCGTTGGTCCGTGGCCGATGCGCCGCCCGGCGGAAGTGGCCCCCCTGGGGCGAATCTCGTGCACAGCGGGCGCCGGGCGCTCGACGATGTCTGCCGTAAGCGCAGCCCGCATTTTGCCTGCGGAATCCGCCGACGCGCCCCACACGACGCTCTCAACATCGCAACATTTGATCTATGTCTAATTCCACGCACGGCACACGCGCCCCGAGGGAGCACGCCCGTCCATAATGGGCTCGTCATGTTCGCATGACCCTGTCTTCCCGGGCGTGTCATGGTGCCCCATGCGTCCCGGCTTTGAAACCCACCTCGCTCAGGTGGGTTTTTTTTCGCCGGTTCACGGCATTGTTCTCTCGTTTGGAGCCAAGCCTCTATGTGGCCGATGAATGGTGAAGATGCTACGCTTTTTAGCAGGGCAGGGCGTTTTCAAGACAACCGGAGTCCGTCATGAGCTATGCATCGCACGAGCAGGTCTACGACTATCGCGCGGGTTACCAGATTCGCGTGAGGGCCTTTCAGAATGAGTACGCCGGACCCTGGGACTACCTGGTCCAGGTCATCCGGCACGGCAAGCCGGAGGGGCCGGAGGTGCGATCTCCCGACGGGCATCGCGACAATCGCCCCGACGCCGACATGGCTGGGCGCAAGGCGGGGGAACGCATCGTGGACGAGTTGCTCGGCGACGCATATGACTGACGTCGACCCGCGTGAGCGGGCGTCACCCCGCCGCAACCGTTCCCACACGCCGCCATCGCGCGTCTGGCGACACCGCCGCGAGGCCATCCTCCGCCAGTTTCTCCAGATGCGCCTGCAGCGAGCGTCGCGCCACGGCGTGACGTGCCGGGGGCACGTCGGCATAGACGATCGGAATCAGCATGTCGAGGGTTGCCGGGCCGACTTGCACAAGCGCCTCGAGCGTGCGTGATTCGCGCGCGAGCCGATGCGCCATCAGCCCCGCAATCCGCTGCGCCGGCCGATCCATCACGAAGCCGTGTCCCGGCGCGAGCCACGCGGGAGAAAGTGCCGCAAGCCTCTCGAGCGACGCCAGATAGGTCGCCATATGTCCGTCAGGCGGGTTGATGACGACCGTCGAGCCCTGCATGACATGGTCGCCAGTGAAGACCAGTGCCGCATCGTCCAGCCCGAAGCACAGATGATTGGCCGCGTGCCCCGGCGTATGAATGGCCCGCAAGATTCGGCCGTCCGGCAAGGGCACACCATCGCCGTCGGCGAGCGCCACGTCAGGAATGAACGCCGCGTCCTGCCCCTCGTCGTGACGCGCGCGCATGCCGTACGTCGTTGCGCCCGTCGTCGCCTTCAGCCGGCGCGCTCCCGGCGAATGATCGCGGTGGGTGTGCGTAACGAAGATCTGCCGGATGGCGCCGGGCGCCGCGGCCAGAATGGCGTCGATGTGCGCCGGGTCATCCGGGCCCGGATCGATGACGGCCCACGCATTGTCGGGCCCACCGCCCACAAGGTAAGTGTTCGTGCCGGGGCGGGTCATCATGCCGGGATTCGGGGCGGTGATACGCAATACACCGGGCATCAGCGTCACGCTGCGCCCAGGCACGATGTCATAGCTGCCGATGTCGAGTTCGTGCGGATCGGTCAGTGTCAGTTCGGCCCATGCCGGCTCGTCGGGCGTGACCGGCCAGCGGCCGCGTTTGCCGGTCGCCAGTCGCGGCTGAATGCGCGGCACCGCCGCCAGTGCCTTGGCACCCGCCAGGGCGGCTTCCGCCGTTCCGAAATCGTCCAGCCATTTCAGCAGTTTGCGCGTGGGAGGCAACAGCCGAAGTTGATCGGCGTGCTTGAGCGCGTATTGGGGGCGCATCCAGCGGTGCGCCGCCGTCTCGACCTGATCGACTTCCACCTGCTGCCCCGCAGGCAACATCGCCAGAAAGAACCGCGTATCGAAGCGCTTCGGCAGGCCCAAAGGCGTGACCCAGTGGCTCAGATAGTGCAGACGTTCCGGTGTGAGCCTGACGTCGAACGAGCGGCACAGCGACACGAGATCGATCCGCCCGTCATGCAGCGCATCGCGCTGCGCGCGCATGGCGACGAGGCGAGGCGCGTCGACCGGCATGCCCGAGAGATCGTCGGCAAACAGCACGCCGGTTTCCTCGAAACACTCGCGTATGGCGGCCACGTAGTAATCGAGGCCGCCGTGCGGGAGGGACAGGCGTTGGCTCGCAGTGGCGTCGTCGAGTCCGTCGCAGGCGGCGTGGCCGAATGCATCGGCAGCATCGACGACGCCGCCCGGGAAGACGTAGGCACCGGCGCTATGGTCGTTCGCCCGAACGGCACGTCGGAGCAACAAGACTTCCATGCCGCTTGCGCGCTCGCGCAGCGTGACGAGACTGGCGGCCATGCGCAAGCTGGACGGTCCGCGGGGGACTTCAGGACGATCGGACATGAGACGTGCGCGCACCCGCCGCGCGAAATCGGAAAGTCCCTAGTGTGCCATCGGTTGGGCGACGCCGTATTGCGGCGCTTGCGGCGCGGGCATGCGTGCAACGACGTCTTGTAACCATTGCAGGGTCGCGTCCGGTTGTGTCACGGGCAGCATGTGCCCGCCGTCGACGAGCGTCAGGCGAACGCGTTCGCTAAGCACCGGCATCGTTTGACCATGCACGCGGCAGTCGAGGATGCGGTCGCGGCGCCCGTAGAGTATGTCGACGGGCACGGTCAACGCGGCGTAACGCGCGGCGAGGCCCGGCATGTCGCGTTCGGCGGCGAGCACGTCGGCGCAGCCGGCTTCGAAGTTACCGGGACGAAAGCCGAGCACGCCGCCACCGCGAATGAGGAAGTCCTTTGGGGCGTCTTCCGGGCCGAAGACATAGGCGAGCGTCGTGCGGCCCGTCATCATGCCCACAGGCACGGCGAGCGTGCGCGCGATCCAGCGACGCCACCCGGCACTGCGAATCGCGAGCGACCGAAAAGGCGCCGGCACGTCGGACACCGGTTGCGTCAGCGGGGCGATCAACGCGAGCGCCCCCACTCGCTGCGGATGGTCGAGCGCCAGCGTGAGCGATATTGCGCCGCCCAGCGAATGCCCCACGACCAGCGGCCGGTCGAGCCCGAGCGCGTCGAACAGGCGCGCGACGGCGTTCGCCTGCGACGTGAGGCCGCCGTCGCGCTGTGCGTTGCGCGTCGAGTAGCCGGACCCCGGACGGTCGATCAGTACGATGCGATGTGTTCGGGCCAGCGTCTCCAGCGGCAGATAGGCAAAGTTGCGCAACTGGCCGCAAAGGCCGTGGATGAACACGATGGCCGGTCCTCGCCCGATGTCGACGTAATGCACGCGTTCGCCATCGATGTCGAGATATTGGCCGTCCGGTGGCACGGCCGCCTCGGCGCGACGCTCGACGCGGCGCGTGAAGCGCCTCAGTACGAACACCACGGCGGCAATCGCAATGAGCAGGCAACCCAGCAAGTAGACGATGAGCATGGTGTCGAGTGGATCCGGAGGCAATTTGAGTGAGGCCGCATCTTAGCAACGCGCGGCATGGGGGGGGCTATCGTGCGCCGCGCCGCATGTCTTGCGACGTCGTCGAGTGACGCGCGCTAGCGCGCTGCGGTTGCCACTGCACTCGACGAATCGGAAGCGCGCGTCGTCGTGTCCTGGGCGATCGAGCGCGTGGCGCGACGCTCGAAGCGCATGGCGCCGTCGTCGACGCCGCCCCAGCGCATCAGTCGCAGATCGCGCAGGTAGCTCTGATAGAACACCCACGGCTTGCGCCGCCCTTGCTTCGGCAGCACGCCCGCGGCGCGTTGAATATAACCCGACGTCAGGCCAATGGCCGGCAACTCGCCATGCTCGCCCTCGCGCAGGCGCGGCACGCAGGTGTCGACATCGTGCGCGTTCATATGGTTGATGAGGCGGCAGACGTATTGCGCAATCAACTCGGCCTTGAGCGTCCACGACGCGTTGGTGTAACCGAAGATCGACGCGAGATTGGGCACGTCGCTGTACATCATGCCCTTGTAGGCGACCGCGTCGCAGAGGTCCACCGGCGTGCCGTCGACCCGCAGACGCGCGCCACCCATCAGTTGCACGCGCAGGCCGGTGGCGGTCACGACGATGTCGGCGTCGACGGTCTTGCCGCTCTTGAGTGCCAGTCCGCGTGGCGTGAACGACGCGATCTCGTCGGTCACGATGGTCGCGCGTCCACCGCGCAACGCTTTGAAGATATCGCCGCCCGGCGCGAGACAAAGCCGTTGATCCCAAGGCTGATAGCGCGGCGTGAGATCGCGCGCGACGTCGGCATGGCCCTGCGCCTGCTGCGCCGCGCGCCGGATCAGCAGGCGGCGGACGGCATGCGGCCAGCGTCGCGCCGCCTGATAGAACCCGAGCGCAATCAGCACGTTCTTCATGCGGACGATGCGATGCGCAACGCTCGCCGGCAGCCACGCGCGCAGCCGTTCGGCGACGCCGTCGCGTTGCGGCATCGACAGGATATAGCTTGGCGAGCGTTGTAGCATCGTGACGTGTGCCGCCGTCGCCGCCAAGCTCGGTAGCAGTGTCACGGCAGTGGCGCCGCTGCCGATGACGACGACGCGCTTGTCGCGATAATCGAGATCGGCCGGCCAATGCTGCGGATGGACGACGGTGCCGGTGAAGGTGTCCGTGCCCGGCCACGTCGGCGTGTGTCCGGCGTCGTACGCGTAGTACCCGCTGCACATGAAGAGAAAGCGACACGTGAGCGATTGCGTATCCTGAGCGCCGTCGGCGTGCGTGCGTTCGATGTCCAGCGTCCAGCGGGCGATGCTCGACTCCCAGCGGGCTTCAAGCACCTTGTGGCCGTAGCGGATCCGCGTGTCCAGGCCCTCCTCGCGTGCGGTGTCGTTGAGGTAGTCGAGGATCTTGCCGCCTTCGGCAATCGCCTGGTCACTTGGCCAGGGGCGAAAGCTGAAGCCCAGCGTGAACATGTCGGAGTCCGAGCGTACTCCGGGATAGCGGAAGAGGTCCCACGTGCCACCCAGCGACTGGCGCGCTTCGAGCACGGCAAAGCGGGTGCCCGGGCAGCGCTCGCGCAGGTAATGCGCGGCGGCGATGCCGGAGAGCCCGGCGCCAACGACGATGACGTCGAGATCCGTGGCGGCGCTGGCGATATCGGTGGCTGTGGAGTTGGAGTTCATCGCAATGTCTTTCGGCCGTCGTCCGTTATTGGGGCGTGGTGGGGCGCGTTGCTGCGCGGCCTTCGTTCGACGCAGGTTTGCGCGACATGGCCGTGCGCCGGTAAAACCACACGACCATGCCTTGATAGCGCGCACCCAGCAGGCGGGCCAGCTTGTCGACGCGGCGCGCATCGGGGCCCACGAGCACGCGCCGCGCATTGCGCTCGACGCCTGCGAGCATTTGCCGCGCGGCGTCGTCGGCACTCGTCACGTCGATGAGCTTATTGGCGCGTTGCCGGTGTGTGAGTGCATCCACGCCGGTGAGCGCGGCAATGCTGTCATCGATACGCGAGGCCTGCACGATCTGGGTCGCCACGCCGCCCGGATGCACGCAGGTACAAGACACTGGGGCATTCGCCAGATCGAGTTCCATCCGCAGCGCTTCGGTGAAACCGCGCACGGCGAACTTGCTCGCGTTATAGGCGGATTGCGTTGGCATCGCGATGAGGCCGAACAGGCTGGACGTATTGACGACGTGGCCGTCGCCCGACGCGGTGAGGTAGGGCAGGAACGCCTGCGTGCCGTGCACGACGCCCCAGAAGTTGATGTCCATCAGCCACGTGAAATCTTCGTGGCGCGCGGTCGCGACCGGCACCGATAAGGAGACGCCTGCATTGTTGAAGATGAGATTGACCTTGCCGTGCGCGGCCGCGGTCTCGCGCGCCCAGTCGAAGACGGCCTCTCGGTCGGCCACGTCGAGCCGATGCGATGTGACGCGCACGCCGAAGGCGCGGCAGGCGATGGCGGTGTCCGTCACGCCCGCTTCGTCGATATCGGACAACGCGAGATGCGCCCCTCGCCGCGCTAACTCAAGCGCCAATGACCGGCCCATGCCGGAGCCTGCGCCGGTGATGGCCGCTACCTTGTCCATGAATGTCTTCATGATGCTGTCTCCCATCGGTGCCGCGTCGATAGGCCGTTTGGCTACGGGTATCGCGTTGCCTATAATGTGGTGATGCGTGTCACCACTTTAGTTTTGCGTCGGAGTGATGTCAAATAGCGAAATGGAACTAGGACTCGAATCGAGGGATACCGCGTCGACGGCATCGGCACCGGTCGACACGGACGCGACGCCCCCCCAGGCGGCGCTCGGGCGGCGCTATGGGGGCGTGGGGAAGGCGCAGAGAGAGCAGGCGCGACGTGCGGCGCTGATCGACGCCGCCACGGAAGTCTTCGGCACCGTGGGTTTTCGCCGCGCCACGGTGCGCTCGGTCTGTCGTCTGGCCAAGCTCAACGACCGGTACTTTTATGCGGCGTTCGAGAACCTGGAGCATTTGTTGCGCGCGACGTATGCCCATCACGCGCAAACCTTGGTCGGCCGGTTGCAGGCCGCCGTTGCCGCGAGCGCCCCGACCCTCGATGCCCGGCTCGACGCCGGCCTGCATACCTTTTTCGCGTTTTTGCGCCATCCGCCAGCGGCCCGCGTCTTGCTGCTCGAAGTGATGGGCGTGAGTCCTGAGACGGACCAGATCTATCAGCGCTACATCTTCGAATTCGCGAGGCTGATCCTGGGGATGGCCGACGCGCCGCCGCCCCTCGGTGACGACGCGCAAGCGCAGGCGAGAATCGTCGGGCTGGCGCTTGTGGGCGCAATGACCCACGCCGGCACTGCCTGGGTACTCATGGGATACCGGGAGACCGAGGCGTGCATGGTCGCAAGCTGCCGTCGCGTGCTGCGTGGCGCGCTGGCTTGATGCCGCGTTGCCGTTCATGCTCGCTACAATACGAATTTCGCGTATGACGCCAAAGGGCGTCGACGCGCCAGATTTCTCACTCTCCAAAGGTCACCCATGACCACTATCGGAACACCGCTGTCGCCGAGCGCGACGAAGGTCATGCTGTTGGGCGCTGGCGAACTCGGCCGTGAAGTGCTGATCGCATTGCAGCGTCTTGGCGTTGAGACGATTGCCGTCGATCGTTATGAAAATGCGCCGGGGCAGCAGGTGGCGCATCACGCGCGCACCATTGCGATGACCGATCCCGAGCAACTCAAGGCGCTGATCGAAGCCGAGAAGCCGGATCTCGTCGTGCCCGAAATCGAAGCCATCGCCACGCCAATGCTCGAAGCGCTGGAGGCCGACGGTGTCGTTCGCGTCATTCCCACGGCCCGTGCCGCGCGTCTGACGATGGATCGCGAAGGCATTCGCCGTCTGGCGGCCGAGACGCTCGGTTTGCCGACGAGCCCGTATCAATTCTGCGATTCGCTGGCACAACTGCAAGCGGCCATCGATAGCGGGATCGGCTACCCCTGCATTGTCAAGCCGGTGATGAGCAGTTCGGGCAAGGGACAGAGCAAGATCGACGGCCCCGACGACGTGAAGGCGGCGTGGGACTACGCCATGGCCGGTGGCCGCGTGAGTCACGGCCGCATCATCGTCGAAGGCTTCATCGATTTCGACTACGAAATAACGCTGTTGACCGTGCGCGCACGTGGCGCCGACGGCCAGGTCGAAACGCACTTCTGCGCGCCGATCGGCCACAAGCAGGTGAGCGGCGATTATGTCGAGAGCTGGCAGCCGCATCCGATGTCGCCGGTGGCGCTCGAGCGTGCGCGCGTGGTGGCGCGCGAGGTGACGAACAACCTCGGAGGGCAGGGCATCTTCGGTGTCGAACTGTTCGTCAAAGGGGATGAGGTGTGGTTCAGCGAAGTCAGTCCGCGTCCGCACGACACGGGCATGGTCACGATGATTACCCAATGGCAAAACGAGTTCGAACTGCATGCGCGGGCGATTCTCGGCTTGCCGGTCGACACCACGCTGAAGACGCCAGGGGCGAGCGCGGTCATCTATGGTGGCGTGGATGCGGCGGGCATTGTGTTCGACGGCGTCGACCAGGCGCTCCAGGTGCCGCAAACCGATATTCGTCTGTTCGGCAAGCCGGAGAGCTTCGTGAAGCGTCGTATGGGAGTGGCGCTGGCGTACGACAACGATCTGGACGTCGCGCGTCGTAACGCGGTCGAAGCCGCGAGTCGGGTGAAGCCACGCGCGGCGTGATTACGCGGCGCTGACGCGCCGCTCAAGCCCAACGAAAAAACCCCGCGAGAGCGGGGTTTTCAGTTCGGGCGGGCGTTTCAGCCCAGCCCGAGACGCGTCGATCGCGTTAAGCGATCAGCAGCGAAACATCCGTCGCTTAGACCGGCTGGATGTTGCTGGCTTGACGGCCCTTCGGTCCCATCTTCACTTCGAAGGTGACCTTCTGGTTTTCTTGCAACGACTTGAAGCCCTTCGACTGGATTTCCGAGAAGTGAGCGAAGAGATCTTCACCACCTTCGTCCGGCGTAATAAAACCAAAACCCTTGGCGTCGTTGAACCACTTGACGGTACCAGTTGCCATTTCTTAAATCCTTAAAGTTTTCAAATGAGCGAGCCAGAAGCTCAGTGAGCGCATGACATTAAAGCTGATCAGGTACAACCGAGGCGACGCTAGGGCGACATTAGATGAACACAAGACTCGCCATACAACGTTCATGCATTCGTTTTTTTACGGGAAAGGTGGGAAGGTGTCAAGCAGGGAAACATTGGGATTGTTGATCTACGCCAGTTTTCGATGATTTTTCGCTGCGTTGCGACATGTATGCATGCGTTCCGGACGACCGGTTTCCCAATATCGGAATGTCATATCCGGACAGTGTGTCCGGCGAATCGGCCCCGTCGGCAGCCACGCGTCGACGAAGCAAAGACACGCACACGAGCCGCATGCGGGCGAATGTCATGTGGCGTGGGCGCAACGCGAGCGATGGCGGGCGCGATGCGGGCTAGCGACACAGGACTGTCAACGATTTTGTTGATGCACCGTGAAAGCGATGGGTTGCCATCGGCTGCGGCTTGGCGTGATGGCCGGCCGATCGCCCGGAAGACGTCCTGAGCCGCGGCGAGCGTTTTGATGCGCTGCCACATGACGTTGGGGTGAACTAAGTATTTTCCCTAGGGGGTCGGAGGGCTGCGTGACGGCTCGATTTCACGTCTGGCAAGACTCGATTCTGCTACCCTTCACTCCGGTGGGGGAAGTGCCGTTAACGGGCGAATGACAGTCGGGTAACCGGCGTCGTCATGGCCTCACCATCGGGTTCGGCGAATGCGTTCGACGTATGCGTCTCGGCCCGGAACTTGTTTCTCGGCGCGCAGTGCGAGCGCGATGCCGGGGCGCTACGGCACGATGCCGGGCGATCACGCTAGGCGGCCGCGAAGTGCCGCGTGTCTTTCGAGACCTTACGTGGCAACCAACCAGGCACCGACGCTCGACTCCTTGCAATCGCTGCTGGCGACGGTCCAGCGCAATGAGCGCTCGCTAAAGCGATTCCAGGATATCGAGTTGGCGCTAATGGGCGCCCCGGACTTCGGCGAGTTCCTGGAAGTGGTGCTCAATCGCCTGCGTCACGATTTCGACCTGTCGGGCGTACGGTTGATGCTCGCCGAGGTCGACGACACCTTGCGCGATCTTATCGATACGGCCGAGGGCATTCGCGCACTCGACGCCGGTCTGTGCATTGCGCAGGATGCCGGCACGTTCGCGGCCGTCTGCGGTGACGGCCAGCTTTGGATCGGTGCGCCGCGCGAGCGACACGCGCCGCTCTTCGGGGCACGCCCGCCGGCCAGCGCCGTGGTGATGCCCCTGGCACGCAACGGCCGGTATTTCGGCGTGATCGCGCTGGGTAGTCGCGACGCGCGCCGCTTCGCGCCGGAGATGGCCACCGATTTCATCGAACGCTTCGGCGCGGTCGTCGCGGTGTGTCTCGAGAACATGTGGAATCGCGAGCGTCTGAAGCGTATCGGCCTGACCGATCCGCTCACGGGCTTGTCGAACCGACGCTACTTCGATCAGCGCTTGCGGGAAGAAGTGATCCGGGGGGCGCGTTATGGCGCGCCGCTCGCGTGCCTGCTCATCGACATCGACCATTTCAAGCGCGTCAACGACAGTCATGGTCATGCCACGGGCGACCGGGCTTTGCGGGCGGCCAGCGCATGCATGCGTGCGCAACTTCGGGTGACGGACACGCTCGCGCGTTATGGCGGGGAAGAGTTTGCCGCGTTGCTCGTGCAGACCGAGCAGAACTGGGCGGGCACGGTCGCCGAGCGAGTGCGTCGGGCCGTGGCAAGGCTTGACGTGCCCGACGACGATGGCGCGCGCGTACCGCTCACGATTTCCATCGGGCTTGCCAGCGTGGATCCGCGCGATGTGTCCGACCGGGACACGCTGCCGATGCGTTTGCTTGGCGCGGCCGATGCGGCGCTCTACGCCGCCAAGCGCGCGGGACGCGACCGCGTGGTCGTGGCGCCCGCGGCGAGCCTGGGCTGAGAGCGTGAGCCCCGGCGCTTGCCATCTCAGCGCGTCGCTTGCTTTGCGCCTAGTGCACGCTCGATGCACGTTTAACGCACGCTGAACCACCCGATCAGCAGCGACACCGTCACCACGGAGAGTACCGTCGACATCAGAATGGCGCGCGACGCGACGGTCGCTTCGCGTCCATACAATTGCGCGAGCATGAACGGGCCGGTGCCGATGGGCAGGGCCGAGAGCAGCAGGGCACTGTGTGCCCAGATCGTCGGAAGATCGAAGACGCGGAACGCCAGGAACGCGGTGATTGCCGGTTGAAACACCAGCTTGAGTCCGACGAGACGCCCGACCGTGCGTGCCATGCGCGGCTCTCGCGCCGCGCTCGATCGCTGCGCGAGAAACATGCCGATCGCCACCAATGCGCATGGGCTCGCGGCGCCGCCGAGCAGTGTCGTGAGGTGCAGCACGGGGGCGGGTAACGCAATGCCGACGGCCGCGAACGCCATGCCGGCGAACGGTGAGACGACAAGCGGATTTCGCACCAGCGCCCGGGCAACGAAGCCTGCCGTGCGACGCCAGTTCGGCGTGGCTTGCAGATCCGTCTCGATGATCGCGATGGAAATCGCGAAGAGCACGGTGGCGGTGAGCAGCATCGCGACGACAACCGCCGGCACGCTGGCCGGACCGAAGACCACGAGGCACAGCGGTAGCCCCATGAACCCGGCGTTCGGATAGGCGGCGCCCATGCCTTCGATGCTCGCGTCGGTCAGCCGTCCGCGCACCGTGCGATCGAGCAGGAACGACAGCGCGAAGGTCGCCGCCATGCCACCGCCGAATGCGCCCAGAAAGCCTGGATTGACCAGCTCCGCCCACGTAATCTGCGCCATCGACTGGAATAGCACGGCGGGCAGCGCGAGATAGACGACGAAGCGGTTGAGGGCGTCGAGGGCGCTCTCGCCGAGCCAGGCCCGGCGTGCGCAGAGATAGCCGACGAAGATCAGTCCGAAGACGGGCAGGGCAGCAGAGAAAACGGCTTGCATCGTCAGTGCGACTCCGCCAGCCGGGCGAGCCATTCGCGGCGGGCCTTGCCTCCGTCGGCTTCGGTATGGTCGCGGGCGGCGGCTTCGGCACCGTCGGCGTCGCCGGCTGTGATGCGGGCGACGATTTCGCCGTGCTCATGCCAGACGACTTCCTGCATCGACATTGCGCCAAGCGTTGCCGCCATTGCCCGCATGATGTGCGGCCATTGCGGCGCCACTGTCTGCGCGATCAATGGGTTGCCCGACGCGTCGTGCAGCGCCGTGTGGAAGGCGACCTCCACGCGGACTTGACGCGCCACCGGCGTGCCTCGTGTCATCGCCATGCCGGCGGCGACGGCGTCGTGCAGGCGGCGCAATTCGGCGTCGGTCAGCGTGCCCTGCGCCATGCGCGTGGCCGCCAGCCGGGCGGCGAGGCCGTCCAGCGCGGTGCGCACCTGATAGAGCTGGCGCAGATGGTCGGCGTCAATGGCGGCGACTTCCAGGCCTTGGCGCCCGCTGTCGCAAACCAACCCGTCGCGTTTGAGCAACTGCAACGCGTGGCTGACGGGCTGGCGCGACACGCCCAGCGAATCGGCCAGCTCGGCCTGCCGGATACGCTCGCCCGGCGGCAGCGTGAGATCGGCGATGGCGTCACGCAGCCGGGAATAGACCAAGTCGATCAGCACCGGCGTGCTGGTGAGTGGCCCAAGGGGCGCAAGCGCCGCGTGGGTCGTGGTAGACGGATCGGGCGCCGCAAAGTCGGCGTGGCTAGCGGGGTTCGACATGGGGTTCCGATGCTCGTCGGTATGTCTGATATCTGGAATTCCGAATTCTACGCTTGCGGACGAACGCCCGGGCGCATTTTTTCTATCGACGGCCGTCGTTGCGGAAAGGGTGGAAAGGGTGGGGGTGCGAGGGCGGCACGTCAGTCGCTCGGATCGAGTTCGGGCGGCGAGACGGAGGCGGCACGGACGGGCGTCTGGAGCAATGTCAGCATGGTCGTGCGCGTACGCTGCAGACGTCGGGCGAGTGCCCAGGCGTCGACTTCCCGCTCGAACAAACCGACGATGAGGTGCGGTTCCGCGGCGAAGCCGTCGGAGAACAGGCCGATATTCTTGGCGATCATCTCACTCGTGCGTTCGACCGAGACGGTGTACTGGCGCGGCGAGCGGTACTGATTGATGACCACGGCAAAGGCGCGGGAGAGCGCGTCGGACATGCGGAAACCTCCTCTGTCGGCGTAGCGCGGTGTCCCGGGTGTCGAGCGCGAGAGACTTGGCGCGAAGCGTTGCACTTCCGGTGATTGTAGGCGATGGCGGTGCGCGTGTCGGGAGAAAACGATGCCGGTACAAACGCGGCGATGCGGGCATTGGCGTCGGCACAAAAAAAGAGCCGCCGAGCGGGTCGGCGGCGCAACAGAGAGGGTGACAGCGCAACCGAAGTTGCCGGAAACCAGCATAGGTGGCCGCGATGACAGCGGCATGACCGCCGTTGCGACAGGGGGGGGCGGGGTCGGTAGGGGCGGTAGGATCGGTAGGGTCGACAAGACCGATAGCGCGAACGCTATCCAAACCGGACGGCGACTTGCCCGCCCGGGGGGGGGGCACCCGGGCGCTACACCAATACGGGCAGCGCCTCCATGACCAGCAACGCGACGAGGGCGCCGACCACGGCACCGGCAGCGCGCAGACTGTAGCGCGTGGCGCGTGTGGTGACGGGAATGCCGCCAACGAGCAACGCACCGGCCACGGCCATCGGCAGGAACAGAGTCAGGTCGTAAAGGTTGAAGTGAAGTACGGGCATCGTTCTTGTCTCCTCACCTGAAATTCCCTTCCACTATAGGACGGTTGTGGAGGATGCCCAAGTTTGGTGCGTTGCAGCATGTTGCTGCACGGGAAACGATGCCCTTGCCGCGTCAGTCTTCCTGACGCACCGCGTGCATCTTGCGGCGAGCGTTCCACATCGCCATGTCCTTGCGCGTACGTACGCGGTCACTGACGATGACGCCCGGCGGTTGCGCGCGGGCGGCGGAGATACCTACGTCATCGGCTTCGCTGCGCGCCTGTACCATCATGACGAGTGTAAACAGCGAGGCGGCAAGCGCCAGCAGGATCAGCTTCATAAGGCCCCGGTGAATCTCTGATGATCTGGTCGGTGTTATGCACCGGCATCCTTGTCCTGACCGGTCCTTGAAGTGGGACCGTGCCGGCGGTGGTGGCGCGATGCTTCTTGTGCACTGATGATGGACTACATTGCTGCGACTGCCTTTCGGGACGGGGCTCGGTGTGCTGGCGCGGCCTGATCGCCATTCGCGTGTCACATGGCGCGAAGCATCATAGCCGGTCAATGTGACAAATCTCCCGGCGGCGAAAATCTCGCGTCGAGCGCGGTGCAACAGATCACCGCACGTCACCCATGTCCTTTACCGTATAGCGACGTGCGCGGCGAAAAGTTTAGAAATCGTGACAAATTTTCTGAAATGCGGGGAAGTGCGGTGCGGACGCGATGGCATGCCGTGGGGGGGGGGCGGTGTCAGCGTGGCTGGCGCAGAGCGTTACGCATGGGCGTTCCGGGGATTGCCCTGGTCCGGCGATGGGCGCGAACGTGGGGCGGTTGCGGTCGATACCCGTACCTTCCTGTGACGGGGTTGGGCACTTCGGCTGGACGAGCAGCGGTCTTACCGGACATGCCGACTGGAGATTGAGCAAGAGCGGGTAGGCACAGTGATTCGACCATCAGCGACCATGCGCAAGTCGCACAATCCAAGTATCCAGACCATGCAAGATCATGTTGATGCCATTCGCACTTACACGAAGCGCTTCAATGCCGTACTCACGTACATCGAAATGAACCTGGAGGGCGACCTCTCGGTGCAAGCGCTAAGTTGCATTGCGAACTTCTCGAAGTTCCATTTTCATTGGCAATTTGCTGCCTTTGTGGGGGTGCCAGTTGCCCGCTACGTTCAACTGATGCGACTGCGGTGGGCTGCGCACCGCCTGGCTTCGCGCGAGTCTTGCTCGGTGCTCGACGCTGCGTTCGACGCCGGCTTTGACAGCCCCGAGGCCTTCAGTCGGGCATTCAAGCGCGCGTTCGGCACAGCGCCGAGCGCCTTTCGACAGCATCCGAACTGGCAGATCTGGAGTGCGACTTTTGTCGTTCCCTATCTTTCGAGGAAACTCATCATGCAAGTACAAATTGTCGATTTTTCCGAAACTCGCGTCGCCGCGCTTCAACACTGCGGACCTACTGGGCTTGTCAACGAAAGCGTGCGTAAGTTCGTCGACTGGCGAAAGCAAAGTGGGCAATCTCCAGTCGCATCGAGCAGAACGTTTGGTATTCCGCGGCATAACCCGGACACGACGCCGGCGGATGAGTTTCGCTTCGACATCTGCGGAGAAATCACCGAGCCAGTGGCGTCGAACCTGTATGGGATCCGCGAACTTGTCATTCCGGGCGGTCGATGTGCAGTGATTCGGCATACCGGATCGACCGACCATGTCGGCGAGACAATCTACCCGATCTATCGCGACTGGCTTCCTACAAGTGGTGAGGAACTTCGGGATCATCCCTTGTTCTTTCACTACCTGAGCGTTTTTCCGGAAACGCCACGTGACCAATGGCAAACCAATATCTACATTCCCCTGGTGTGACGGGATAGATCTGCCGCAGCGACCTTGCACTGCGCCAGAATAGGTCGTTTGGCGGCGTCATCCGGCTTCGCAAACCCGACGGATCTTCCGTCCATCGGTGCAGTTCGCTCAAGTTCGCTAACAGAATATTTCGAACCCGTCTATTTCCCGGACATTTAGTAGGCCATTGAATCGCTTTCATCCGGCGCGCAATGTCGGCGTCAATTTACATAGATAAGCGGTGTTTTTCTGACATCAAATTTCTCAAATGCCGGCGCCTGGGGGCGTAACGTCATTCAATTTTGCTCATCTTTAAGAGTCAGGCCAACTTTCACGTTAACCAGGCGCTCCCGTCCGATCTACCCGCCACCGCGCGCGGGCGATGAGTAGATCCACGCGTGTTGATATTTTATTGCCTTGTCCTGCAAGCCTATCAACTGTTTCGGCATGCGATTTAACAAACGTTAGGCATGCAAAAAATTACTGTTGCACCGTCGCAGCAATCCCCTCATTTTGATAGGAACCCTTTCCGATTCTTACGATAATTTGCGCACCCGGGGTACTTCGGCCGTGAAATACAGGGCATGGCGTGTGAGGGGGACAGTGAGAATGCGGAATTGGCACGTTGCGGTGAATGATCGTGGGCCGGCAAATAACGCGAACGCCACATTGCGAAGCGCGCGCCGGTTATCTGCCGAGTGCGCGCCGCGCGGCGTCTACTTCAAGCTTTCGTGCATAGCACTTGCGGTCGCGGGGGCACTACCCGGCGCAAGTCACGCGGCGACATACGTGGTGAACAGTCAAACGGAGCTCATCCAGGCGATCAACAATGCCAATGCATCGAGCGATGCAAGCGCGACGATTCAACTCGGCAGCAGCTTCGCGGCGAGCGGCACGCTGCCCACGGCGACAAAAGCCATCACGCTGGATACACAGGGCTTCACGCTGTCGGGATCGTCCTTAGTTTGGTCCGGCACACCCATCACGTTTGCCGGAACGCTGGTGGGCACCGGGGTCGGCGCCACCACCGCGAGGGCGGGCATCAATTTGAACGGCGTCGCCTCGACGACGTCATTCGTCAATAACGGCAACATCTCGGGGGCTGGTATTACGGGAGGCGTTGTGACTGGCGTAGGCGCCGTTGTCAATGCGGCGTCACTGGTGAACAACGGTACGATAACCGGGGGCAGCGCTACGACGATAGCCCCTGGCGGCGCCGGCGCGCAGATCGGGAACGGCGCGGTCGTGACCAACAATGGTTTGATTCAGGGGGGCAACAGCACTGGAGGGGCCGGTGGCACCGGCGTCAACTGGTCCACCGGTGGCGCAACGCTCGTCAACCACGGCACAATCCAAGGAGGGGCTGACCTGACAGGTGTCAACACCACCGGCGGTATTGGTGTCGCCGTGCGAGCGGCTGGTAGTCCCAACGCCGTTGTCAATACGGGCACGATCGTGGGGGGCAATGGCGGCGTCGCCATTGCCAACACCGTCGGTGTCAGCATCGTCAATAGCGGCCTGATTCAAGCCGGTGCAGGCCAGAGCGTTGCCATTCGAAGTACCACCGTCGCAGCATTTTCGCTCGAGCTTCAGGCCGGTTCCACCATCGTTGGCAACGTCGTCGCGTCAGCCGCGGGAACGAACAACGCTTTCATTCTGGGCGGCAGCACCAACGCGGTGTTCGACGTCTCCACTGTCGGCAGCACGGCGCAATACCAGAATTTCAATACCTACACGAAAACCGGCACGGGCACCTGGTCGCTAACTGGCACGGGCATTACGTCCACGCCGTGGACGATCTCGCAGGGCACGCTGCAAATCGGCAACGGTGGCACCAGCGGTAGCGTCATCGGTAACATCACCGACAACGCCACGCTGGCCTTCAACCGTAGCGATACCCTCACGTTCGACAACCTTGTCGGCGGCACAGGAGGGGTGAATCAGCTGGGTTCCGGCACCACGGTGCTTACCGCGGCGAACACGTACACCGGCGACACGAACGTGCTCGCCGGCACGCTGGCCGTGGGCGACGCCGCGCACGCGACGGCCTCGATCGCGTCCGCGCAGACGAGCGTCGCCGCAGGTGCGACGCTGGGCGGCTACGGCACCGTGTCAGGCGCAGTGACGAATAGCGGCACGGTGGCCGTCGGGAATGCCTTGAGCGCGTTTGCAACAAGCGGCAACGGCACGTTCACCATCGGTGGCAATCTGACCAACGCGGGCACCGTCAACCTCGCTGCGGCATCGGGCGTGATCGGCAACACGCTGAACGTGGCCGGCAACTACATCGGCGCGAACGGTTTGGTCGCGCTGAACACCGTCATCAACGAGGGCGGTGCCGCGACGCAAACGGACCGGCTCATTGTCGCTGGCAACACGGGCGGCGACACGGCGCTGAAGATCAATGGCACGGGCACGGGGGTCCTGACCGTGGGCGACGGCATCCGCGTGGTGCAAGTTGGCGGTACGTCTGCCACGAACAGCTTCCGCCTCGCCTCAGCGTTGCAGGCGGGTGCGTATGAGTATCTGCTGTATCGGGGGGGGACGACCGGCGCAAATGACTGGTATCTCCGCTCGTACCTGCTCGCTCCCGCGTCGACGGGGTCTGCCTCGACAACCGACGCACCGATCGCCTATCGTCCGGGTATCGCCGGCTACGCGGTGGCGCCGCAACTAAACACGGACTACGGCTTCAGCATCCTCGGTCGCCTGAACGAACGGGTGCGCGACATCGCGAATCCGGACCCCGCGCCTGAGTATGCCAATGGCGTCTGGGGTCGCATTGGCGGGCAGAATCTCGATGCCGAGGCGAGCGATCGTTACGCGACCAACGAGCGTACGTTCTTCGCGCAGATTGGCCGCGACTGGACGTTGGCGCGCGAAGACGATGGCGCCAGTACGCACGCCGGTGCCACGATGACGTTCGGTTCGTCGTCGGCCTCGTTCACCGACAGGGCGCGAAGCGTCATCGGCTCGACCACGACTGGCAGCGTACAGACACAGGCGCAGTCTATCGGCGGCTACTGGACCCGCTACGCCGCGAACGGCAGCTATTTCGACGGCGTGGGCCAACTGACGCATTACCAGAACCGCTATGCCGATATTTATGGCGTCGGCGCGAGCCAAAACGGTTTCGGTGCCGGCCTGTCGGGCGAGATTGGCCAGCGGATGGCCCTCGGTTCCACAGGCGTGGCGATCGAACCGCAAGCGCAGTTGCTGTACCAGTACGTGCACCTGAACGGCTTCGGCGACGGCATCTCGCCGGTAGGCACGAATACGACGAATGCGCTGCGCGGGCGTATTGGCTTCCGTCTGCTCAAGTCGGGGATGAGCAACGCGATGAATACGTCGACCGTGACGCCGTACTTTGCTGCCAACGTGCTGCATGACTTCTTTTCGCCGGGCCAGACCACCGTGAGCGGCATCGCGTTTCCGACGCAACTGGGCAAGACGTGGTACGACGTCGGCGTCGGCCTGACGGGAAGCTTCGGCAAGCGTTCCCAAATGTATGCGAGCGTGAAATACGAACACAGCATTGGCGGGGCGTTCCGGCGGAATGTGTTCGGCCAGGTGGGGTATCAATTCGCCTGGTAATGCTGGGGAAAGCGGGCGAAGTCGCAAGCGAGACATAGCGGTCGTCGTTCAGCGCAGGCCCACGCACGCGGCGCACCCCGCGCACCTCGCCGATGTCACCTGTCGCCTCGCGAGGCAAGATAGCGGCCATCATCGCAATGGTTGCCCCGCTCCCGGCGGCGCGGTGCCATGGCCGACTTCCCGAACCCTCCCGGATTTCGTCATGCTCGAACTCATTTCCGAACGCCGTTGTTTCGGTGGTGCGCAACGCTTCTATCGCCACACGTCGACTGTCATCGGCCTGCCGACGCGTTTGTCAGTATGACGCCAGCGAACTGATGGCCAAGGCCGGTCAGGTGGTGTTTCCGGGCGGCATCGTGTAGGCAGACAAGCCTGCTCCGGTGAGTTGCCGGCCAGCTTGCCCGGGTACGACATCGGATCTGATACGCATGTTTTGACACGTGACTGCTACTCGTTTTGGGATCGCAGTCAGGTCATAGTTCGCAACTACAATAACCGTGCGAAAAGAACTTCATGCGATTTTTGCAACGCTACACAGCACGAATACGCTGGCTGCGACCTATATTCGACGAGCATCCCGACGCGACGGCGACTGTCGTCGTTGCGTCGAGCCTGGCGGGCTTCCTCGCGGCCAGCCTGTTCGCCTCTCACGCCGCCGTCGTTCTGCTTTTCGCACTATCTGCTTGCGACGCGATTGTGTACGTTGGCTATTGCGTTCACCCAAAAGCGAGATTGCGGCGCGCGGTGCGCATCGGTCTTCGCCGTGGTGAGTTCCATGTCGTTTATCAGCCCATTGTGGACATGCGCACGCGACATTGCGTGGGCGTGGAAGCGCTGCTCCGGTGGGGCCATCCAAAGTTCGGCGCCGGGGGGCCGGGGCAGTTCATTGGGAAGCTCGAAGGCTCGCGGCTGCTCGGCGCGCTGACCCGTTTCGTGCTGCGCGAGGCGACTAACGCACTGAGCCAGCCGCCGTTCCCCCAGCACTGGCATATATCGGTCAACATCTGCGCGCGGCATCTGATGAAGGACGGCTTTGTCGAGGATGTCTGCGAGTCCGCCAGTCCGATGCTGGAGCGCCTCGTTTTGGAACTCACCGAGCGCAGTTGCGTCGAGCGTACGCCGCGGGTTGTCACGGCGCTTGGCCACTTAAGGCAACGCGCCGTACGCCTGTCACTCGACGATTTCGGTACAGGCGTCAGCAATTTTGACTTGCTCGCGGACTTCCGGTTCGATTACGTGAAAGTGGACCGGCGTTTTCTAGCCATGCGTGGCGATGCGCGCATCCAGTTTCTGAAGTCGGTCGCTGCGTTAGTGCATACGCAGGGTGCGAAAGTTGTGGTGGAAGGCGTCGAGAGCGCGGCCGAACACGATGTGGTGCAGCGCTCGGGAATCGACCTGGCGCAGGGATACTGGTATGGGAAGCCGATGGCCGTCGATCAGCTTCGAGCATTTGCATGGGCGTCGACAAACACATGACGAGATGGGACAGGAACGGAGCATGGACCATGAGTGAATGCAGGATGGATGTGCAGCAACAACGACAAGCAGCCGACGTCCCCCTGCCCAGAGAAAGCGACTACGATCAGTACTTTGAGCGCATGACCCGGATCGCCGCGCGCGCGCTGAATTTTCCAATATCCGTCGTATGTCTCGACAGACTCGGCCAGCCAGAAGTCATAGGCGCAAGCGGGGGCGAACGGAACGTCGTATTCCATGTGGAGACGTACTATGGCCGGACGCTCCAATGCGAGGAACCGTTTGTCGTAAAGGATACATTGTCCGATGCGGAGCTTGCGCAGGGGCCACTGGCAACCCGCCACTTTGGGATCCGTTTTTTCGCAGGCATTGCGCTGCGTCTACCGTGCGGTAAACCCATCGGTATGCTATGCGTGATGCACTCGATGCCGCGGCGTTTCACGCGCCAACAGCGTCAGATGCTGGCAGACCTGGGGCAAATGCTCGAGCACGAAATTGGCCTGCGCAAGCTGGACAGCGCTGATCGCTTGCAGGTGCTTCGGGCGATCGACCGGCTTCAGACCCAGCACACGCTTTACGTCGAGACGTTCCATCGGACTCCGGTCGCTATCGCACATATCGGAAGGGACTGGGAATGGCGACACATGAATGATGCCTGCGTGAAATTCTTCGCGCACTCGCGCGCTCCGCTGACGAAAACGGACATACTCGATCTGCTGGATGCGAGCGACCGGACCAGGTTTGAGCAGGCCGTGCAGTCCCTGGATATTCGTAGCCGGGGGGGCGAGGTCCTGACACTCGACGTAACGTTCAGGTTGCGCAACAAGCAAAGAAAACCAGCGCGAGTGCAGGTGGCACGGAAGCAGACGACGTCGGCCCGCGACGGCGGCTGGTTGTTTGTCATTCATGATACCCAGGCGGAGCAACAGGAAAAGGCCGCGCGCGATGCGCGGGAGGCTGCGTTGCATCGGGGAGCTCATGAGGCCTCGGAAGGTCTGCGCAGGGCGCATGAGCAACTGACGAGCGCCGAGCGACAATTGGGAGCCACGCGCGTGGATTTGCGCGCTATCGCTGACAACCTGCCGGCGCTGGTCGCGTACGTCGACGGTGAGCGACGTTATCGGTTCGCCAACTCGACCTATCGCGAGTGGCTGGGGTTGGACCCAGAGGAGATCGTGGGACGGCTCACCCACGAGGTTCTCGACGCTGACTTTTTTGCTGCCATCGAACCGTACGTCCAGCGCGTGCTCAGCGGCGAAAGGGTCGAGTACGAGGTTGGAGCGACGCTTAACGGGAGCCAACGTGTCTTGCGTGGTGTGATGGTGCCGCGTCGTGTCCATGATCAGGCGGATGATGGGTACTACCTGCTGGTGCAGGATGTGACTGAGCGAAGGGCGTTGCTCGATCGCCTGCGGCACCAGGCATTCCACGACGCGCTGACCGGCCTGCCGAACAGACGCTCGTTCTTCGAGAGGCTGGATGAGGCATGCGCAGCAGGCGGCGACGGTGTGGCGGCCATCATGTTTATCGACCTGGACGGCTTCAAGGCTGTCAACGATACCTACGGGCATCAGTGCGGCGACGAAGTCCTGGTTGAAACCGCGCGCCGGATCAGCCGCTGCGTGCGTGGCGGGGATCTGGTTGCGCGGCACGCCGGGGATGAGTTCACCGTGCTGCTGGCCGGCCCTGCCATCGATCACGCTGCACTGGGGAGAATTGCACGCGCGATCCTGCTGACACTGAGCCAGCCCATAACGTTTGGGGCGAAGGTCGTCAGGTTATCAGCCAGTATCGGCATGCTACTGCGCGGCCAGGCAGCGTCGTTAAGTGGCGAAGCCCTGTTACGTGCGGCGGATGCGGCCATGTATCGTGCGAAAGTCGCAGGCAAGGCGCGTATTGTCGTGCATGAGATTCACGATTCACCGGCCGGCGTGTCGGGTTGAGATCGACGCCCGTATCATGCCGGCCGAACCGGACCGGCAAGCCTGGCGCCGCAACGCGATTCATCAGTGCACAGGGCACCTAGTGTCGCAACCGCATTCTCGAGCCGCGCTGACCATGGGTACCCATAGTTCAGTCGTACACGGTGCCGGAAGGCGCCGTCCGCTGAGAAGATAGGTCCGGGCGCGACGCTGATGCCACTGCTGAGCGCAGCCTGGAAGAACTGTATCGAGTCTACGTGGTCCGGAAGCGTTACCCAGGTGAAATAACCGCCGTCGGACTTGGTGGCTGTCGTATCGGCCGGGAAGTAGCGGCTGATCGCGTCAAGCATCTGCGATTGCTGATGGACCAGCTCGCGACGTAGTTTGTGAAGGAATCGTTCGTAGCCGCCGTGCTCCAGATAGTCGGCGATTGCGCGCTGGGCCGGCATGCTGGCCGATAGCGTGGTCATCCATTTCGCCCGTTCCAGCTTGTCCGCGAACCTTCCGGCTGCCGCCCAGCCGATACGATATCCGGGGGCAAGGCACTTCGCAAACGATCCACAATGGATGACAAGACCTTTCCGGTCAAAGAATTTGGCCGGACGCACCGGGTCCGGGCCGAAATGCAGTTCGTGGTAGACGTCATCCTCAATGAGCGGCACGTCGTGTCTGGCGAGCAGATCAACCAGCGCCTGCTTTCTGGAATCGCCCAGCGTCACTCCGGTCGGATTGTGGAACGAGGTCATGAACCAGCAGGCCCGAACCGGATGCTGCTGCAGCGCCCGCGCTAGCGCATCCAGATCATGACCCTTCACCGGGTCGACGGGAATCTCCACTACGTTCAGCCTCAAACGCTCGATAGCCTGCAGCGCTGCGTAAAACGTCGGTTTTTCGATCACGATCACATCGCCTGGCGCGGCCAGCAACTGGGCGCTGAGCGTCAGGGCTTCGAGTGCACCGCTCGTAATGACGATCTCATCGACGGGCACTGTCATCCCCGACATCAGGTAACGCAACGAAATCTGCTGGCGCAGTCCATCAAACCCTGGCGGCAGGCCGTCAACCATGCTCGCCAGGGGCGTTGAACGATTGACAGTCGCACACGACTTTCCAACGCGTGCCATTGGAAACAGCGTAGGGCTCAGAAACGCTGAACCCAATGGGACAGTCTCGGGCTGCCTGCTCGTCTTGAGTACCTCGAAGACAAGGTCGCTGATATTGACGGTCTTCGGGTCGGCACCCGGCGAGGTCCGGGGCCTTTGCCGCGGTAATTCTCCGGTAGTCGGCGACACGAAATAGCCTGAACGCGGGCGCGCCTTGATCATGCCCCTGTCTTCGAGCAGGTAGTAGGCGCGAAATACCGTCGCGGGGCTCACGCCCCATGCCTTGCAAGCCGAGCGAACCGAAGGAATACGCGCGCCGGGTGGCAGATCACCGCGCTTGATGAGCTCACTGATTTGTTCTGCTAACCGCTCGTACCGTTTCAACTTGTGTTCCTCACGGAAAACACTATTTCGGGCATCGGACCCGCCCCGCTAGCACACACACCTGACGTTAGAAGATAGCCACTTCTCAATCTGATACGGCCTTTCTTTTGCAATCTGCTTCTATTGCGGACGCACACACGCTGGCAAAGTGCGGCCCAGACAGGTTCCACTGCTTTCGAAGTTTCGCCAACGCGAAGCGGTCCGATCCATAACGATTTTCAAGCCGAATTTTTTAGTGATAGATCAATGGCATTTGGGCTTTCGGTATCAAAAATCAGGCGCAGCGCGTTCGTCGGGCTCGGTCGTGCCTCAGAACAAGGGTTGACAGTCATCCTGGTCATCTGCGGGACCTCACTTGCTCTTGCAGATCCGGCCGACACCCGCTCTAGTCGCATTCATACGCTTGAACGCAAGGACTGGCAACCATTGACGGACAGGCTTGCCGATTCACCGGCGCCCCCCATTCGCTTCGGCTCAGCCTGCGCGTCCATTGTGCCGTTGCCAGTTGTTCCCGCAGCCCTCGTCGGACCGGTTGCCGGCCCGATGCCTGTGCTAACGAATACCTGCGATTCGCTGAAGGATGCGCGCGACGTTGTCATCGGAACTACTGCTGTAAGGGCCCATGCAGAGGCGAACGTTGCGACGCTGCTCAGCGACGTGAGGTGGCAAATCAGCGGCCAGGCGGTGGCAGAACGAAATGGCCTTCTAGCCTCTGACGCGCTGGTGGGTAGCACGTCGCGGGCCGACCTGGCGAAGCAATCGCCGGAACCGCCGACAATGCCGGTCTCGGACTGCTCATTGGGTGCGGATTGTGAAACCCGAGCGAACTCGCCTTGGATCGAGGCCGACACGCTCGCCCCGGCGCGGCCGTCGGCAAGCGCAGCGACACAGCGCGCCTCGGCATGGACCCTATCGGGCTTGGTATTGTGGCCGATCCTGGTGGCGGTGCTGGTCGTCGTTGTCGGCTGGGCCCTCAAGCGGTGGTTTCGCTACGACAAGTCGCTCCTGCGTGCTGCGCGTGCAGGCCTACGTCGCGGCGAATTCCACCTTGAGTACCAACCGGTCGTTGGCGTGAGGCGGGCCAGGTGCGTGGGCGTCGACGCCCTGTTGCGTTGGGACAACCAGAAGTACGGCGCGCTGGGCCCGGCTCACTATATGGAGGTCATCGAGAAGAGTAGTTTGATCGGACCGGTGACACGTTTTGTCCTGTCGCGCGCCGCCCAGGAGTTGCGGGAAATCGGTGCTCCCAAATCGCTCTACCTCGGCGTTACAGCGCCCGCGTCTTACTTGGTAAGTTCTGCGTTCCTCGCGCACCTTCGCGACGTTGGTTCCCTCGGTCTTCCCCCGTTGATGCTAAAGATCGGGGCGGACAGCGCGAGGAAGTTCAAAAACCGACTCATCCCGATGATGGCGCAGGCGCGTGAAATAGGCGTGCGTTTTGCCCTGTCGGTCGCGCGGCCCGCTGACGTTGAACCTGAACTACCGGCAGCGATGACCTTTGAGATGGTAAAGATTGACAGGCGCGTGCTGGGAATGAATCCCGATGAGCGATCCCGACACATCGGTACTTTGACGCGCATGGGCCATGAGATGGGCGCCGTGGTCGTGGTCGAAGGCATTGAGAACTCGGCGCATCACAACGTCGCACGCGCGAACCGTGTCGAGTATGGTCAAGGGTTTTTCTACAGCCGTGCGCTCGGCGCCAGCCGGCTGAAGGTGCTTTTCGAGACCGCCAGCGCCGCGTCCAAAAAGCCGGCTGGCGCCGCAACCGCGCTCAGTTGGCGGGGTCGGAATTTCTAAACGACGCGTTCCACCCTCAACCGGGGCAGTGCGGAACAGCTCCAATTGGTTGGCAAAACACAATAATGAAGCGCTATCTCCAATTGGCGGCGGAGTTCGAAAGTCTGATGCTGAACGGTACGCTTGAACCCGGTGTGCGACTCCCGTCGGTGCGCCGGGCGAGCAGTTCGTACCGCGTGAGTCCTTCAACCGTTTTCCAGGCTTACTACACCCTCGAACGACGAGGCCTGATCGTCGCAAGACCTCGTTCGGGCTATTTCGTCGCAAGCCGGCCCGCGTCAACGAAAGCCCTAACCCTTGTTTCGAAGCGCAGTGTTGAGGACGCGGGTGGTGACAGCCTGACTATCCGCTTCATGAGGGCTCAACGTCGATGCGCCCACCCGTGGCTTGGCTCTTCCGAGCCATGTGCCAAGCTGTTTCCGTTTAGCCGGATTGCGCGCGCTTTGGCTGCAGCAATTCGGAGGATGGCGAGTTCCCGGAACGCCTTGTCGGCGGGAGAGGTAGAAGCGGATCTGCGTCGCCAGATCGCCCTGCGCTACGTTGTCACAGGTGTTGCGGTCCCAATCGAAGAGGTTGTTGTGACGAGTGGCGCGCTCGACGCAACGATGCTTTGCCTGCAGGTTCTGACTCGGCCTGGCGACACCATCGCAATTGAACGGCCTGCTTTCCACACTGTGCGAGATGTGGTTAAGCGCCTCCGTCTTAAGGCCGTGGAAATCCCTGTCGATCCACACCATGGACTCGACCTCGGCGTATTAGAGGAGGCGTTGCGGCAGCGTCCGGTACGGGCTTGCTGGTTTATGACGACGCTGCATCAGCCAACAGGCGCGACGCTCTCCGATGAACGGAAGCAGGCACTTGTGAGGCTACTGGCAATATATGGCGTGCCGCTGATCGAGGACGACGTATTCCGCGAACTGCATTTCGGTTTGACGCCGGCATATCCGGCGAAGCGCTTCGATGCCAAAGGTCTCGTGCTGCACTGCGGGTCGTTCTCGACGAGCCTTGCGCCGGGCCTGCACCTCGGTTGGGTAGCCGCGGGGCGCTACGCCAGGAGAATTGAGCACGCGCGTTGGCTGACAATGGACCCGGCGTCTGTGCCCGTGCAATGCGCAATTGCGGGCCTCCTTGAACATGGCGATTACGACCGGCTGCTGCGTAAGCTGCGCCGCGAACTGGCGTCCCTTCAGACACGGATGGTGGCCGCTGTCGTCAAGTACTTCCCCAAAGGGACACTGGTGGTCCGGCCGCCGGGCGGATTCTTCCTTTGGGTGCAACTTCCAGAAGGCGTAGGGGCAGTGCAGTTGTTCGAAATGGCCGAAGCGCACGAAATCGCGATAGCACCCGGTGCAATTTTTTCATGCGATAGCGAATTTCGCCGTCACATCCGGATTAACTATGGACGTCCGTGGACCCGGGACGTTGAAAAGGAGATACACACTTTGGGCACGCTGGCGAGGCGAGCCGTGGCTGAGCAACGGGCGGCCAGGCATGACGGGGCGTGAAGGCGCGGAATCAATGGCAGACGAGGCGCCGTGATCGAGGGCGATGCCGGCGGAGCGAAGCGCCTCCGGAGCTACCTGCCACCTGCATGCGGAGGTGATTGGCCCGGGGGCAGTGGAAGTAGTTGTTCTACCGCTGGAGACGAATTCGCTGGCCCGATCAATCGATGTCGCCAGGCCGGAGCAGGCCGGAGCGTCGACATTCGACGTACCACGGTGGCAGCATTTTCGCCTGAGCTTCAGCCCAGTTCCACAATCGTTGGCAACGTGGTGGCACCGCAACTTAACACGGACTTTGGCTTCGGTATCATCGGTCGCCTGAACGAACGTCTGCGCGACATCGCGGCCGTCATGCAACCCGCTAGAATGAACATCGCGCACCCCACGCACCTCGCCGATGTCACCTGTCGCCTCGCGAGGTAAGATAGCGGCCATCATCGCAATGGTTGCCCCGCTCCCGGCGGCGCGGCGCCATGGCCGACTTCCCGAACCCTCCCGGATTCCGTCATGCTCGAACTCATTTCCGAACACCGTTGTTTCGGTGGTGCGCAACGCTTCTATCGCCATACGTCGACCGTCATCGGCTTGCCGATGCGTTTCTCGGTGTTCATCCCGCCTCAGGCGCGCGACGGACGTGCGGTGCCGGCGCTGTTCTATCTCGCGGGGCTTACCTGCACGGAAGAAACGTTCATGATCAAGGGCGGCGCGCAATGGCTCGCCGCGGAACACGGCGTGGCGCTGATTGCGCCCGACACCAGCCCGCGTGGCGCTGGTGTGCCGGGCGAGACCGATGCCTGGGATTTCGGCGTCGGCGCCGGCTTCTATCTCGATGCGACACAGGCACCTTGGTCGGCGCACTATCGCATGTACAGCTACATCGTCGACGAACTCTACGGCGTGGTGACGCAATCGCTGCCGATCGACGCGGGACGTATCGGCATCTTCGGCCACTCGATGGGCGGGCATGGTGCCCTGACGCTCGCACTGCGCAATCCTGATAAATTCCGCTCGGTATCGGCATTCGCGCCGATTGCGGCGCCCACGCGTTGCCCGTGGGGCGAGAAGGCATTCGCGGGATATCTGGGGCCGGATCGAGAGACGTGGCGCCAATATGACGCGAGCGAACTGATGGCGAAGGCCGGGCAGGTGGTGTTTCCGGGCGGTATCCTGATCGATCAGGGCTTGAACGATCAATTCCTGGAATCGCAACTGCATCCGCACCTCTTCGAGCGCGCCTGCCAGGATGCGGGTCAGCCGCTCAACCTGCGACGCCACCCAGGTTACGACCACGGTTACTACTTCATTCAGACCTTCATGGCGGACCATTTGTCGCATCACGCCGAACATCTGCGCACTTACTGACGTCGGCCGGGCGCGGCGGCCAATCCTGCGCCGCCGCGCTCGACGTCCGATGATGCGTTACTTCTTGGTCGAGATGATGGCGTCGGCCACGTTCCTCGGCGCTTCGGCGTAATGCTTAAATTCCATCGTGTACGTGGCGCGCCCTTGCGTGAGCGAGCGTAACGAGGTCGAGTAACCGAACATTTCCGACAGCGGCACCTCGGCGCGTACGATCTTGCCGCCGCCCACGATGTCATCCATACCCTGCAACATGCCGCGACGCCCGGACAGGTCGCCCATCACGTTGCCCATGAACTCTTCGGGCGTCTCGACTTCGACCGCCATCATCGGCTCGAGCAGCACCGGGTCGGCACGGCGCATCGCCTCCTTGAACGCCATCGAGCCCGCCATGCGGAACGCGTTTTCGTTCGAGTCCACGTCATGGTATGAGCCGAACGTAAGCGTAACCTTCACGTTGACGACCGGATAACCGGCCACCACGCCGCTGTTGAGCGTTTCGCGAATGCCCTTGTCCACGGCCGGGATAAATTCGCGCGGCACCACGCCGCCCTTGATCGCGTCGACGAATTGGTACGGCTTTTCCTTGTCCGGCTCCAGCGTGATGACCACGTCGCCATACTGGCCGCGTCCGCCCGACTGCTTGACGAACTTGCCCTGCACGTCTTCGATTTTCTTGCGCACCGTTTCGCGATAGGCGACCTGCGGCTTGCCGACGGTCGCCTCCACGCCAAACTCGCGGCGCATGCGATCGACCAGAATTTCGAGGTGCAACTCGCCCATGCCCGAGATGATCGTCTGACCCGATTCTTCGTCGGTCTTCACGCGGAACGACGGGTCTTCCTGTGCCAGCCGATTCAGGGCGAGGCCCATCTTCTCCTGATCCGCCTTGGTCTTGGGCTCGACCGCCTGCGAGATCACCGGCTCGGGGAATTCCATCTTCTCGAGAATGATCACGGCGTTCGGATCGCACAGCGTGTCGCCGGTCGTCGCTTCCTTCAGACCGACCGCCGCGGCGATATCGCCGGCCCGCACTTCCTTGATCTCGATGCGTTGATTGGCGTGCATCTGCAAGATGCGCCCCAAGCGTTCCTTCTTGTCTTTGGTCGGATTGAAGACGGTGGCGCCCGAGTCGATCACGCCCGAATACACGCGGAAGAAGATCAACTGGCCGACGAACGGGTCCGTCATGATCTTGAAGGCGAGGGCGGAGAACGGCTCGTCGTCCGACGGGTGGCGTTCGATCTCCTTGTCGTCCTCATCGTGACCGGCGATGGCGGGCACGTCGACGGGCGAGGGCAGGTAATCGATCACGGCGTCGAGCATGGCCTGCACGCCCTTGTTCTTGAACGCGGTGCCGCATAGCATCGGCACGATCTCGCCCGCAACGGTACGCTTGCGCAGCCCCTGCCGGATCTCGGCCTCGGTCAGCGTATCGCCGCCAAGATACTTCTCAAGCAGCGCTTCATCGGCTTCGGCGGCGGCTTCGATCATCTTGTCGCGCCATTCCTGCGCCGTGTCCTTGAGATTGGCGGGAATGTCGATGTACTCGAACTTCACGCCCTTCGATTCCTCATCCCAGACGATGCCTTTCATCTTCACGAGATCGACCACGCCCTGGAAATTGTCCTCGGCGCCGATCGGAATCTGGATGGGCACGGCATTGCCGCGCAGACGCTCGTGAATCTGCTTGTGCACGCGGAAGAAGTCGGCGCCCACGCGGTCCATCTTGTTGACGAACGCGATGCGCGGCACCTTGTACTTGTTGGCTTGCCGCCAGACGGTCTCGGACTGCGGTTGCACACCGCCGACCGAATCGTAGACCATGCAGGCGCCGTCGAGCACGCGCATCGAGCGTTCGACTTCAATCGTGAAGTCGACGTGGCCCGGCGTGTCGATGATGTTGATGCGGTGTTCGGGATAGTTGCCGCCCATGCCGCGCCAGAAGCAGGTCGTCGCGGCGGACGTGATCGTGATGCCGCGCTCTTGTTCCTGCTCCATCCAGTCCATCGTGGCAGCGCCTTCGTGGACTTCGCCCAGCTTGTGGTTGACGCCTGTGTAGAACAGGATGCGCTCGGTCGTCGTTGTCTTGCCAGCGTCGATGTGAGCACTGATGCCGATGTTTCGGTAGCGCTCGATGGGGGTCTTTCGGGCCACGGTACACCTCTTTTCCGGACGGTGGGAAAAAGCATAGCAGCAGCCATCATACTCCAATGTCTCTATGCCGCGCTGACCGTGACATCGGCCGGAAGTCCAGCAGGCATGGGGGTTTGCGCCGGCCGGCGGCACCGCCTGCCGGCGGGCGCGGCGCCTCGACGGCACGCCCCAGCGGCACGGCCGGGGCGGCGAGGGCGCCGCGTGAGCGGACGCGTGATGCTCCGCATGTCGAACGACAAGACGCCCGCTACACGAAGCGCACTGCGTAGATAGGGGGCAAGTGCGTGGACAGGCATTGCCATTGCTCGCCTGCGTTGTCGCTGACCCACAGCGCGCCGGTGGTCGAGCCCATGGCGAGCGAGTGGCCGGTGGCGTCGATATCCAGGCCGTGGCGATAGATCAGGTCGTAGGACGGCACCTCCGGCAGTCCGTGCGAGAGCGATGTGAACGACTCGCCGCCATCGCGCGTGCGAATCACGACGAGACGGGCGTCGACCGGCATGCGACAGGCATCGCGCTGGGCGGGTACGAACCACGCGACATCGGGGTCGTGCGGATCGACGGCGACGGCAAAACCGAAACTCGACGGCGACGCTTGAATCCGCCGCCACGACGCGCCGTAATCGAGGCTGCGGAAGATGCCGTTGTGATGCTGTGCCCACAGGGCGTTGGGCGCATCGCGGCATTGCACGAGACGGTGGACGTCCTGCGCGTTCGGATCGAGGCGTCGTTCGGGCGGCATGTAATCGGCTTCCATGCCGCTGGCCGCCAAAGCCCAGGTGTGTCCGTCGTCACGTGTGCGCCAGACGCCGCCGGTCGAGATGGCGACGCTCACCTGTCGGCTGTCGCGCGGATCGATACAGATCGAATGAATGCCCGGGTGATCGTAGCCGCCCCCCATCCACTCGGCGCGCTCGGGGCGATCCCACAAGCTTTGTACCAATGTCCAGGTGCGGCCTCGGTCGTGTGAGCGGAAGAGGCCGCCGGGAATGGTGCCCGCCCAGAGAACGCCAGGGGCGTCGGGCCCCGCGGCTTCGAGCGACCAGAGCAGGGAGACCGATGGTGCCGATGATGCCGACAACGCTTGCGCATCGTCCACCGATGCTTCGGAGTGCTCGACTTGTTGGGCGAAGGCCGGTGGCGAGAGTTCGGTCCACTCGCTCGCGTCGCGTTCGCGGCACCAGAGCTTCACGCCGAAGTGACCCAGATTGAGCGCGGCGTAATCGGTGCCGTCGCGCGGGTCGCGCAGCACCATGCTCACGGGCTCGCCGGGAAAGTCGGGCGCGCTCGACATCAGTCGCCAGACGGCGTCCTCACGCTGCCACGTGAACAATCCCTTGCGGGTGCCAACCAGCAACGTTGCTCCGGTGACGTGTTCCACGATCTGCCTCCTTGGCTTGCGCGAGTCTTGTTCGATGCCCGTGCATTCATCTGCCGCTTCCGCCGTGCTTCCCTCATCCGCCCGAGAGCGCCTGGGCGACATAAACGCGGCTGGCGTCGTTCAGCGTGTCGCCGAGCGTGTGCCGGTCGCGGATCAGCCGGCCATCGGCAAAGATCGCGACGTGCGCACGCAATCGCCCCTGATCGTTGAACAGGTAGCCGCGCAACTCGGGCGTGAGCGTCACGCATTGCGTGAGCACGGCATGGACGGTCGGTCCATCGACGTGTTGGTCGTCCACGCAGACGTGGCGCTGAATTGCGGGTGCGAAGGTAACGGTCGCCATGCCCTGGTTTCGCGGATGCCGTTGCGGCCAACGGCATCCGCCATCCGATGAGAACGAGACCTCCAGTGTAGACAATGAGGATCGCTCGCACGGTGTGCAGTGCAGCACTGTTGCGCGTTCGCCGCGCTATGTTGGCCGGGAGATAGCGTGCTGGCCGCCCGGTGCTGCCAATCGAGAGGCACGAGGGCGCGGTTTGGTTTCCTTTGCATGACGAGCAGCGAGTATCGATGCTTGTGAGGCGTCGTCGTAGGGTGTGGCATCGCATATCGGACACTCCCCATCCCACTTCACCGCGTTATTGTTCACCATTATCGGAGTGCCCGCGAGCGCAGTGCCGCAGGCAAACTCCAGGAGGGAGCAATGGCAAAGAACCGAGGAAAAGACATTGGCATGGGACGCTGGTCGGACGCGGCGATCAAGCGTCAGTGGCGCCTGCACAAGGCAGGCGAGGCCTCGCAGAAGGAGGACTCGACGGTCAGGCGGCCGCCGGAGATGGCGAGGTGTGAGGGCTACTTCGTATGGAGCGGCCGTCAGGCGGCGTTTATCGGTCGGCACGACGGCACGTTGAAACATGGCGCGCGTCATTACGCGACCTGCACGGCGCAGGCCAAGCGCTATGCGAATGTGGCGGAGGCCAGAGCGGCGGCAGACGCATTGGTGGGCGCGGTACTGATCATGTACGGCTACGCCGCCAACTCCCCACTCTATGCCGTGGGGAGATGACGGCGTCCGCCGGGCCGAGCGGCAACGTTACTTGCCCAACTCGTGCCCGATGACCCCGCCGACGACCGCGCCGCCGATGGTGCCGGCGGTGCTGCCGCCGGTGGCTTCGTGCCCGATGACCCCGCCCGCGGCGGCGCCGCCTAGCGTGCAGCCGACGAGGGACGAGCCCATCGCGAATGCCGTGATGACAACGAGAATCGACTTCGTCGTATTCATGATGCGTCTCCTGAAGCAAGGGATGGCCGTGCGACCCGCAACGACATGAATCCAGCTTAGATGGCGCGCGTTTCGCGGACTATCGGTCGCGACTGAATCGACTGTAGGAATCGGACGACAGGGGATGACAGCGGGCGGCATCGGATGACAAGCCGGAGGGGAAGGATGGGCGGGCAGAAACGACGAAGGCCGCACAATGTGCGGCCTTCGTCATGCATCTGGTGGGGCGTGAGTGACTCGAACACTCGACCTACGGATTAAGAGTCCGCTGCTCTACCAACTGAGCTAACGCCCCGGTGCTGCCGGGAACAAAAAAGGCTGCACGCGGCGCAGCCTTCGCTGTCGTACTTTGGTGGGGCGTGAGTGACTCGAACACTCGACCTACGGATTAAGAGTCCGCTGCTCTACCAACTGAGCTAACGCCC
>NZ_CABPSG010000022.1:0-40486 GCF_902459595.1 Pandoraea soli | reverse complement strand
TTTACGCGGATCGATTCGTTCGACCGTCCGTGTAATTCTCAACTCGCCTTGAACACGGAAATTCTGACACCCCCCGCGCCAGATTCGGCCAGCGAGCGCACCGCCACGCGGAAATTCCGCAGCGCATCGGTGCTGCCACTCTTCTGGTGTAAAACGGCCAGCGACACGCGCCAGCTTGGTTGACTGCCGCAGTGCTTTCGCGCCAACTCGTAGATGCGCCGGTCGAGCGGCTTGCGCAGTCGGTAATAACTGCGCGAGAGCGTGAGGAATTCGTCGGCGACAATGGCCCGAAACAGCCATTCCGGCAAGGTCACTTCCAGTGACACCATGCGCCCGTCGCCGGGGGACTTCTGGATGATCTTGGCCGACTCCACCAGGCCCCAAAACGCACGAGTGCGCAGCCCGCCCGTCTCGATGTTGGTTTCAACCCGCGTCCCGGTGAGCCGCCCAAGCATCTCGCCAGCCCGCTCGTAGGCGCGACCGCTGGTGTCGCGGTTGGTGGCCGTGAGGAAGTCGTACATGGTGAGTCGCACCGTGCGCGAGATTCTTGCCCCACGATTCTTCGCCTCGACTAGCTGGCTGGTGCAATAGAGCCACAAATCCTTATCGTGGATCGTTGCGCAGCCGTCCGGGCCGGGCTTCACCGTCACGGTATTGCCGTTGCGCTCATAGGTGCGCACGCGAGTATCGCCAGCCTTCAACGCGAACAGGGGATGCTCCATGCTGGCGAGATCATCTTTCGGCGCGGCGTCAGGAATACCGAGCGCGAAGAAATCGCCCTGCCTGCCACGGTCAGGTGCAAGGTGTGCTGTGGCCTCCGAGGCTGCGCGCTCGTCCCTCTCGTCACGAGGCGAGCGGAGCGGCCCCAGTGATAAGAAAAGCGGGTCCGGCATTCGTGGTCATCAATTGATAACCACAAGGCTAGCCGTCAGACCGTTTGACTGTCAGCGATTTGATTATCCAATTAGGTTGACGCTATCAGTGGGCGGGCTGTACGCTTTGGTAGACATGGAAACGGAAGAGCAAGCACGAAAACGCCTGGGGCGGCACTACATCCATATCGGTGATGGATGCGCGCCCGTCGTTTCTCAAGCGATCAAGGAGTTCCGCGAACGTTGGAAACCCTACTCCGCGTCCTCGCGGCAGTACCCCATCGCCGGACTGGTAGGGGAACTCATCGACCCCGCCTTGGCGGCGTACATGGCAACGTTGCCGCAGCGCTACATGGACCACGTTCCCGGGGGAGTGAACCTCAGCGGAATCATTAGGCTGGTTGGATTAGATGCAATGGTTCGCGTACAACGAGAGTTGCTACGCAAGTTCATCAAAACCGAGAACAAATGGACTGCCAGGGATCAACGCTTCATAGCGACCCTCGAATCCTTGATCGGACTGGTTTGGGACTGCGCCTGCAAAAGACCAGCACGATCCAAGATACCAGGCGAACACCGTCCCCCTTTGCTCCCCTTTGGGAATGCGCAGCGCCGTCAAGGTTTTTGCAGGTTCTGCGGCGCGCTGACGGAATTAGCCTCGTTCATCGAACACGGAAATTGGCCCCAGAGGGATCAAGAGAAACTACGCTTGAGCCACCGCTATTGTGCCGAGCATCGGCCGATGCTCTCGGACGGCACCCAGAATCCAGCCTATCGACGCGCCATGCGTTCGGCGGATCGCTTCGATCAGGAACTACTGCGGCTGAGAAAACAAAGCGCCAAACCGGAGAAACTGCGTGCAGCCTCAGGGGATAGGGCTGTTGACCGCTACATCCAAGGCCATGTGGCCCAAAAATCCTTGCAGCCCGACGACAAGGCCGAGTTGAGAAACCAGGCGCGCCAGATGGCCGACAAGAGGCTGACCGACCGAAAGAAGGCAATCATCATGATGATCGCCGCAGGACAGAATCAATCGCAAGTCGCCAAGGCTCTCGGGATCAGCCGACAGGCCGTTTCCAAGGCCCTCAAGGCGACCCCGAAGGACTTCCGTCTTGATAAAGTGGAGTAGTGACTGACTATCGATCTGGCAGACTTCCTGTTAGTGGCTACAGCGCCCTCCTAGCCGTCCAGCCATCAATCATATCCGCCCAATCCTGCAACATCGCAGTCCGCTGCTCACGGTACTCCGCTTTGTTGTACACGGCCCGGACGCCCTTCTGCTCGTGGGCAAGGCATTTCTCGATCCAATCGGTGTTATACCCGGCCTCGTGCAGTAACGTACTGGCCGTGCGCCTCAGATCATGCGGCCCGAACTTGGTCAAAGGCTTACCCTCCTTCTGCGCCAGCTTGTACGTCAGCGTCAACACCTGGTTCAGCGTCGCGCTGCTCATATGTTGGTCCGAGTCGTACCGCGATGGAAGCACGTAGTCCGATCCGCCGGCAAAGGTTTTCAGGGCGATGAAGATGTCCAGGGCCTGCCTAGACAGAAAGACCAAGTGCGGGTTGCGCCGCTTCATCCGCTCCTTCGGGATTGTCCAAAGCGCCTCGCTGAAATTGATCTCGCTCCACGTCGCGTTCGTCAACTCGCTCTTGCGCACCATCGTCAGCAACAACAGCTTGGCCGCCGCCCGGATGGATGGCGTCGTGCCGATACGCTCCATGTACTGGTACATCAGCCCGATCTCATCGGGTGTCAGGGCCCGGTCGCGCGGCTCGAACTTGGCGATGCTGGTGGGTCGCACCAGCTCGGCCGGGTTCTCGACCTTCTGCCCGCGCTCGATGGCCCAGCGGTAAACCTGGAGCACCACCTCACGGGCATGCACGGCCGTGGCCGGCGCGCCGCGCTCCACGATGGCATCGGTCAGCGCCCGCAAATCCTCGTGGGTGATCTCGACCAGCTTCTGATTGGCGAATTTGGGCTTCAGCTCGCGCTCGTAGACCGCCCGGCGCATGTCGCGGGTGGAATCGGCCATCTGGTAGCCGCGCAGCCACTTTTCGGCCCAGGCGTCGAAGGTTTCGGCATCCTTGACGCGGGCCTTGTCCCGCGCCTTCTCCTTGGCCGGTGACTTCCCTGCCGCGATCAACTTCTTGGCCTCGCCCAACTGCTCGCGGGCTTCCGCCAGGGTGATGCCGCCGACACCGTAACGGCCGAAGGTGATGGTCTCCTGCCTGCCGTTGATGGAGTAGTTGTAGCGGAACGAGATCGCCCCGGTCGGCGTGACGGCCACATAGAGGCCGTCGCGGTCGTTCGCTTTGTAGAGCTTGTCCTGCGGCTTCAGGTTTCGCAACTTGGTATCGGTCAGCATGGCATGTATCCAGATTCGGTTCCAATACCATGATCAAAACACACTGAATTTCACCTATGAACTACAATGAAATCAATGAATTAAGCGAAATCAATACCATGACACCCTCAAAAACCAATCATGGTATCGCCCGCACCTCATGGCATCACGCCAAAACGATACCACGTCTCGCACCATGAAAAAATCGTGCTTCTAGGTGCCAGCCGATGCCATCGAGTGCCAGACGTAAACGAAAAAAATCCCGTTAAATCAATGGCTTATCCACACCTTCTTGCCAGCAGTTACCAACCGCTGCCAGACGTCAATTCACTCCCACTCGATCGTCGCAGGCGGCTTGCCCGAGATGTCATAAACAACCCGGTTCAAACCACGCACTTCATTAATGATGCGATTCGACACCTTGCCGAGCAGGTCATGCGGCAGGTGTGCCCAATGCGCCGTCATGAAGTCTTGCGTCTGCACGGCGCGCAGCGCCACGACCCACTCATACGTGCGGCCATCGCCCATCACGCCCACGCTCTTGACCGGCAGGAACACCGCGAATGCCTGGCTCGTCAGCTCATACCACGTCTTGCCGCTGTTCGGTTCGACCGTGCTGCGAAGCTCTTCGATGAAGATCGCATCGGCGCGACGCAGCAGATCGGCGTAATCGCGCTTCACTTCGCCCAGAATGCGCACACCCAACCCCGGGCCCGGGAACGGGTGACGATACACCATATCGTGCGGCAGACCCAGCGCCACCCCCAACTCGCGCACTTCATCCTTGAACAGGTCGCGCAGCGGCTCCAGCAGCTTCAGACCCAGCGTCTCCGGCAAGCCACCCACGTTGTGGTGGCTCTTGATCGTCGTCGCCTTCTTCGTCTTCGCCCCCCCCGACTCGATCACGTCCGGATAGATCGTGCCTTGCGCCAGCCACTTCGCATTCTTCAGCTTCTTCGCTTCCGCCTGGAACACTTCGACGAACTCACGGCCGATGATCTTGCGCTTCTGCTCTGGATCGGTCACGCCCTTCAAATGCCCCATGAACTGCTCGGCGGCGTCCACGTGCACGACCTTGGCATGCAGTCGGCCATCGAACATCTCCATCACCATCTGGCCTTCGTTCAGACGCAGCAGACCGTGATCGACGAACACGCACGTCAGTTGGTCGCCAATGGCGCGATGAATCAGCGCCGCAGCAACACTCGAATCGACACCACCCGACAAGCCCAGAATCACTTCCTCGTCGCCCACCTGCTCGCGGATCGCCTTGACGGCCTCCTCGATGTGGTCGCGCATGATCCAGTCCGGCTTTGCCCCGGCAATCTCCAGCACAAAACGCTCGAGCAACTCACGGCCCTTCACGGTGTGCGTGACTTCCGGGTGGAACTGCACCGCGTAATAGCGACGCGATACGTCCGCCATGCCGGCGATCGGGCAGCTCGGCGTCGACGCCATCAGCACGAAACCCGGCGGCAATTGCGTGACCTTATCACCGTGGCTCATCCACACCTTCAGCATGCCGTGACCTTCGGCCGTACGGAAATCCTCGATGCCGTCGAGCAGCGGCGTATGGCCCTGGGCACGAACCTCGGCGTAACCGAACTCGCGATGATGGCTCGCCTCGACCTGACCGCCCAACTGAACCGTCATCGCGAACATGCCGTAGCAGATGCCCAGCACCGGCACGCCCAGATCCCATACGGCCTGCGGGGCGCGCAGATCCTGATCCTCATACGTGCTCGCATGGCTACCCGACAGAATGATCGCCTTCGGATTGAATTCACGAACGAACTCGTCCGACACGTCGTTCGGGTGGATCTCGCAGTAGACGTGCGCTTCGCGAACACGGCGGCCGATTAGCTGGGTGACTTGCGAACCGAAGTCAAGAATGAGGATTTTGTCGTGCATCGTGAGGTACGGAGGAGGAAGTGGATTCGTTGGACGTCGGCGCCGTGGCGGAAGGCACGGGCGTGACAATGCCGGTGGTGCCTGCAGGCGCGACCGGCGTGGTATTGACGGAAGCGGAGCCGCCGCGAGGCGCCTCCATACGCGGCTCAGCGCGCTTGCCTCGGGCCTCGTCGCCGGCCCGGGCATCGGGATCATCGTACGGTGCGCCGCGCCGGGTGTCGCTCACGACCCCGCCACGCCCGCGACCGCCCGCCTGCTGTGCCGCCTGCACGCGCTCTTTCGTGCGCACGCTCGACGCCAGCTTGACGAGAATGGCACCCACCACCAGCAAGACGGCCCCGAGCGCCGGCATCAACCACTTGCCGCCCCCCGTCACCGCCAACTGGCCGGAAATCAGCCACCCCAGCACGAAAGCACCGATCACCCAGTTGATATGCCCCGTCACTTTCGCGACGGTCGCCGTCAACTGGCCGTTCACGGTGGCGTGCCATTGCAGCCAGGCCACGCCGACGAAGGCCACGCCAAGCGCCTGCGCATACAGCACGGGCGATGGCGCGGGCACTTCAATGGCCGCATACAGCGATGACCAGAACGACGCGATCAACAGCACACCGAGTGCCAGATTCAACGCCGCATCGAGGAACAGTACCGTACGCAACATGGCCTTCATGGGTGATTACTCCACGTGGTAGTTGGGGGCTTCCTTCATGATCTGGACGTCGTGCACATGCGATTCGCGCATGCCGGCGGCCGTGATTTGTACAAACTCCGCCTTCTCGTGCAGGTCCTGGATCGTCGGGCAACCCAGATACCCCATCGACGAGCGGATACCGCCCGTCAACTGATGCAGAATGGCCATCACGCTGCCCTTGTAGGCCACACGGCCTTCAATGCCTTCCGGCACCAGCTTGTCGGCGTTGTTGGCCGGATCCTGGAAGTAACGGTCGGCGGCGCCATCCTTCATCGCCCCCACCGAACCCATGCCGCGATAGCTCTTGTACGAACGGCCCTGGTACAGGAACACCTCGCCCGGCGCTTCTTCCGTGCCCGAGAACATGCTGCCCATCATCACCGTGTGCGCGCCAGCGGCCAGTGCCTTGGAGATGTCGCCCGAGTAACGAATACCACCGTCCGCGATGAGCGGCACACCCGTGTCCTTGAGCGCTTCTGCGACGTTCGCGATTGCCGTGATTTGCGGCACACCCACGCCCGCCACAATACGCGTCGTGCAGATCGAGCCCGGGCCGATACCGACCTTGACGGCGTCCGCCCCATGTTCGACCAGCGCCACGGCGGCACTCGCCGTCGCGATGTTGCCGCCGACCACTTCGATCTGCGGGAAATGCTTCTTGACCCACTGCACGCGGTCCAGCACACCCTGGCTGTGGCCGTGCGCCGTGTCGACCACGATCACGTCAACGCCCGCCGCCACCAGCAACTCGACACGCTCTTCATTGTCCGCGCCCACGCCGACGGCCGCACCGACACGCAGCTTGCCGTGTTCGTCCTTGTTCGCGAGCGGGTGCTCGGTCGCCTTCATGATGTCCTTGACGGTCATCAGGCCGCGCAGCTCGAAGGCGTCATTGACGACCAGCACGCGCTCGAGGCGGTGGCTGTGCATCAAGTGCTCGGCATCGGCCGGCGACGCACCTTCGCGCACGGTGATGAGCTTTTCCTTGGGCGTCATGATCGCGCGCACCGGCTCGTCCAGGCGGCTCTCGAAACGCAGGTCACGGTTCGTCACGATACCGATGAGCTGAGCGCCCTCGACGACCGGGAAACCGGAAATGCCATGCTGGCGCGACAACGCGATCACATCGCGCACCTTCATGTGCGGCGGAATCGTGATCGGATCGCGCAGAACGCCTGATTCAAAGCGCTTGACCTTCGACACTTCACGCGCCTGCTCGGCCGGCTTCAGATTCTTGTGAATAATGCCGATGCCGCCCTGTTGTGCCATGGCGATAGCCAGACGCGCTTCGGTCACCGTATCCATGGCGGCCGACAGCAAAGGCATGTTCAAGGTGATGTTGCGCGTGAGCTTGGTTTTCAGGCTGGTGTCGCGCGGAAGAACGGCAGAGTAAGCCGGGACGAGGAGCACGTCATCGAAAGTGAGTGCTTTTTGGATCAGACGCATGGCAAATCCTATAGGCGCAAAACCGAATTATACAGAAATCGCAGGACGCATGGCACGTCTGCCCCACATGTCAAGGGGCTTTTTCCCCGAGGACCGGAACGAACGCGCATCCCGCCTCGCGGCGACCGATTTGCCAACCCAGCCGACTGCCGGATTTCACAAGAGCGGCGCCCTGGGCCCATGCTATTCTTCGGCCCTTCCTGCACCGTCCCGGCCGGTATCACGAGGCGATGTCCGGTGCGGATCATCGGCATCTCGCCAACACGAACCACGGGTACGAATTTCATGGGGCAAGGCATTTCGTTCGGACTGGCCGCAGGCGCCTTGTGGGGCCTGGTCTTCCTGGCCCCTCGCCTGCTGCCTGGCTTCTCACCGCTGGAACTGTCGGCCGCCCGTTACGTCCTTTACGGACTGGTGTCCGCCCTGCTGCTCGCCCCGCTCTGGGCGCGTCTGCGGCATACCGTCACCGGCAACGACTGGCGGGCACTGTTCCGGCTGAGCCTTGTCGGCAATCTCATTTACTACCTGTTTCTCGCGGGCGCGGTCCAGATGGCAGGGATTGCGCCGGCCTCGCTGATCGTAGGCGTGCTGCCCGTGACGGTCACGCTGGTCGGCAGCCGTGACCACGGCGCCCTCCCCCTGTCGCGACTGGCGGGGCCGCTGGCATTGGTCGCGGGGGGCATCGTCTGCATCAACGTCGACGTGTTCGCCCATGCCTCGGCAAGCGGCGGGGACTGGCGGCTCACGCTCGCCGGCATTGGCTGCGCGGTCGGCGCGCTCGTGAGTTGGACATGGTATGCGGTGGCCAACGCCCGCTATCTGGCGCGATTCGGACACTTCACGAGCCAGGAATGGTCGCTGCTGACGGGCGTCGCCACGGGTGTGCTCGCGCTCATGCTGGCGATTCCGGCCGTGTGGGTCCCGCATCCGGTCGTGCTCGACGCGCCACGCGACTGGCAGATGTTCCTGATCGTCAACATCGCCGTGGCGGTGGGGGCATCGACCATCGGCAATGCGTTCTGGAACGCGGCGAGCCGACGGCTGCCGCTCACCCTGTCGGGACAGATGATCGTGTTTGAAACGCTGTTCGCGCTGATTTATGGCTTCGTCTACGAACAGCGCTTGCCACGCCTGCTGGAAATCGCTGCCATCGCGTTGCTGCTGGCGGGCGTCAGCGCTTCGGTAAAATTGCATGCGCGAAAATCGGCGCACTGATTCGCGCGCCGTGATTCGCACGCCGTGATTCGCACGCCAGACGCCGATCAACTCCCATCAGTGTACTACCCAGCGCACACGTGAGCATTCTGGTTGGCGCCCCAGTCGGTACGGCGCCGGGTCACGCACCGCAAACGTCAACTGCCGCGACGGCTACCCAGCCACTTCTGCCCTTCGCGGCTCCCTTCGTTGCGTACCTTTTCGACGCGTCGCTGACGCGCGAGCTTGGGATCGGCCTTCAACGCCCGGTAAATTTCGATGCGATCCCCGTCCTCCACAGCCGCGTCAAGCGCGCGCAGCTTACCGAAGACGCCGGCTTTCATGCGCGAGATGTCCAGCGCCGGAAACCGCTGCAGCAGGCCGCTTCGCTCGATCGCCTCGCGCATTGTGGCGCCTTGCGGCAACGTCAGCGGGACAATTGTCTGCTCGGCAGGCAATGCGTAGCAAACCTCGACGTTCAACTCACCCGGCATAGACGGTCTCCGCGCGTTTGACAAAGGCGTCGACAAACGTATTGGCGATGTGGCTGAACACCGGGCCGATCACCTTCTCGAGCAGAAAACTCGCAAATTCGTAGTGAAGGCCGAACTCGATCTTGCAAGCGTTCTCGCGCAGCGGCGTGAACTTCCAGGTGCCGTGAAAACGTTTGAAAGGCCCTTCGACGAAGGTCATCTGAATGGAGTGCGGGCGCTCCTGGAGATTGCGCGTCGCGAACGAATGCTTCAGCCCTTTGAAGTCGATGATCAGCGACGCCTCCATACTGTGCTCGTCCTGGTGCCGAATATCGACACCACCGCACCAAGGCAGGAATTTGGGGTAATCGGCGACATTGGTCACCAGGTCGTACATTTGCTCAGCGGAGAAATGCACGAGAACGGTTTTACTGACTTCGGCCATCGTCTGTCGGGCGAGAGGCATGCATGATGCGCCGGCCATCGAGGCCATATCGATGTACGCGCGACGCAAGCCGCCTGTTGCCGAGACTCTTTGTTAAAATCAGTATTTTACCCGAGCCCGACTCACCGGGTCCGACCAAGTTACCCGCCAAGGATCCATGAGCATCATCGACAACAAGAAGGCCTTCTTCGATTACTTCATCGAGGAGCGATACGAAGCCGGGATCGCGCTCGAAGGGTGGGAAGTCAAGGCCATTCGCGCCGGGCGGGCGCAGATCAAGGAAGGCTATGTCGTCATCAAGCATGGCGAGATCTTTCTGATCGGCACACATATCAGCCCGCTACAGTCGGCGTCGACGCACATCAACCCCGACCCCGTGCGCACCCGAAAGCTCTTGCTCAAGGCCGACGAAATCAAGAAGCTCATCGGCAAGGTGGAGCAACGCGGCTACACGCTCGTGCCGCTCAACCTGCATTACAGCAAGGGCCTCGTAAAATGCGAGATCGGCCTGGCCAAGGGCAAGAAGCTGCACGATAAGCGTGAGACGGAAAAGGCGCGAGACTGGGAGCGCGAGAGAGCGCGCCTGATGCGCACGCCGACGTAAGGCGCTGTGTCAAAGTGGCGCGCGCATCGCGGCCGGCCAACGGTCTTCGTCTGCCGCCAAGAGAAAACGGCCCGCATTGCACTGAACGCCAGAGGTTGGACGGTTCAGTTCAGCGCGGGCCGTTTTTCTTTGCGCGGCCGGACTAACGTCGGGCACCCGAATTGCCGAAGCCGCCCGCACCGTCACCGCTCGCCGTCGACCCACCGGCCGTCGATCCGCCTTCGGTACCGCGCACGATCTTGAGGGCCGAGGCGATCATGCTGCTCATGTCCGTCAGATTCCCCGGCACGATCAAGGTGTTATTGGTTCTGGCGATCTTGCTGAACGCTTCCACGTACTGCTCCGCGACCTTCAGGTTGACCGCTTCCATACCGCCCTGCGTCTGAATGGCCGTCGCAACCTTGTGGATAGCCTCGGCGTTGGCTTCCGCCACCGCCAGAATGGCCGCGGCCTGACCTTGCGCCTGGTTGATCGCCGCCTGACGCTCGCCTTCCGACTTCTGAATTGCCGCCTCCCTCCCACCGGACGCCAGGTTGATCTGTTCCTGCTTCTTGCCTTCCGACGCCGCGATCAACGCGCGTTTTTCGCGCTCGGCCGTGATCTGCGCCTGCATCGCATGCAGGATCTCCTTCGGCGGCGTGAGGTCCTTGATTTCATAACGCAAGACCTTCACGCCCCAGTTCGACGCCGCCTCGTCGAGGGCATTCACCACACTGTGGTTGATGAATTCGCGCTCCTCGAACGTCTTGTCGAGTTCGAGCTTGCCGACCACGCTACGCAGCGTTGTTTGTGCCAGTTGGGTAATGGCGACGATGAAGTTGCTCGATCCGTACGACGCCTTCATTGGATCCGTGACTTGGAAGTACAGAATTCCGTCGACCTGCAATTGCGTGTTGTCCTTCGTAATACAGACCTGGCTCGGCACGTCGAGCGGCACTTCCTTGAGCATATGCTTGTACGCCACGCGATCCACGAATGGCACGACGATGGACAACCCCGGCGTGAGCGTCGCGTGATACTTGCCGAGACGCTCGACCACCCAGGCGTGTTGCTGCGGCACGATCTTGATCGAGCGCGCCGCAATGATCACGGCGATGATGAAGAGAATAAACGCGACGTTGGAAAACATGCTTCCCCCTTGAAGCGCCTGCCATGACGGCGGGCGAATTCCCCGTCACCCGCGACCACGGGCGACACGATACATGCAATGCGAAGACGCGCAAGCGAAAGTGAGACGCGCGCTCGCGCGTCGATCCCGGCGCCTATGCCGTCACGTGAGCAACGTACAGCCGGCTGCCGCGAACCTCGCAAATGACAAACCATCCTGGGCTGGGCGACTCCCCGGGCAAAAGCTCGACGTCCCATTCGGCTCCGCGATACATCGCCCGCGCCTGACCGTCAGAGCCCCAGACTTCCACCCGCAGACGCTGACCGATATCGAGGTTGGTATTGGGGTCTGCCGTCGCGTCGACCTTGATGCGCCGCTGGCCGAACCGGCTGCGGCGCAGAATCCAGACCGCCACGCCCGCGACCGCCGCCGCTGCCACCCACTGCAATGGCCAGTCGATACGCAACAGCGCCGCAATGCCGCCGGCCGTCATGCCGAGCGCCACCATCAGGAGATAGAACGTACCACTTGCCAGCTCCAGCACCACGGTCAATCCGGCAATGCCGAACCACAGCCAAGCCTGTTCCATCGTAACTCCCAGACACAAAAAAACCCCGGTGTGATACCGGGGTTTATAGCACGAAACCCACCGATCAGCGCGCGCATCCCAGGGGATGGGCCGGCCTTTCGGTAGCGTCCGAGGTGCCGCTCGGACGCGTCCTAACCGAGGTCGCTATCGTGACCGTCGGCGACGGTTACTTCGCCAATTTGGCGAGTTGTTGCCACGTTTCCATCACCGTGTCCGGGTTCAACGACATCGATGCGATGCCTTCGTTCGCCAGCCACACGGCCAGATCCGGATGGTCCGACGGGCCCTGACCGCAGATGCCGACGTACTTGCCCTTCGACAGGCACGCCTTGATCGCACGGCTGATCATGAATTGCACCGCCGGGTCGCGTTCGTCGAAGTCCTTCGCCAGCAGCTCCATGCCCGAATCGCGGTCCAGACCCAGCGTGAGCTGCGTCAGGTCGTTCGAACCGATCGAGAAACCGTCGAAGTACTCGAGGAACTCGTCGGCCAGAATGGCGTTCGACGGCACTTCGCACATCATCACCAGTTTCAGACCGTTCTCGCCACGCTTCAGGCCGTAACCGGCCAGCATGTTGACCACACGCTCCGCCTGGCCCAGCGTACGCACGAACGGCACCATGATCTCGACGTTGGTCAGGCCCATTTCGTCGCGCACGCGCTTGAGTGCGCGGCACTCCATCTCGAACGCTTCGGCGAAGTCTTCCGAGATGTAACGCGACGCGCCACGGAAGCCCAGCATCGGGTTTTCTTCATCCGGCTCGTAGCGCGAACCGCCGATGAGCTTCTTGTACTCGTTCGACTTGAAGTCCGACAGACGCACGATCACGCTCTTCGGATAGAAGGCGGCGGCAATCGTGGCGATCCCTTCGGCCAGCTTGTCGACGTAGAACGCACGGGGCGATGCATGACCGCGCGCCACCGATTCGACCGCCTTCTTCAGGTCGGCGTCGATATTCGGGTACTCGAGAATCGCGCGCGGATGCACACCGATATTGTTGTTGATGATGAATTCCAGACGTGCCAGCCCCACCCCGTCGTTCGGCAGTTGCGCGAAATCGAAGGCGAGTTGCGGGTTGCCCACGTTCATCATGATCTTCACCGGAATCTTCGGCATTTCGCCGCGGTGGATCTCGGTGATTTCAGTTTCGAGCAGACCATCGTAAATCTTGCCTTCGTCGCCCTCGGCACACGAGACCGTCACGAGCGCGCCGTCCTTGAGCACGTCGGTGGCGTCGCCGCAACCCACCACGGCCGGCACACCCAGTTCGCGCGCGATGATCGCCGCGTGGCAGGTACGGCCGCCGCGGTTCGTCACGATGGCGGCGGCACGCTTCATCACCGGCTCCCAGTTCGGGTCGGTCATGTCGGCCACCAGCACATCGCCCGGCTGTACGCGTTCCATCTCGCTCGGGTCCATGATCACGCGCACTGCGCCCGCGCCGATCTTCTGGCCGATGGCACGGCCCGTGGCCAATACCGGCGCCTCGCCCTTGAGCTTGAAGCGCTGCTCGACCTTGCCGATCGCCTGGCTCTTCACGGTTTCCGGACGTGCCTGCAGAATGTAGATCTTGCCGTCCTTACCGTCCTTGCCCCACTCGATGTCCATCGGACGACCGTAGTGCTTCTCGATGATCAGCGCGAACTTGGCCAGCTCGACGCAATCGTCGTCGGTGATCGAGTAACGGTTGCGCAGTTCCATCGGCACGTCGATTGTTTTCACGCGGCCCGGCTCGCCCGGTTGCGTGAATTCCATCTTGAGCAGCTTCGAGCCGAGCGTGCGGCGAATGATCGGGTACTTGCCGGCTTTGAGCGTCGGCTTGAAGACGTAGAACTCGTCCGGGTTCACGGCGCCCTGCACGACCGTTTCCCCCAGGCCGTAGCTGGCCGTGATGAAAACGACGTCCTGGAAGCCCGACTCGGTGTCGATCGTGAACATCACGCCCGACGCGCCGCAGTCCGAGCGCACCATGCGCTGCACGCCAGCCGACAACGCCACTTCGGCGTGCGTGAAGCCCTTGTGAACGCGGTACGAGATGGCGCGGTCGTTGTACAGCGACGCGAACACGTGCTTCATGCGATCGAGCACGTCTTCAATGCCGACGACGTTCAGATAGCTCTCTTGCTGACCGGCAAACGAAGCGTCGGGCAAGTCTTCGGCCGTGGCCGACGAGCGCACGGCGAACGATGCGTCCGGCTGATCGGCCGTGATACGGGCGAACTGCTCGCGGATATCCTTCTCGAGCTGCGGCTGCAGCGGGGCGTCGACGATCCATTGACGGATTTCGGCACCGGCTTGCGCGAGCGCCTTGACGTCATCCACGTCCAAGCCCTCGAGACGCTGGGCCACACGCTCGGTCAGGTTGTTGTGCTGGAGGAACTCGCGGAAGGCGTAAGCCGTCGTGGCGAAACCACCCGGCACGCGCACGCCGGCGCCGGCCAGTTGGCTGATCATTTCGCCAAGCGATGCATTCTTGCCGCCGACCGACTCGACGTCGGTCATGCGCAAATGCTCAAACGGCACCACGTAGGCGCCGTCGTGTGCTGCGTTAGTCATAAAAGCCCCTAAGGTAAGAAAAAAAATTTTCGGAGGATCGGCTGGGACTGACAGGGGCCGATCGACCTGTTGGATAAGAAATCGCGCATACGCGGCGTCGCAAACTGGGGGCAACGCCTCGACGACGAGCGCCGCTCCCTCCAGACCTCCCGTCCCGCCCCGCTCCATGGGCCTGAAGCCGGGCGGCGCGCGAGGGTCGCGCAATTGCTTATCCAACAAGTTGCCGCTATTCTACCGTGCAACGCACCATTTTGCGATTCTGCGCATGACCGACGCCACGACACCCGGAAACTCCCCGACATCCCCCGCCGCACTGGCCAAACCGGTCGCTGCGCGCCCGGTCTTCATCGTGTCCGACGGCACGGGGATTACCGCCGAAACGTTCGCGCATTCGATCCTCGCGCAATTCGAGATGCGTTTTCGTCAGATTCGCGTTCCTTTCGTGGATTCCGTCGATAAAGCCTATGAAACGGCGCAACGGATCAATGAAATGTATCGAGCCGACAACATCCGCCCGATCATTTTCAGCACGCTCGTCGATGCTCGGGCCAATGAGATCCTGCGTAACTGCCAGGGTGTGATTCTCGACATGTTCCAGACGTTCATCGAACCGCTGGAACTGGAGCTGGGCCTCAAGTCGATGCACGCCATCGGTCGCGTGCACCAGAACGCCGACAGCGAGGCGTACAAGAACCGGATCGAGGCGGTGAATTTCTCGCTCGCGCACGACGACGGGCAGTCCAACAAGAACCTGCAAAGCGCGGATGTGATTCTAGTGGGCGTGTCGCGCAGCGGCAAGACACCCACGACGCTCTATCTCGCCATGCAATACGGCGTGAAGGCCGCGAACTATCCGTTGATTCCGGAAGACTTCGTGCGTGAGAAGCTGCCCTCCACGCTCGATCAGTACAAGGAAAAGATCTTCGGGCTTTCCATCGATCCGCAGCGGCTGTCGGAGATTCGCAACGAACGTCGCCCCGGCAGCAAGTATGCATCGCTGGAAAACTGCCGATACGAGGTCAACGAGGCCGAGGCGATGATGCGACGTGAGGGCATCAAGTGGCTGTCCTCGACGCACAAGTCCATCGAAGAAATCGCCACGACCATCCTGCAGGAAATCAAGCTGGAGCGAGACGTCTACTGACGTTGTCCGCCGCGCATGCTGCGCCGTGCCGAATGCAAGAAGGGACGCCATGAGCGTCCCTTCTTGTTGATATCCCGGATGTCCACGTGCGACCCGCCGCGCGTCGCCTCAGGAGAGCCGCTGACGCACCGCTTCGAACAGGCAGATGGCCGCACAAGCCGCCACGTTGAGCGACTCCATGCCGCCCGGCTGCGGGATACGGATCGGCCGTTGCACGCGTTCGAGCCACTGCGGGGACACACCGGCCCCCTCGTTTCCGAACACCCACGCCACCGGCGCGCGCAGATCCTGCGCATAGAGCGACGTGCTGGCCTGCAAGCTCGTCGCCAGCAACGGCACCGACAAGCGCGGCGCGAGCGAATCCGGCGTGCAATGCTCCACGATGTTCAGCGAGAAATGCGCCCCCATACCGGCACGTAGCACCTTGCTCGACCAAGCGAGCGCCGTGCCCGACATGCAATACACATCGCGAACACCGGCCGCCGCCGCGCTACGCAGGATCGAACCGACATTGCCCGCGTCCTGCACGGCGTCGAGAATGACGCAATCCGTCGTTTGCGTTGCCGGCAGATGGCCCGACGGCATCTCGATCACGAAAAGCAGCGGCACACCGTTGACGAGCGTCGACAACGGTTCGAACAGCGCATGCGGCAGACACACGCGACGATCGCCGTCTACCCGCGCCCAGATCTGCGCCACTTCGGGGTTCCCCAGCGCCGATTCCGCTGCCACGCAAACGAGCGGCTGCCCCAGCGCGTCGAGATAGGCGTCGGCCAGGTGCACGCCTTCGAGCAGCGTCTGGCCGAGTTTGCGCCGCTGCGGGTTCGACTGCGCCAGCTGTTTTAGCCGCTTGTAGAACGGATTGTCTTTGGAACTGATCAGCTTCATGACGAATGGCCCACGCGGGCGACGGTGAGCGCACCGAATAATGCAAAGGCGTCGCGCACCGGCGCAAACGATTGGCGATGATGCGGACTCGGTCCGTGCAGACGCAACGCGGCGAGATGGCGCGGCGTGCCGTAGCCGACATGCTCGTCGAAACCGTACTGGGGGAATGCCTCGTGGAGCGCGACCAGTTGGCGGTCACGCGTGACCTTCGCGAGAATCGACGCCGCCGAAATCGCAGGCACCTTGTCGTCGCCCTTGACGATGGCCTCTGCCCGCATCGGCAACGCGGGGCACCGATTGCCGTCGATGAGCGCCAGCGTCGGTACACGCGGGAGCCCAATGACCGCCCGCTGCATCGCAAGCATCGTCGCATGGAGGATGTTCAGCGAATCGATCTCCGCCACACTCGCCTCGGCAATGCAATAGGCAAGCGAGCGTTCAACGATCTCCTCGTAAAGCGCCTCGCGACGCTGCGCCGTGAGCTTCTTCGAATCGGCCAGCCCCTTGATCGGACGCGCCGGATCGAGAATCACTGCCGCCGTCACGACAGGCCCGGCGAGCGGGCCGCGCCCCACTTCATCCACGCCGCACGTCAGATCGGCAGCCACGTCGGCGAACAGATCGAGCGCCATTTGCGGCAGCGTCGCCTTGGGCGCGCGGGGGCGCGGCTTTGCGGCCGGCACATCGTCGCCCGAGGTCCCCTTGCGCGCACCGCGACGCCCCTTCACTTCCTCGCTCATAACCGCCCCTTCTCACGCAGCACGCGCTCGATCACTTCTGCCGCGCGCGCGGCCGTGTTCTGGCGCAGTTGCTCGTGGATCTTCGTAAAGCGCGCCTGCAAAGCGTCGCGCAACGCCGGGTCGGTCAATTGCTTCCAGACGGCGTCAGCGAGTGCTTCCGGGGTCGCGAACTGCTGCAACAACTCCGGCACGACGAACTCGCCCGACAGAATGTTCGGCAAACCTACGTATGGCAGATATCCCTGACGCTTCATGATCTGCGCCGTCAACCAAGGCACCTTGTAGGAGATGACCATCGGCTTCTTGTACAGGGCCGCTTCCAGCGTGGCCGTACCGCTCGCCAGAAGCACGCTGTCCGCCGCCTCCAATGCGAGCGGTGCTCGGCCGTCGATCACGGTCAGGTTGAGATCGCTGTGCGCGTCCACGATCGGTTGCATCAACGTGCGCAGCCGCGGCGTCGCTGCCGGGAGCACGAACTGAATCGACGGCTCGCGCTCGGCCAGCAGGCGCATGGCCGCGAAGAACACGGGCGTGAGCCTTTGCACTTCCGACGTCCGGCTACCCGGCAAAATAGCGACGACCGGGCCAGTGCCTTGCAGCGCCAGCCTGGCTCGCGCGCCTGCGACATCGGGCACCATCGGAATCTTGTCGGCCATCGGATGGCCGACAAACGTCGCGTCGATGCCTGCCCGACGGTAAATCTCCGGCTCGAACGGGAACAGGCACAACATGTGATCGACGGCGCGCTTGATCTTCTTGATGCGCCCACCGCGCCACGCCCAGATCGACGGGCTCACGAAATGAATCGTGGGAATGCCCGCCTCACGCAGCTTGATTTCGAGATCGAAGTTGAAGTCCGGGGCATCGAAGCCGACGAACGCGAGCGGCCTCTCGGCCAGCCAGCGCTCGCGAAGTTGCTTGCGAATCGAGAGAATCTCGCGCAAATGCTTGATGACTTCGACATAGCCCATGACGGAGAGCTTGTCGATGGGCCAATAAGCGTCGAAGCCCTCCTCCGCCATATGCGGACCGCCGACACCTGCGTAAGCGATGTCGGACGGAAGGCTCTGCTTGAGACCGGCAAGCACGTTGCCGGCAATGAGATCGCCGGACAGCTCCCCGGCCACCATCGCCAGGGTTCGCTGGCCGGCACCGGGAAGGGTCGGCGGCATGGGTCAGCGCACGATACCGCGCGTGCTGGCGTTGAGGAAATCGAGCAGTGCGCGCACGGCGTCGGACACATCCGGGGCACCCGCGTTGCCGAAGGCTTCGATCTGCACCTTCGCTTCGTCGAGCGTCAGCCCGCTCTTGTAGAGCAGCTTGTACGCGTGACGCAGCGCCGTGATCGCATCGGCCGTGAAGTTGCGGCGACGCAGCCCCTCGACGTTGATACCGTAAGGCACTGCGCGGTCGCCCGAGGCAATGACGAACGGCGGCACATCCTGCACAAGCACCGACGCGCCACCGATCATCGAGTGCGCGCCAATGCGCACGAACTGATGCACCCCGGTCATGCCGCCAACGATCGCCCAGTCGCCGACAATGACGTGACCGGCCAATTGCGCATTGCTTGAGAAGACCGTGTGGTTGCCCACGTGGCAATCGTGCGCGATGTGCACGTAAGCCATGATCCAGTTGTCGTTGCCGACGCCGGTCAGACCGCCGTCCTGCACCGTACCGGTGTGAATCGTCGTGAATTCGCGAATCGTATTGCGATCGCCGATGACGAGCCGCGTCGGCTCGCCGGCGTACTTCATATCCTGCGGACTGCCGCCGATCGAGGCGAACGGGCCGATCTTGTTGCCCTCGCCCAGCGTCGTATGACCGTCGACAATCGAGTGCGAGAGAATCTGCGTACCGGCGCCGATCGTTACGTTCGGCCCGACGATCGCATAGGGACCGACGACGACGTCGTCGGCCAGTTGCGCCTTCGCGTCGACGACTGCAGTGGGGTGAATGTTCGTCATGAGCGTCTTAATTCCGGTTATTCGCCGTTCTTCTTGACCATGCACATGAACTCGGCTTCCGCCGCGATCTTGCCGTCTACCAGTGCCTTGCCCTTGAACTTGTAGAAGCCGCGACGCTCGCTCAGGAAATCGATGTCGAGCACGAGTTGGTCACCCGGTTCGACCGGCCGCTTGAAGCGAACGTTCTCGATACCCACGAAATAGTAGAGCGTGTTCTCGTCGTGCACCGGCTCGTCGGAGAACGTCAGGAGTGCCGCGGCTTGCGCCAGCGCTTCGACGATCAGCACGCCCGGCATCACCGGACGCTGCGGATAATGCCCCGTGAAGTACGGCTCATTGATCGTGACGTTCTTGATGACCTTGATGTTCTTGTGCGGCTCCAACCCGATCACGCGATCCACCATCAGCATCGGATACCGATGCGGCAGCAGCTTCATGATCTTGTGGATGTCGATATTGATTGTGGTCTCGCTCATTTGTCTTGCAGGTCTTTGACCTTCGCTTCAAGTTGACGCACGCGATCGCGCATCTTGTCCAGATTACGGATGATGGCCGCGTTTTTGTTCCACTCGGCGTTTGGCATGACCGGAAACGTGCTCGAATAGGTACCCGGGCCGGGAATCGACTTCGACACCCCCGACTTGGCCGTCACGATGACGCGGTCACCGATCTTGACATGCCCGGCCACGCCCACGGCACCGCCCAGCATGCAGAATTTACCGATGGTACTGCTGCCGGCAATGCCCGTACACGCGGCAATCACCGTGAAGGCCCCGACCCGCACGTTATGCGCGATCTGAACCTGGTTGTCGATCTTGCAACCGCGCTCGATCACCGTATCGGCCATCGCCCCGCGATCGATAGAGGTCGACGCACCGATTTCGACGTCGTCTTCGATCACTGCGCGTCCGACCTGCGGAATCTTCACCCATTCGCCGCCAGCGGCGGAGAAATCGGGTGCGAAACCGAAACCGTCCGAGCCGATCACCGCGCCCGAGTGAATCACGCAACGCGCACCGATCACACTCGCGTGGTACAGCGTGGCGTTCGGATACACCAGCACGTCGTCGCCCAGGGTCGTGCCTCGACCGACGAACACGTTCGCCATCAGATGCACCCGCTCGCCCAGGCGAGCGCCCGCCTCGATCACGACATTCGGACCAATCACGCACGATGCCGGCACAACGGCCGTCGGGTCGACGACCGCACTCGGATGCGTGCCTGCTGCGGGAACCGGCGTCGCCGCCTGCGCGAACATCTGCGCAACGCGCGCGAAGTACGCATAGGGGTTCGGCGCGACGATCCACGCCCGCCCCTCATGCGACGGCAGCTTGTCGAAGTCGGCCTTCGAGAGAATCACGGCCGCCGCGCCCGAGTTGGGCACCTCGGCGAGATACAGTGGATTGGACAGAAACGCGAGCTGATTCGCGCCCGCACGATCAAGCGGTGCCAGACCGGCCACGGTGACTTCGCCATCGCCCACGAGATCGCCGCCAAAGCGGGCAACCAACTGCGCTAACGAAACCGACGGCGATCCCGGCATCGAAGTCGAGACCGTCACTTGCCGGCAGTGCCGCCGCCCGAACTTCCGTTCAGGGTCTTGAGCACCTTGTCAGTGATGTCGATACGCGGGCTCACGTAGACGGCTTCCTGCACGATCAGATCGTACTTTTCGGTTTCGGCAATCTGCTTGATGACGCGATTGGCGCGATCGAGCACCGCGGCGAGTTCTTCGTTGCGGCGCTGATTCAGGTCTTCACGAAACTCGCGCTGCTTGCGCTGGAATTCCGTGTCGGCAGCGGCCAGATCGCGCTGACGCTTGGCGCGCTCGGCGTCGGACAACGTCGGGTTGTCCTTGTCGAGCTTGTCCGACATGGCTTTGAGGCGCTGGGCCATGGCCTGCAGATCCGAGTCTCGCTTGGAGAACTCGGCTTCGAGCTTGGCTTGTGCGGCCTTGGCCGGTGCCGAATCGCGCAAAATGCGATCCGAATTGACGGCGGCGATGCGCGCATCCTGAGCCATGGCAGCAAAGGCTGCCCCAGCCAGCAACGCTGCGGCGAAGCCGCGCAGGCAATGCTTACGGATACCGTTCAATGTCATACCCCTTTACAACGATAAAACGTTCGGAACCGATCGACTCGCCGTAGTTAGAACGACGTACCGACCTGGAACTGGAATTTCTGGTACTGATCGCCCACCTTCTTGACCAGCGGGAAGCCCATCGAGAGCTTGAGCGGGCCAATCGGTGAAATCCACGACAAACCGAAGCCGTAGGAATAGCGCAGGTTATTGAAGGTAATCGCCTGGCCGTTATCGAACACGTTACCACCGTCCATGAACGTGAAGATACGCAGCGTACGGTCATACCCGGTGCCTGGCAGCGGGAACGTCAGCTCAATGTTACCGATCAGCTTCGATGCGCCGCCGAGCGGTTCGCCATTGGTGTCCTTCGGACCCAGCGAACTCGGCTCATAGCCGCGCACCGAACCGATACCGCCGGCAAAGTAGTTCTTGAAGATCGGGAACGGCTGACCGCCCATCCCGTGGCCGTAGCCGATTTCGCCGTTGAGTGCCAGCGTAAAGCCACGGCTCACCGGGTAGTAATACTGGTGCTGGTAGTAGGCGCGGTAGTACTTGGTCGTGCCGATCGGCGTACCGACTTCGATGTTGGCCTGCTGATAGTGACCGCGGTTCGGGATCAGCGCGCTATCACGCGAATCGCGCGACCAACCGATGGTCAGCGGATAGTTGTTGCTGACGTAGCCGAACTGGTTGGCGTAGTCGATGTAGCGCTGCGGGGTCGAGCCGTCGCTCGTCAGATGCAGACGCGTCTGTTCGAAGCCCAGACCGAAGAACACCGTATCGACTTCCGAGAACGGCACGCCGAACTTCAGGTTGCCGCCCAGCGTGTTGATACGGAAATCCGAATCGCTCGTGAGCAGCAGCGGCTGATACGTGCGGTAGTAGATGTCCGTGATACGGCTCACACCGTCGACGGTGAAGTACGGATCGACTTGCGTGACAGCCAACGTCCGGTACGTTTTACCGGTGTTCACGTTCACCGACAGCGACGTTCCCGAACCGAACACGTTGTCCTGACTAATACCGGCTTGCAGCACCACCTTGTCTGTCGACGAGAAGCCCGCACCGACGTTGATCGTGCCAGTCGGCTTTTCTTCGACCTTCACCTGGAGGTCGACCTGGTCGTTCGAACCGGCCACCGGCTCGGTCGTCACGTTCACGTCGGTAAAGTAGCCCAGGCGGTTGATACGATCCTGCGACAGCTTGAGTCGGTCGGCGTCGTACCAGGAGCTTTCGAGCTGGCGCATCTCGCGGCGAATCACTTCGTCACGCGTACGCGAGTTGCCCACGATGTTGATCTTGCGAACGTACACGCGACGGCCCGGATCGACCGTCAGCGTGAGCGCCACGGTGTGGTCCTTCCGATCGATCGTCGGCTGAGCGTTCACGTTCGCGAACGCGAAGCCGTAGTTGCCGAGCATGTCGGAAATTGCCTTCGTGCTGGCCTGCAGCTTGGCCGCCGAGAACGTGTCGCCGGCCTTGAGTTGCACGAGCTTGCGCACGTCGTCCTGCTTGCCCAGCATCTCGCCAGTCAGCTTGACGTCCGACACCTTGTACGGCTCGCCTTCATGCAGGTTGATCGTCAGGAACATCTCGTCCTTGTCCGGCGTAATCGATACGTCGGTGGAGTCGATGTTGAATTCCAGATAACCGCGGTTCAGATAGAACGAACGCACCTTTTCCAGATCGCCCGTGAGCTTGTCCTTCGAGTACAAGTCGTTCTTCGAATACCACGACAGCCAGTTCGGCGTGCCAAGTTGCATCTCAGCCGTCAGATCCGACGATGAGAATGCCTTGTTGCCGACGAAGTTGATCTGCTGGATCGTGGCCTTCGGGCCTTCCGTCACGGCGAACTGGATCCCCACCCGATTACGCTCGAGCGGCGTGATCGTCGTCTTCACCTCGGCAGCGTAGTAACCGCGCGTAAGGTATTGACGCTTGAGTTCCTGTTCCGACTTCTCGAGCAGGTTACGGTCGAAGCTGCGACCTTCGGTCAGGCCGACCGAACGCAACGCCTTTTTCAAACCGTCCTTGTCGAATTCCTTGATGCCGAGGAAGTCGATGGAAGCAATCGCGGGACGCTCGTTGACGTGCACCACCAGCACGTTGCCTTGCGCTTCAACGCTCACGTCGGAGAACAAGCCCGTTGCATAAAGGGCACGAATTGCTTCGGTGCCCTTATCGTCGTTGAACTTGTCGCCCGGCTTGACCGGCAAGTACGAAAACACCGTACCGGGTTCAATGCGCTGCAAGCCCTCCACTCGGATATCCTTGACCACGAACGGCTCGACGGCCCGCGCCAGGAAACTGTGTGCCGCCAGAACCGCAATCACCAGGGTCTTCGGAACAAGGTGGTATTTATTCGACAACTTGCTTCCCCAAGAAACAATTGAATCGTAACAACTCGGATTTGCCTGCGACGGCAGGCGCGTGACGCCGTCTAGTGCAGCAATTTCGACAGGTCATTGAACAGGGCTACGGCAGACAGCGCGAGGATGCAAACGATGCCCACTCGTTGCAGTGCGCCCTGCCACCGCTCGGAAACTGCCCGACCGGTAATCGCTTCGACCGCATAATATAACAGATAGCCACCGTCCAGAACCGGAATCGGCAACAGATTCAATACCCCAAGACTAATGCTGACAAGCGCGAGAAAGGCGACGAAATAATCCAGGCCGAGTCGGGCCGAACGCCCCGCGTAGTCCGCAATCGTCACCGGCCCGCTCAAATTCTTGAGCGACGCCTGCCCGGTCATCATCTTCCCGAACATTCTTATGCTGAACGAAGTGACGTCCCAGGTACGCTGCGCCCCCCTGCCGATCGCCTCGATCAGCCCGTACCGGACCTTCACCGTATCGACCTGGGCCGCCAGCGCCGCGCCGATCTTGCCCACACGCGCGCCGCCCGCCTCGGCCGGATCCACTTCCGCGCTTGGCGTCAGGGTCACATTGTGGAGCGCACCGTCGCGTCGCACGGTGAGCGTCATCGGCTTACCCGGGTGAGCACGCACGGCGTCCACCAGCGCCTTGGCCGACTCGACGGGACTGCCGTCGACGGCCGTGATCTCGTCGCCGACCCGAAGTCCGGCGGGCCCTGCCGCTCCGCCGGGCAGAAGCTGGCCCACCTTGATTCTCGCCGACGGCGTCAGACCGAGGCGTTGCATGAAGTCCTGCTCGCCATCGGCATCGAAGTGCTGGCCCGCCGCGTCCAGCATGTATTCAGCGCGCCCGTCGCGGGTGCGCGCCACGAGCGTCACGCGCTGCCCCTCGATCATCGGATCGACCAGGCGCCAGCGAAGGTCTTCCCAGGACCGCACGGGCACCTCGTCTCCGACGGCCTCGTCAGAACTCTTCCCGTTCTCGCGAACGCCGGTAATCAATTCGCCACCGGACAGCCCCGCGCGAGCGGCCAGCGTGCCAGCCGCCGGCGGCGCAATGCGCGCGACGGGTTCGGTCACGCCCGCGAGATTCAGGCCCGCGTAAAGGGTAATCGCCAGAAGGAAGTTCGCGACCGGACCGGCCGCCACTATGGCAAATCGCTTATAGACCGATTGGCGGTTGAAGGCTCGCGCGCGATCTTCCGGGGCAACGACCTGGGTTTCATCGCGCTCGTCGAGCATTCGGACGTACCCGCCCAGCGGCAGTGCGCAAACCGTCCACTCCGTACGATCGCGACCCATCGTCCACTTGAGCAGCGGCGTACCGAACCCGACCGAAAAACGCAGAACCTTGACGCCGCACAGCCGCGCGACCGAGTAGTGCCCCAGCTCATGGAATACCACTAGCACGCCAATGGCGACGGCAAACGCAAGCAACGTGGTCAACAGAGTCATGAGCGAATGGGGGCGCGAAGGCGTTACGACATAGGGTCAGGCGTCAGGACGACGCCCGGGCCGGCAGTTTGGCGACGATGGCCGTCGCCAGTTCGCGTGCGCGGCGATCGGCGTCGAGCACGACGTCGAGCGAAGTCGCCTCACCCACGGCGAGCGTATCGAGCACCTGCTCGACCACTTGGCCGATGGCCGTAAAGCGAATGCGGCCTTCAAGAAAGGCGGCCACGGCAATCTCGTTGGCGGCATTGAGCAGCGCACCCGCCGTACCGCCGCGATGCAGCGCGTCGAACGCCAGTCGCAGACACGGAAAACGGCGCAAATCCGGCGCTTCGAAAGTCAGCTTGCCGATGTCGGCGAGATTGAGGCTCGCCACGCCCGACGTCACCCGATCCGGGAACGCCAGCGCGTGGGCGATGGGCGTGCGCATGTCCGGATTGCCGAGTTGCGCGAGCGTCGACCCGTCCGTGTACGTCACCATCGAGTGAATCACACTCTGCGGATGGATCAACACCTCGATCTTCTCGGGCGGCATATTGAACAGCCAATGCGCTTCAATGACTTCGAGGCCCTTGTTCATCATGCTGGCGGAGTCGACCGAAATCTTTCGGCCCATCACCCAGTTCGGGTGCGCGCACGCCTCGTCCGGCGTCACGTTCTCGAGCGACGCCAGCGCGCGCTCGCGGAACGGCCCACCCGACGCGGTCAACACCAGCTTTTCGACGCCGCGCGTCGACACGTGGTTCTCGCCAGCCACTTGCGGCAGGCATTGGAAGATGGCGTTGTGCTCGCTGTCGAGCGGCAACAACGTCGCCCCGGCGCGCTCGGCCGTCGCCATGAACAGGGCGCCCGAGAGCACCAGCGACTCCTTGTTCGCCAGCAGAATGCGCTTGCCGGCGCGCGCGGCCGCGAGCGTCGACTGCAGCCCCGCGGCACCGACGATCGCCGCAACGACCATCGTGGCCTCGGCCGCTTGCGCGATCTCGACCAGCGCCTGCGGACCGTAGGTCACGTCGATCTTCAGGCCGGCATCGGCCAGACGCGCCGCCAGCGAGCGGGCGCCGTCGGCATCGGCCACCACCGCCACTGCCGGGCGATGCGCGACGCACTGCTCGAACAGGCGATCCAGATTACGGTGCGCCGACAACGCGTAGACGGAGAAACGGCCGGGATGACGCCCCACCACATCGAGCGTGCTAACGCCAATAGAGCCGGTGGAGCCAAGAATGGAGAGTCGTTGCGACATGATCAGACGAAGAGCAAAGCCAGCGGGAGCACCGGGAGCAACGCATCGATTCGATCGAGCACGCCCCCGTGGCCGGGAAGCAGCGCGCTGGAATCCTTCACGCCGGCCTGCCGTTTGAGTTGAGATTCGAACAGATCGCCCACGACGGAGAAAGCGACCAGCACCGTCAGCGCCAATGCGCCCAGTACCAGACCTTGCGTGCCGGCGAAATGAGAAACGAGGGTTGGCGCCTGCAAGCCGCTCGCCAGCACCCCTGCTGCGACCACGAGCACCAGCAGCCATCCGCCGATCGCCCCTTCCCAGGACTTACCGGGACTGATCGACGGCGCGATCTTGCGACGGCCGAACGCACGGCCGGCGAAATACGCCCCAGTATCGGCAAGCCAGACGATCACGAGCACCGAGAGCAGGAAGGCCACACCGCGATCACGCGCCAGGCACAGCGCCTGCCATGCCGCGATCAGCAACACCGGTCCGGCGACGAGCAACAAACCGCGCCATGCCCCTCGCGTCGCCGGCTTGCGGGCGAGCGTGTAGGGTCCGGCGAGCACCCAAAAGATGGCCGCAGGCTTGAGCCAGATCGACGACAGCATCCAGCCGCCCGCCCATGTCAGGCCCACACCCAGGAGGGCGAGTGCCCCATAAAAGACGGCACCCGTGCCGTTCAGACCCACGAGCCGCCCCCATTCCCAGCCGGCGGCGGCCACGATCACGGCGGCAAGTAATGCGAACTGCGCCGGCGTACCGACGAAGATCACGGGCAAAAGAATGGCGAGAAGTACGACAGCGGTAATGACGCGTGTCTTGAGCATCAGGCGGAATGTCCTGGAGGGCTCTGGACTTGCGCGCTGGTACGGCCGAAACGGCGCTCGCGCTGCTGAAACTCGGCGACGGCCCGTTTGAGGGTATTGGCGTTGAAGTCCGGCCAGAATTCTTCGGTGAAATACAACTCAGTGTACGCCAGTTGCCACAGCAGAAAATTACTGATGCGCTGATCGCCACCGGTGCGAATGAAGAGATCCGGCTCCGGCGCGTAGGCCATGCTCAGGTAAGGCGCGAGATCGTCTTCGGTGAACGACGCGTCGAGCGCCGCTGCACCACCGGCCGCCACACGCGCGGCGGCAAGCTTCTGAGCCGCCTGCAAAATGTCCCATCGCCCGCCGTAGTTGGCCGCAATGGTCAGCGTGAGGCCCGTGTTGTCCTGCGTGCGGGCTTCCGCACGCCTGACCAGTTCCTGAATACGAGGCTCGAACGCGTCGAGCGCGCCAATGACGCGAAGGCGAATACCGTTGCTGTGCAGCTTCCCGACTTCACGCTCGAGCGCGAGAATGAAAAGCTGCATCAGCGTCGACACCTCGTCCTGCGGACGGCGCCAGTTCTCCGAACTGAACGCGAACAGCGTCAGATACTCGACGCCGATTTCGGCACAGGCCGTCACTGCCTCGCGCACGGCATCGACGCCACGCTTGTGGCCCGCCACGCGAGGCAACTTGCGACGGGTAGCCCAACGCCCATTGCCATCCATGACGATAGCAACGTGGCGCGGAATGCTCTCTGTCTTGGGAACGGAGCGCGTAGAGCTGAGAAAACCCATTGAGGTACGGTGCGGGAGTCGAGCGCGAAAGTCAGCGGAGATCTTGCGGTGAGTGCCGTGGCACTCAAACCGTCATGATCTCGGCGTCCTTCTGCTTGACCAGTTCGTCGATCTCGGCGACAAACTTGTCCGTGAGCTTCTGCACTTCGTCGCTGCCACGGCGCTCGTCGTCTTCCGACGCTTCTTTGTCCTTGACCAGCTTCTTGAGTTGCTCATTGGCATCGCGACGCAGATTACGCACGGCGACCTTGGCGGCTTCGCCTTCCGACTTGACCAGCTTGGTCAGCTCGCGACGACGCTCTTCGGTCGGCATCGGCATCGGCACACGAATCAGATCGCCTTGCGTGGCCGGGTTCAGACCCAGATCCGATTCGCGGATGGCCTTCTCAACCACGCCAATCATCTTCTTTTCCCACGGTTGCACGCCGATCGTACGGCTATCCACGAGGTTCACGTTGGCGACCTGGGAGATGGGCACCATCGAGCCGTAGTAGTCCACCTGAACGTGATCGAGCAGGCCGACATGCGCACGACCGGTACGAATCTTCGCCAGGTTGTTCTTGAACGACTCGATCGAGCTTTTCATCTTTTGCTCGACACTTTTCTTGACGTCAGCAACGCTCATGACAACCTCCAAACCTTGAATTGTTACGCAAACGTAAATAATACGGCGTCGGCGCGCCCATGCACGCCGACGCCGCAATTTGAACTCAAACGTGGACGAGCGTTCCCTCGTCTTCGCCGAGAATGACGTGCTTGAGCGCGCCCGGCTTCACGATCGAGAAGACTCGCACCGGCATCTTCTGGTCGCGGCACAGCGCGAAAGCCGTGGCGTCCATGACCTGCAGGTGCTTGGAGATCGCCTCGTCGAAGCTGATGGTCGAATACTTTACCGCGTTGGGATCTTTCTTGGGGTCTGCGGAGTATACGCCGTCGACCTTGGTCGCCTTGAGGACCACTTCGGCGCCGACTTCCGAGCCGCGCAGCGCTGCTGCCGTGTCGGTCGTAAAGAACGGATTACCGGTACCTGCGGCGAAAATCACGACCTTGCCCTCTTCGAGCTGACGGATCGCACGCGGACGGATGTAGGGCTCGACCACCTGATCCATGCGCAGCGCGGACTGCACACGCGCTTCGATACCCGCATGGCGCATGGCATCCTGCAGCGCCAGGGCGTTCATCATCGTGGCCAGCATGCCCATGTAGTCGGCCGTTGCACGGTCCATCCCCGCGGCACCGCCTGCCACGCCCCGGAAAATATTGCCGCCGCCGATCACGACGGCCAATTGCGTGCCCAGGCGAACGACCTCGGCCATGTCGTCAACCATGCGCTCGATGGTCGCGCGGTTGATGCCGAATGCGTCGTCACCCATGAGGGCTTCACCAGAGAGCTTGAGAAGTACGCGTTTGTAAGGAGTAGACATGGCGGTCCTTAAGAAGTCTGGTCGGGCACTGTTGGGTATTCTGGATGAAACAACGGGGACGGCACCGCCGCCCCCGGATACTGCGATACTGCGCGAATTACGACTGCTTGGCCGCAGCCACTTGCGCCGCCACTTCCGCCGCGAAGTCGTCCTGCTTCTTCTCGATGCCTTCGCCGACCACGAACATGGTGAAGGCCTTGACCGTGGTGTTGTTGGCCTTGAGCATCTGCTCGACGCTCGACTTGTCGTCCTTCACGTAAGCCTGGTTGAACAGCGAGACTTCCTTGAGGAACTTCTGCACGCTGCCTTCCACCATCTTGGCCACGATCTCGGCCGGCTTGCCCGATTCGGCGGCCTTCTCGGCAGCGACCTTGCGCTCCTTCTCGATCAGTTCCGGCGAGACTTGATCGCCCGACACGGCCACCGGCTTCATTGCGGCGATGTGCATGGCGACGTTCTTGCCGACTTCGGCGTCAGCACCGTCATACTCGACGACCACACCGATACGCGTGCCATGCAGGTAAGCCGCCAGCTTGCCTGCCGTGTCGTAGCGCTGGAAGCGACGAATGGTCATGTTTTCGCCGATCTTGCCGATCAGGTCCGCGCGCACTTGCTCAACGGTCTTGCCGTCGAGCGGCAGCGCCGACAGTGCCGCCACGTCGGCCGGGCTGTGCTCGGCGACCAGCTTGGCCACGTCGTTCGCGAACTTCAGGAAGTCGTCGTTCTTCGAGACGAAGTCGGTTTCGCAGTTGATTTCGACCACGGCACCCTTGCCGCCATCGATGTAGGCGGCGATCACGCCTTCGGCGGTGATACGGCTGGCGGCCTTGCTGGCCTTGCTGCCCAGCTTGACACGCAGGATTTCTTCAGCACGGACCATGTCGCCATCGGCTTCGGTCAGCGCCTTCTTGCATTCCATCATCGGCGCGTCGGTCTTGGCGCGCAGTTCGCCCACCATTGCTGCAGTAATTGCCGGCATATCGTTACTCCTGTATATCGAATCAGTCGGGAGAGGATGGCGTCCGGACGGCCTCACTGCCCGCCCCGTGGCGCCCCGCGCACCCGACGCGGGAAAATCGGACTAAAAAAAAGGGGCGCCACCAGCAGCCCCTTTTGTTACGCAGCGGTGGCCGCTTACGCCTCTTCGTTCACTTCGACGAACTCGTCGTTACCATCGCCGCGAACGGCTTCCACGACTTCCTTGACGGCGGTTTCACGGCCTTCGAGGACGGCGTCGGCAACGCCTTGCACGTACAGCTCGACGGCCTTGCTCGAGTCGTCGTTACCCGGGATGATGTAATCCACACCTTCCGGCGAGTGGTTCGTATCAACCACGGCGATCACCGGAATGCCCAGCTTGGTGGCTTCCGTGATGGCGATCTTGTGGTAGCCGACGTCGACGACGAAAATGGCGTCGGGCATGCCGCCCATATCCTTCACGCCACCGATCGACTTCTGCAGCTTGGCCATTTCGCGATCGAACAGCAGCGCTTCCTTCTTGCTCATGCGCTCTTGCTCGCCGGCTTCCAGAGCCTGCTCCATGTCCTTGAGCTTCTTGATCGACGACTTCAGCGTCTTGAAGTTCGTCAGCATGCCGCCCAGCCAACGGTTGTTGACGTAAGGCATGCCGGCGCGACCCGCGGCTTCCGCCACGATGTCACGCGCCTGACGCTTCGTGCCCACGAACAGGATCGTGCCGCGATTTGCTGCCAGTTGACGCACGTACTTCAGTGCGTCCTGGTACATCGGCAACGTCTTTTCGAGGTTGATGATGTGAATCTTGTTGCGATGGCCGAAGATATAGGGGGCCATCTTGGGGTTCCAGAAACGGGTTTGGTGACCAAAGTGGACGCCCGCTTCCAGCATCTGACGCATAGTGACAGACATGTGATTCTCCGTGAGGGTTAGGTCTTAGACCGGCTGCCGTACCCGTTTCGCCAGACTGCCACACAGCTTTGCATGACCCGCCTGCGAAGATCGGGCACCCTGGGTGCGCCGGCCCGCGATTTCAAAATTTCCAAGCCGATGATCGACACTGCCACCCCGCAATCCGCCGGATGCGGCACCGATCGGCACCACACTGGGGCAAAAACACCCCTGAAAACCCGGCGAAGACCGTTGAAACACAAGGGAAAACCCTCGGGTTTATTAGCAATTCGTCCTCGACTTAGCCCGAGATTATAGCATCGCAGCCCACCAGCACTCAAGCGACGCGTGAACTTGTGATGACAAGTCGGAAACGCCCGGTTCGCGCCGCACTCCGGCCAGTTCACTGCGCAGCCGCGCGCCACGCCGGGAACCTTGGAAATTCATCGTCGGAACGCTCCGAAATCCAAGCCGGACGGGGCGAAAACCGTCTGTTGGTGCGATAATGCGGCACTGTTTACGTAATCTCTCCGATTCAGCAATGGCCATCACCCTCAAGAATGCCCACGATATTGAAATGATGCGCGTCGCCTGCCGACTGGCCAGCGAGGTGCTCGATTTCATTACGCCGCATGTGCGCGCAGGCGTCACGACCGGGGAACTCGACCGGCTTTGCCACGAGTACATGCTCAACGAGCAGGGCACCGTGCCGGCACCGCTGAACTATCAGCCGCCGGGCTATCCGCCCTACCCCAAAGCCACCTGCATCTCGGTCAACGACGTGATCTGCCACGGCATTCCCGGCGACAAGACACTCAAGAACGGCGACGCCCTGAACATCGACATCACCGTCATCAAGGATGGCTACTTCGGCGATACCAGCCGCATGTTCATCGTCGGCGAAGGCTCGATCCTGGCGAAGCGTTTGGCGCAGGTGACGTATGAATGCATGTGGCTCGGCATCAACCAGGTGCGCCCGGGCGCGCATCTGGGCGACATCGGCCAAGCCATCCAGACGCATGCCGAAGCGCAGGGATACAGCGTGGTGCGCGAATACTGTGGCCACGGCATCGGACAGGTATTCCACGAGGACCCGCAGATCGTGCATTACGGTCGCCAAGGCACCGGTCTTGAGTTGCAGGCGGGCATGATCTTTACCATCGAGCCGATGATCAACGCGGGTAAGCGCGAGATTCGGACGATGCCCGATCAATGGACGGTCAAGACGCGCGATCGCAGTCTGTCGGCGCAATGGGAGCACACGGTGCTCGTGACGCCGACGGGCCACGAGGTGCTCACGCACTCCGCCCTGACGCCGCCACCGCCGCCCGGTTCGTCATACGTGACGTCGTTCGCCACCGCCACCTGAGCCACCGTCGTCCGGCCGCCTGTCATCGCGGCGGCCACCCGGCCTGACTTGTTACTTTCATTACCAGGAAGCCGCCATGCACGCGCGTGCGCACGCCCCGTCTCCGCTACGTCAGGCCCTCAAGGATCGCAAGGCCGAACTCGTCGAACGCTTTTCCACACACGGGAAGATCGACGTGCTTCTGCATGGCTTGTGCCAGGCGGTCGATCAAGCCATGCGCGACGCCTGGAACGAGTGCCAGATGCCCGATGGTTTCGCCCTCGTCGCCGTGGGCGGCTATGGGCGCGGTGAGCTGTACCCGCACTCGGACGTCGACATTCTCCTGCTCCACGGCGATGCCGACGCGCAGGCGCTCACGTCGCACGTGGAGCCGTTTATCGGCTTCCTGTGGGATATCGGGCTTGAGATCGGATCGTCGGTCCGCACGGTCGACGAGTGCATCACCGAAGCGCACGCCGACGTCACCGTACAAACCAGTCTGCTGGAAGCCCGCCTGCTCACCGGCAACGCGGCGCTCTTCGACGACTTCGAGCGTCGCTTCTCGGCCGATCTCGATCCGCGCGCGTTTTTCCGCAGCAAACAGCTTGAGATCCGCCAGCGTCACGCCAAGTATCAGGACACCCCGTACAGCCTCGAACCCAACTGCAAGGAAAGCCCGGGCGGACTGCGCGACCTGCAGGTCATTCTCTGGATGACGAAGGCTGCCGGCCTCGGTAACAGTTGGGCGGAACTGTTCGCGCGGGAACTGCTGACCGAACGCGAACTCAAGGAGCTGCGCCGTAACGAGCAATTCCTGAAGGGCTTGCGGGCGCGGCTGCACTTGCTGGCGCGACGGCGTCAGGACGTGCTCGTATTCGACATGCAAACGTCGCTCGCGCAAAGCCTCGGCTTCGACGCCACCGCCACCAAGCGGGCCAGCGAGCAGCTCATGCGGCGCTACTACTGGGCCGCCAAGGCCGTCTCGCAACTCAATACGGTGCTGCTGCTCAACGTCGAAGCTCGCCTGTTCCCGCAAACCAGCGGGGTCACGCGGGTGATCAACGAGCGTTTCGTCGAGAAGCAGGGAATGATCGAGATCGTGGACGACGAGTTGTACCAGCGTCACCCGAACGCCATTCTCGAGACCTTCCTGCTTTACGAACAGGTCGTCGGCGTGAAGGGTCTCTCGGCGCGCACGCTGCGGGCGCTCTACAACGCCCGCGAACTGATGAACGCGCAGTGGCGCGCCGATCCCGAAAATCGCAGCACGTTTCTCGGCATTCTCCAGCAGCCGCAGGGCATCACCCATGCCTTGCGCCTGATGAACCAGACGAGCGTGCTCGGCCGCTATCTGATCAACTTCCGTCGCGTGGTCGGTCAGATGCAGCACGATCTGTACCACGTCTATACCGTCGATCAACACATCCTGATGGTCGTGCGCAATATTCGCCGTTTCGCCGTGGCGGAGCACGCGCACGAGTACCCATTCTGCAGCCAGTTGATCGCGAACTTCGACCGACCGTGGGCGCTGACGGTCGCAGCCCTCTTCCATGACATCGCAAAGGGCCGCGGTGGCGATCACTCCACGCTTGGCATGACCGATGCGCGACGCTTCTGCACGCGTCACGGCATCGACAAGGAGGACACGGACCTGATCGTCTGGCTGGTGGGAGAGCACCTGACGATGAGCACGGTGGCGCAGAAGCAGGACACTACCGACCCCGAGGTCATCCGCCGCTTTGCGGCGAAAGTGGGGAACGAGCGGCGCCTGACGGCACTGTATCTCCTGACGGTCGCCGATATTCGCGGCACCAGCCCGAAGGTGTGGAACGCCTGGAAAGGCAAGCTGCTGGAAGACCTCTACCGGCTAACGTTGCAGGTGCTGGGCGGTGCCAATCCAGATCCGCGCTCGCAGCTCAAAACGCGCAAGGAAGAGGCGCTCGGGCTGCTGCGCCTCTACACCGTGCCGGAGCGCGCGCAGGAGGCGCTCTGGAATACGCTGGACGTCGCCTACTTCCTGCGCAACGATCCGGCCGACGTCGCGTGGCAGACGCGCCATCTTTGGCGGCACGTGGACAGCGCGACCCCTATTGTCAAGGCACGTCCCTCACCGATTGGCGAAGGGCTGCAGGTGATGGTCTACGTGCGCGACCAGCTCGATCTGTTCGCGCGCATTTGCGGCTATTTCGAGCGCAAAGGGTTGTCGATTCTCGACGCCAAGGTGCATACGACCAGCCACGGCTTTGCCCTGGACAGCTTTCTGCTGACCGACCCGGGTCTCGACACAAGCTATCGCGACATCATCAATCTGGTGGAGAGCGAACTGGTGTCTTTGCTCACGCGTGTCGATCCGCTGGCAGAGCCCAGCAAGGGCCGGCTGCCGCGACGGTCTCGCAGCTTCCCAGTCACGCCGCGCGTCGATTTGCGACCCGACGATCGCGGTCAGTACTACTTGTTATCGGTGTCGGCTAACGACCGCACCGGTCTGCTGTACGCGGTCGCTCGCGTGCTTGCGCGTCACGGCGTAAGCGTGCGTACCGCCCGCATCAACACCCTCGGCGAGCGTGTCGAAGACACGTTCCTGCTCGATGGCAGCCGTTTGCAGGACAGTCGTCTGCAAATCGCCGTCGAGACCGAATTACTCGAAGCATTGGAATCATGAGCGATACCCCGCGCACCAAACTGAGTGCCAAACATCCCCGCACTCTCGACAAGACTCGCGCTCCGGTGCGTTCGTCCGGCGCGCTGAGCCGTCCGACCAAAGCCGTGCCCGCGTCGATGCTCGACGCCAGCGGCGCAAGAAAGAAACCTGCCGCAAAACCGGCACGACCGCGTCCAGTGGACGATGCGGCTACGCCGGCGGGTGCACGGCGCCCGGCCGGAAATGCCGCTGCGCCACGCAAACCTGCGGCCGGCAGCACAACGCCGTACGAAAAGCGTTCGACGGGCGAACGTCCGCCCGCACGTGGCCAACGCGAGCGCGTTGCTGGCGCGCGTCCGGCACGACTTGACGACGAAGCGCGTCCGCGTCGTGCCGCCGAAGGTGGCGCCCGTGGCGATTTCGCCCGTCCGGCCAAACGGGGACCCGATGACCGCGCCCCGCGCCGTTTTGACGAAGACCGTCCGCGCCGTGCCGCCGAAGGTGGCGCCCGTGGCGAAGGCACGCCCGGCGGCCGCTTCGCCCGCGACGATCGCGACGCGCGGACCGCTCGGCCGGCACGCCCCGCACGCCCCGCGCGCGATACCGATTACGACGTCAAGCTCCATCACGACGCCGCCGGGTCGCTGCGCCTGTCCAAGCGCATGTCGGAACTCGGCCTGTGTTCGCGTCGCGAAGCCGACGAGTGGATCGCCAAGGGATGGGTTCGCGTCGACGGCAAGGTTGTGACCGAACTCGGTACGAAGATCCTGCCGACCCAGGAAATCACCGTCGTGCAGGCTGCGCACAAGGAGCAAGCCAATCGCATGACGATCCTGCTGCACAAGCCCGTGGGCTACGTCTCCGCACAGGCGGAGGACGGCTACGAGCCCGCTGTCGTGCTGGTCACGCGCGAGCATCACTGGGCCGAGGACGATGCCGGCGTGCGTTTCTCGCCGTCGCATCTACGCAGTCTCGCGCCCGCCGGACGCCTCGACATCGACTCGACCGGCTTGCTCGTCCTGACGCAAGACGGTCGCATTGCCAAGCAACTGATCGGGGAAGATTCGGATATCGAGAAGGAGTACCTCGTGCGCGTTACGTATAACGAGCATGTCGAGAACGTTCAGGCGCATTTCCCGGCAGACCGTCTGGCCCTGCTGCGTCACGGCCTGGAACTCGACGATCAACCGCTCAAGCCCGCACAGGTCGAGTGGCAGAACGCTGAGCAACTGCGCTTCGTGCTCAAGGAAGGCAAGAAACGGCAGATCCGCCGGATGTGCGAACTGGTCGGTCTGCATGTGACCGGCCTCAAGCGCGTTCGCATGGGACGCATCACGCTGGGCAACCTGCCCGTTGGTGAGTGGCGCTATCTGCGCGCTGGCGAAGGCTTCTGAGTCAGCGACACAGCCCATGAAAAAGCCCGCCATCGAGGCGGGCTCAGCGTGCAGATGAACCCCATGCTTTTCGGCGCATGGGGTTTTGTGTTTCAGGCGAGGGCCTTATCGAACTGGCACGCGATCCAGTCCAGACGCTCGGCAAGATCAGCCATTTGCCGCGAATCAGAATAACGCGGCGGCGCCTCGCCCCCGCGTCAGTCGTCGCTCTTGGGATCCAGTCCCGGAAAGAGAATCTCGGTAAATCCGAACTTGCTGAAGTCGGTAATGCGCATTGGATAAAGCTTGCCGATCAGATGGTCGCACTCGTGTTGAACGACCCGGGCGTGAAAGCCCTCAGCCACGCGATCGATCGCTCGGCCATACTGGTCGACCCCCTCATAGCGCAGCATCGAATAACGATTGACCATGCCGCGCAGCCCTGGCACCGACAAACAACCTTCCCAGCCCTCTTCCATGTCCTGCGTGAGCGGCGTGATGACGGGATTGATGAGCACGGTTTCAGGCACTTCAGGCGCGTCCGGGTAGCGCTCGTTGTGCTCGAAGCCGAAGATCACCACCTGCAGATCGACACCGATCTGCGGCGCCGCCAGTCCCGCGCCGTTTGCGTGCTTCATGGTGTCGAACATGTCGGCGACCAGCTCCCGCAACTCGGGCGTGTCGAGATGTTCCACGGGTTTGGCGATGCGCAGCAGGCGCGGATCGCCCATCTTCAGGATGTCGCGAATCATCGATTGGATCCTCCCATCAAAGCGCGGCCAACATCGCCCGCATAGCGTCTTCGTCCAGCACGGGCACACCCAGTGCCTCAGCCTTCGCCAACTTGCTGCCGGCTTCTGCGCCCGCGACCACGTAGTCGGTTTTCGCAGAAACCGAGCCGGCAACCTTTGCCCCCCGCGCCTCCAGCATGGCTTTCGCCTCATCGCGCGAGAGCGTCGGCAGCGTGCCTGTGAGCACGAACGTCTTGCCGGCCAGCGGCAGCGGTGCCTCAGCCGCCGGCTCGGACTCCGCCCACGTCACGCCTGCCGCCCGCAACTGCTCAATCACTTCCACATTATGCGGTTCGCCAAAGAAATTGGCGATGGATTGGGCCACAATCGGTCCAACGTCATGCACGGCCAGCAGTTCCTCGATGCTCGCCGCCATCACGTTGTCGAGCTTGCCAAAATGACGCGCGAGATCCTTCGCCGTCGCCTCGCCCACATGGCGAATACCCAACGCGAAGATGAAGCGTGCCAGCGTCGTGTGACGGGCCGTCTCGAGCGCCGCCACCAGATTGGACGCCGACTTGTCCGCCATCCGGTCAAGCGCCGCAAGCTTCGCCACGCCCAGTTTGAAAAGATCGGCCGGCGTGCGAATGATATGCTGGTCGACCAGTTGCTCCACGAGCTTGTCGCCAAGCCCCTCGATGTCGAGCGCCCGGCGCTGGGCGAAGTGCAGCAACGCCTGCTTGCGCTGCGCCGCGCAAATCAAGCCGCCCGTGCATCGCGCGATCACTTCGTCGGGCAGTTTCTCGATGGCCGATCCGCACACCGGGCACGCCGTCGGCATGACGAACGCTCTTGCATCGTCCGGCCGTCGCTCGAGCACCGACCCGACGACTTCCGGAATCACGTCGCCCGCCCGGCGCACGATCACCGTATCGCCGATCATCACATCCTTGCGGCGAATCTCGTCTTCGTTGTGCAGCGTAGCATTTGTGACGGTCGCCCCGCCGACAAAAACGGGCGAGAGCCGCGCCACCGGCGTAATCGCCCCGGTTCGGCCCACCTGCACTTCAATGTCCAGCAACGTCGTCAGCGCTTCCTGCGCCGGAAACTTGTGCGCCAGCGCGAAGCGCGGGGCGCGCGAGACAAATCCAAGCCGATCCTGCTCGTCGCGACGGTTGACCTTGTAGACCACGCCATCGATGTCGTAAGGCAGTGTCCCACGTGCCTCACCCACCGCGCGGTAGAACGCCAGCAACCCGGAGGCGCCCCGCACGACTTCGCGCCGCTCATTGACCGGAATGCCCAGCGTGACATACCAGTCGAGCAAGGCCGAGTGCGTCTCCGGCATCGAGACACCCACCAGTTCGCCCACCCCATAGGCGAAGAACGACAACGGACGCTTCGCCGTAATCCTCGAATCGAGCTGTCGCAGACTGCCCGCCGCCGCGTTGCGCGGATTGACGAACACCTTCTCTTGCGCCGCTTCCTGCGCCCGATTGAGCTTGTCGAAGTCGGCCCGGAACATCAGCACTTCGCCACGCACCTCGAGCACCTCGGGCGGGTTATCGGTCTTCAGGCGCAGCGGAATGGTCTTGATCGTGCGGATGTTCGCGGTGACCTCTTCACCGGTCGTGCCGTCGCCGCGCGTGGCTGCCTGCACGAGCACCCCGCGCTCATAACGCAACGCGATCGCCAGCCCGTCGAACTTCAGCTCGGCCGCATATTCGACGGGCGCGCCGAACAGATCGCCGGTGGGCGCACCACCATCGCGCAGTCCATCCGATACACGACGGTCGAACGCTTCGACATCCTCGTCGGCAAAGCCGTTGTTCAGCGAGAGCATCGGCACGCGATGCACCACCTGCGCGAACCCTTCCACCGGCTTGCCACCCACACGTTGCGTGGGCGAATCGGGACGCGTCAATTCGGGATGATCAGTCTCGAGCGCGACCAGTTCGGCAAACAGGCGGTCGTACTCGGCATCGGGAATCAGCGGCGCATCCTCTTCGTAATACGCGCGGTTGTGACGCGCCAACTCGGCACGCAACTCGGTCGCGCGACGGGCGGCGGGCGCTGCATCGGTAGCGGTAGGGGCGTTCGCGCCCTGACCCGGAACAGAAGTTTGGGACATGCAAGCAGACTCGGGAGACGGGAAGTCAGGACATTATGCCTTCGACGTGCGCAACTGCGCGTTGTCGATCGCTTTCATCCATCGATTGGAACAAAAACGCCGCTCACCCGACGATGAACGGCGTGCATCGAATGCGGCATCCGACGGACCGTCGTCTGCCGCGCTTCGGCTCGAAATTACTGGCTGAACAGGCGGCGCGTGACCGGCGAGCCCGCCGGCAGACCGCGCGCCTCAAGGCGTTCGTAGAGCTTGAGCAATTGCTTGTCGACGTTTTGCAGCGCAGCATCCGAGAGCGGCCGACGCTGATCGTCCACCACCCGCCCCCCGATGCGCTGCCCGATCGAACGTGCGTAATCGCACATCAGACGGAACGGCAGCAGGTCTTCGTCGGCCACCGGCACATCGAGCAGCATCGTGATCAGATCGCCGCCCTTGTACGTCAGATCGTCACGCAGGAAGTTGGTGTCGCCGAACTGCAGCATGAACACCGGATTCTGGCGCGCATCGAGTTTGACGAACCGCATGCCATCGCGCGAGAGGAGCAGCCCGTCTTGCGTGGCGACCGCCTGAACATAGTTGGCCGACCATGGCGCGCCGTCCGACAACACATTCACCGATAGTTGGGCGTCGCATTGCGCGGCAAAGCTGTCGAGTTCACGACCGCGGGCGACCGTCTCCATCATGTCGGGCAATTCGGGCAAGGCGTCGGCCGCATCGGCGAGCGTCTGCACGAGATTCGAGAACTCGGAGAACTCGACTTCATTGAGGGCGCCCGCGCGGTTGGCCAACTGCACGGCCATGCGCAACTGGTGATAGCGCCCGCCGGAGCGAATCAACTCCCACGGTGAATGCTCGTCGGCACGGCCTTCGATGTTGACGGGTTTGCTGCCCGCGCGGCGCATGCGTACCGTCAGCGGCATCAAACGCTCCGCCGCGATCACATTGGCCAACGGCAGTGCGACGACGCAGTCGATGCGCTCGTCGATGACCGGTGGCGGACCGCTCGGTGCAGCCGGTTGCGCCGCAGGCACCACCGGTGCCGCCGCAGCCTCGGGCGCGGCGGCGGATGTCACACCCGCCTTGGCGTTTGCAACGGGCTCGTCGGTGTCGGCGTTGGCGACGTCGGGCGCCCCGGCTGCCGCGGCGACCGAACCGGCCGCCGCAGCGTCCACGGTGTCATCGGCCGCCAGTTCCGCGTCAAGGCGTGCGACCGCGCTCGCGGCCGCCGCTTCCTGCGCGTCGCGGGC
>NZ_CABPSG010000021.1:0-41002 GCF_902459595.1 Pandoraea soli | reverse complement strand
CGAGCCGCCGCCCGCCGACGAGGCCGCCTGGCTCGCGTTGCCCGCGCCCCTGCGCTGGCTCCGGCGCGTGCCCTGGGGCACGGCCCGGCCGTGGCTGATCGCGGCCGGCGTCGTCCTGCTCGGCCTCTTCGTCTTCGATGCGTTGCATCACATGCTGCGCCACGTGCATTACGACGACATCGTTGCCGAGATACACAACACACCCGTGACACGTCTGGTGCTTGCTATGCTGGCAACCCTGGCGAGTTACGCGGCCCTCACCGGTTACGACATCTCAGGGCTTGGCTTCGCCGGCGCGAAGGTCAAGCGCTCGACGGTCGTGCTCACCTCGTTCATCGCCTACGCGCTGGGAAACTCCGTCGGCCTGGGGGTGCTCACCGGCGGCACGGTGCGAATGCGCATGTACGCCGCCGCGGGCGTCGATGCGTCGAAGGTGGCGCAGGCGGTAGCGTTCAACGCCGGCGCGTTCGGTCTCGGCATGACCGTGTTCGGTTCGCTCGGCATGTTGTGGGGCGCGTCGCGCGTCTCGGCGCTGGTGCCGATTCCGGCGTGGCTGTTGCAACTGCTTGCCTTGCTGCTGCTGGCCGGCGCCGCCGCGTTCCTGGTGCTGTGTGCCCGCAAGCGCACGGTGCGCTTGCTGAACCGCTGGCCGATCCCGCTGCCGCCGCTGCGGGTCGCGGTGCGCCAGTTGCTGATTTCGGCCGCCGATCTGGGCATGGCGGCCGCCGCCTTGTGGTGTCTGCTGCCCGCCAACGTGGTGGACCTACCGACCTTCGTCGTCTTCTATGCCATTGCCATGGCGCTCGGGGTACTCAGCCACGTGCCGGGCGGCGTGGGGGTGTTCGAAGCGGTGATTCTGCTCGCGACCAATGGGCATGCACCGATCAGTCAGGTGGCGGGGGCGCTGGTGCTCTATCGCGGCATCTACTATCTGCTGCCGCTGATGCTTGCCGCCTGTCTGCTGGCCGGCTTCGAGTTGCGCCAAAGCGCGGCGGCGCCGATCGGTCGCGCGGCCGTGCGGCTCTTCCCCGGCTTGTTGGCCGCGCTCACGCTCGTTGCCGGGGTCATGCTGCTGATCTCCGGCGTGACGCCCGCTACGCGCGACGCCGAAGACTTCCTCCGCCACCACGTGCCGCTGTTCCTCGTTGAAGTGTCGCACTTGCTCGGCAGTGTGGCGGGGCTGGCCATGCTGTTCCTCGCGCGAGGTCTGCTGCACCGGCTCGATGCCGCCTGGTGGGGCTCGCTCGGCCTGACGATCATCGCTGCCGTCCTCGCGATTCCCAAGGGCATTGCCGTGTCGGAGTGCTTCGTATTGGCCATGCTGGCGACGCTGCTGCTCGTCTCGCGCGAACAGTTCGACCGACGCTCGTCGCTTTTCACGCAGACGTTCGAGCCGGGCTGGATCATTGCCGTGCTCTCGGTGCTCGGGGCCTGTACCTGGCTGATGTTCATGGCGTACCGGCGCGTCGAATACGCAAATCAGCTCTGGTGGCAGTTCACGTTCGACGGCGACGCGCCCCGTTCCATGCGTGCGTTGATGGTCGTGGCCGTGATCGGACTCGGGCTGTCGTTGTGGCAATTGCTGCGTCAGTCCGCTGGCGCGATCGTGCCAGCGAGCGAGGAGGAACTGGCGCGCGCGCGAGCCGTCATCCGCAAGCAACCGGCCGCCGACGCCTGTCTGGCGCTGATGGGCGACAAGAGCTTCCTGTTCTCGCCGTCTGGCAACGCTTTCATCATGTACGCAAAGCATCGCCGTTCGTGGGTGTCGCTCTCGGACCCGGTCGGCGACCAGAAGGAGTGGCCCGAACTGATTTGGCGCTTCATCGAGCTGGCCGATGCGCACGGCGGACGCGCGGCGTTCTACAAGACCCGCCCGCAGGCGCTGCCGCTCTATATCGACGCGGGACTGCGGGCCTTCAAGCTCGGCGAGGAAGCGTTCGTCTCGCTGCCGGAGTTCGGGCTGCAAGGCGCGCGTCGCGCCAATCTGCGGCATGGGGTGGCGCGCGGTGAACGCGAAGGGTTGACGCTGGAGATTGTGGCGGCGGAAGACGTCGCGCCGCATCTCGCGGAAATGCGGCGCGTATCGGACGCGTGGCTTGCGCGCCAACATACGCGCGAGAAGGGTTTCTCGTTGGGCGCGTTCACCGACGCGTACGTCGCGCGCCAACCCGTGGCGCTTGTGCGCCGCGAGACGCGCCTCGTCGCGTTTGCCACGTTGATGTGCCCAGACGTCCAGCGCATCGAAGCGAGCATCGATCTGATGCGGCAGGTGCCGGACGCTCCCCCCGGCACGATGGACTTCCTGTTCGCGACGCTGATGCTGCATTTCAAAGCGCAGGGCTATCAGCGCTTCGGCCTGGGAATGGCCCCGATGTCGGGCATGGAGACGCACCAGCTTGCGCCCCGCTGGCATCGCTTCGGCCGCATGATGTTCGCGCACGGCGCGCGCTTCTACAACTTCCGCGGGCTGCGCAGCTTCAAGGACAAATTCGATCCGCAATGGGAGGCGCGTTATCTGATGACGCCGGGCGGCATCGCGCCGATGCTCACACTGGCCGACGTGGCCTCGCTGGTGGGCGGTGGATGGAAAGGAATCATGACGAAATGACAGGTCACACGATGGCGATGCACGACAAGGCGCACGATGGACAGGCGAGATCGCCCAAGCGCGGACGCGGCGAGAGCACACCGCGCTGGGTCGGCCGCGTCGCAGCGAGTGCCGCGACTTGGGCGGTGATGATGACGTCCGTTGCCGCACTGGCCCAGACGCCGACACCCGCGCAAGCCCCGGAAATCCTGACGCATGGCCGCTTCGAGAACGTGCCCATCTTCCGTCCGGAAGGGGAGCCGAACGCGACGGTGCTCTTTTTCTCCGACGACGACGGCTGGACGCCGCGCGCCGAACGGATGGCCCGCGCCCTCGCGGACACCGGCGCGTTGGTGGCGGGCATCGACACCGCACGGTTGATGGCGAATTACACCAAGGACGAGATCGCTTGCGTATACGCGGCGGGCGATCTCGACAACTTCGGTCGATGGGTCGAGGCGGCCGTCAAGCTGCCCGGCTACACGCCGCCCATTCTGGTTGGCGACGGCGTGGGCGGCACGTTCGCCTACGCGATGCTTGCGCAGGCCGGTAACGATACGTTCTCCGGCGCGTTGTCCGTCGACTTCTGTCCGGTACTGCCGATGTCCCGGCCGTTGTGTCAGGGCGAGGGGGTGCATTTCGGACGCGGTATCACGCACACGGCCGGCGGCGCGCCGATGCGATTGCTGCCCGCGCCCGTCATGAGCGCACCGTGGTTGGCAATGGGCGGACCGGTCGGCGGACCCGCCTCGCGCGCGCCGCGTTGCGCGGACCACGTGGCGCAGGCGTTCGCCGCCCGCACGCCGAATTCGAGCTGGCTCGTCGGCGGGCTGGCGGGTAGCCTGGGCGCGATGGATGTCTCCGGCACGCCGGCCGGGACGGGCGCACCGTCGACGTCTGTGCTGGCCGATTGGGTGACGCAGTACAAGAACGCGTTCCGGCGTCTGAACGCGCACCACGTGGCGGGAACGGTTCGACCGCCCGCCGCGGTGGCCGATCTGCCCGTCGTCGAGGTGCCGGCCACCGGCAAGCCCGCCGCCAATATGGCCGACGCGTTCGCCATACTGATGTCGGGCGACGGCGGCTGGGCCGGACTCGACCGCGATGTCGCGGGCGCGCTCTCCGCGCACGGCATTCCGGTGGTGGGCGTGGATTCGCTGCGCTATTTCTGGTCGGCGCGCACCCCGGCATCCGGCGCGCTCGATATCGACCGCCTGATGCGCTTCTATCAGACGCGCTGGAACAAGAAGCGCGTGATCCTGATCGGCTACTCGCAAGGGGCCGATGTGCTGCCGTTCATGGTCAATCGTCTGTCGCCGGTGGCCCGCGAGCGGGTGGCGCTGCTGGTGCTGATGGGACTTGGGCAGAAGGCGGACTTCGAGTTCCGCATGACCAATTGGGTGATGTCGAGCCAGAACGGCCTGCCGATTCGTCCGGAGGTGGAGCGTCTGCCCGACGGGATGGCGATGTGCATCTATGGGGCCGACGAAGACGACAGCAACTGTCCGGGGCTCGATCCCAAGCGCGTTCAGGTCGTCAAGATGCCCGGCGGGCACCATTTCGACGGGAACTACACTGGGCTGGCCGACGTGATTCTCCAGGGCGTCGCCAAGCGGTGACGACCGATGGCGGGGCGGCGCTGCCCAAGCGCGCCGCCTTGCCTTGCGTGCAGTCACTCCGTACACTGCCGCCAGTTTTCCCATCGACCCACGTCCCGCACCTTTCGCACCTTTCGGATTCGGCGGCACGACACCCAGGAGAAGATCGACATGGCAGAGGGTTATTTCCCGAAGTGGCGGCAGCAGGACACGGCCTCCGGCCGCGTGATTGCCCCCGATGAGCGCCTGGCCTGGCCGCAAACCATCGCGATGGGCGTGCAGCACGTGGTCGCCATGTTCGGCTCGACCGTACTTGCCCCGCTGCTCATGGGGTTCGATCCGAACCTTGCCATCTTCATGTCGGGGATCGGCACGCTGCTCTTCTTCGTGCTCGTCGGCGGACGCGTACCCAGCTATCTCGGCTCGAGCTTCGCCTTCATCGGCCTGGTCATCTCGGTGACGGGCTATGCGGGCAGCGGGCCGAATCTGAATATTCCGGTGGCGCTCGGCGGGATCATCGCCTGCGGCGTGCTCTACGCCATCATCGGCCTGATCGTGATGGCCGTCGGCACTCGCTGGATCGAAGCCCTCATGCCGCCGGTGGTGACGGGCGCGGTCGTCGCCGTCATCGGCCTGAACCTCGCGCCGGTCGCGGTGAAGGGCGTCTCGGGGACTCCCTTCGACACGTGGATGGCGCTGGCGACCGTGCTGTGCGTCGGTCTCGTGGCGGTGCTCGCGCGCGGCATGGTGCAACGCCTGCTGATTCTCGTGGGCCTGCTGCTGGCCTATGCGCTGTACGCCGTGCTGACCAACGGCATGGGCCTCGGCAAGCCGATCGACTTCGCCGTGGTGGCCCATGCCGCCTGGTTTGGCCTGCCGCACTTCGCGGCGCCAGTGTTCAAGCCGGAAGCGATGGTACTGCTCGCCCCGATTGCCATCATCCTTGTGGCGGAGAACCTCGGACACATCAAGGCGGTCAGCGCCATGACCGGACAGAGCCTCGACCGCTACATGGGCCGCGCCTTCCTCGGCGATGGTCTGGCGACCATTGTGTCGGGCAGCGTCGGGGGCACGGGCGTGACGACTTACGCCGAGAATATCGGCGTGATGGCCGTCACGAAGATCTATTCGACACTGGTGTTTGCTGTCGCTGCGGTGATCGCGCTGGTGCTGGGCTTCTCGCCGAAATTCGGCGCGGTGATTCAGACGATCCCGGGTCCGGTGCTGGGCGGCGTGTCGATCGTGGTGTTCGGTCTGATCACGGTGGCCGGCGCGCGCATCTGGGTGCAGAACAAGGTCGACTTCTCGGATAACCGCAACCTGATCGTCGCCGCCGTCACGCTGGTGCTCGGCGCGGGCGACTTCACGCTGAAGTTCGGTAGCTTCTCGCTGGGGGGCATCGGTTGCGCCACGTTCGGCGCCATCATCCTCTACGCGTTGCTGCGCGGGCGTGGGGCGTCGGCGCCGGCGGCGATGTAAGTCGACTCGCTCGCCTCACCGGACGCGCTGGACCGGCTGGATTCGCCGGGATTGACGGCACAAGAGATCACGGCACGATGATTACGTCGTGCCGTTTTCGTTAGTGGCGGCGGGCGTGGCCTGCAGCCGTTCAAGCAATTGCCGCGCGTAGACCGGCAGGGCGTCGCGCTCACGCACGCACAGCACCAGCGTGCGCAGGGCCCACTCGTCGGAGAGCGGCACGACGCCGATGCCCAGCGTCGCGGCCGAGCGTGCGGCGGCGCTCAGCGGCACGATGCCCAGCGCGGCCCCCGCTGCCACGGCGCGACACAGGCTGTCGAAGTCTCTCAGGCGCAGACGATATCGCAGTGGCCGACCGGCGCGCTTCGCGTGGCCGTCGAGGTGCTCGGCCAGCGCGCTGCGCTCGGGCAGGCCGATGAACTCCGAGTCCAGTACGTCGATGAAGGCCACCCGGGCGCGCGAGGCCAACGCGTGCCCAGGCGGCGTGACGACCACCAGCCGGTCCTGCCGGAATGGCACCGTCTCGAGCCCCGTCAATTCGATCCAGTCCGAGACCACGCCAATGTCGGCCGCGCCTTCCAGGACCGCTTGCACGACGGCCGGGCTCGTCTGCTCGCGCAGGGAGATCTCCACATTCGGATGCTCGGCGAGGAACGCCCCCAGCAGATCCGGCAGAAACTCGGACATCGCCACGGTGTTCGAGGCAATACGCACGTTCCCCCTGAGCCCAGCCGCGTATTCGCCGAGTTCGCCTCGCAACTGCTCGATCTGGGCGAGCACGCGCTGGGCGTGAGCGAGCAGGGCGCGACCGGCGGGGGTGGGCATTACGCCCTGGCGGTGGCGCATGAAGAGCGCGACACCCAGCACCTCTTCGAGCCCGCGAATACGGGCGCTGGCAGAGGCCAGTGTCAGATGGGCGCGCTCGGCGCCGCCGGTGATGCTGCCAGCTTCGGCAACCAGCAGGCACAGACGCAGGTCGGTCAGGTCGAATCGCACAGAGCAGGCAGGCCGGGGCCTTCGGGGGGCAATGACGCCAGTGTAGCGGCTTGAGCGACACGGCGACACGCGCGCAGCCGCCCGGCGGAACGTCCGAATTTCGGGCCCCGGGAAGGCAAATGCCGATGCCGACTGACGTGGGAAAGGGCACATGGTAAACTACGGGATTCCAAGACACGGCCGTACCCGCGACGGCCTCGCCCGCCAAGCCGCTTGATTTCATTCGCCGGCGGGTCGTCTTGCAGGCGTCTTTCGGCGCATCGCCCTCATGAGCGCGATGCCTGTCGCACGCCCTACGCGGGCATTCCCTCAAGAACACACAACATCGATACGCGCGGGGACACACTTCGTGGAGTCCGTGCATTGGTCCATATATGTCTTTTGAAAAGCTCGGCCTGTCGGCCGACATCCTGCGTGCCGTGGCCGACCTCGGCTACACGCACCCGACTCCCATTCAACTGCAAGCGATTCCGGCCGTCCTGCAAGGCGGCGATCTCCTCGCCGGCGCCCAGACCGGGACCGGCAAGACGGCGGGCTTCACGCTGCCGATCCTGCAAATGCTCTCCACGCGTACGCGCGCGGCGGCGACCAACGGCAAGCGCTCCGTGCGCGCGCTCGTGCTGACGCCCACGCGCGAGCTGGCCGCCCAGGTCGAGGAAAGCGTCACGCAATACGGCAAATACCTGCCGCTCACGTCCATGACCGTGTTCGGCGGCGTGTCGATGGTGCCGCAGGTCAAGCAATTGGCGCGCGGCGTGGACATTCTCGTCGCGACCCCCGGCCGTCTGCTCGATCACATGCAGCAGAAGACGGTCGATCTTTCGGGCGTCGAGATTCTCGTGCTGGACGAAGCCGACCGCATGCTCGACATGGGCTTCATTCGCGATATTCGCCGTGTGCTGGCGGTGCTGCCGTCGAAGCGCCAGAACCTGCTGTTCTCGGCCACGTTCTCCGACGAGATCAAGCAGCTGGCCGACGGCCTGCTCAAGTCGCCCGCGCTCATCGAAGTGGCGCGTCGCAATACGACGGCTGAAACCGTCGCGCAGAAGATCCACCCGGTCGATCGCGACCGCAAGCGCGAGCTGCTCGAACACCTTGTGCGCGAGCACAACTGGTTCCAGGTGCTCGTGTTCACGCGCACCAAGCACGGCGCGAACCGGCTGGCCGAGCAGCTCACGAAGGGTGGCATTCCGGCGCTCGCCATTCACGGCAACAAGAGCCAGGGCGCCCGCACGCGCGCACTCGCCGAATTCAAGAGCGGCACGTTGCAGGTGCTGGTTGCGACCGATATCGCCGCGCGCGGCATCGACATCGACCAGTTGCCCCACGTGGTCAACTTCGACCTGCCGGAAGTGGCGGAAGACTATGTCCACCGCATCGGCCGCACCGGACGCGCCGGCGCGAACGGCGAGGCCGTGTCGCTCGTGTGTGTGGACGAGCATCAACTGCTCACGCAGATCGAACGTCTCATCAAGCGCACCATCGATCGCGAAGTGATCCCGGGCTTCGATCCGGATCCGCATGCCGTGGCGCAACCGATTCGCAAGGCGCAACAAGGTCGTGGGGCCGGCGGCGGACGTGGCGGCCGCGGCGACGACGACGCGCGCCAACCGGCCCGCGCCCCGCGTGAGGCGCGTGAGCCGCGCGATGGCGGTCGTGGCGCACGCCAGGGCAACGAACCGAAGGCGCGTCGCGAAGGCGAGCGCGGTGGCCGAAAGAGCAGCGGTGCCGTGAACGGCGGCAATGCGGGGCACGGCGCGCAGGTCGCGAACGCGGGACAAGGCGGGCAGCAACGCCATCAGGCGCAGGTGCCCAAGCGTCAGGGCGATGCCCAACGCGCGGCCACACCGGCGGCTGGTACAGCACGCCAAGGTCGTGACGGCCGCACGGGGCAGACCGCCTCGCGCGGGCAAGGAGGCGGCGCGGAGCGCAGCGATTTCGCACAGCGCGCGCCGCGTCGCGATGGGACCGGCGGTGCCTTGCTGATGGGCAAGGCGAAACGCGACTGAAAGGCCAAGGTAGGGCACCCGGCGCAAAATAAGTAAAATATTAACCTTTTGCGCCCGGCGGCCCGGGCGCGGCAGGGACGATGCGGTGGCGGGCTACGCGGCCGTATCCGCTTGCCCGCGCTCGCGCCGCATACCCCTTCCCTGAGGATTTCATGATCGCCCGTATTACCCGGCTGTTCCCGCTGTGGGCTCTGCTGTTGTCCGTTTCCGCCTATTTCTCGCCCGGCAGTTTCTCCGGCGTTACGCCGCACGTCACGGCACTCCTGACCGTGGTGATGTTCGCGATGGGCGTCACGCTCACCGTCGACGACTTCAAGCGCGTGCTCACGCGTCCCGCACCGATCGTCGCCGGGGTGGTCCTGCACTATCTCGTGATGCCGCTGGCTGCCTGGGTGATCGCGCGCGTGCTGCACATGCCGCCCGATCTGACGGCAGGCATGGTGCTCGTGGGCAGCGTCGCGAGCGGCACAGCCTCGAACGTCATGATCTATCTCGCCCGTGGCGATGTCGCCCTGTCGGTGACGATCAGCGCAATGTCGACGCTCGTCGGGGTGTTTGCGACCCCGCTGCTCACGCGCTTGTACGTTGACGCCTCCATCGTGGTCGACGTCGAGGGCATGCTGCTGTCGATTCTGCAGATTGTGGCGCTGCCGATTGGCGCAGGTCTGCTCATCAATCGTTATTTCGGTCGTGCGGTGCGCGCAGTCGAAGGCTATCTGCCGCTTGTCTCGATGATCTCGATCGTGCTCATCATCGGCGCGGTGGTCGGCGCGAACCAGGGCAACATTGCCACGGTGGGTCCGTTGGTGATGCTTGGTGTCGTGCTGCACAACGGCCTTGGCCTGCTGGGCGGGTACTGGGGCGGTCGTCTGCTGGGCTTCGACGAATCGATCTGCCGCACGTTGGCCATCGAAGTCGGTATGCAGAACTCTGGCCTGGCGGCAACGCTCGGCAAGATTTATTTCACGCCGCTCGCCGCACTGCCGGGGGCGCTTTTCTCGGTCTGGCACAACCTGTCGGGGTCGCTGCTCGCGGGCTACTGGCGTGGTCGTCCGACCGGCACGGCCAACGATGCGCCGGCGGTGATCACACGCCCGTCTCACTGAGCGTTTCCGTGCGCCGCATGCGAGTGTGTGCGGCGCGCAACGGCAGCCCGCACCGTCATCGCGGGCATTTGCCTTTCTGACGCGCATCGCCTACAACTTCGATATACCGTCGCGCCCAGGCATGCCAATCGGAGCGACCGGTGGCAGTCAATGTTTTGGCGGGAGTGCGTTATGTCTTTGCGAGTCAACGGAATTGTCATCGACGCACGTCGCGTCGCCGATGAGATCGATCAGCATCAGGACGAGGCCGATCCGGAAGTCGCCGCACGGCGCGCGCTGGTGAGCCGCGAATTGCTGCGTCAGCGCGCATTCGACCTGCGCTTGTTCAACGAGAACGACGCGACGCCTGCGAGCGATGACGCTATTGTCGATGCGCTGTTCACGCGGGACGTTCAAGTGCATCGTCCTACCGACGCCGAATGCCGGGCCTACTTCCACGAACACGCCGGACAGTTCCGTGTAGGCGACCGGGTGCAGGCGAGTCATATTCTGTTTGCGATGTCCGCGAGTGTGCCGCTGTCGACGACCTTGGAACGGGCGCAGTCGGCACTGGATGCCGTGCGCTCCGATCCTGACTCGTTCGAAGCGGTGGCGCAATCGATGTCGGATTGTCCGTCGGGTCGCGCGGGCGGCAGTCTCGGTATGCTCGCGCGTGGCAGTGGCGCGCCCGAGTTCGAGTTGGTGCTGTTCTGCGGCGACCGGCTCGGCGTGGTGCCCAGACTCGTGAACACGCGCTATGGCTTTCACGTCGTGCGGATCGAACGCCGGGTGAAAGGGCACATGCCGCCTTTCGAACGCGTGGCCGAGCGCATCGCCGCGCAGTTGTACGAGCAGGCGCGTACGCGGGCATTGCGGCACTATGTGGCGCTGCTCGCCGGCGTCGCCGAGATTAGCGGCGCCAACGACGATGATGGGCCGGCGCGTGTGCAATAGCAGGGGGCCGTCGTCGGAGCAGTGTGCCTATCAAGCCAGGTGAGGCAGAGCGCGCGAGTGTGTCGATGAACTGATCGGACAACGTCGTAGCGTCCGGTGTTGTCCCTGAAGGGCTGGGTTCTGTGTCAGACAGAACCCAGCCCTTTCTTTTTTCGCTCGACGGCGCTCGTCCGGCGAGGCAGCGCGCAGCGCCTGCGTCGCTGTCGACATGGGCCATCCAATGATCGAATTGGAATCCAACGTGTTGCGGATATCGAGTTGTCTATCGCTGGTGCCGAGCACTATCAGTGACCGCCCGATGAGATGCGAACGATGAACCGCGCTCGCCTATCCTTAGGATGTCGTGATATTCCGGTGTCAATTTCACGATACTTAAAGAATGCCTAATGAACATGCGGGGGATCCCTCATGGCAACCACTGCGACGTGCGCCGTCGTTGGCGGCGGCATTTCCGGCATCGCGGCCGCGCACTTTCTACGCGACGCCGGGCTTCATGTCGAGCTTATCGAGCAGCATCGGTCCCCGGGTGGCCGAATAACCACTGCGACACTCGACGGCGACCGAATCGATCTCGGCGGCAAGAACATCGGCCGGCACTATCGGCGTTTTCGCAAGCTCGCGCACGCCCTCGGACCCTTCGCGTTCGAGCCATTCGGCATCAACACATCGCGCATTCGCGACGGGAAGATCGTCACGCTCGATAGCACGCGCCGCCTTGGCAGCACGCTCGCGTACCTGCGCGGTTGTCCGGCTGCGGATGCGCTGCGCCTTGCCGAGCTTTGCGCGCGCGTGTGGCTCGACGCGCGCAATCGGTTCCTGGACGGACCGTCATTTGCCCGGTTGGCGCGAGATGCCGACGATTCGCCGCTGGCGTCGCACTTCAGCCCGGCGTTCTGCCGCGCCGTGGTGCGGGCGATGTCGGTGCGAATGAACGGTGCGGAGCCCGACGAAATTCACCTCGGCAATTTCGGCACGCACCTGGGCATGTGGCTCGACACCTATGATCAACTCGAGGCGGGCATGGGGGCGTTCATCGGTGCGGCGACCGCGCCGCTGGAGGTGCGTTTCAATGCTCGCGTCGAACGGCTCATGGTGCGTCACGGACGGATTTCCGGTTTGCAGGTGCGGCAATCCGATGGGCGAACCGATCATCTGGAATACGACCACGTGGTGCTCGCCACGCCGGCAGGGGTGAGCGCAGATCTGCTACGCGAACACGATGCGGCACTCGCCGCCGCGCTCGACGAAATTCGTTATTTCCCGGTGCTCGTGGTGGTGGCCGCTTATCGCCGGCCGATATTCTCCGCCAACGTGCGTGGCCTGTCGTTCGGCCCGGATAACGCACTGAGCAATGCCGGCGCCTACGGCATCGACAGACTCGACCGCGTGCGCTACACGTTCAGTGGCCGCAAGGCGCGCGCCGTGATCGCGAGCGCGCGAAGCGCAGGCAGCCTTGCCGGGCCGGAAGCCGAAGCATTGCTCGATCTCGCCGAGGCGACCTTGCGCCAGTACGTTCCCGTCGAACGCGCCGACCGGCGCGACGTGGTCGCGCATCTCTTCGATCCAGGGTTGTGTGCGTACGCGCCGCATCACTATCGATTGCGCGCATGGCTTGACGATCGGCGCCACGGCATCGACGGACTTGCGTTCGCTGGCGATTATCTGCGCGGTGCGTCGATTGAGGCGTGCATGTTTTCTGCGCAGGAGGCGGCGGTTCGCATCGCCCAGTCGCGTCTTTCACACGATCTACGCGCATCGCGCGGCATCGATTACGGCTACCACGCATCGTCGTAACGCCGGCATCGATCTCCCAGGCCGACTCGCCGTCAACCCGGTGGGCCAGGTTCCGTCCCCCCATTGTCTGAACGGAGTCGCCATGAACCTTCAAACGCCCGTGACCGGCCGCCTTGCCGGTACCTCCGATGTCACCACTACTGATGCTTTTGCCATGCCGGGCAAGCTCGACCGGGCGATGGTTCACAAGGCAGATCCGGTCAATGTCTTCGTGGCGTCGATCGAGCGGGCGCAAGCCACCCCCGAGGGGCACGATACCTTTACCGCTGTGCTTGCGATCGATCCGCATCACGCGTTCTTCTTCGAGCATCCGCTCGACCACGTTCCCGGCCTGATGATGATCGAAGCCACTCGCCAGACCGGCACTGCGATCTCGCACCGCTTCTACGATGTGTCGCACGATCTCGTGTTTGTCCTCAATTCGCTGGAAGTCACCTTCGAGCATTTCGCCGAACTGCACGCGCCACTGTCGGTGCGATTCGTGATCGTCGCCAAGACCTATCGTCATGACCGCTTGTCCGCGCTGGCCTGCGAAACGCAGTGGCTGCAATTCGGCCGCCCACTGGGCACGATGAATGCGCGCTGGAGCTTCTCTTCGCCGGCGTTGCTTGCCCGGTTGCGTCATTCGGGGAAGGCGGGCGACATCCATTGACTCGTGTCGATGGCGACGAGCTGTGCATTGCAGGGAGGCATCATGAGACATCTCACCCGACGTTTGGGCCTGCGTTACACCGAAGATATTGCGCCGCTGGCGCTGGTGGCCGGTGTGGCATCGCTGCAGTGGGCCGCCTACTTCCTCGTGCGCGATCCGTGGGCGGCGATCGCCTGCGCGACGCTACTCCTGTTGCCCCAGGTCGCCGTTTCGACCGCCGTGCATAACCAGTCGCACATGGGCATGTTCGCCGGGGCCTGGGCCAATCGCGTGCTGGAATGGGTGATGACCCTGGAAACCGGCATGTACGCGGCAAAGTTTCGCCTGCATCACAGCCGGGGACATCACCTGCACTACACCGAACCTGAGCGGGATCCGTCGCGCTGGATCGACGCTGGCGGTTGCCGGATGTCGCGGCTGGCTTACGTCGCTCACTATTTCCTGACGTACGACTATCACGTGCTGCGCATCGGTCGGACCTGCACGCGATTGCGCCGACGCTGCCTCTGGCAGGTCGCGGCCAGCAACCTCGTATTGGCCGCTTTGCTGTTTCACGACCCGCGCAATGCGCTGCTGTTTTTCGTCGTGCCAAGGATCCTGGTCTGGCTCAACTTCATTCACATGACGTACGACGATCATATCGATCTCTACGCCAGCGATCCGTTCAAGGCATCGCACACGAAGGCCAACCGGTGGCTCAATCTTGTGTTCTTCAACAACGGCTATCACCTCGCGCATCACGTACGGCCGGGCTTGCACTGGAGCCGGCTACCGGAATTCCATCGGCAGATTGCCCACCGGATCGACGTGCCGCCATCGTCGACGCCATTGAATCGCTGGTTCCGATAACGAGGGATGGATCATGACAGTCTCATCGACGCGGACAGGTTGCACGCCCACCGAAGCCCCATCGACCGCCTGGCGTGCCATCGTCGTCGGCGCGGGTATGGCGGGCTTGCTCGCCGCGCATGCACTGGCGGGGCACTTCGATGAAGTGTGGCTCGTCGAGCGCGACGAGCTGCCCGATGCTCCAATCCCAAGGGGGGGCGTGCCGCAGGGGCACTATGTGCATCAGCTGCTGATGCGGGGGCGTCGCACGCTCGACGCGCTGTTTCCCGATTTGGGCCAGGCCTTGCTCGACTCGGGCGCGGTGCCGCTCGACTGGTATCGATCTGTGCGCTGGTTTGGTACAGCGGGTTGGATGCCGTCCGCAGGCGAGGGCTTCGTCACATGGTCGACGAGCCGCGGCCTGCTCGAGTTCGCGGTGCGCCAGCGCGTGCTCGCCAAGCGGAACGTTCGTGTTCTGACCGGCTGCGACGTCACGGGGTTGCGTTTCGATGCAACGCTCGCACGCGTTTGTGGCGTGACGATTCGGCGTCGCGCGGGCGGATCGCGCGGACAAGCCGAAGATGCCGAAGATGCCACGACGTTGCCGGCCGCCTTCGTTGTCGACGCGAGCGGTCGCAACTCGCATGCGCCGTCGTGGTTGCGAGCGATGGGGCTGGACGCCCTACGCGAGACCGTCGTGGATGCCCGTGTCGGCTACGCGAGCCGACTCTATGCGGTGCCGAAGCCGTCGGTCTGGCGCGACTGGCAAGCGCTGGTGGTTCACGGTCGTCCGCCTGAATGCCTGCGCAGCGGCACGATCTTCCCCATGGAGGACAACCGGTGGATCGTGACGTTGACGGGGGCGGGCGGCGATTATCCGCCGGGCGATGCCGAGGGCTTCCTGGCTTTTGCGAAAAGCCTGCGGGTGCCGACCCTCCACGAAGCGATTGCCCACGCGGAGCCGGTCTCGCCGATCCGTCAGTTTCGCCGGACGGAAAATCGGTTACGCCATTTCGACGAAATGCGGCGCTGGCCCGCGGGCTTCGCGGTGCTTGGCGACGCCGCGTGCAGCTTCAATCCGGTGTACGGGCAGGGCATGACGATTGCGGCATTGAGCGCGGTGGCGCTCGACGCCCATCTGCATGTCTTTCGTCGCGCCAACGATGCCCCGGGTGGACTGGCCTTGCAGCGTGCGCTCGCCCACGTGGCGCAGCGCGCGTGGATTTTCGCGACCGGCGTCGATTTACGTCAGGCGGGGGAGCGGGGCGCCACCCATTGGCGGGCGCGGCTCATGCAACATTACGTGGAGTCGCTGCTCGGTCTCGCCGTCGACGATGCCGCCCTCTACCGGCGCTTTCTGCGCGTGATGCACATGGTCGAACCGCCGTCCGCGCTGTTCGCCCCGTCGGTGACGGCGCGGGTTGCCTGGCGGATTGCCTCGCAGCGCGCGGCGCTCGCATTTGCGCCGCGACGTTCCGCATCGCGTTACCCACGTGATTTGGCGGGTGTGAGGAAAAACGGACAAAAGTGACGGATGGTATGAGGAAAGCGGGCGCGTCGCTACGCGGGATCGCGCTCGCCTTCCTCTGCCTCCCGACGTTCAGCCGACAATCAGTTCGAGCGTCAGCGTGTCGAGCGTGAACGAGCCGTCGTCCTGAATCCTGAAATGACGACGCACGTCGTCGGCCATGGCCGTTTGCAGCGCGCGAATGGCCGCCTGCATCGGCGCTGGCGTACGCATGCGCGCGGTCCACGTCTTGAAGTCGAGATCGAGCGTGCGCGGCGTGAGCGACGCCACCGACAATCCCGCCCCAGTGGCCATCGTCAGCCATTCGCTCGCGGCGTAGTTGCGCACGTGCGACGTATCGCGCAACACCTCGACCGCTTGCAGATACGTGTCGAACAGCGGCCGCCCCGTCGAGGCGACGTCGCAGATCACGACGCGTCCGCCGGGCTTGAGCACGCGACGCATCTCGCGCAGCGCGGCGCCCACGTCGGCCCAGTGATGCGCACTGTATCGGCTGAAGACGAGATCGAAGCTGGCATCGGCGAACGGCAGCGATTCGGCTGCACCCAGTTGCGTGTCGACGTTCGTCAGGCCGCGCTTGGCCGCCTCGCCTGCGACCACGCCGAGCATGTCGGCGGACAGATCATAGGCCACCACGCGCGCGACGTGAGGCGCCGCGAAGAAGCTCACGTGTCCCGCGCCGCACCCCAGATCGAGCACCTGCGCACCCGGATGCGCGCGAGCGATCGCGGCGAGTTGCTCCAGATCGGCGCCCTGCGCGTGATTGGCACTCGTCAGATAGGCCGATGCCTGCGGGCCGAACTGACCGGTGACGACGGCGTTATGGCCATGATGCGCGTGGTGGGTGTCCTGCGCTCCTGCGGGGGCGGTGGACGAACCCGGACGGGAAGGGAATGATGGGGTTTCGCTCACGGTGGGTCTCCTACGTGGGTGGGGCGGGGCGCGATGCAAGGGGCCTCGGCCCGCCCGGGCGCTTGCGCGATGTTGGTAAGTCTCACGATAATGGCTCGTCGATACCGGTACAAGTTACCTATTTATCCTGGTATGAAAACTACCCCTATCCCTAAGCCCGACTTGGCGTCTGACGCGCCGGCCCCTCACGGTGACGATGCGCGCCAGCGTCGCGCGCTCGGCGACTTCCTGCGCGCGCATCGCGAGCGGCTGACCCCGGCGGCGGCCGGACTGCCGCCTTTGGGGCGGCGTCGCACGCCGGGATTGCGGCGCGAGGAAGTGGCGCAGTTATGTGGCTTGTCGGCCACCTGGTACACCTGGATCGAGCAGGCGCGAGATGTGTCGATCTCGGCGGGCGCACTGGCGGCCGTTGCCGGTGCGCTGCGGCTCTCGCGTGCCGAACGGGCGTACCTGTTCGATCTGGCGGGCAAGCGCGATCCGGAGCGCGGTGCCGTGCCGTTGCCGCACCATGCGTCGGCACAGGTGCAGGCGGCCGTCGCTGCCGTGGCGGCTCCGGCCTACGCGTTGGACCGATGCTGGGACGTCCTCGCCTGGAACGCGGCTGCCGCCGATATCTTTCATGGCTGGCTCGACGCGCCGGGCGCGAAGAACCTGCTGCGCTACATCTTTCTCGACGCGGGCGCGCCCACATTGATTCAGGATTGGGAGCGTCGCGCGCGCCGGGTGGTCGCGGAGTTTCGTGCCGAATGCAGTGCCTACCTTGACGATACGCCCGTGCGTGCCCTCACGGACGAATTGCAGCGCGACAGCCGCAGGTTCGCCTCGCTCTGGTCGCAGCAGGATGTCGTCGAGCGCGAAGGTGGGCGGCGTGGTTTTCATCACCCGGTGCGCGGCGATATCGATTTCGCGCAGGTCACGTTCCGCCTGTCGGGGCACGACGACGTCAAGCTCGTGATGTTGCTGCCGTAGTGCGGTCGCTCAGAGGGCTGGGCGCAACCATTGTATGAGCAGCGTGATGCTGGCCATGCCAAGCAGGGTCATGATGAGCGAGCCCCCGACGTGAACCGCCACGGTGAGCGATGCCCAGCCCATCTGCCCTTCGCGCAGCAGCGTGGTGACTTCGGCGGAGAAGGTGGAGAACGTTGTGAGGCCACCGAGAAAGCCGGTAACGATCAACAGTCGCCACTCGACCGGAATCGACGGAAAGTGACTGAAGAGAGCGACGGCGACACCGATGAGATAGCCGCCGATGAGGTTGGCGACCAGCGTGCCGAGCGGGAGCGTCGGCAGGATCGCATTGAGCTGTACGCTCAGTGACCAGCGCAATAGCGCGCCTAACGCTGCCCCAATGCTGATGGCGAAGACCGACGCAAACATGGTTGACTCCTCTGCCGAGCGGATGCAGACAAAAAAACGGCCGACCTTTTCAGGCCGGCCGCTCTCGCCTCTCAAGCGAATACTGCGGGCGTTGCCACGAGACTCAGTCCTTCGGGAACGACGTGGCGCCGCCGTGCGCGCCCGACCACTCGGCCGGCGCGTGCAGGAATTTCTCGACTTCGTCGAGCGTCTTCGTGTCGAAGTGGTTCTGCTGCTTGGCAACGCGCAGCACGTCCCACCACGTGGCGAGCGAGTGCAGCTCGACATCGATGTCCTTGAGTACCTGACGGCTCTCCGGGAAGATGTCGTAGTGGAACACCACGAACACGTGATTGACCTTCGCACCGGCGTCGCGCAGCGCCTTGCAGAAGTTGATCTTGCTGCGGCCATCGGTCGTGAGGTCTTCGACGAGCAGCACGCGCGAGCCTTCCGGCAGATCGCCTTCGATCTGCGCGTTGCGGCCGAAACCCTTCGGCTTTTTGCGAACGTACTGCATCGGCAGCATCAGCTTGTCGGCGATCCAGGCCGCGAACGGAATGCCTGCGGTTTCACCGCCGGCGACCGTGTCGAACTGCTCGCAGCCGACGTCCTGAATGATGACGGCTTCGGCGAAATCCATCAGCGTACGGCGCACGCGCGGGTACGAGATCAACTTGCGGCAGTCGGTGTACACCGGGCTGGCCCAGCCCGACGTGAAGATGTACGGCTTCTCGGCGTTGAAATGCACCGCGCCCACTTCGAGCAGGATCTTGGCGGTGATGTCGGAAATCGCCTGGCGGTCGATGCCAATCATGATGCGGTTCCTAAACATTGCTGCCCGCCGTGCGGCGCGCAGCCAGGAGTCATGGGTGAGTCGGCGGGGACCGTAGCGCAGGGCGCTGCGGCAGGACGCCGTCTGAGGCGGCGGGTCGGCACATCTTGCAACGACCGACCGGCGCTTAAGCGCGAATTATGCCACAAGTTTCAGCAAATGCACGGTCAATTATGCACGGAGCGTATATTTATCGCCCGATAACTGCGCGTTGTGTGAGCGCACGGCGCATATTAGAGATCATCGCCAACAGATGAATCCAAAAAAAGAGACAGTTGCCGGCGCTTTATGACAGGCATACACTCACGCCAAAATTTCCGACCCGACGACCGCGCCCATGCCTAACGATGCCTCGCCCTCGCTTGCCGCACCGGTTGTGCCGCACGATACCGCCTACGCGAACCGCGCCCTGTGGGCGTCAGCCATCGGCTACGCCATGGACGGTTTCGATCTGCTGATCCTGGGTTTCATCCTGCCGGCCATTGCGGCCGATCTCGCGCTCACCGGCGCCCAATCGGGCGCGCTCGTCACCTGGACCCTCGTGGGCGCGGTTGTCGGCGGCATTGTTTTCGGCATGCTGTCCGATCGCTACGGGCGCGTGCGCGTGTTGTCGTGGACGATTCTGCTGTTTGCGGTGTTCACGGGCCTGTGCTCGCTCGCGCAGGGCTATTGGGATCTGCTGGCTTACCGGACGATTGCCGGTATCGGCCTGGGCGGCGAGTTCGGCATCGGCATGGCGCTCGCGGCGGAAGCTTGCCCGCCGGCGCGCCGTGCGCGGGCGTCGTCGTTTGTGGGGCTGGGGTGGCAGGCCGGGGTGCTTGCCGCCGCGTTGCTCACGCCGTTGCTGCTGCCGCACATCGGCTGGCGCGGCATGTTCGCGGTCGGGCTGCTGCCGGCGATCGTGTCGTTCATCATGCGTCGCGCGCTCGGCGAGCCCGAGATGTTCCTTGCGCAACAGCGGCAGCCGCGCGAACACGCGCCGCTCAAGCTGCTGGTCAAGGACGGCGCGACCACGCGCGCGAGCCTTGGGGTGGCGATCCTGTGCTCGGTACAGAACTTCGGCTACTACGGCCTGATGATCTGGATGCCCTCGTATCTGTCGAAGACGTTCGGTTACTCGCTCACCAAGTCGGCCATGTGGACGGCGGTGACAGTGCTGGGCATGGCATTCGGCATTTGGCTGTTCGGCCGTCTGGCCGATCGCCTGGGCCGCCGGCCCACATTCATCGGCTACCAGATCGGCGCGGTCGTGATGGTGTTCGTCTACGCGCAATTGCAGACGCCGTTCTCGCTGCTGATCGGCGGCGCGGTGATGGGCATGTTTGTGAACGGCATGATCGGCGGCTACGGCGCGCTGATTTCGGAGCTGTACCCGACCGCGGCGCGTGCCACGGCGCAGAACGTGTTGTTCAACATTGGCCGGGCCGTCGGCGGCTTCGGGCCGCTCACCGTCGGTGCGCTGGCGGCTGCCTACTCGTTCAAGCTGGCGCTCGTCTTCCTCGCCAGCATTTACGTGCTCGATATTCTCGCCACGCTTTTCCTGATTCCGGAGCGTCGCGGCGGAGCGCTCCAATAGCCCCTTTTGACCGCTACGCCGCCCGCGCAGGCGGCGTCGGGCTTTCGGCGCAAGGTGTACACTTTGCGTCCTGCGGTGCATCCGGCGCACCGCAAGCCCCCACGGTCCGACGCACGCGAGTGCGGCCTGCAGGATCGGGGGACGCGCGGCGGCCATCACGCCGCCGCGCGGTGAAGAACCCCGTCGACGACACAATCGCCGAATCCCTCCGGTTGGCTCTTCCCCCGCCGTGATCCGTCAAAAGACGGCTGAGTCCACGCGCTGCCCGCATGCGGCACGGACCCGGCCGTCGCCCTGTCCTTAGGTATCGAGATATGGATGAACAACTGAAACAAAGCGCCCTGGCGTACCACGAGAATCCGCGTCCGGGCAAAATCTCGGTGACGCCGACCAAGCCGCTGTCGAACCAGATCGATCTGTCGCTGGCCTACTCTCCCGGCGTGGCCTACGCCTGCGAGGCGATTGCCGAAGATCCGCTCGCGGCCAATCGCTATACGTCGCGCAGCAATCTCGTCGGTGTGATCACCAATGGCACGGCCGTGCTCGGCCTGGGCAACATCGGCCCGCTCGCCGCCAAACCGGTGATGGAAGGCAAGGGTTGCCTGTTCAAGAAGTTCGCCGGTATCGACGTGTTCGACATCGAACTCGCCGAGCATGACCCGGACAAGCTCGTTGAAGCGATCGCCATGCTCGAGCCGACGCTCGGCGGCATCAACCTCGAAGACATCAAGGCGCCCGAGTGCTTCTACATCGAGAAGAAGCTGCGCGAGCGCATGAAGATTCCCGTCTTCCACGACGATCAGCACGGCACCGCCATCATTGCCTCGGCCGCGATCCTCAACGGCCTGAAGGTCGTGGGCAAGGACATCGGTCGCGTCAAGCTCGTATGCTCGGGCGCGGGCGCTGCCGCCATCGCCTGTCTGGACCTGCTCGTGAACCTCGGCCTGAAGAAGGAGAACATTCTCGTTCTCGATTCGAAGGGCGTGATCCACACCGGCCGCGACAAGCTCGACGAGAGCAAGGCGCGCTACGCCGCGGCGACCGATGCCCGTACGCTGGCCGACGCAAGCAACGGCGCCGACGTCTTCCTCGGCTGCTCGACCGCCGGCGTGCTGACCGGCGACATGGTCAAGACGATGGGCACGAAGCCGCTGATTCTCGCGCTCGCCAACCCCGAGCCGGAAATCCGTCCGGAAATCGCGAAGGCCGCGCGTCCGGACTGCATCATCGCGACCGGCCGTTCGGACTACCCGAACCAGGTCAACAACGTGCTGTGCTTCCCGTTCATCTTCCGCGGTGCGCTCGACGTCGGTGCCACCACCATCACGGAAGAGATGAAGCTCGCCACCGTGCGTGCCATCGCCGAGCTGGCGCAGGAAGAAGAGCAGAGCGAAGAAGTTGCGCGCGCCTATGAAGGCCAGTCGCTCGAATTCGGGCCGGAATACATCATTCCGAAGCCGTTCGATCCGCGCCTGATCATCAAGATCGCGCCGGCCGTGGCGCAAGCGGCGATGGACTCGGGCGTGGCCACGCGCCCGATCGCCGATATGGACGCCTACCGCGAACAACTCGGCACGACCGTGTATCGCACCGGCTTCATCATGCGTCCGGTGTTCGCTGCCGCCCGCGCCCGCTTCGGTAACGACGCCGCGCGCATCGTGTTCGCCGAAGGGGAAGACGAGCGCGTGCTGCGCGCCGCCCAGTTCGTGCTGGCCGAGCGCATCGCCAAGCCGATCATCATCGGCCGTCCGGCCGTGGTGGAAATGCGCCTGCAGAAGATTGGCTCGAAGCTCAAGCCGGGCGTCGACTTCGAGATCGTGAATCCGGAAGACGACGCGCGTTATCAGCGTTGCTGGCAGGCGTATCACGACCTGGGTGCGCGTCACGGCGTGACGCCGGAAGTCGCCAAGGCCGCCATGCGCAAGGACAACACGCTGATTGGCGCGATCCTCGTGCATCTGGGCGAAGCCGACGGCATGATTTGCGGCATGATCGATACGTACCACCGCCATCTGGATGTGGTCGATCAGGTGCTGGGCCGTGCTGCCGGGGTCGAGAACTACGCGGCGATGAACTTATTGATGCTCGAGAAGCGCAACCTGTTCATCAGCGACACGTACGTCAACGAGACGCCAACCTCGGAGCAACTGGCCGAGATGACCGTGCTCGCCGCGAAAGAAATCGAGCGCTTCGGCATCGCCCCGAAGGTGGCGCTGCTCTCGAACTCGAACTTCGGTAGCGTGAAGTCGGCTTCGGCACAACGCATGGCCCGCGCCTGCGAACTACTCGCCAAGCGTGCGCCGTCGCTGGAAGTCGACGGCGAAATGCACGGCGACGCCGCGTTGTCGGAGTCGGTGCGTCGTGCCGCGTATCCGGCGTCGCGTCTGTCGGGCGAAGCGAACCTGCTCGTCATGCCGAACGTGGAAGCGGCGAACATCACGTACAACCTGCTCAAGATGACGGGCGGCGAAGGCGTGACGGTGGGCCCGTTCCTGCTCGGCTGCGCCAAGCCGGTTCACATCCTGACGCCGGCCGCGACCGTGCGCCGTATCATCAACATGACGGCGGTTGCTGCGGCCAACGTCATTCGTTGAGTGTCATGACGGAGGTGCCGCCGCGGAGGTTGCGGCGCGCATGTCCGCCGATGGTGCGCTCGCGCATAAAGAAATCCCGCCAGACGCTCACGCGCTGGCGGAATTTTTTTGGGACTGACGGATAGCGGGTCAGCAGGTCAAGCGGCAGCGCGATGCGAACCGCCATCGCGGAACTGCGTGAGCAACTTCGTCCACTTGATGCGGGTGGCGGCGAGGTTTTGCTCCTTGACGTGCCCGAAGCCGCGAATCTCCTGCGGCAGTTCCGCCAATTGCACGGCCAGCGACAGGTTGTGCTCGCCGAGGCGCGACAGCAACTCGTTGACCAGCGTTTCATACTCGCCGATCAGCGCCCGCTCCATGCGACGCTCTGCCGTCCGGCCGAAGATATCGAACGCTCCGCCACGCAGCCCCTTGAACTTGGCGAGCACGCCGAATGCCTTCATCATCCACGCGCCATAGGCCTGCTTGATGAGATGACCCTTGTCGTCGTGCTTGGACAGCGACGGCGGCGCCAGATGGAAGCGCAACGTGAAGTCGCCTTCGAACTGCTCGTTGAGCTTCTTCATGAAGGCCGGGTCGGTGTACAGGCGGGCCACTTCGTATTCGTCCTTGTAGGCCATGAGCTTGTAGAGCCCCCGCGCGACCGCCTCGGTGAGCGGCATCGGCAGGCCCTCCGGCGTGAGTCCGGCCTCGGCCGCGCGCACACGCTCCACCGTCTGCTTGAAGCGCTCGGCGTAGGCACGATCCTGATACGCCACGAGTTGGTCGTAGCGACGCTCGATCAACCGGTCGAGCGCACGCGGCGTGTGCAGCGTGATCAGCTTGCCACCGGTGGCCGCCGGCTCCGGTGCCTCGTTCTCCTGCGCAAGCTTGCGTACGCTCGCCAGATCGTACGCGGCACGACGTCCCCATTCGAACGCCTGCTTGTTCTTCTCGACCGCCACCCCGTTGAGTTCGATGGCGCGCGTGAGCGCAGCGTACGAGAGCGGCACCCAACCCTTCTGCCATGCGTAGCCCAACACGAACGGGTTCGTGTAGATGGTGTCGCCGAGCAGTCGCAGCGACAGGTGATTGGCGTCGACGAAGTCAACGTTTTCACCCGCGGCCGCGCGGATGTCGTGCTCCGTGCTTGCGCCGGGGAAGCGCCAGTTCGGATTGCGGATGAAGTCAGCCGTCGGCGTATGGGCGCTGTTCACCACGATGTTCGTCACGCCGTGCTGCACGCGGGAGAGCGTGTCGTCGCTCGCGGTCGTGATGGCGTCGCAGCCGATCACTACGCGGGCGTCGCCCATGGCGATGCGTGTGGCGTGGATGTCTTCCGGCTGCAGAGCGATCTGCACGTGGCTTGTCACCGCGCCGCCCTTCTGGGCGAGGCCGGTCACGTCGAGCGTGGTGACGCCCTTGTTCTCCAGGTGTGCGGCCATGCCGAGCAATGCGCCAATGGTCACCACGCCCGTGCCGCCTACGCCCGTGACGAGAATGCCGTACGGACGTGCGATGGCGGGCAGGGCTGGCTCCGGCAGCGGCGGCAGTTCGCTGCTGTCGACCTGCGCCGTCTTGGGCTTGCGCAACTGACCGCCCTCGACCGTCACGAAACTCGGGCAAAAGCCGTTCAGGCACGAGTAGTCCTTGTTGCACGTCGACTGATTGATCTGACGCTTCGTGCCGAATTCCGTCTCCAGCGGCTCGACCGAGAGGCAGTTCGACTTCACCGAACAGTCGCCGCAACCTTCGCAGACCGCTTCGTTGATCACCACGCGCTTTGCCGGATCGGGGAATGCACCGCGTTTGCGACGGCGGCGCTTCTCGGTGGCGCACGTCTGGTCATAGATCAGTATCGACGTGCCCTTGACCAGTCGCAGCTCACGCTGCACGCGGTCGAGTTCGTTGCGGTGGTAAACCGGCACATCGCCGACGAGTTTCACGCCGTCGTACTTCTCGGGCTCGTCCGTCACGATGACGATCTTCGTCGCGCCTTCGGCATCCACCTGCGCCACGATCTGCGGCACGGTCAGCGTGCCGTCGACAGGTTGGCCGCCGGTCATGGCGACTGCGTCGTTGTACAGGATCTTGTAGGTGATGTTGACCTTCGACGAGATCGCCGCGCGAATCGCGAGCAGGCCCGAGTGGAAGTACGTGCCGTCGCCCAGGTTGGCGAAGATGTGCTCGTCGCACGAGAAAGGCGCCTGACCGATCCAGGGCGCGCCTTCACCGCCCATCTGCGAGAACGTGTCCGTGCGCCGATCCATCCACACGGTCATGTAGTGACAGCCGATGCCGGCGATGGCGCGCGAGCCTTCGGGCACATTGGTCGACGTGTTGTGCGGACAACCCGAGCAGAACCACGGCTTGCGCTCGACGGCCACGCGCGGCTTGGCGAGGGCTTGCTCCTTCGCGTCGATCACGCGCAGGCGGGCGGCGATGCGCTCGCGCACGTCGCTCGGCAATTCGAACTTCTCCAGGCGCGTGGCAATCGCCTTGGCGATCAGCGCGGGCGAGAGTTCGTAGTGGGCGGGCAGCAGCCAGTTGGCCATCGGCACCGACCATTCGCCGCCGGCGCCGTCCTTCTCATCGAACTTGCCGTACACGCGCGGACGCACGTCATCGCGCCAGTTGTACAGTTCTTCCTTGATCGCGTATTCGAGGATCTGACGCTTTTCCTCGACCACGAGAATTTCCTGGAGCCCTTGTGCGAACGCGCGCGCACCCTGCGCTTCGAGCGGCCACACACAGCCCACCTTGTACAGACGAATGCCGATGCGCTGACACGTGGCTTCGTCCAGCCCCAGATCGGCGAGCGCCTGACAGACGTCGAGATACGCCTTGCCGCCGGTCATGATGCCGAAGCGCGCATGGGGCGAATCGATCATCACGCGGTCGAGCTTGTTGGCGCGCACGTACGCAAGGCCCGCGTACCACTTGTAGTCGAGCAAACGTGCTTCCTGCACCAGCGGCGGGTCGGGCCAGCGAATGTTCAGGCCGTCGGGCGGCATGATGAAGTCGTCCGGCAGGTGGATGTCGACGTTGTGCGGATCGATCATCACCGAGGCCGACGATTCGACCACGTCCGTCACGCATTTCATCGCGACCCACAGGCCCGAGTAACGGCTCATGGCCCAGCCGTGGAGGCCGTAATCGAGATACTCCTGCACGTTCGACGGATACAGCACGGGAATGCCGGCGGCCTTGAAAACGTGCTCTGACTGGTGCGCGAGGGTGGAGGACTTGGCCGCGTGGTCGTCGCCCGCGAGCACCAGCACGCCGCCGTGCTTCGACGAGCCGGCCGAGTTGCCGTGCTTGAGCACGTCCATCGAGCGGTCGACGCCAGGGCCCTTTCCGTACCACATGGAGAACACGCCGTCGTACTTGGCGGGGTACAGGTTGACCTGCTGCGAGCCCCACACGGCGGTCGCGGCAAGGTCTTCATTCAGACCGGGCTGAAAAACGACATGATGGCTGGCGAGGTGCTGCTTCGCTTTCCATAGCGACAGATCCAGGCCGCCCAGGGGCGAGCCGCGATAGCCTGAAATGAAGCCAGCAGTGTTGAGCCCGGCGGCGGCATCGCGCGCCTGCTGCAACATCGGAAGCCGAACCAGGGCTTGAATGCCGCTCATGTAGGCGCGACCGCGCTCGAGCGTGTATTTGTCGTCGAGCGTGACCGATTCCAGTGCGGCCAGCAAGCTCGGATTGACGGGGGCGTTCATGGGGTGTGCTCCTCACTCTCACTGATTTTGGGATCGCCAAAACTGCCTGCCCCTCCCGCTCTCGTGAAGCAGGACGGCAGCGGTGAATGCCGGCCTCTGACTACTGCTTGCCCGGGGGCTCACTTGCGTGATGCCGCCCGGCGAGCGGGGGCCTTTTTTGTATTGCGCTCACCGGTCGAACCCATGGTAGCACCGGTGTCATGGCATTGCCTGACGGGGACGGTGACGTCTCATCGGTGACCGATCCAGCGAAGTATAACGATCATTGTGACGTTTACGTAAACGTCAGGTAGCTGTCGTATACCCTCGTCGATGGGTTGGGCGTGTCGTGCCTCGTCGTGTCCACCGATGCGGCATCGCGACAACCGGCGGCTTTCGGATTTCACCCCAAAATGAGGCGATTGTGTCGCGATGATGTTGGCAACCGTACGCTTGTCAGCATCTTCTGACGCGCGGGTAACAACGTGTAACGGTTGGCGGCGAGAGGGAACGGCGCGGGCAGAATGGCTACTAATGCTTTACCCGACACGTTGGGTACGTACTCTGCGCACAGTCAGTGCGCTTTGCAATACCGCAATACGTAAGAAGGAGTCACTGTGAATCAACGAAACATCGCCAAATTCCTGTTGGTTTCCGCTTCGTTTCTGACCTTGGAAGTGAGCGTCGCTCGCGCCGACGAAATGGCGCGCGACACGACGGCCGAACCCATCCCGATCGTTAAGCCGGTTAGCCCGATCACGCAGCCGCGTTCCACGCAATCGCCGCAGCGTTACGAAGGCCCGCTCGACCAGCGCACGATCGATCCGCGAGAATTCCAGCGTCGCTGAGGCGACCCGATGTCCCACCGGCGTCGCCCACCGGCGATGCGCCCCGATACCCCAAGGCGCCACCTCACCCGGTGGCGCTTTTTTTTGTCGCGAGCGCCTTTGCTGTAATCTCCCGTAATCATCGAATCAGGGAGATGGATTCCTTGAGATTGGCATTTAGCGCAATAATATTGCGAAATATTAGCAATAACGGGGAATAATGTGCCAAAACTCGAACTGGACAAGATCGATCGCCGCATTCTCGCCTTGCTCCAAAGCAATGGCCGGCTGTCCAATCTCGAAATCGCAGAGCAGGTGAGGCTCTCGCCGAGCCCGTGCCTGCGACGCATCCGTCGTCTGGAGGAAGCGGGCGTCATTCGCGGCTATGTCGCCTTGCTGGAGCCCACGCGCATCGGCCTCGGCCTGCTGGCCTACGTCAATGTGCGGCTCGACAAGCGCCATCCTGGTGATGGGCAGGGTGGCTCGGTCATCGAACACTTCCGCGCCGTGGTCGATACCTGGACGGAGGTCGTCGGCTGCTACGCGATGGCGGGCGACATGGACTACCTGCTGCGCGTGCACGTGCGCGACATGGCGCACTTCTCGCGCTTCATGCAGGCGCAATTGCTCGTGCATCCGAGCGTGGTCGACGTCAAAACGAGTTTCGTCCTCGATCAGCTCAAGGAGACGACAGCGCTTCCGCTTCCGTAAGTCGGCGGTGCCCGCTATTCTGACGCGAACAAAAAACCCGGCCAACTGACCGGGTTTCGTTTTTTCGGGGAAGCGTGGATGCGCGGCTCAGGCGGCGCGCTGGTTCGGCAGGAGTGCGCCGAACAGGCGACGGGCGGTGCGAAGCTGACGCTTGACCGCGTAATCGAAGGCGGCGACCTGTTCCTGCATCATTTCCGAGAGCATCGACTGCGTGTCGGCGGGGGGCAGGCTCAGATAGCCGTCGGCTTCGCCGTAAGCGTAGTTGATTTCCATACCGGCCTTCTTTGCGATACGCATCATGCGGGCATTGCGCGAGAGGCAGTGCATGTAAAGCGTGTCGACGCGCTGGTTGCGGCAGTGGATCGTGGCACGTTCGAACAGACGTGAGCCGATACCGCGTCCACGGGCCGATTCGAGCACTGAGACGCCGAATTCGGCGACACGGCCGTTCTTGCCTTCCGGCAGACGCGCAACGTGAGCGACCGCCACGAGGGCGAGATTGTCGTCGTACACGCCAAAAACGCTGTCGCGCGAGAAGTCGAGGCTGGCGACGTAGCGGGTGATCACGTCGTCGGTGACGATCTGGCCGAAACGCAGCAGACGGTCTTCTTCGCCGAGCGCCAGGAAGTGGCGCTGGAGTCGATGGATATCGCCGGAAGTCAGCTCACGAATCAGCACGCTCGACCGCTCGTTGGCGGCAACCGTCGCGCGTGCGACGTCGGGCGTGGGGTTCGGGGCAGTCATGGCGCAATCCTTGGGTATTCTTTAGTGCGTGCACTGGATTGTGCGACGCAAAAGAATTATACCTGATTGGCTAGGTGAAAACCCTAGTTAATGACGGGGGCGTGTGGAGGGAAACGTCTAAGTTGCTGAAGAGTCGCGTCATTTCTCGATGTAGCCCCCAATGTCGTTCGGCGGCGAGTTGCTGCGAGGCAACAAAAAAGGGCGATTTGTCGCCCTTTGTTTGTAAGTGAGTGACTGCTTGCTAAGTGCGCGGCGGCGCCACCGCCGCGGGGATGGCGGCTTCGATCCCGCCCGGCAGCGGGGTAACGAGCCCGTGTTCGAGCACGGCGATCACCTCGTTGGCGAAATCGCGATACCGCATGCGACCGCCGGGCTTGAGCCACGTGAAGGTCCAATTGATCATGCCGAACAGCATCATCGTGAGCGCGGTCTGATTGTGCTTGGTCACCCGGTCAGGGAACGCTCGGGAGAGTTGACGAGCAAACGCCGCGACCACGTCACGCTGACGATTGAGCACGATCTCGCGTTGCTCGTCGTTGAGAAACTTCACGTCGTTGAGCAGTGCAATATGACGCGTTTGCGACGTCTCGTACTCATCCAGAAAGGCGCGGATCAGCTCGTGGAACGTATCGCGCTCGGACAGCCCGCGGCGTTGACCGAGCGCCTCGACCTCCGTGACGATCAGCATCAGGCGCTTGGTGTAGCGCTCGAGCAGATCGAACAGGATGGCGTCCTTGCTCGCGTAATAGTGATACAGCCGGGCCTTCGACGTGCCGCACGCGGCGGCCAACTCTGACATCGACGCGCTCGGATAGCTCGCGTGAGCGAATGCTTCGGCGGCGACATCGAGAATCTGTTCGCGCTGCGATTCGTGATCGGGCGCTTTGGTACGTGCCATAAACGGGGGTTACTCCAGTCGTAGATCGCACGCGGCGGGCGCCGTGGTGTCGCCGCGCAACGCGAGCCGGCCTGCCGCGCCGAGTTCGCGGCAGCGCCACAGCAGAAAACTGTCGGTTGCAAAAAAACCTTCGATGCGCGGCATCGCCTCGCCGAGAAAGGCCGCCATCGGCGTCCAGGTGACGGGTGCCAGGCCGAGAATCTGGTCATCGATTTCGCCGAACGTCGCGCCTTCGAATGTGTTGTTCACCCAGCGGCGGACCTGCGTGTTCACCTGCTTGAGCGCGCGCCATTCCAACGACAGACGGCCGATGCGCAACAGCGAAATCGGGGCGATGCGTGCAAATCGCTCGGCCAGCACCTCCGGCGCGTACATGCCGACGCTTGTCCGTCGCGTGGCGTCCTGCGGGGTGCCGGGGGGCGCCAGATCGCTGCCACGCAACACGATCTCGTTCAGGCGTGCGGGCGTATTGCGCAACATGAAGGCCACGCGTCGCAGCGTGAGCTGGTCCGACGCACTGTCACCGTGCCAGCAGACCACCTCACTGTCGCCCTCGACCAAGCGTTGCAGCGACGCCAGTTCCTCGCGCAATTCTCCCGCGTAGTCGCGCCCGCCAGACGGCAGCACGCGTTGCCAGAATGCCGCCCGCTGACGCTCGTTCTCGTCGATCTCGCGCAGCGGACCAATGGCCAGATCGTCACGCAGAACAAGCACGGGATCGGCGCGAAGCGCTTGCGCCATCGCCGCGCGCAACTGCTGCGCGGCGATATCGCCACAGACGACATGGATGGTATTCATGCCCGCTAGTTTACGGTATTCCCGCAACCTCGGGTTGACGCTCCCGTAATGCCCGAAATAATCGGGACATTGACAGGATTTCACGCCTGTTCCCGCCGTGTTGACGTAATGTTCGCACGACTTGGTAAGCCGGCGTTCGACTCGCCGGTACCGTTGGCACGGCCCCGGCGAGTCGGATGCTCAACGCAGATTCGACACAGATTCAACGCTCGTCGTAGCTCACCACGACGCGTTCCGTGAGGGGCCGTGCCTGACACGTCAGCACGAAGCCTTGCTCGACTTCGTAGTCTTCCAGCGTGTAGTTCTTGTCCATCGCCACCTTGCCCTCGAGCACCTTGGCGCGGCACGTGCAGCACACGCCGCCCTTGCAGGCATACGGCAGCGACAGACCGGCGGCAAGACCCGTATCCAGGATGCTCTGGCCCTCATACGGCTGACGCAGACGACGCTCCTTGCCGTCCATGACGACGACCAGCTCCGCCATCGGCGTATCGTCGGTGATGACGATGGGCTTCGCCGCGACCTGCGGCGTCGGCACGCCGAACCGTTCGACGTGAATCTTCTCTTTGGCCACGCCGGCGGCATGGAGCGCGGCTTCGGCGGCGTCCATCATCGGGCCAGGGCCACAGATGAACGCTTCGTCGATACTCGATGCCGGAATGAGCGTCTCAAGGAAAGCCGTGCACTTGTCCTGGTTGAGCAGGCCGTTGAACAGTTCCACCTCCTGGGCTTCGTCCGAGAGTACGTGATACAGACGCAAGCGGCCCAGATAGGTGTTCTTCAGGTCTTCGAGCGCTTCGGCGAACATGATGGCGGGCACCGCGCGGTTACCGTAGACCAGGGTGAACTGGCTGTGCGGCTCGGCGGCCAGCGTCGTCTTGATCAACGCGAGCATCGGCGTGATGCCCGAGCCGCCGGCGAAGCCGACATAGTGCTTCGCGTGATCGGCCGACAGACGCGTGAAGAAGCGGCCGTCCGGCGTCATCACGTCGATCTGTTGCCCCGGCTTCAACTGATCGTTCGCGAAGTTCGAGAACTTGCCGCCCGGCACGCGCTTGATGCCCACGCGCAGTTCGCCCGTGGCGTCGTAGTCGGGCACCCCGACGCAGATCGAGTAGGAGCGACGCGCTTCCTCGCCGTCGATCTCGGTCTTGAGCGTGAGGAACTGCCCTTGCGTGAAGCGATAGGCGTCGCGCAACGCGTCCGGCACCGTGAAGGCGATGGAGATGGCGTCGGCGGTCTCGGGCCGGATTTCGCGAATGGTCAGCGAATGGAATTGCGGGGTCGTCATCGTGGGCTTCCTTGATGCTCGGGTGCGGTTGCCGCCGGGCAAAGTGTCGGCATCGCTACGCGCGAAGCGGGATCAATCGGGTCAATCAATAGGGCTTGAAATAGTCGAACGGCTCGCGGCACGTACGGCATCGGTAATGCGCTTTGCAAGCGGTCGAACCGAATGCGGATACCACTTCGGTGTCGGACGAGCCGCAATGCGGGCACGTTACGCCGTCCTTCGGTCGGCCATAGAACGTGATCTTTCGGGGCGCGTCGGCGGCCACGGCGTGCGCGCCCGTGGGCGGCGCAATGCCATAGCCGCGCAGCTTTTCGCGCGCCTCGGGGCTGATCCAGTCGGTCGTCCAGGCGGGGGCGAGCACCGTCGTGACGTGCCACGGACCGAGACCCGCACGCGTCATGGCGGCGTCGATGTCCTCGGCGATCTGTTGCATCGCCGGGCAACCCGAGTACGTCGGCGTAATCACGATCTCGAACGCTGCGCTGCCGCTGGCGTTCGTGACGACGCGCACGTCGCGCAGGATGCCGAGTTCACGAATCGACACGACCGGAATCTCCGGGTCGGGCACCGCTTCGAGCGTCTGCCATGCGAGCGGCAGCGACGCCTCCGAGGCCGGCGTGAGCACGTCGGGCGCAACGGGGGGAGTGAGCGGCAGATTCATGGTCGTATCGGCGAAGTGAGCGACGAAGGGAGCGGCGAGCGAATTCATCGTAGGCATGACGTGCGCGGCGAGCGGTGGCTTACCAGGTCGCGCCGGGATGCTGGCGAGCCAGCCCCTGCATCTCGCCGAGCAGATAGCTCATGTGCTCGGAGTGATGGCCGAACTTGCCCGTGCTCTCGAACGCGCCGCCGACCGGTGCGTCGAGCGTTGCTTCTTGCAGCGCGTCGCTCACCGTGGCTTGCCACGCGTCCTTCAGGCTGACCATCGCGACGCCGGTGCCGGCGGCGGCCACGGTGTCTTCCAGCGCGTCCGGCTTGAAGATCTCGCTCATGTACGGCATCAGGTAGTCGAGCGCGGCCTGCGCACGGCGGTGCGATTCCTCGGTGCCGTCGCCGAAGCGTACCAGCCAGTCGCGCGCGTGGTGCAGGTGGTAATGCGCTTCCTTGACCGACTTGGCGGCGATGGCGGCGAGATCGTCATCCGTCGACGCTGTGAGGGCTTGCCAGACGTCGACCATCAGCGCCGAGTAGAGGAAGTTGCGCACGATGGTCACCGCATAGTCGCGCTCTGCGGCCGTCGTGCCGGCGGTCGGCCCGTAGTGGGGCAATTCGACGAGCGTCCAGTTGCGGAACGCGAATTCGTCGCGCCAGAAGGCGTAGTCGTCTTCCTGTTTCGCGATGCCGGTGAGCGCGGTGTCGATCTTGGCGGCATGCTGATACAGCATGCGTGCCTGACCGATGAGATCGAGGCTCAGGTTGGTGAGCGCGATGTCTTCTTCCAGCACGGGGCCGTGACCGCACCATTCCGCATTGCGCTGACCGAGGATCAGCGCGTTGTCGGCGAGGCGCAGCAGATAGGACAATTGTTCCTGCGTCGGTTTCATGTTCTGGGGTCTCGCATGGGGCGCGCCGATCAACGCGGCGCGCTGCCGCTTACATGTGGTTCACTTCTTCCGGCAACTGGTAGAAGGTCGGATGGCGGTAGATCTTGTCGGCGGCCGGATCGAACAGCTCGGCCTTGTCTTCGGGGGCCGACGCCGTGATGGCGGCGGACGGCACGACCCAAAGGCTCACCCCTTCCTGGCGGCGCGTGTAGACGTCGCGCGCCATGTGCAACGCCATTTCGGCGTCGGCGGCGTGCAGGCTGCCGCAGTGCTTGTGTTCGAGGCCCATCTTGCTGCGCACGAACACTTCCCAGAGGGGCCATTCCTTGCTGCTTGCTTGCGTCATGATCGTTCCTGATGTCTTGTAAGGGGGCTGCCGGTGACTGGGCACGTGCCGCTCAGGCGGCTTGCTTCTCGGCGCGCTGGCGTTGCTTGACGGCGTGCGCCAGGGCGGCGTCGCGCACCCAGGCGCCTTTTTCGTGGGCGGCCACGCGCGTGCCGACACGTTCCTTGTTGCACGGGCCGTCGCCGCCGACCACGCGCCAGAATTCGCTCCAGTCGATCTCGCCGTAGTCGTGTGCCTTGCGGGCCTCGTTCCACTTCAGATCCGGATCGGGAAAGCTCACGCCGAGCACCTTGGCCTGTTCGACGGCGGCGTCGACGAATTTCTGACGCAGATCGTCGTTCGAAATGCGCTTGATGCCCCACTGCATGGTTTGCGTGCTGTGGATCGAGTCCTTGTCGCTCGGGCCGAACATCATCAGCACCGGCCACCACCAGCGGTTCACGGCTTCCTGAACCATGTCGCGTTGGGCTTGCGTGCCGCTCATCATCGAGAGCAGGGCGTCGAAGCCCTGACGCTGGTGGAACGACTCTTCCTTGCACACGCGGATCATGGCGCGCGCGTACGGGCCGTACGAGCAGCGGCACAGCGGCACCTGGTTCATGATGGCGGCGCCGTCGACGAGCCAGCCGATCACGCCGACATCGGCCCAGGTGAGCGTCGGGTAATTGAAGATGCTGGAGTACTTGGCCTTGCCCGAGTGCAACGCGTCGATCATCTGGTCGCGCGACGTGCCGAGCGTTTCGGCGGCGGAATACAGATAGAGACCGTGGCCGGCTTCGTCTTGCACCTTGGCAAGCAGGATGGCCTTGCGCTTGAGGCTGGGGGCGCGCGAGATCCAGTTGCCCTCCGGCAGCATGCCGACGACTTCCGAGTGCGCGTGTTGCGAGATCTGGCGCACGAGCGTCTTGCGGTACTCGGCGGGCATGTAGTCCTGCGGCTCGATCTTCTGATCGGCGGCGACGCGGGCGTCGAAGCGGGCTTGTTGCGCCTGCTCCGCCTCGCTCAGGGCGCGCACACCCTTGGGGCTGTTGCCGGCCAGATCGATGGCTTGCGTATACATAGAGGAAGGTCTCCGCGGCGTGTGGGGATATGAAACGCATTATAAACCGACCGGCCGGTCGGTCAATAAATGTTTTCCATGAGATGACGGAGATTGTTTGTTGCAGCGTATGGAGCGCCAGCGAAGGCGGGGTTCGCCGCGCGCCGAAGGGGGGGGCGGGCGCGCGTGAGCGACTGGGGGGCGTGCGGTGACGCCGGAAAGCGAGAAGCGATGTCTCAGCGTGGGGATGCCGAGGCGCACCGCTTCAACGCCTCGACAAACGCAGCGGCGAGCGGCGACAGGGGATCGCCGCGGCGCCATGCCACGCCCATCGGCGCGGGCAGCGGTGGAGGGCGCAACGGCAGAATCGTGACATCGCCCTTGTCGCGCAGGGCATGGGCCAGGCGGCTCGGCAGCACGGTAATCGCGTTGCAGGTTTGCAGCATCCCGAGCGCGAGGGAGACGGAAAACGCCTCGACGATCATGCCGGGCCCCGGTACGCCGTCCGCGAGAAATTGCGATTGCAGTGCGTGGCTGATCGGGGACTCCTTGGGCGGGAGCAGCCAGGGATAGCCGGCAACGTCGCGCCAACCAGGTGCCGGCACTTGGGCAAGCGGATGCTCGCGACGGCAGATGACGAGCAGATCCTCGTGGGACAGCGGTTCCAGTTCGACCGCGCTGCGAAAATACTCCGGCACCAGACGCCCCACGACCAGATCGAAGCTGCCATCGTGGAGCCCCGCGGCCAGCCCGAAGGAACCACTCTCGCGCACGGTGATGACGCAAGGAGGATGGGACTCGGCCAGCAATGCGATCGCCTGCGGCAGGAGTTGAGGCATGGCGATGAACAGGGCGCCGACGACCAGGCTCTCGCGGTGCTCGTTCATCAGGTCTCGGAGTTCGTCCTCGGCCGAGCGGAGATTGCCAAGAATCATGCGGGCGTGGCGGGCCAGCGTCCGACCGAACGTCGTCGGCACCATGCCGGATGCGGTGCGCTCGTAGAGCTTCACCCCCAGTAGGTCTTCCAGCGCAGCCAGTGTCTTGGAGAGCGCCGCGCGCGTGAGATTCAGGCGATCGGCGGCCTTCGTCAAGCTGTGCGTTTCATCGAGCACCGCCACGGCCTGGAGGTACTTGAGCTTGAGGCGCGACGGTGGCGCCTGACCGGTTCTGACATTCATTTTCGATCTCCATCAACGCGTTACCGGTAACGAGGCGACGGGCCCGTTCTGTACGTAGCGCACCCATGAGTCTCGCGCTATCGGCCCGCCATCGGCGCCCCCGACTGCGTCAGCCGTGCGTCAACCAATGGTTGATGGCTGATTCCAACAATTCACCTTCCCGGCAATGACCTGAACCTACACTGGCCTGCCAGACACCCGATGCGGTGTCGGGCGCAGGCGGTCGAGGCCATGCCCTTTCGTCTAATAAGTTTAAGTTTCAATTATATAAGCATAAAAAATAGTCGCATTCACGCGTCCCGAACACAACTCGGGGAGACGGCGGATGCGAAGCGGGCTGGCCCTATCGGGCAAGGGCCTGCGCAGAACCTGTCCTTGCCACGCATCCAGTTCAAATCAAGGGAGACAACGTGAATCATCACGGCATTTGGGTACGTTCATTCATCGCCGCAGGCCTGCTGGGCGGCGCGCTCGCCAACCCTGCGCAGGCGCAGAGCCATATCGAGATCAGCGGACTGCTGGGCGCTGGCGTGGGCTACGCGAGCAACGTTGGCGGCGGCGCTGCCGTCACGGCGAACCCTGGCGTTCTGCGGCCGAACGCCCTGATCTTTCGCGGGGATGAAGACCTCGGCGGCGGCAACCGTGCCGTGTTTTACCTCGGCTCGCTGTTCAGCATTGTCAATGGCAACGTGTTCGGCGGTCCGGGCAGCCTGTTTTCCCGCGAATCGTATGTCGGACTGGCGAATCGATACGGCACTGTAACCGTCGGGAATCAACGCGACTTCATGTTCGACAGCCTGACGTTGAACCGCTACCCGGGGAGCTTCTTCGAGGGATCCTACGCCGCCCATCAGGGGCCGTTCGCGAAGTTCGGCGTGTCGTATTCCGCGCAAGGGTCGTTCGACTTCGATCGCGTGAATGGCGAGGCGATCGCCAACACCGTCAAATTCAAAAGCGCCGATTTCTCGGGCCTGACGTTCGGCGCGATGTACGGCTTCGGCGGCGTGCCCGGAAGTTTCGGCAGATCCTCCGCGACCAGTTTCGGCGTCAATTACGACTACGCGAATGCCGGCATCGGTGCGGCGTACACGATGGTCAAGTCGCCGCAAACCAACAACGGTAACGATGGCATCCGCAACATCGGCCTTGGGGTTCGCTATGGGTTCGGCAAGGTGTTGATCTCGGCGCTTGCCACGCTCTCCCGAAACACGGCAACCGGGGCGCAGATCAACGCCTTCGACGTGAGCGTTGGTTACGACTTCACCGCCGCGTGGTACGCGAGTGCGACATATACGCACATGCGCGGCAACGCCCAGCTGAACGACAACCGCGCCAATCAACTCACGTCCCTTGTCGGCTACCGGCTGTCGAAGCGTACGACGGTGTACGTCGACGCCGCGCTGCAAATCGCGTCAGGCAACGGTGCGATGGCGCAGGTGAACGCGTCGGCCGGCCCCGCGAGCGGCGCTCACCAGTTCGTCAGCACCGTCAGCATCCAGCACACCTTTTGACGCGTCGTCGCCCCCAAGGAGGTCTGATATGAACAACGAAATGCAGCGAAACCGGCGCAATCTTCTCAAAGCCTGCGGCGCCGTGGCCGGCAGCATGATGGTTCCCGCGCTGCTGGCGCCGGTGTCGGCAGCGTCGCACGCGGCGGAACGGCCTTCGCAGCCAGCCCAGCCAGAGCGAGACGAGTTCATCTTGCGCGGCGGGTACGTGCTGACGATGGACGCGGCACTCGGCGAATTCCCCGTGGGCGACGTGCACGTGAAGGGCGGTGCCATCGTCGCCGTGGCCGCGCGTATCGATCTGCCGAACGTGCGGATCATCGACGCAAGCCGTACGATCGTCATGCCGGGGTTCGTGGACACGCATCAGCACATGTGGACGAGCCTGTTGCGCGGCTCCCTGCGCGGCGACGATCCGACCTTCGGCTATTTCCCGAGCAAGGCGCGTGCCGGTGCCGTCATGACGCCGGAGGACATCTATCACTCGGTGCGCTTCGGGTTGGCGCAGAACCTGATGTCCGGCATCACCACCGTGCACGACTTTTGTCACAACGTGCGCTCGCCAGCGCATGCGGGGGCGGATCTACAGGCGCTGGAGGATCTTGGCGTTCGCGCCCGATTCTCGTATGGCCGCTTCGGCGAGCCATCTTCGCGACCCATGGATTGGCAGGATGTCGAGCGAGTCCGACAATCGATACTGCCGAAGCGTCCGCGGCTGACATTGGGCGTTGTCGTCGCGCCTGTGACGGAAAAGGACGGTTCGATGCGCGCAAGCGTATTCGATGATCTCAGCACGTCGATGGCGCGTGCCCAGGCCATGCAGCTTCCTTACACGTTGCACTACGGGAATCTGACGCACGGCATTATCGACGTGATGGCCAGGCATCAATGGCTGAACTCGGACCTGCTGCTGGTGCATCCGCAAGGGTTCACGGCGGCGGAGCGCCAGACGCTCGCGGCATCGAACGTGCGCATCAGTATCGCGCCCGCCATCGAGCTGCAGTACTCCACGGTGAGAAGCGGATATACCCAATTTGCGGAAATGGAAGCGCTTCACGCGCAAATGGGGCTTTCGACCGATTCTTCGGCGGCATCGGCCAATGCCAACTTCTTCAACGAAATGCGCGCCCTGTTGTGGGCACACAAGTCGAGAAGCGACACGAACGTCAAACTCACGCCGCGCCGGTTGGTGGAACTCGCGACCATCGACGGTGCGCGCACGCTCAATTTAGCCGATCGCACTGGGTCACTGTCCCCGGGAAAGCGCGCCGACATCATGCTTGTTCGCACGGATGACCTGGATATTGCCCCCGTATTCGACCCGTTCAATTCACTGGTGTATTCGGGTCAGCCGGAGAACGTCGATACGGTGATCGTGGACGGCCGCATTTTGCGGCAAGGGGGCCGATTCCTTACGTTCGATGTTGGCGAGGTCGTTCGTGACGCCACCCGTTCGGCCGTGCGTTTGCGACGCGAGGCGGGATTGGCGTAGCGCGCATGGCAGGCGGCTTGCGCATGCCGGTTTTCCGTCCAGGCGGACGACGGGCGTGCGCCGAGCAGCCCGCAGGTCTTGGGCGAGGGGGGAGGGCGAGGGCGAAAGTGTGGATAAAGGTGAAGGTGCCGGCGGGGCTGCGGCCGACGGACGGGTTTCACCTCGCGTCAGTGTCAGATCGGTGCGCGGAGTGGCGTCGCCACGGCTCAGGTATTCGCGGGTGCCGCCCGATTTCAGAGCAGGTCGTCGCTCGGCAGCAACGTAACGGCGCCCGCCACCGCATTGCGCCAAAAGGACGCATAGGGCTCGACGTCGAAGGTGCGCGGTTGGCCGTTCTCCTCGCCTACCCAGCGTAATGCTGGCAGAGAAGGCGGGGTGATTGGTGGCGGCATTGCGGGGTTGGCAGGCGCCAACTCGACGCGGAAACTTGCGTGCGGCGATGTCGCGCGGTCGAAAATCCGCGCCATCCGTTCCGCAAATTCAGGGCTGTGGATCACGATGGCCAATTCCGTATTCAGGCGCACCGAGCGCGGGTCGAGATTGAACGAACCGAGGATGACGTCGCGCCGGTCGATGACATAGACCTTCCCGTGCAAGCTCGCACGCGACGTGCTGCCAAGCGCGATGCGCCGCAGCGAGCGAGTCCCGTTGTTCGTACGGATCGGCTTGAACTCATACAGCGCGACGCCGGCTTGCAGCAGCGCCGGGCGATAACGCGCGTAGCCGGCGTGAACCGGTGCGACGTCGGTGGCCGCGAGGGAGTTCGTCAATACCCGCACAGTGACGCCCCGCTGCGTGAGCGCCGACAGGAACCGGACCCCGCCGTCCAGCGGCACGAAATAAGGAGAAATGATCAAGACCTCTCGCCGGGCATTCGCGGCCAAGTCGCGCAGCGTGTCGCCGGGCGCACTCTCGGTCTCGTCGGCGGGGGTGTCAAGTTTGTCGGGACCGTCGGCCGCAAGCTCGGCGGTGGCCCAGAAGAGCGGGAGCTTGCCGCTGCGCAGGCGCTCGGCGAGCGCGGGCGGGTGTAACGCCAGATGTCCGGTGGGCACGCCGTCGGCGTCGCGCCAATGACGTGCCAACGCATCGAGCGTGGCGTCGAGCGTCGCGTCGTCGATCTTCGACTGGACCTGCTTGAGTGGATAGGACTGTGGGCTCGTCCAGAAGTGGTCGAAGCTGCGGGAGACGGCGTCGACGACGGGGCCAGCACAGAGCAGATCGAAGTCGCGGAAGGACAATTCCGGATTGACGTCGAAATACTCGTCCCCCAGATTACGGCCGCCCACGATGGCCAACTGATTGTCGGCGACCAGCGCCTTGTTGTGCATGCGGCGGTTGAGTTGGTCGAATCGCGTGAGCAGGTTGCCCGCGCGTTCGATGAGCGTGGTGTCACGCGTGCCGAACGGATTGAAGACGCGGATTTCGATGTTGGGATGTTGATCCAGCGCCGCGAACGCCGGATCGGTATGGCGACGGTTGATGTCGTCGACCAGCATACGGACACGTACGCCCCGGTTGGCGGCGTCGAGCAGTGACTGAAGCAGGAGGCGGCCAGTGATGTCTTCGCCGGCGCTGTAATACTGAACGTCCAGACTATGCTGAGCGGCCTGAACCAGCGCGATGCGGGTGGTGAATGCGTCGGAGCCCGTCGCCAGGAGTTGGAAGCCGGACTGGCTCGGATGTGCGCGGACAGCCGGGGCCAGGGTGCTGGCGAGCGCACCGGGCGTGGCGGCCGAGCTGTGGCTCGTCCACTGCGACGGCTCGGGAGGGGGGCGCACCGAACCGCAGGCGGCGACGATGAGCACGAGCGGGAGAAGCGTGATCACGCGCCGCAGGACTTCGAGAGCGCGCGACGGGAGGATGCGCGAATGGACCATCTCGAACGCTTTATATATAGAGAGGAATGGAAGAGACTGCGATCGCTGCGCGGCCTTTCCTTATGGGCAAGCTTCCGGCAAGCATAGGCGATTTCGTTGGTTGCGTCGCAGTGGGATGCCGGACCAGCGTGGATACTGTCTCCTCCATGCGACCTGCGCCGTGGATCTCGGTCCGCTGTCATCACGGGTTTTTTTGCCCGGCCCGACCTTTTTCAAATTATTTTCACAAAGGGCTTGCCAGCGTTCGGGGTTTTCACTAATATTCCGTCTCTCGCAACGACGGCGA
>NZ_CABPSG010000020.1:0-42417 GCF_902459595.1 Pandoraea soli | reverse complement strand
ACCCCCGAGGAAGCAATGGCCAAGGAATTGGAAACCGCTGGGTTAGCTCAACGTTGCACTTGACTCTTGAGACCGCCCAGTGAGTCCTCACGCATGCGCTACTCGATTGCACAGCGATTGCTCAAGCTATCCACCGCCGAGTTATGCCAAATATTAAATCAGTCCGCAGATTGGATCTTGGCGCACAGCCGAGCACTTGCGTCAGAGAGTCCTTCGACCTTCTACCGTCTGTGGGCAGCGCTAACTGCTTCGCTGCATGAATACACCTCAGAAAATTATGCCCCTAGCACAAGACGTAGATGGGCAGATGAGAGCATCAACCGCCCGGCGGGCGTACTAGCTCAAGCATTGTTCCGCGACCCACAGGTCGGGGTACCCGAAGTCTTGACGCGGCTCGAACAATTGTTAGCGTTACCGGGTGATCACCGGCGCTATTGCTTGGTTATTTTCGGGCGGCAGCTTACCTGGCTATTCCACGTTGCTCCCGATTGGACTTGCGCGAAGATCTTGCCGATTTCACGCGAGGTCGACGACGACGCAGATGCCTTCTGGTCAGGCTTCTTTTGGGGAGCTCGCCAGCCGCAGGAAGCGCTCTATTTGTTGATGAAAGAATCCCTGCTACGCCTCTCGAGACAGCCAAATCTCCGCAGCGAACATGCTGCGCAACTAGGAGGCATGCTGCTTCTAGGTTGGTTAGAACCGCTAAAGACCTCTCCAGAACCGAGCGCAATCACGAGTACGGAATTCCGCGAAGCACTCATTCACTCGTCGGAGAATTTGCGCCTCGACGTACTTCGTCACTTCAAGTTGTGGATGAATGGTCCGGAACGCCCGCTAGCGCAGCGCTATTTAGATTTCCTTCAGAACGTATGGCCCAAACAACTGGCCGTGCGTTCGCGCCTCATATCCGGACGCCTCGCAGAACTTGCATTCGAAGTACCTTCCCACTTTCCTGAGATCGTGGCGCTCACAATTCCGAGGCTCACACGGGTGAATGGGCATCAAGCTGCAATGGCAATGATCGGAATCGATGAAGCCGTCGTTAAGCAGAATCCCGCAGCCTCACTGGATCTTCTCTGGACCATATTGGACGACAATCCTCAGTTCTGGCCAGATAAGACAAGCGACCTGATTGAATGGTTGGATGGACTACCCGAGGTCGAGACAGACCCGCGGTTGGGCGAGCTACGCAAGAGGAGGCGAGTAGGGTAACTTCGGCAACGAGCATGTACCTTTCGCGGTAACGGGGTACGCATGAGGGTATAAAATGTCCACAATCAAAAATCGACATTGATTTACAAGGATATTTTTATCAACCACGGTCGTTGTACCACCACCAGATTCGAAGGGCCGACGATGCGTCGGCCCTTTTTGCATTGGGCGTCCGAATCGAATACGCCAATACGCAATGCCCGGCGCGTGACTGTCATGCTATTGACGACAAAGCGCCCACATCTCTCTACTTGCAACCGCGTCCGCCCTTCCCCCCGCATATTTCAGACTTGGACACGCGTAGTGCATGGACATGCCGCATGCACATGTCTCCAGCCACGAAAGGCTGAGGCCCTCTGTCTCGGCCTCTCGGGGAAATGCGGATAACCGGCACGCACGCCTCACGAAATCTCGCGCTACCGAGTCCATGCCGCACTCATTTTCGATAGATTCTATCTATTGAAAATAAAAAACAATCTGAATTGATCGCTTTTCCGCTCGCTTCATGCCCCTGGCTTCGGTGAGCAGCGCCCCATCCTACGGGGTTTTCCACGAATTCATGGGCGCTTCAGTGCCAGTCTTATATAAGACTCAAGCATTCACATTACGAAAAGGCATTTCAGTTTTGCCCCCGACCCGTGTCACAATCGGAAAAATTCGTCATGGCTAGCTGACTGTTACCCCAGTCGGCAGCGCTCCCCCACCGTTCCCTGCTTCTTGAATCCGAGACCAGCGATGAGTACGCAGCAACCCAGCATCATCTACACCCTGACCGACGAAGCACCGCTTCTGGCCACCAGCGCTTTCCTCCCGATCATTCGTACGTTCACGGCACCGGCTGGCGTGTCGGTCGAGACGAGCGACATCTCGGTCGCGGCTCGTATCCTCGGAGAATTCCCCGAGTTCCTGACGGAAGCGCAGCGCGTGCCGGACAACCTCGCCGAGCTGGGTCGTCTGACGCAAGACCCGGATACGAACATCATCAAGCTGCCGAACATCAGCGCGTCGGTGTTCCAGCTCCAGAGCGCGATCAAGGAACTGCAATCGAAGGGCTACAAGGTGCCGGACTTTCCGGAAGACCCGAAGTCCGACGAAGAGAAGGCCATCCAGAAGCGTTACTCGAAGTGCCTCGGCTCGGCCGTGAACCCGGTGCTGCGCGAAGGCAACTCGGATCGTCGCGCCCCGCTCGCCGTCAAGAACTACGCCAAGAAGCACCCGCACAGCATGGGCGAGTGGAGCATGGCATCGCGCACCCACGTGGCCCACATGAAGCATGGCGACTTCTACCACGGCGAAAAGTCGATGACGCTCGACCGCGCTCGTGATGTCAAGATGGAACTCGTCACCACGAGCGGCAAGACGATCGTGCTCAAGCCGAAGGTCGCGCTGCTCGACGGCGAAATCATCGACAGCATGTTCATGAGCAAGAAGGCGCTGTGCGAGTTCTATGAAGAGCAGATGGAAGACGCGCGCAAGACCGGCGTGATGCTCTCGCTGCACGTGAAGGCCACCATGATGAAGGTCTCGCACCCGATCGTGTTCGGCCACGCCGTGAAGATCTTCTACAAGGAAGCTTTCGAGAAGCACGGCAAGCTGTTCGACGAACTGGGCGTGAACGTCAACAACGGTCTCGTGAATCTGTACGAGAAGATCGAATCGCTGCCGAGCACGCAGCGTGAAGAGATCATCCGCGACCTGCATGCCTGCCACGAACATCGTCCGGAACTGGCGATGGTCGACTCCGCCAAGGGTATTTCGAATCTGCACGCGCCGAACGACGTGATCGTCGACGCCTCGATGCCGGCCATGATCCGCATCGGCGGCAAGATGTGGGGCGCCGACGGCCGTCCGAAGGACACGAAGGCCGTGATCCCGGAGAGCACGTTCGCGCGCATCTATCAGGAAATCATCAACTTCTGCAAGACCAACGGCAACTTCGACCCCACCACCATGGGTACGGTGCCGAACGTCGGCCTGATGGCTCAGAAAGCGGAAGAGTACGGCTCGCACGACAAGACCTTCGAAATCGCCGAAGACGGCGTGGCCAACATCGTCGACATCGCCACGGGCGAAGTGCTGCTTTCGCAGAACGTGGAAGCCGGCGACATCTGGCGTATGTGCCAGGTCAAGGACGCGCCGATCCGTGACTGGGTGAAGCTTGCCGTGAACCGCGTGCGCAACTCGGGCATGCCGGCCGTGTTCTGGCTCGACCCGTACCGTCCGCACGAAGCCGAGCTGATCAAGAAGGTCGAAACGTACCTGAAGGATTACGACACCAACGGTCTCGACATTCAGATCATGTCGCAAGTGCGCGCCATGCGTTACACGCTCGAACGCGTGATTCGCGGTCTGGACACCATCTCGGTGACCGGCAACATTCTGCGCGACTACCTGACCGACCTGTTCCCGATCATGGAACTGGGCACCAGCGCCAAAATGCTGTCGATCGTGCCGCTGATGGCCGGTGGCGGCATGTACGAAACGGGTGCCGGCGGCTCGGCACCGAAGCACGTCAAGCAACTGGTGGAAGAGAACCACTTGCGCTGGGACTCGCTGGGTGAATTCCTGGCACTGGCAGTCTCGCTGGAAGACCTGGGCATCAAGACGGGCAACCCGCGCGCCAAGATTCTTGCCAAGACGCTCGACGCGGCCACGGGTACCCTGCTCGACAACAACAAGGGGCCGTCGCCGAAGACCGGTCAGTTGGACAACCGCGGCAGTCAGTTCTATCTGGCGATGTACTGGGCACAGGAATTGGCCGCGCAGAAGGACGACGCCGATCTGGCCAAGCACTTCGCACCGCTCGCCAAGCAACTGACCGAGAACGAGAAGGCCATCGTGGGTGAACTCGCCGACGTTCAGGGCAAGCCGACGGACATCGGCGGCTACTACAAGCCGGACTTCGAGAAGCTCGAGCAGGTCATGCGTCCGAGCAAGACGTTCAACGCCGCGCTGGAAAGCATCGCAAAGGCGTAATGACGATATAACGACGACGTAGGTCGAACGACGGGCGGTCTGCAAGGATCGCCCGGCAGTACACACAAAGAAGCTGGCATCCGCCAGCTTTTTTGTTGCCTTAGCCCTCGGCGCGCAATAGCCCCCAGCACAGCCGATAAAGCTCGTCCTCGAACTCTGGAGTGCCAAGCAAGGGAGAATCTTCCAGCGCCGCCGAGCGCAGCGTGCCCATGACGGCCCGCGTGAGCACGAAGACGGTGGCGGCGGTGGGTGGACGCATTTCGGGCGCGTCGCGCCGCGACATGGCGACGGCGATATGTTCGGCCGCCTCGCGCATGGCTTGCATGATGTTCTCGTGGTGATCGAGTTGCCACGCCATCTTGATGAGCGAGCGTTTCACGCGCCCGCCTGCGCCGAAGGCTTCGATGAGCACCCGCAACCGCTCGCGAATCACGCGTTCCGGGTCGGCACCCTCGTCCGCCGCACGGGCGATGCGCTCGTTGAGTTCGTCCATCACGCGGCGCCGTTCGCGCGCGATCATCGCGAGCAGAATCGCCTCCTTGGTCGGGAAGTATTGGTACAGGGTACCGATGGAGAAGCCGGCCTTGCGAGCAATGCGATTGGTTGTGAGCGCCGCCTCGCCTTCTTCGTCGAGAACCTGAGCAGTGGCCTCGAAAATGGTCTCGACGGTGTGTTGCGCCCGTGCCTGCATCGGCCGCTTTCGCATGGCGGACGGGGCGTTCTGGGTCGCGGGCGGCTTGGCTGTGACCATATTGAAAAACCTGAGCGGGAAGCGAGTTGCGGCAAAGCGCCTGAAAAATGAATAATGCTCACATTCGCCGCAAAACTCAAGAGACGGCAACGGACCGCGCCTGCCGCGCCAACTCGGTGCCGCGAATCCCTCAACATCGCCGCAGAGGCAAGACACCATGAGCCACGACCTTTCTGCCCTGACCGTACGCAAACTGACTGTGGATCTGGCCGATGGCTTCGCGCGTCATTGGCACAGCGGCGATGCCTACCGCACCATGTATTACAACGCGCTGTCGATGAGCTTCCCGGTCGGCGAGCAATCGTTCATCGACTCGGTGCGCGACACGATGGACCGCCTGCCCGCCGATGCGAGCTACGACACACTTCGGGCAGACATCGCCCAGTTCATCGGACAGGAAGCGACGCATCGGCACCTGCATGGTCAGTACAACGCACAATTGGCGAAGCAGGGACTGATCAATCACTGGGAGAACTGGGCGACAACACGCATTCAGTGGGCGCGCCGCCGCAAGCTCTCGCCGATGTACATGCTGGCCGTGACGGCCGCCTACGAGCACTGCACGGCGGTATTCGGCGACGGGGCCCTTCGTTACGACCGTTGGCTCGCCAAGGCCGAACCGAAGATGCGCCTGATGTGGCGCTGGCACGCGGCCGAGGAAACGGAGCACAAGGCTGTGGCGTTCGATCTCTATCGCGCACTCGGCGGCAGCGAACGGCAACGCGTTCTCACGTATCTCTACGTGCTGTTCATGTTCGCAGTTGAGAGCCACGCGCAGACGATCAATAACCTCTGGCATGACGGCACCCTCTTCAAGCCCCGCACGTGGTGGGGTTTCGCCACGATGTTCTTCGGGCGCGATGGTGTCGTCTGGCGCAGCACCGGGCCAATGCTCAAGTACCTCGCGCCCTCGTTTCATCCGAACCGTCACGGCGATCCGTCGCTCGCCGAAAAGTGGCTGGCGGCGCATCAGGCCAACTGGCGGGCGGTTCGCTGATTTTTGCTCGATGCTTTGGTCGTGCTGCTTGGCGCTTGACCCTCGCATCCCTCTGCAGTCGGCCGCCGGGCCGGTGCCCGTTTTCGTCGCTCCACGAAATTCGCTTTGGAAAACGGGCACCGGCCCGACAGCTCGAAACGCGCCTACACATCGTCGCCCCCTTCCCCACTTCCCACCTCACCGCACTCCCCCACCTCGTCGTCACGATGACACCGTCTTCTCATGCGCCCAGGCTCTCGCCGACCGTCCCCACGTGCTGCGCATCTGCTGGTGACGATCGTCGAGAGCCTCGACATCCCCCAAGCACTTCCCTATGCCCGGTTTCGTGATTTCATCGCGAAATGTTTCACGCTCCGTCTGGACGCATCCGGAGCACTTCGCCACGCCCGCATCGTGATGTCTTCGTCGTGAGTTTTTTCTCGCCCTGAGTAGGCTCACTCTGAAACACCTGGCCACGCCAGGTACCGTGATGTCGTCGCCGCGCGCTGTTTCTCTCCCTGATTAGGCCCACACCGAAACACTTGATCGCACCGGGTATTGCGATGTCGTCGCGAATTGTTGCGTGGGCTGGTTGGACGCATGGTGTTGCAGCGTTGTCGGTAGCCACGGCCGTTGTGGACTGGGCGAGGCGAGGGACTGATGGAATGTCGAGGGTCTCGCCGACCGTCACCAGCAGATGCGCAGCACGTGGGGACGGTCGGCGAGAGCCTGGGCGCATGAAGCGGCGGTGTCGTCGTGACGGTGGGGGTGGCGATGGTGGCGGGGTGGGTGGATGGGGAGGTTGCGACGATGGGTTGGCGTGTTTCGCGCCGTCGGGCCGGTACCCGTTTTCCAAAGCGAATTTCGTGGAGCGACGAAAACGGGTACCGGCCCGGCGGCCGACCGCAGCGGGGTGCGAGGGTCAAGCGTCACCCCAACAACGGAATACCGAGTATCAACGCCGAGTGATATGCCACAAGCGGCATCTTGATAATAATAATCACACCTCAAAGCAGCACCGATACCTGCGCAACGTGAAGTCAGTGTGTCAATGACTCAGGCGTGCCCCCTTGCACCCTTCGGTGAGAAGCGAAGTTCAGAGGCACGCATAAATTAAAACGAGACGGAGACACAGTCATGAGCAAGGCAGCAGGTTGGCTGCGGGGCGCGCTCGCCCTCGCGGTTTGCGGAGCCGCGGGCGTCGCCCACGCGCAATCGAACGTATCGCTTTACGGTCAGGTCGACGCCTGGGCCGGAGCGGTCAAAACGCCCGGCGGCGAACGCGCCTGGACGCAGGCCGGCGGCGGGATGTCCACGTCGTATTGGGGGATGAAGGGCACGGAAGATCTCGGCGACGGCCTCAAGGCGATCTTTGCGCTGGAGGACTTCTTCCTGCCGCAAACCGGACATTACGGACGCTTCACCGGCGACAGCTTCTTCTCCCGGAATGCCTACGTCGGCCTGCAGTCGAATACGCTCGGTACGGTCACGATGGGCCGACTTACCACGTCGTATTTCGTCTCGACGATTCTGTTCAATCCCTTCGTCGACTCGTATACGTTCAGCCCGATGGTCTATCACACGTTCCTCGGCCTCGCCGGTCAAGGCATCGTCGGTGATTCGGGATGGAACAACGCCGTGATGTACGCCACGCCGGATTACAAGGGGCTCGGGGCCAGCGTGTCGTATGCCTTCGGCAACAAAGCCGGCGAGACCGGGCAGAACAAGTGGAGCGCCGCCGCGATGTATTTTCACGGCCCGCTCGCCGCCACGCTCGCGTATCAGCAAGTGAAGTTCGATTCGACGCCCAACGATCAGGCCGGCATCACCGGCTTTCGCAATCAGCAAGCGCTCCAGGCTGGCCTGACCTACGATTTTCACGTGGTCAAACTCTACGGGCAATATCAGTACATCAAGAACACGATCACCGGGGGCAACCTGACGTCGAACGGGGCTCAGTTCGGGGTGTCGGTGCCGCTCGGCGCAGGCAGCGTGATCGCGTCGTACGCCTATACGAAGAATTCTGGCCAGAACGACGTCAGCCGAAATACCTGGGCCGTCGGTTATGACTACAACGTCTCGAAGCGCACCGATCTATACGTGGCCTACCTGAACGACAAGGTATCCGGGCTGGAGGCCGGGAATACTTTTGGGCTGGGCATGCGAACCAAGTTCTGAGAAACTCCGCTGCACGGACCCGCGCAAAGTACAATGCGCGCGCCCCCGCTGCACACGGACAACGGCATAACAAAGGCACAAGGAGAGCACGTTGCTGACCAAATTCTTCAAACTCCAGGAGCATGGCTCCAATGTACGCACCGAAATGGTGGCGGGTCTCACGACCTTCCTGACCATGTCGTACATCATCTTCGTCAACCCCAATATTCTCGGCACGACGGGCATGGACAAGAGCGCCGTGTTCGTGGCGACCTGCCTCGCAGCCGCGATCGGCTCGGTGGTGATGGCCTTCATCGCCAACTACCCGATCGGCATGGCACCGGGCATGGGGCTGAACGCCTTCTTCGCCTTTACGGTCGTGGGCGCGATGGGCTACACGTGGCAGCAGGCCCTGGGGGCGGTGTTTATCTCAGGCTGCTTGTTCATCATCCTGACGGTGACGGGCATACGCTCCTGGCTGATTGCCGGGGTACCCAAATCGTTGCGATGCGCCATCGCCGCCGGTATCGGTCTGTTCCTCGCCATCATCGCGCTCGGTAACGCCGGCGTGGTCGTCGCCAATCCGGCAACGAAGATCGGCCTGGGCGATCTCCACGCCCCGCAAGCCCTGCTCGCGATTTTCGGCTTCTTTCTGATTGCCGTGCTCGACGCCCTGCGCGTTCGCGGCGCGATCCTGATCGGCATTCTGGCCGTGACGGTGCTCTCGATGGTGTTGGGACTGAATCAGTTCCAGGGCGTATTCGCCATGCCGCCGAGCCTCGCCCCGACGTTCCTCAAACTCGACATCCCGGGCGCGCTGCATGCAGGCTTCATTCACGTCATTCTGGCCTTCGTGCTGGTGGAAGTGTTTGACGCAACGGGCACGCTGATGGGCGTGGCAAAGCGGGCCGGCCTGCTGGAAGGCACGCATTACAAAGGCCTCGGCCGCGCGCTCTTCGCCGATTCGATTGCGATTTTCTTCGGTTCGCTGTTGGGCACGAGCAGCACGACGGCCTACGTGGAAAGCGCCTCGGGTGTGCAGGCGGGCGGACGCACCGGCCTCACCGCACTCACGATTGCCGCGCTCTTCATCCTCGCCCTGTTCATCGCGCCGCTGGCCGGTTCGGTGCCCGCCTACGCGGCCGCACCGGCTTTGCTCTACGTGGCCGGGTTGATGCTGCGCGAGCTGCTCGACGTGGAGTGGGACGACATCACGGAAGCCACCCCGGCCGCCCTGACCGCCCTCGCCATGCCGTTCACGTATTCGATCGCCACCGGTCTGGCTTTCGGCTTCATCTCGTACGCCGTGCTCAAGCTCTTCACGGGCCGCGCGAAGGATGTCCACCCGGCCGCCTGGGTGATCGCCGTGCTCTTCGTGCTGAAGTACGCGTTCTTCCCGAGCTGATCGAGACGATGTCCCGATAGCGTGACGGCCCGCCGGAGCATCCCCGGCGGGCCGTTTGCTTTTGAATGCCAATGAATGAAGGGGGACGGTCACCGCTGTCGCCACCGCCGCGGCAGTTGTCGCAGTTGCCGGCGTTCGCGCGGCTCCCGCTATCGCCCGCCTCGCGCGACCAACCTCACCCGCCGCTCACGCCCTCGCCGCCGATATCAATTCGGCAAGCCCCGTGCGTTGGCGGCCCTGCGCGTCGAAGTTCTCCGCCGAAAGCCATTGTTCGAACCCCCGGCTGATGGCCGGCCATTCGCCATCCGTGATCGAGAACCACGCCGTGTCGCGACTACGACCCCGGTAGACGATCGCCTGACGGAATATGCCCTCGAACGTGAACCCGTAACGTGCCGCCGCCCGCCGCGACGGGGCATTGAGCGCGTCGCATTTCCACTCGTATCGGCGATACCCCAACTCGTCGAACGCCCGACGCATCAGCAAGTATTGCGCCTCCGTGCCAGCACGCGTGCGCTTGAGCAACGGCGAGTACGCCACGTGCCCGACTTCAATCACTCCGTTCGCCGCGTCGATGCGCATGAGCGCCAACGTCCCCACCGCCCGCCCCGTCTCCCGATCGATGACCGCGTAATGCAACGGGTCGCTGGACGCCGCCATCCTGGTCGCATACGCGTAGTAGCTGTCGAAATCCGGAAACGGCCCCCCACTCATGTATGTCCAGTCGCGACCGTCTGCGGCACTGGCGTACGCGTCGTACAGGTCCTTCGCATGACGCTCCACGTCGATCGGCTCGATCCGGCAGTATCGCCCATCGATCGGCGCACGCGGCGGCTGCGCTCTCGACTTCCAGTCCGGCAGCGCTGCACCGATAGGCTGGTCGTATTCGTTGAAATTCGGGGCGTCAGTCATCTCGCTCATCTCTCGCTCATCTCCGGAAGTTGGCGCAACACGCAAGTCATGACGTCTAAAGTATCGCTTCGGTGGTACGATGAAAAGCACCACTCTTTGATAATCTCATGGTGCCACATGCTCACTCCACCGCTCGGCAAGCCAGACCGGCGCCCCGCCCCGCCACTCAGACAGTGACCCAACTCGCAGCGGGACGGGGCGCCGGTCCGGCCTCACACGCCCTCGGTCATCCCTGAACACCGCTTCCCCGTTTTCCCTTCCCACCTTCTCTTGCCATGTCCGCCTTCCCGAAATCCCGTTCCGGCACTCTCGATCCTGCCCCGGAAAACGTCGCCGCACTGTTCGACAGCCCCCTGACGACCGGACTCGGGCGCGCTGGCACCTCGCTTCAGAAACAACTCCTCTCCCGCCTCAAACACGCCATTCTCGAAGGCCGTCTACCCGCCGGCGCCCGTCTGCCCGCCTCGCGCACGCTCGCCGAAGATCTCGCCATTTCACGCAACACGGTCTCGATCGTCTACGACCAACTGGCCGCCGAAGGCTTTATCGTGCCCCACCGGCTCGGCACCCGCGTAGCCCAACTCCCTCTCGATCCACTCTTCGCCGCCAAAGCCGCACGTACCGCCAGCGCGAAGTCGCCGAAAGCGAAAGACCCAGTGACGACGCCCCCCAACGCCCCCGACGATCCCCCAACACCACGCCCCTCACGCCGCATCCAACGCTTGCCCGCGACGCGACACGCCGCCCGCGCCGACGAGACGCCCCTGCCGTTTACGCCCGGAGTTCCCGCACTCACCCGCTTTCCCACCAGTACCTGGCGACGCACGCTCGAACGCGTCATGCGTGAAGCCCAACCCCGCCACTATCACTACGGCGATCCCCTCGGCGAACCCGCGCTGCGAGACGCCATTGCCGCACACTTGCGGATCTCGCGCGGTGTGCGTTGCGATGCGTCTCAAGTCGTGATCACGGAAGGCGCCCACGAGGCGCTGATTCTCTGCGTCCGGCTGCTCACGGATCCCGGCGATACGGTGTGGATGGAAGACCCAGGCTATCGCGGCGCGAAGGCCGCTTTCCATTCGGCCGATGTTCGCCTTCACGCACTGCGCGTCGACGATGAGGGGATCGTGATTCCGGAAGGACAGTGGGAACGCTCGCCGCCACGACTGGTGTATGTCACGCCGTCGCATCAGTATCCGCTCGGCAGTGTGCTGTCGGCCTCGCGCCGCCTCGATCTGATCGCGCAGGCGCGGCGCCACGGCGCCTGGATTCTGGAAGATGATTACGACAGCGAGTTTCGCCATCAAGGCGAACCGATCGCCGCGATGCAGGGAATGGTGCCCAACGCCCCCGTTGTCTATGTGGGGACGTTCAGCAAGACGATGTTTCCCGCGCTGCGCCTCGGCTTTCTGATTCTGCCGACCGCGCTCGCCACGCAAGCCCGCGACGCCCTCGACGAACTCTTGCGCGGCGGTCACCGCTTCGAACAACTGGCCCTGGCGGAATTCATCCGCAGCGGCCAGTTTGCACGGCATCTGGGTCGCATGCGACGGCTGTATCGGGAACGTCAGACGGCATTGCGCAACGCGCTGGCCACCCACTTCGACCCGGCGTATGCGGTGATTGGCGAGCGCTGCGGCCTGCACCTGACGGTGCGGCTCGATCCCGCATTCCCGGACAAGGCGATCGTGGCCGCCGCACAGCGCGAAGGCATCGGCCCCCGCGCCCTGTCGAGCTTTGCACTCGATCCACAACCGACGGATAACGGTCTGGTGATCGGCTACGGCGATACGGACGCGGCACGCATCCCCAGCCTGATCCAGCGGCTCGCCGCGATCGTCGCGGCGCAGCAGCGAGAGACGTTGGAGACGGTGGCGGCCGACTGACCCCGCCGCCAGCGATTACGCCGTCTGCACGGCTTTCTTGTCGGCGTCGCGCGCCTGCTCGGCTCGCGCCATCCATAGCGTGAGCAAGACGGCCGCCACCGCAGCCACGGATGCACACAGGTAGACCTCGGCATAGCCGTAAGCCCCGACGATCAGGCCCGCCACCGGTCCGGTGACGCCAAGCGCAACATCGAGGAATACGGAGTACGCCCCCAGTGCCGCACCACGGTTCTGTGCCGGAACCAGATTGACAGCGGCCACGCCCAACGACGGGAACACGAGCGAGAACCCCGCGCCCGACAGCGCCGCGCCCAGCAACGCCGTAAATCCCGTGGGCGCGATCCCGAGCACGATCAGGCCGAATGCCTCGAGCGTGAATGACATCATGGCCACACGGTAACCGCCGAAGCGTCCGATACTGCTGCCGAAGAGCAGTCGTACGCCCATGAAGCACACGCCGAACGCGGTCAACGCCAGCGCCGCGTTGTCCCAGTGATGGCTCGCGTAGTAAAGCGTGATGAACGTGGAGATGGCACCAAACCCGATGGAGCCCAGCGCAAGCCCCATGCCGAACGGCAACACGCGGCCGAGTACGGCGCGGAATGCAAGACGTTCTCCATGGATGACGGGCGTCGCACGCTTCATGCGCGCAAGCAGCAGGCCAGCAACGCCCGCCAGCACAATCGCCGCGCCAAGCATTTGGATGCCATACGCATTGTCGAGCGCAACGCCAAGCGGGGCGCCCAGCGCAAGCGCGCCGTAGGTCGCCACGCCGTTCCACGAGATGACGCGTGCGGTGTGCGACGGACCCACCTGGCCAATGCCCCACATGATCGCGCCCGTCGATACCCAGCTCTCACCGAAGCCAAGCACGAGACGTCCAAGAATCAGTGTGAGGAGCGCCAGCCACGGCACGCCGGAAAACACGCCGCCCAAGGCCACGAGCAACCCGGAGGCGCCGCAAGCCACCAGTCCACACAATACGGTGCGTTTCGGGCCCCAGGCGTCGGCAGTCCGCCCGGCGTAAGGGCGCGAGAGCAGCGTCGCAAGGTACTGAACGCTGATGGCCAACCCGGCTATGACCGAGCTGTAAGCGAGATCGATGTGGACGAACGACGGCAACACCGCGAGCGGCAAACCGATCGTCAGATAGCAGAGGAACGTGAAGAACACGGTGGAGACGATCTGCAACGTCGTGGCGAACGGTGGGTTCGCGGGGCGGGTGTCGTTGGGCATTGCGCAGGAGTTCAGGAATCGCCGAAACCCCAGGACGCGCCACCCCGCGCGACGGGCAAGCATGCACGCGGGGCAACTCAATCCTAGGGTTTTCCCGGATCATACGCGGTTTCACGTCTTTTGTGTAAACGCTTAAAAATGATCCCGCGATGAGTTCCGACGACAGCCCGTCGCGTATCCGCCAGCCGCGGCGCGGACGGCCCCCACGACGCCCGCGGGCGGCCGTCCTGTTCGGCTCAGCGGTCCACTTCCGCCAACGCTTTCAGGCTCACCGACAACATGGCAAGGTCGGCGTTACCCGCCGCCACCTGATCGGCCAGCACACGGTGGTAGCGCGCGAGTGCGTCTGCATGCAACGTCTCCCAGTGGGCGACGCGCTTGCCCGCCGGGCTTGGGTCGGCAGGCTCGCCGGCATTACCCGGTTCGCGCACCCCCTCGCCGCTCGCCAGCACGCTCGCCGTCAGTCGACGGCGCAATACCGACAATTCTTCCAGCAAGGTGGCCCGCGCGAGGCGCTGCCAGTGCGTCTGCATCGGCAGGCCGAACACCCCCGCCTGGAGCCAGCCGTAGCCAAGTGGCGCGTCGAGGGCGAAATACACCTGCGCGGCCAGCGACTGTTCGCACCCGCTGGTGCTCGCCACTTCGGCAATGTCGAGCAATGCCACCCGCGCGCCGACGCCCGCCGCCGTTTGCGCAAGCAACGGCGGCACGCCTGCATCGATCATGGTCTGGCATCTGGCGCGCGCATCGTCGGCGGCCGCGCCACTGACCAGGGTGTCGAGTGTCGGCAGGAGGGGCGTGAGCACACCGCGCAGGCGCTCGACGGTCTGTGGCACGTCGGCCACACGCCGCCGCAAGAACCATAGGGTGGCGTGTTCGTGCCACTGCGCAATCGCGGCAAAGAGCGACGCCTGCGTTTCGTGCGAGACGCGCGCGTCAAGGGCATCGATCTCGCCCCACAAGGTGTCGAGGTCGTAGGCCCCGCGTGCCGCCAGACTGGCCCGCACGACATCGGCCGGCTCAGCGCCGGTTTCCTCGCTGAGTCGATGCACGAACGTCACCCCCGCCCGGTTGACGAGCGCATTGGCCTGCATCGTCGCGAGAATTTCCCGCTTGAGCGGATGACGCAACATCGCCGGGCCGCATCGGCTCGTCAGCGGCTTGGGAAAGTACGACGGCAGTTCGTCGGCAACAAAATCGGCGTCGGGCAGATCGCTTGCCAGCAGCAGGTCGTAGAGCCACATCTTGCTGTAGGCCATGAGGACTGCCCGCTCCGGGGAGGTCAGCCCCGCACCGGACGCACGCCGCGCTTCTAGCGTTTCGTCGTCGGGCAGGAACTCGATGGCGCGAGAGAGCCGCTGTGCCCGCTCAAGGTACCGCATGAAGCGCGTCTCGTCGTCGAGCGACGCCACCGCTCGCAAGCGGCCCAGTGAGAGCGCCTGCGTCTGCAAATAGTTGTCGCGCAGTACAAGGGTGCCGACTTCCTCGGTCATCTCCGCGAGCAACGTGTTGCGCTGCTTCAGTGTCATCTCCCCATCGGTCACCACCAGGCCCAGCAGAATCTTGATGTTGACCTCGTGATCGGAACAATCGACACCGGCCGAATTGTCGATGGCATCGGTATTGATGCGACCGCCTTGCTGCGCATACTCGATGCGTCCGAGTTGCGTCAGCCCAAGGTTGCCGCCCTCGGCCACGACCTTGCAGCGCAGTTCCGCGCCATTCACGCGCAAGCCGTCGTTGGCACGATCGCCCACCTGCGCATGCGTCTCGGTGCTCGCTTTGACGTACGTGCCGATGCCGCCGTTGTAGAGCAGATCGACCGGCGCTTTCAACAACGCGCGCAACAGGTCGTTCGGCGCCATCTCGGTGGCCTCGGTGCCGATCAGTTCCCTCACCGGCGCAGAGAGGGCAATGGCTTTGGCCGTGCGCGGGAACACGCCGCCGCCCGCCGAAATCAGCCGCGTGTCGTAGTCGGCCCAACTGGACCGCGGTAGTTGGAACATGCGCTCGCGCTCGGCAAACGACGTCGCCGCATCGGGCGTGGGGTCGAGGAAGATGTGCCGATGGTCGAACGCGGCCACGAGCCGGATGTGCTTCGAGAGCAACATGCCGTTGCCGAAGACATCGCCCGACATATCGCCGATACCCACCACGGTGAAGTCCTGCGTCTGGGTGTCGACGCCCATCTCGCTGAAATGCCGCTTGACGGACTCCCACGCGCCGCGCGCCGTGATGGCCATCTTCTTGTGGTCGTAGCCGACCGAGCCGCCGGACGCAAAGGCGTCGCCGAGCCAGAATCCATATTCCGCCGAGATGGCGTTGGCGTAATCGGAAAAAGTCGCCGTCCCCTTGTCGGCCGCGACGACGAGATAGGGATCGTCGCCGTCGATACGTACGGTCTGCAACGGGGGCACCAGTTGGCCGTCGATGTAGTTGTCGGTCAGATCCAGCAGTCCGCGCAGGAATGTCTGGTAGCACGCCACCCCCTCGGCCAGATAGGCATCCCGGTCGCCTGGCGATGGCGGTTGCTTCACCACGAACCCGCCCTTCGAGCCGACCGGCACGATGACGGTGTTCTTCACCATCTGCGCCTTGACGAGACCCAGCACCTCGGTACGGAAGTCTTCGCGGCGATCCGACCAGCGCAAGCCACCACGCGCCACACGCCCTCCCCGCAAATGCACGCCCTCCACGCGCGGCGAATACACCCAGATCTCGAACATCGGCTTCGGCTCGGGCAGCCCCGGCACCTTCGACGGATCGAACTTGAACGACAGATAGCGCTTCTGCGTCACGCCGTCCTTGTCCGTCTGGAAGTAGTTGGTGCGCAAGGTCGCTTCGAGCACGCCAAGGAACTGGCGCAGGATGCGATCCTCGTCGAGGTTGGGAACGTCTTCGAGCGCCGCATGAATTTGCGCCCGTAGCCGCTCCGCCTGCGACGCGCGAGCCTGCGCCGCCAGCCCCGGATCGAAGCGGGCCAGGAACAACCGCACGAGCATGCCGGAAATCGACGGATTGCCGGTCAGCGCGTTCTCGATGTACGCATTGCTGAAGGTCGACCCTACCTGGCGGATGTACTTCGCGTAGGCGCGCAGAATGCGAACTTCGCGCCACGTCAGCCCGGCGCGCAAGACCAGCCGGTTGAGGTCGTCGTTCTCGACGTCGCCCGCCCAGATGCGCGCGAACGCCTCCTCGAAGCGCACACGGGCGTGCTCCAGGTCGACATCCGCGCCGTCGAGGCTCGTCATGCCGAAGTCGTGCATCCAGACAACGCCGGTGTCGGTCGGCTCGATCCGATAGGGGCGCTCGTCGTTGACGCGCACACCGAGGTGCTCGAGCATCGGCAGGCTGCGCGAGAGCGCGATGGGCTCGCCCGCCTGGTAGATCTTGAAGCGAAGCGTGCCGGACGCGGCCTCCAGCGGCCGGTAGAGCTGCATGGCCAGCGGCGTGGCGTCGGAAGCCTCGGCCGACACCGAGTGTCCGACGCTCAGCAGCGGCTCGATCAATTCGACGTCGCGCACCGCCATGCGCGCGGCGTAGTCTTCTCGATACGCCGCGGGGAACGCCTGCGCGTACCGCCGAAGTGCGCGCGTGCCGCGCTCTTCGCCAAACTGCTCGCGCAGCGCGTCGGACAGATCGTCCTGCCAACGACGGGTCGCCTCGACGATGCGCGCTTCCAGTTCATTGACGTCGACATCCGGCACATTGCCCGGCTCGGTCCGTACGGTGATGTGAATGCGCGCGAGCATCGACTCGGAGAGCTGCGGCGTGAATTCAACACTGGTCCCGTGATACGCCGCCTGCAACAGGTTCTGCACACGTACGCGCAGATCGGTGTTGAATTTCTCGCGCGGCACGAAGACGAGGCACGATACAAAGCGATCGAAGCGGTCGCGCCGCACGAACAGCCGCGTGCGCTGACGCTCCTGCAATCGGAGAATGCCCAGCGCAATATTGGCCAGGGGATCGACGTCGATCTGGAAGAGTTCGTCGCGCGGATACTGTTCGAGGATCGTGGCGAGCGTCTTGGCCAGATGTCCGTTCGGCAGGAAGCCGGTGCGCCCGATCACTTCGGCGACCTTGCGTCGCACGAGCGGAATTTCGTCGGCGGGCACCATGTAGACGTTCGACGTGTAAAGCCCGAGGAAGCGCCGCTCGCCGCACACGCGCCCCTGCGCATCGAAACATTTGACGCCCACGTAATCGAGATAGCCGGGACGATGGACGCTCGCCCGCGAATTGGCCTTCGTCAAGAAGATCGGTGTACGCGTCTGGGCCACACCGATGGCGCCGGGCGACAGCCGCGTTTCGTCGGGGGTGCTGGCATCGCGGCGGGCCTCGCGCAATACGCCAAGCCCCGTGCCCACCACACCTTGCAGGTAGTGCTCGCCGTCGCGCACGACCAGCGCGTAATCGCGATAACCAAGGAACGTGAAGTGACGGGCAAGCATCCAGTCGAGAAACGCCTGCGCTTCGTCAATCTCCGCGCGCTCCTGCGGGCTCACGCTCGTTTGCTCTGCCCGCAGCCGAAGGGACTCGATCGCCGCATGCGCGGCCGCCTGCATCGCTCGCCAGTCCTCGACCGCTGCGCGCACGTCGCCAAGCACGCGTTGCAGACCGTCAGCCAATGCCTGTAGGCGATCCGCTTCGGAAAAACGGTCGACTTCGATGTGGATATACGATTCGAAACGTCCGCCGTCGGCGCTCGCATCGCCACCACGTTGCGCCGACGCGCCCGACGCCAGCAGCGCCCCGAAGTCGCCGCCGTTAGTGCCGCTGTCGCCGTTATCGCCCGTCACTCGCTCGCCGGCGGACACCGGCTGCCCAAGGCCGCCGCCCGGCGACACGGCGAGGCGCTTGCCCGCGCCGTCGCGCATGATGCGGTAGACCGGGTGAAACGCGGAGTGCAGTGCAAGCCCCTGCCGGTTGATCTCCATCGTCACCGAGTCGACGAGAAACGGCATGTCGTCGTTGACGATCTCGACGACCGTATGGCTGCAATGCCAGCCGTGCTGATCGAGCGTGGGGTTGTAGATGCGAATGCGTGGCTCGCCGCTGACGAACTTCTGGCCGAGTTGCCAATGTGCCATCGCCGCGCCATACAGGTCGTCGACACTGCGCGAGACGACATCCTCGGCATCGGCCAGACCGTAGTAATGCCGCACGAAGGGCTCGAACAGCCCAACCACGTCGGGCGCACGCTCACGGGCCATCGCGACGACTTCCGTCATGTGCTGACGGACTTTCTCTTCCGGATTCACGGGCATGGACGACCTCTGCGGGAATGGACCAGACATCGACAAGCAAAGCCATGCTACGCCCGCCAGCCCCGGACTGGCAACGGCGCGATCCCTAACCCCGCGTCAGCGCCGAGGTCAGCGCCGACTTCGGCGGCCCCGGTTGGCCCGGTTGGCCCGGTTGGCCCGGTATAATTGCGCATGAACTCAAAAGCCACCGATTCGCGCACCGACAGCGCCCCCTTCTCGAACCTGCCGCTCTCTCCCGCCATGCAGGAGAACCTCGCACGGCTGGGTTACGCCTCGATGACACCCATCCAGCAGGCGTCCCTCCCCGATATGCTCGCCGGCCACGACCTCATTGCCCAGGCCAAGACCGGCAGCGGCAAGACCGCCGCGTTCTCGCTCGGCCTGCTCCAGCGCGTCGATGCCCGCGATTTCGCGGTGCAGGCCGCCGTGCTCTGTCCCACGCGAGAACTCGCCGAGCAGGTGGCGCAGGAAGTGCGACGCATCGCGCGCGCCGAGGACAACATCAAGATCCTGACGCTGTGCGGCGGCGCACCACTGCGTCCGCAGGCGGAAAGCCTCGCCCACGGCGCGCACGTGATCGTCGGCACGCCGGGGCGCATCATGGATCACCTCGAGCGCGGCACGCTCTCGCTCGCCGGCATCAAGACGCTGGTGCTCGACGAAGCCGATCGCATGCTCGACATGGGCTTTTTCGACGACATCGCCACGGTGGCACGTCAAACGCCCGCCTCGCGCCAGACACTGCTCTTCTCCGCCACCTACCCGGAGGGCATCGCGAAGCTCGCACAACGCCTGCTGCGCACGCCGCGCGAAATTCGCCTCACGGAGAAGCACGACGCCAGCAAGATTCGCCAACGCTTCTATGAAGTGCGCGAAGAGGAACGTCTGCACGCCGTGGGCCAGTTGCTCGATCATTTCCGGCCGGTCAGCACCATCGCGTTCTGTAATACGCGGGCGCAATGCCGCGATCTGACCGACGTGCTGCGCGCCGAAGGTTTTCACGCCCTGACGCTGCACGGCGAGCTGGAGCAGCGCGAGCGCGACCTCGTGCTGATCCAGTTCGCGAACCGCAGTTGCTCGGTGCTGGTCGCCACCGACGTGGCCGCTCGCGGGTTGGACATCACGCAACTCGAAGCCGTGATCAACGTCGATGTGACGCCCGACCCCGAGGTGTATGTGCACCGCATCGGCCGCACGGGCCGCGCCGACGAAGCGGGCTGGGCCTTCAGCCTGGCAAGCATGAACGAGATGGGCCGCGTGGGTAACCTCGAAGCGGCGCTGGGCCACGAAGTGCCGTGGCACAAGCTCGAGGAACTCACGCCGTCGGGCGGCGGGCACCTGTTGCCGCCAATGGTCACGCTCCAGATGCTGGGCGGCAAGAAAGACAAGATCCGTCCGGGCGACGTGCTCGGCGCCCTCACCGGCGAAGCCGGCTTTGCCGCCACCCAGATCGGAAAAATCAACGTTCTGGATAACTTCACGTATATTGCGGTGGAGCGAGACATCGCCCCGGTGGCGTTGCGCAAGTTGTCCGACGGCCGCGTCAAGGGCCGCAAGGTCAAGGTAAGATTCCTGCAGGATTAAGGGCGGGTCAGACCCCGGCGTCCGCCGCCGTTTTCGGATCGTCCCCTGCGCGCCGCGCGCGGCAAGGAGGCTGCAATGAGGTCACTGCGTACCCTGTGGTTCTCTCCCGTCGCGCGCCGTGCGCGATGCTCGGCACTCGCCGCGCTTGCCGCAGGCTGGCTGACGGCCTGCAGCACCCAGGGCGTGCCGCCCAACCCTGTCCTCACCGAAGACACGCTCGACGAGTACGCGATCGTCATCGTTGGCCTCGACACGCCACTGCAAAGTACCTGGGGGCCGTGGAATTACTCGGACTTCTCACAGACAGTGAATGGCATCGTCGGCGGCAAGGTCACGCGCACCCTCAACAGCAATCCGCCGACGCGTGGCTTCGTGGCCATGCGCGTCTCGCCGCTCATGCGCAACGAGCGCTTCGGTCCGATGGAATTCACGCCGGCCGACAAGAGTTATCGCTTTCGCTATTGCAAGGGCCGCAAGGTGCCGACGGTGCAGGTCCAGCGGGGCGATGTGATCTACGCGGGCACCCTGATGCTCGATAGCCACGACGGCAAGCTCTGGCTGCGCACCGAGTTCGACATGGCGGGCGCGCGGCGCTTCGTGCAGGCGAACTATCCGTCGTTGGCCGGCAAGCTCCAGCCGCAACCGTTTACCTATTTCGAAGTGAAGAGCGAGCCCGGCTGCCGGTGAGTCCTGCCGGCACGCTTACGGCTCGTCGATGTCCGTGCCCGGCGCCAGAACGATCTCGCGCCCTTCGCACAACGCCTCGGCTCGCGCGCTGAGTTCGCTGGCCACGTCCGCCAGATGCCGCCGCAGGGTGTCGGCAAGCACTGACTCGGGTTCGTGCGACGGCCGCAGCATCTCCACCGGAAACTCGATGGCCGGCGCCACGCGATACAGGCGCTGCGCCTGCTCATGGGCACTGGCCGCCGTGAATTGATCGAGCAGCGCGTAGCCCAGACCGTGCTCGACAAGCGCCGCCGCGAGCGAATAGGTCTGCACCATCACTTCGGCGTCCTGCAGCAACTCGGTCTGCTCCAGACGTTCGTTGATCAGGGCACCGAGCGGCGTGTCGTCGTGCAGCTTGATGAGATCGCGCCCGGCGAGCGCATCGGCACTGGCCGGCCCGCGTCGCGAGAGCTTCGGCCACGCCGCAGGCACCGCCAGCACAATATGCCCCTGCGCCACCGGACGGCTCACGATGCCGGCCGCCATCGGCGGGGCCGACACGATGCCCACATCGACCGACGAGGTGAGGATCGCCGTGATCATCTCGGTCGTATGGTGCGTAATGAGTTCGAAGACCACATCGGGATGCGCGCGCCGCATGCGCTCGATGGCGGCAGGCAACAGGCTCTGCGCAAGACTCGGTGTCGCGGCAATGCGCAGATGGCCCACGCCATGCTGGCGCAGATTGCGCGACGTGGTACGCAGGCGTTCCAGATCGCTGAAGATGCGTTCGACATCGGGATAGAGGCGACGCGCTTCGGCCGTCGGCACGAGCCGGCCCTTGACGCGGTCGAACAGCTTGAACCCGAGTTGCTGTTCGGCATGCTGCAACACGCGCGAGACGACGGGTTGCGAGACGTTGAGCAATTGCGCGGCGCCGCTGGCCGAGCCCGTCAGTACCACTGCGCGAAACGTCTCGATATGCCGCAATTTCATGCCTGACGTCGTCCCCGTGTCGCGGAAAGCGGATCGGCGGTGGTGCCGACCCTATAGCCAAAAGACATATGCTGCCTCAAATCCGCATAGGTTACCGAATTTTCTCGCCCTACACTGCGTAGCAAAGGTAGGGGGAAAACACGGCCGCGAGGCCTCGCTCTCCACGCCGAATATTTTCCCGCCTTGCATTCCCTGACGTTTTTGGTTGTCATTCATCGCTATGCATATTGGAGTCATCGGGGCGGGCATCGTGGGCCTCGCCAGCGCGTATGAACTGCTGCGCGCAGGCCATGCGGTCACGGTCATCGACGCCGGACGCGGTCCGGGTCTGGCGACAAGTTTCGCCAACGGTGGCCAACTGAGCTACGGGTACGTGTCGCCACTGGCCGCCCCCGGCGTACTTTCGCAGTTGCCCTCGCTGCTGTTCTCTCGCACCGGGCCGCTGCGCATCAAGCCGTCGTTCGATCCGGACTTCTGGCGCTGGTCGATCGCATTCGTCAAGCATTGCAATGCGCAGGCGAACGCCAGCTCCACATTGCGTTTGCTCTCGCTCGGCCTGCACAGCCGTGCGGTGATGCAGGAATTTCTGGCGCGGGAATCGGTGTCGTTCGATTACCGACTGAGCGGCAAGCTCGTGGTGTACCGCGATGCGGACAAGCTCGCCGCCGCCGAACGCTCGCTCGAACTGGCCAACGGACTCGGCTACACACAGCGACGGGTCGACGCCGCGACATGCGCCATGCTGGAGCCCGCCCTGGAGACGATCGCCGGTGAGCTGGCCGGCGGAATTCACACGCCGGGCGAAGGCACCGGGGACTGCCAGTCGTTATGCATGGAACTGGCGCGGATCGTCGGTGCGCACGCCGACGGCAAGCTGCTGTATGAACGCGAAGTGACCGGCTTCGATGTGCATGGCGGCACGGTGCGGTCGATTCGCACCCGCATGGGCGACGTGGCCGTCGATGCCTGTGTCGTCGCCAACGGCCTGGCGGCGATGCCGTTGCTGCACAAGGTCGGTGAGTCGGTGTCGCTTTACCCGCTCAAGGGCTACAGCCTGACGTATCGCCACGCCCCGGTCGACGCGCGCCCGCAGGTATCGGTGACGGACGCCGACAACAAGGTCGTCTACGCCAGCCTCGGCGAGCATCTGCGAGTGGCGGGCATGGCCGACCTCGTGGGGTACGACTATCGCATCGCGGCCCGGCGCATCCAGGCGCTGCGCACGCTCTCGGCGGCGTTGTTTCCCGCATTGGCCGGCGAGCGGGCCCCGCTGGAATGGACCGGTATGCGACCGGCCACGCCGCACGGCCGCCCGATCCTCCAGCGCGCGGATACGTTGGAGAATTTGTGGCTGAACGTTGGCCATGGCGGGTTGGGCTTCACGTTGTCGATGGGCGCGGCACGCGTGATTGCCGATGCCATCGGCGGCAAGCGTCCCGCGGTCGATCTGGCAGGGTTTGCCCGGCTGGCCGCGTGAATCGCGTTGATCGAACATAGCCGGCCTCCCGGGTCGATCGCCGTCATGACACGGGGCGTTACGGGGTATTGCGGGGCGTCGTTTCCGTGGGGAACAGCGGAAGGACGTGTCGGGTTATACCAGTGTTTTTGGCAGTTGACATACCAACGGCGCGGACCACCGTGCCATTCACTTCCGATAGGACAGAGACCATGAAGAAGCTGTTTGCTCCCCTGCTGCTCGTCAGCGCCGCCGCCGCCCTGTTCGCGCACACCGCGAGCGCGCAGGAACTGACCGGCACGCTCAAGAAGATCAAGGACACCGGCGTGATCGCGCTCGGGGTGCGGGAGTCGTCGATTCCATTCTCGTACACGGACAACGCCGGCAAGACGATCGGCTACTCGCAGGAAATTGCGCTCAAGATCGTCGACGCCGTCAAGAAAGACCTGAACCTGCCGAACCTGAAGGTCACGGAAACGCCGATCACGTCGCAGAACCGTATCGCGCTGGTGCAGAACGGCACGATCGACCTGGAATGCGGCTCGACCACGCACACGTTCGAGCGCGAGAAGCAAGTCGGCTTCTCGCACAACATCTTCCTGTACTCGATCAAGATGATCGCCAAGTCGGGCTCGGGCATCACCGATCTGAACAGCCTGAAGGGCAAGACGATCGCGACGACCGCCGGCACGACTGCCGATCGGATTCTCTCGGGCAAGAAGGGTGAGGTCGGCTTCAACCTGATTCAGACGAAGGATCACTCGGACGGCTTCCTGACCGTCAAGCAAGGCCGCTCGGTGGCCTTCGTGATGGACGAGCCGCTGCTCTACGGCCAGCGCGCCGCCCTGTCGGCCGACGAAGCCAAGGGCTACGAAGTCGTCGGTCCGAACCTCCAGTTCGAAAACTATGCGTGCATGCTGCGCCACGATGATCCGGCGTTCACCAAGGTCGTGGACACGGTCATCGCCAACATGGAGAAGTCTGGCGAGATGGAGAAGCTGTACAACAAGTGGTTCATGGAACCGGTGCCGCCGAAGAACCAGAATATGCACTATCCGATGACGGCTGAGATGCGCGCCATGTTCAAGGATCCGATCACCAAGGCTTACGACTGATCCTGTCGGACGCCGTGCGGGGCGGGGCCACGGCCCCTGCCCCCGCGCGCGATCCCGATGCTTGCCGTTACCGTTGAATGATGCTCATCACCATGAACTCGCACGCCACGCTCGGCATCCTCGGCGGCATGGGCCCCGCCGCCGGCATCGATCTCTGCCGCAAGATCGTCGATCAACATCCGGCCCACCGCGATCAGGATCACATCCCGTTCATTCTCTACTCGGTGCCCCAGATCCCCGACCGCACCGAGGCGCTATTGCACGACGGCGCGTCACCACTCGACGGCATGCTCGACGGCGTTCACGCGCTGGAGCAGTCTGGCGTTGGCTGCATTGCCATTGCCTGCAACACGGCCCATGCCTGGCTTGACGCACTGCGTCATCGCACCCGGCTGCCCGTGCTCGATGTAGTCGAAGCCGTCGCGGGCGAACTGTCCCAATGCGTCGCCCCCGGCGCCCCCATCGGCCTGATGGCCACCGAAGGCACCCATCACGCCAACGTGTACCGGCCACGACTCGAAGCGCTGGGCTATCGGTTCGTTCAGGTTGCCGAACCGCTTGCGCACCAGGCGCTCGTGAACGAAGGCATCCGGCTCACCAAGGCCGGGGAGAGTCGTCGCGGCGGCGAGGCCCTCGCGATGGCGATGGAGACCCTGCTGGCAGCCGGCGCGCAACGCGTCATTCTCGGCTGTACGGAAATCCCGGTGGCGCTGGCCACCTGTGAAACACCGCTGGGCCGCTTCGGCCTGGACGCCTCGGCCGCCCTTGCCCGCGCCTGCATCGCCTGGTCGCTCGCGCACGAGACGCCCACGGGAAAATCACGCCAGTGAATGTCCCGATGTGCGGACGTGCCATTTGACGGGCATTTCCGAGGAAATACCGGCCACAAGCCAGCCGCCGCGCAGGAATAATCCCCGATTGCCTTGTCAGAAAAAAACCTACGTGAGAAAACGTGTGGAAAGCGGCATGAATCGGGGATTCCCGCTACCAAAATCGCTGGCGTCTTTAGCTATAATGGCCCACAATCCATCGGACACCTGCCGGACCAAGGTTCGGCCATGAGCGCGTTTGCCTGAACGGGGAAGCACATGGGTCGCAGCGCGCTCGACGTGATGCATGCACAGACAACAACAATGAGTTCAGATCGACTCCCCGCCGGCGTGTCCTTGGTCGAGCCTTCGACCCTGGCACCGGCAATCGCCGAGGCTCATGCCCCGGCGCCGGCCCCGGCATTGTCCCGGGCGCTGGTCGAGCTGACCGGCGGACTCTCGGCCCACGTTGCTGCCGACGGCCGTTTTCTTTTCATTGCCGAAGCCTCCCTGCGCTTGCTGGAATATTCGCGCGAGTACACCGACCACGCCACGCTCTTCGAGCTGACCGGCATCGAAGATGTGCCGACGCTGCAGGATGCCTTCTCCGCCGCCCAGATGCTCGGCCCCCAGCAGTGCACCGTGCGCCTGCTGCGTGGTCTGACGGACCGGGTCTGGATGCGTCTGCGTATTGCCCAGTACACGCCCCGTATCGCCGGGACGAGCGCAACGTTCGTTGTGCACGGCGAGGACATCACCGCCTTCAAGGAAAACGAAGCACGCCTGTCCGATCTGGCGGTGCGCGATGCGGTGACCGGGCTGGGGAATCGTCAGTACATTCATCAATGCATTACCGAAGCCATCCAGCACGCGCGTGAAGGCGGGCCGAACTTTGCCGTTGCCCTGCTCGACCTGGACGGCTTCAAGAAGGTCAACGACTCGCTCGGCCACGACGTGGGCGATCAGCTCCTGTGCGACGCCGGCCAACGGCTGATCGCGCAGATCCGCGAGACGGACATGGCCGCGCGCATGGGCGGCGACGAGTTCGTGCTCGTGCTGCCCGGCTGCGACGACGAACAGGCGCTCGGCGGCATCATGAAGCGCCTGCTCTCGGCGGTGCAGCAACCGTTCCAGATTGGCGACCAGTTGCTGCACCTCACCACGAGCATCGGCGTGTCGTTTTTTCCCCGCCATGGCGACTCGGCCGGCCTGCTCATCAAGCACGCCGACGCCGCCATGTACTGCGCGAAGGATCGCGGCCGTAACGGCCTGTTCGTCTATACGGACGATCTGGGCGACTTGCACCGCAAGGCGTTCTCGCTCGAATCGGCGATGTTCGAGGCGATTCACAATGGCGAATTCAGCCTGCACTACCAGCCGATCTGCGATCCGATCTCGCTGAACGTGAAGGGGGTCGAGGCGCTCATGCGCTGGCATCCCGCGCTCGGCCCGGTTTCACCGAACGAATTCATTCCGCTGGCCGAGGCCAATGGCCTGATCAACCTGCTGGGCGGCTGGGCGTTACGCGCCGCCTGCATGCAGCTCGCGCGCTGGGATCGCACCCGGCTCGACGGGCTGTACATGTCGGTCAACGTCTCGGCACAGCAATTTCACCATCCGTCGTTCCCGAGCCTGGTCTGGCAAGCGATTGCCGATTCGGGCGTGGAAGGGCACCGGCTGGTGCTCGAAATTACCGAGAGCGTACTGATGCGCGACCCGGAACAAGCCAATCTGGTGCTGCGCGAGTTGCAGACGCTGGGCGTGCGCTTCTCCGTCGACGATTTCGGCGCGGGTTACTCGAGCCTGGGATACCTCAAGCGTTTCCCACTCTCCGCGCTCAAGATCGACCGCAGCTTCGTGAAAGACATGCCCACGTCATCGAACGACCGCACGATTGTGACGGCGGTCCTGGGACTGGCGCGCGAGCTGGGTCTGTCGGCGGTCGCCGAAGGGGTCGAGACAGAAGAGCAACGGCAGATGCTGATCGAGCGCGGCTGCCATTCCATCCAGGGCTGGCTGGTGTCGAAGGCCTTGCCCGCGGGAGAACTGGAGGCGGCCTTTGCGAGCGGGCGTCTCACTGTGGATGCCGGCCACTGACCGGATAACCCGCTACCATGAGCCTGACCAAAGAAAAAACGCTCGAATTGCTGTGGCAGCGCCTGGCTGAGCGCGGCGAATTTCCGTCGCTGCAGCGCTCCGTCAGCGGCATCGTGAGCGCCATGCAAAGCGAGAACACCAGCACGGCCGACCTGGCGGCGTCGGTGCTCTCCGACTTCGCCCTCACCCAGAAAGTGATCCGCCTGGCCAACTCCGCCATGTATGCGCCGTTCGGCTGCAACGTGACGACGGTCTCGCGCGCCATCATGATTCTCGGTGTCGACACGATCGGCCACCTCGCCCTGAGCCTGAAGCTGCTCGAGGGTTTCGGCGAAGTCGCCGCACAGCGCGACGACATGGCCCGCGAACTTGCGCGCGCCACGCTCGCCGGGGCGTTCGCCCGCGACATCACCGCCAAGAATGGCATTCGTGACGGCGAGGAAGCCGTAGTCTGCACCTTGCTGCACCATGTCGCACGACTGCTCGTGACCTATTGCTTCCCGGCCGAATGGGCGGAAATCCAGACCCTCGCCGCAGCGCAAGGCATCAGCGACAGCGACGCCTGCGAACAGGTGCTCGCCATCTCGTTCCCGGAGTTGGCCGAAGCGGCGGCCCGCAAGTGGGGCTTGCCGGAGTCGATCGCGACGAGCATGCGTCCGATCGATCTGGAGGGCGACGCCCCGCTCTCGCATAGCGACTGGCTGTGTGCCGTGGCGAACATGTCCAACGAGATGGTGACGGAACTCACGCGCGGGGCCGACCCGGAGCGTCTGGCCGAGCTGGCGGAGCGCTATGCCGATCGTCTCGCGCTGGACGTGAAAGACGTGGTATCCGTGGGCGAGGAAATGGTGCGCGATACGAGCCACCAGGAATTCATCGCGATCAGCACCAAGGCATCGAGCACGCGCCAGCCGCCGGCGGGCAAGCCGCTGGACTCGGCGCGACGACTGGCGGACGGTCTCTCGGAAGTGCGGGCCGCCACGGGCGAGACCGACGCGGTCGGTCTGCTCAACCTGACGCTCGAAGCGATCATGCAGTCGCTGGGCTTCGCCAACTGCGCGGCCTTCGTGCGCGTGCCGGCGGGCAAGTCGTTCGAGCTGCGCTTCGGCATCGGTCGCGACGTGCAGCCTGTACTTGGCCTGTCGTTCCCCGAAGCCTTCGAGCCGGACGTCTTCCATCTGGCACTGACCAACGGTCGCGCGATTCTGATCGACAACGCCCGCGAACCGCGTATCGTGCCGCGTATTCCGATGTGGCACCGTGAGCATTTCGCGAACGTGAAGTCGTTCTTCCTGCTGCCAGTTCGCCAACGTAACCAGACCGTGGCGCTGCTTTACGGCGACTGGGGCGGCGCGCTGTGCGCGGGAGGCATCGGCGCGAAGGAGCTGGAATTCCTGCAGCACATGGGCAACGAGATCTCCAACAAGCTCGAGAGCGTTGCGCAGCAAAACGGCGGCGCGGGCAGTACCGCCAATCCCAGCGATATGCTCGCGCGCAAGGCCTCCGGCACGACCGGCACACACTGAGTCGCGCAGCCTCACGGCGTTGCGGCGGGGCGATATCCCGATATCGCGGTGTCGCCGAGATTCATACGTCAATTGCAATCTTTAGTATTGCGGATTCGATATGATCCTCGGCACCCGGCCGACGTGTGCCGCACAGCGCTGGACGATTTGCACGCGACCGCTCGCTTTCCACCCTCTCCCGCCAGTCACTCCCCCGCGACGTCTCGACCATACGGCATAAGGCTTTCCGGGAAGTCGCCCGCTGCGGCGCCAACCGGCGTACCCTGTCACGATTCCTCAATTTTTCCCCATGACGCCCGCTCGGGGGTCGATCACGACGCATCCCCGACCGTCCGCTCTGCTTTTTGACGGCACTCGCTGCGCCTCGGTAAAAAATTTACGCTCGGTTCCACCATGTAAATCGATTCGTACCGTCGGACCAGGAGAAGACATGACGCAATCTGCTGCTGCACCGGTGCATCCGGTCGACGAGCGCCTGCCGCTCCCCAAGTTGTTCACGCTGGGACTGCAACACGTGCTGGTGATGTATGCGGGGGCAGTGGCGGTACCGTTGATCGTCGGCGGTGCGCTCCAAATGTCGGTCGATCAGGTCGCGTTTCTGATCAACGCCGATCTGTTCGCCTGCGGGATCGCGACCTTGATCCAGACGCTCGGCCTCTGGATCTTCGGCTTGCGTCTGCCCATCATGATGGGGGTGACGTTTACCGCCGTTACGCCGATGATCGCCATAGGCACGAATCCCGATCTCGGGTTGCTCGATATCTATGGCGCGACCATTGCCTCGGGTCTGATCGGCATTCTGATCGCGCCGCTCATCGGCAAGCTGTTGCGGCTCTTCCCGCCGGTGGTGACCGGGACCGTGATCACCGTGATCGGCATCTCGCTCATGGGCGTGGGCATCAACTGGGCAGCGGGCGGCTTCGGCAATCCCGACTACGGCAACCCGCTCTATCTGGGCGTATCGTTCGCCGTGCTTCTGTGCATTCTGTTCATCACCAAGTACGTGCGCGGCTTCTTTGCCAACATTGCGGTGCTGCTGGGCATTCTGTTCGGCACGATCGTGGCAATGGCGCTGGGCAAGGTGTCGTTTGCAGGCGTATCCGACGCGCCGTGGTTCGGCTTCGTCATGCCGTTCCATTTCGGCGTGCCGCGCTTCGATCCGGTTGCCATTGCGACGATGACGCTGGTCATGCTCGTGACGTTCATCGAATCGACCGGCATGTTCCTGGCGGTGGGCGACATTGTCGGCCGTCCGGTCGACAGGAAGACGCTGGTGCGCGGCTTGCGCGTCGACGGGTTGGGCACGATGATCGGCGGCATCTTCAACACCTTCCCCTACACCTCGTTTTCGCAGAACGTGGGGTTGGTCGGCGTGACCGGTGTGAAGAGCCGCTGGGTGTGTGCCATGGGGGGCCTGATCCTGATCGCGCTGGGCTTGTTTCCGAAGGTGGCGCACGTGGTGGCGTCGGTGCCGCAGTTCGTGCTGGGGGGCGCGGGCATCGTGATGTTCGGCATGGTGACGGCCACGGGGGTGAAGATTCTCTCGACGGTGGACCTGTCGAAGAATCGTTACAACCTGTACATCATCGCGATCAGTATTGGCGTGGGGATGATTCCTGTGGCGTCGGACAAGTTCTTCATGAAACTGCCGCATGCGCTCGCTCCGTTCTTCCACAGCGGCATTCTGCTCGCGTCGATCAGCGCGGTGCTGCTCAACGCGCACTTCAACGGCTTGCGCAGCGAAGCCGAAGCGAGCGCCCTCGCGCAAGCGGCCGGCAAGCAGGCCGACGCCGCGCATTGAGCAATGGCATGACATCCGTCGGCGCGCGACGGCGACGGATGACGTGTCGTTGGGGAGAGCATCCACGCCGAAGAACGCCCCCAGGCGCAGCGCCGTATCGACGGTAATCGCACGCTTGCCCAGGACAATTTCGTTGATGCGGCGAGGCGGCACGTCAATGGCCCTCGCCAGCGCATATTGAGAAAGCCCCATCGGGCCCAGCCAGTCCTGCGCGAGAATTTCGCCCGGCGTTGCCAGTGGTACTTGTCGGGTCATTTTCGGCCTCCGTCGACCTGTAGCATGCACCAGCGCCTCACCCGGCATCCGTTGAATAACAACGCCATATCTCTGCATTTGAAATTTTCGATCACAATTAATAACGCATGGCAGGGGGCCGAAGACGCCTCATCCTATCGAAATCACCTTAGTGAAAGTTCCGACTCGAGATCGCGAGTTCGCCGAGCATCGACGAGAGATCGACCAGACGATGTGCTACCAGATGGGTCACTCGCTCCTCGCGTTGCCATACCCCCTCCACCCCCAACAACGATGACGCGAGCAACGCCGTGCGCTGCGATTCGACCAGATCGGGCCAGACAATCACGTTGATGACGCCCGTTTCGTCTTCCAGCGAGACGAAGACCGTGCCATTGGCCGTGCCCGGGCGCTGCCGTCCCGTCACAATGCCCGCCGTGCGCACCCGGCGCCCGTGCACGCCCTCGGTCTGTAAATCCCTCGCCGTTCGCACCCGCATCCGGGTGAGCGTCTCGCGTAACAGCAGCAGCGGGTGACGCCGCAGCGTCAGCCCCGTGCTCGCGTAATCGGCCACGATGCCCTGCCCCTCGGCCATCGGCGGCAGCGCCACCTGCTCGTCGGCACTGCCCGGCACCGCGTCGCGCAAGACCGTCGCCCCCAGCAACGGCGTGGGTGGCTGCCATGCGGCGACCGCCCAGCGCGCCTGCCGCCGACCGCCGAGCAACGCCGACAGCGCGTCGGCAGCCGCCAGGGCGTCGAGATCCCGACGTGACAACGCAGCCCGCGCGGTCAGATCGTCGATGTCCGTAAACGGCCGCTGCCGACGCGCACGCTCGATCGCGTGGGCCCCGTCGTCGGACAAGCCCTTGACCAGCGACAGCCCCAGCCGCACCGCCGGCCGGCGGGCATTGCCGTACCGCCCGATGCGCGCCTCGGGACGCGACTCGACATCGCTCACGCAAACGTCCACCGCGCGCACCTCGACATGATGTCGTCGCGCATCCTGCACCAACTGCGACGCCGAATAGAATCCCATCGGCAAACTGTTGAGCAACCCGCACAGGAACATCTCCGGGGCATGACACTTGAGCCACGCACTCGCATAGGCGAGCAGTGCGAAGCTTGCCGCATGACTCTCCGGAAAACCGTACTCGCCAAAGCCCTCGATCTGGCGGCAGATGGCCTCGGCAAACTCGCGCGGATAGCCGTTTTTCAGCATCCCGTCGATAATGCGGGTCTGGAATTTCTCGAGCCCGCCCTTGCGTTTCCAGGCCGCCATCGAACGACGCAACTGATCGGCATCGCCGGCCGAGAAATCGGCGGCGATCATCGCGATCTGCATCACCTGCTCCTGAAAGATCGGCACGCCCAGCGTGCGCTCGAGCGCCGCCTTGATCTCCTCGCGCGGATAGACCACGTCCTCCTTGCCCTGCTTGCGACGCAGATACGGATGCACCATCCCGCCCTGAATCGGCCCCGGCCGCACGATCGCCACCTCGATCACCAGGTCGTAGAACTTGTCCGGCCTCAAGCGCGGCAACATGCTCATTTGCGCGCGCGACTCGATCTGGAAGACACCGACGGTATCAGCGCGACGAATCATGCCGTACGTCGCCGGATCGTCGCGCGGAATGTCCGCCAGCGAGATCAGCTCGCCGCGCCATTCCCCCAGCAGATCGAGCGTGCGGCGCAACGCGCTCAGCATGCCGAGCGCCAGCACATCGACCTTGAGCAGCTTGAGCGTCTCGATATCATCCTTGTCCCACTGAATGACGTAACGCTTCTCCATCGCCGCCGGCGCAATCGGCACCAGACGCGAGAGCTTGTCGCGCGAAATCACGAAACCGCCCACGTGCTGCGACAAATGCCGGGGAAAGCCAATCAGCCGGGCGACCAGATCGGCCCATAGCCGTGTGGTCGGGGCGTCGGGCGACAGCCCTTGTGCCGCCATGCGCGCGAGCAGATTCTCACGACCGTCCCACCATTGCTGACTCTGCGCGACCTGCTCGACAATCGACAGATCGATGCCCAGCGCCCGCCCCGTGTCGCGCACCGCACTGCGCATGCGATACGAAATCACCGTCGCGGCCAGCGCCGCCCGGTCGGTGCCGTACTTGTCGTAGATGTACTGGATCACCTCTTCACGCCGCTGATGCTCGAAGTCCACATCGATATCGGGCGGCTCGTTGCGCTCCTTCGACAGAAAACGCCCGAACAGCACCTGCACCTCGTCAGGATTGACCGCCGTGATTCCCAGGCAATAGCACACCGCCGAGTTGGCCGCCGACCCGCGCCCCTGGCACAGGATGTTCTGGCTGCGGGCGAAACGCACGATGTCGTAGACCGTCAGGAAATACGGCTCGTACGCCAGTTCCCGGATCAGCGTCAGTTCGCTTTCGATGAGACGACGCACCTTCTGCGGTACCCCGTTCGGATAGCGCCGCGCCGCGCCGGCCTCGACTTCCTGATGCAAATACGTCACCGGCGTATGCCCGGCGGGCACCAGTTCCTCCGGATACTCGTAACGCAGGCTGCGCAGATCGAAATGGCAACGCGAGGCGATCGCGACCGTTTGCGCCAAGGCGTCCGGCGGATAGAGCCACGCGAGCCGCAACCGCGTGCGTAGATGCTGCTCCGCATTGGCGGCGAGCGCCAATCCGCAAGCCTGCACCGGCTTGCCCAGTCCAATGGCGGTGAGCGTGTCCTGCAACGGCTTGCGCGAGCGCACATGCATGAGGACATGGCCGGTGGCGACGAGCGGCACGTCGCACTCGGCGGAGATCGCCCGCAGCCGGGCCAGATGCGCATCGTCGTCGGCTCGGTGATGGCGTTCGAGCGCGAGCCACACGCGTCCTTCGCCGAACGTCTGCGCCGCCCAGCGGGTTTGGGCCAGCGTGCGCTCGGGACTCGCGCCGGTCTCCGGCACCAGGATCATCAGGCACCCCGGCAGACCCCGCAGATGCGCCTGCCCGGTTGCCGGCGCGCTGAAGTCTCGCGCATGCAAACGATAACCGCGCTTCGGACCGCGCATGCGACCGAGTGTGATCATCTCGGAAAGATTGCCGTAGCCTTCGCGGTGCTGCGCAAGCGCGACCAGATGCACACTGCCCAGCGCGGCTGCGCTGTCCTCGGGCGTCAGACGAAACTCGCTGCCCACGATCAACGACACCGACGGATGCTGCACCGCCTCGGCCAGTGCGCGAACGACACCCGCCAGCGAGCACTCGTCGGTAATCGCCAGCGCGGTGTAGCCCAGGTGCGCGGCCCGCGCGATCAGTTCCTCCGGATGCGACGCGCCACGCTGGAACGAGAAATTCGACAGGCAGTGCAGTTCGGCATAGGCAGGCAGGCTGCCGTCGTCGGCGGCACGCGGATCGGGGGGCGCCGACGGATCGGCGCCGGCCGCGTCGGCACGCTCGTCATTGGCGGCCAGCCCTTCGGTCGGGCCTTGCCACGGCAGGAAATCGTCGAAATTCATCGCACAGTGGACCCGCCGGACTCAGCCGAACAGGCCATGCAAGTACCACGCGGCATCCGCCCCATTCACGGGCCGCTCGCGAAACACCCACAGCAACGCCCCCGTGATATCGGCCGCAATGAAGTAATCGCGCGTGACGGTGCCCGGCTCCCACCAGCCGGCTTCGATACGCTCAGGACCGCTCATCAATTGTAGCGGCCCCTGCCGCCACGGGCGCTCCTGACGCACGCCGAGGCGTTGCGGCGTATCGAGCAGCCACGCCGGGCGCGGCGGCAACAGGGACTCGCCATCGGACCGATGACGGACCGCGCCGGACATCGTGCCGTGGGAGGCATGGGAAGGATTGCCGGACACCCCATACGGCACGCTGACGAATGCCGCCTCGGGCCGGTGATCGCCACGTACCTGCAAACGCCGCACGTGCTCGTCGCCCAGCCGCGCCGCCACGCGCTCCATCAGTTGCACAAAATCCTGCCGGGCGCGTCCCGGCTCCGGCAGGAGCGAGCCGCTTTGCGGAACGTGGGGCGCCGTCTGCGTGACATCGAGCCGCAACGTCAGCACCGGGGCCACCAGTGGCGAGCGGGCCAGCCGCTCCTTGCACAACGACAGCAAATGCGCGGGCGCCGCACTCGCTTCGGCAAGGCGGATGTCGAAACACGTCGGTGCCAGCGTTTGCCGCCCAAGCGGCTCATGCTCGAGCACCAGCGCGAGCGCGCGCGTGGCCAGTTGCCCGGCGGCCAGCCATCCCGTGAGTTGGGCGAGCAGACGGCGCAGACCGAAGAGCAGCACGTCTACGTCATGCGTGAGCGACGGCAGCGGCAGCACCGCTTCGAAATGGGGCGGGGCGCGATACCAGACGGGGGCTTCCGGCGTCTCGCCGTAGGCCCGGGAAAGCGCAGCGGGCAGTTCCGCACCGCAGCGGCGCCTCACGCCCGCCGCAGGCAGCGCGCGCAGTTCGCCCAACGTCGCACAGCCGATTTGCGCGAGCCAGTCGAGCCACGGCTGCGCCTCGGGCAACAAGGCGACCGAGCGGGAATCGAGGGATTGCGGCAGCGTCATCGGCGTCGGTGGCGTCGGTGGCCAGCGCGGCGGCTCACAAGGGGCGCCGGCACGCGCGAGCAGCGCCGCCGCGCTGGCCGTGGCGGCAAGGCCCAACGACGCCCGGTGCCCGAGCGCCTCGGCACTCTCAAACACCTGCGCCGCCAGCGATGCCAGACCGCCGAACAGGCGCAGGCTCGGTGCGACGTCGATCAGCACGCATTGTGGCGAGGCGATGGCAACGTCGGGGCCGAAGCGCAGCAAGGCCAGCGCCAGCGCTTCGAGCGCGACCGTCTCGGCCGCTTCGTCGCGATCGTGGAATCGTGCCTGCGGCAATAGCGCCAGCACGCCGCCACGGCGCATGCCGGGTTGCACGCCGGCGGCCTGCGCCGCCTCACTCGCCTGCCAGACACGCGACTGCGCCAGCACGACCGTCGTGTCGGTCAGCGTGTCAGCCGGTGTGAGCGGAGAGGCGATCTCGAGCGCCAGATAGGGCAGATGCAGGGCGATCCAGCAAGCCATGCGAGACTCCGGAAACAGAAACCAAAGGCACCGTGGACGGTGTGGACGAAGGTGCCGGACCAGGCCTGACAGGCCCCGGCCGCGCATCGTCGGCCGCGCCCGTCACCGGTTGCGAGACATGCGCATACGGCGCGGGCAACGTCAGCCAGAGCGGTTCGAGACGGGGTGGGCCCCGCCGCTTGTGAAACTGCACGCCGAGGCGACTCCCCGGCCCAACGGCAAGCCCCAATCGCAACGGTGCCGCCGAGGCGGTCGCGGCGGCGGCGGGCCCTCGCACCACCCAGGTCAGCGTCTCGCCGCCACCGGCCGCGACCTGAAGCCGCCGGATCTGCTCGGGCGTCGCGGCCGGAAGCCAGGTGAGCACCGCCCCGCAGCACGCGCTTTTGAGGGCCTGCTCGGCACACCAGAGCATGTCGCGATCCTCCGACTTCAGGCCGCGCGTGCCGCGCGCCCGAGGCGCCTGACGTGCCGGACTCACCGGACGCACCGGACGCATCACGACACTGAGCCAGCGCAGATCGATCCCCCATCCCGCCAGCGCCGGGGCATACGGCAGCATCGGCGGCGCAATCACCATCACCGGCTGGCCCGCCTGCGTGAGATCGCGTAGCGCCGGGGCCAGCAACCGCCATTCACCGATTCCCGGGCGCTCGCTCAGCAACTCCGTCACCGCGCCATGCGGCCACCCAGCGCCGGGCAACTCGGCGTCAAGCACGGCAAAGCCGGTCGTGTGGCCAGCGCGGTGGCAATGCGCCAGTTCACTGGCGCGCCACAGCCCGGCAGGCAAAGAGGAAAGCGGCAGGGTCATCGCGCACCCAAAATACTGTATGAATGTACAGTATAGCAGTTCGTCCGCCACTGCCGTGATATCCGTAACCTTGCCGCCGCCATGATCGCGCTTGCGGGCAGGCGCCGGCCCGGCTACCGTTGGCGTCATCGACCGATCTCCTTTTCTCATGCCGCTGCCGACCACCGCCACCGCGCCCTTCTGTCCTTCCGAAGTCAAAGGCAGCATCGTCATCGACGCGCGCGAACCCCGCTGGATCAAACTCAAGCGTTTTGCCGGCCCGGGCCTGCTCGTCGCCATCGGCTATATGGACCCCGGCAACTGGGCGACGGATATCCAGGCCGGATCGCAATTCGGCTATTCACTGCTCTGGGTGGTGGCGCTCTCCAGCCTTGCCGCCATCTTTCTCCAGATGCTCGCTGCCCGGCTGGGACTGGTCGCCGGGCGCGACCTCGCGCAGGCGAGCTACGAGCGCTACGGGCGGGCGGGACGACTCGTCCAGTGGATCACCGCCGAGATCTCGATCGTCGCCTGCGATATCGCCGAAGTCCTGGGCTGTGCGCTCGCCTTCAAGCTGTTGCTGGGGGTGCCGATCGCCTGGGGGATCGTCCTCACCGCGCTCGACACGATGATCGTGCTCGGCCTGCAGGGCAAAGGCTTCCGTCAGATCGAAGCCATCGTCTTCGGCTTGATCGGCACGATGGCGCTGTGCTTCGTCGCGCAAGTGGCCATGGTGCCGCCCGATTGGCATGCGGTGGCCGCCGGTCTCATGCCGGGTGCGCCCAGCCACGACCGGCACGATGCCCTCGTGCTGGCGCTCGGCATCGTCGGCGCCACGATCATGCCGCACAATCTGTACCTGCATTCGTCGGTCGTGCAGACGCGGCGGGTGGTCGGCGGCAAACGCGGCGACGTGCGCGACACCCTCGCGCTGGTGCGCATCGACACATGGGTCTCGCTCGTGCTCGCCATGTGCGTGAATGCGGCCATTCTGATACTGGCGGGTTCGGCATTTCACGCCAGCGGCCAGACCAACGTCACCGATATCGAGCAGGCATATCGGCTCATCACACCGCTTGCGGGCGGCGCCGCGGCCTTCCTGTTCGGCATCGCCCTGCTTGCGTCGGGACAAAGTTCCACGCTCACCGGGACCATCGCCGGGCAGGTCATCATGGACGGCTTTCTGCACGCCCGGATCCCCTGCTATCAGCGTCGTCTGATCACGCGCGGGCTGGCGCTCGTGCCCGCGCTGATCGGCGTGCTGTGGCTCGGCGACGGCGCCGTGGGCAAGCTACTGGTGTGGAGTCAGGTGCTGCTCAGTCTGCAACTGCCGTTCGCCATGTGGCCGCTCATCCGCTCGGTGAGCGACCCGCGCGTGATGAACGGCAACACGCTCGGGCGTCCCGCACAGGTGCTCGCGTGGGGCCTCTTCGCGGTCATCACCGCCATCAACCTGCTGCTCATCGTCGGGCTGGACTGAGGTCGCGCAAACGGGGACGCGACGCGCGTCAGCGTCACCGTCGCCATGCCCGCCGGCTTTACAGCCCGAGTTCGGTCAATCCCGGATGATCGTCGGGACGGCGTCCCTGCGGCCAATGGAACAGGCGCTCGCCTTCGGTGATGCGCGAGTCGTTGATGCTGGCATGGCGCTCGGCCATGAGCCCTTGCGCGTCGAACGCCCAGTTTTCGTTGCCATATGAACGGAACCAACCGCCCGAATCGTCTCGCCATTCGTAAGCGAACCGCACCGCGATGCGATTCTCGGTAAACGCCCACAGTTCCTTGATCAGCCGGTAGTCGAGTTCGCGTTGCCATTTACGCGTCAGGAATTCGACGATCTGCTCACGGCCGCGCGGAAATTCGGCCCGATTGCGCCAGCGGCTGTCGACCGTATAGGCCAACGCAACCCGCGCAGGATCGCGCGAGTTCCAGCCGTCCTCGGCCATACGAATCTTCTGAATTGCAGTCTCACGCGTGAATGGCGGAAACGGCGGGCGGGCTTCACTGTCGGCCATGACAACACTCCTATCGAAAGTATGAGGGGAAAGCCGTGCGAGTGTATCGCCAAGCTGCGCTTGGCGCTTGGCGCAGGGGCGCGCACACCTCCGTCGGCGCACTAACACGACAATGCTGCATGCTAAGATCAGCACCCCTTACCAAATTCGAAAAAAGCAAAGCCAACCGAGCGGCAAGGGAACCAGATGCCCGTCACGGATCGATGCCACCGCGCCTCGCCCGCCGGGTAACAATACATACAGGGGTATCACCGTGCAGAAAAGCAAGTCCAGCATTGCGCTGCTCAGCGCCGTCATGCTCGCCGCCGGCGCGCTCGGCGGTTGCGCCACCGAAAGCTCGCGCACCTTGCAAGTCGCCAAGGTCGAAAGTGCCAGCCGTCCCTACGTCGGGGTGCGCACACCGATCGCCGTCGGCAAGTTCGACAACCGTTCCGCGTACATGCGTGGCGTTTTTTCCGATAATGTCGACCGCCTCGGCAGTCAGGCCAAGACCATCCTGATCACCCATCTGCAGCAGACCCACCGCTTCAACGTGCTCGACCGCGACAACATGGCCGAGATTCGTCAGGAAGCCGACATCAAGAAGACCCAGCAAACGCTCAAGGGCGCCGACTACGTGATCACCGGCGACGTCGTCGAATTCGGCCGCAAGGAAGTGGGCGACAAGCAACTCTTCGGCATTCTCGGCCGGGGCCGCGAGCAGATCGCCTACGCCAAGGTCAACCTGAACGTGGTCGATATCGCCACCTCGGAAGTCGTTTTCTCGAGCGGCGGTGCGGGAGAATTCGCGCTGTCCAATCGCGAAGTGATCGGCTTCGGCGGCACTGCGGGCTACGACTCGACGCTCAACGGCAAGGTCCTCGACCTCGCCATGCGCGAAGCCGTCAACAACCTGGTCGCAGGCATCGAGAGCGGTGCCTGGAAGCCCGGCAAGTAAACCCGAAACGCCTTGGTTGTCGCCTGCGCGGCGCATCGTTCTCGATGCGCCGGGCCTCGCACGTCACGTGCAGGCGGGGCGCGATGCCTTCGCCCGCCGCCTGCCTGTCAGGATCTCTATCGCCATGAATCGCAAGTTCTCATCCAGCCGTGCCGCCGCGCTGGCCATCCTCGGTGGCGCGCTGCTCACGGGCTGCGTCACGCCGCCCAAGCCCCTGTACGACTGGGAAAGCTATCAGCCGCAGGTCTACGAATACTTCAAGGGAGAATCGAAGGAAGCGCAGATCATCGCGCTCGAGCGCGATCTCGAGAAGATCAAGGCCGCCAATCGCGCCGTGCCGCCGGGCTATCACGCTCACCTGGGTCTGCTCTACGCATCGGTGGGCAAGTCCGACAAGATGGTCGAGGAATTCCAGACCGAGAAGCAATTGTTCCCCGAGTCGGCCGGTTACATCGACTTTCTCCTCAAGCACAAGACCCCGGAGGCCAAGCAATGATCGTTCGACTCTGCCAATGGATGACGGTAGCGGCGCTGGCCGCCCTCATGACCGGTTGTGCGGTTCATCAAGCCAAACCGTACGATTACACCGCGTTCAAGGAAAGCCGCCCGAAGTCGATTCTGGTGTTGCCGCCGCTGAACGACTCGCCCGACATCGATGCAACCTACAGTGTGCTCTCGCAGGTCACGGTGCCGCTGGGTGAGGCTGGCTACTATGTGATGCCCGTCGCCCTGGTCGACGAGTCGTTTCGCCAGAACGGCCTGACCGTGGCCGGCGACATCCATCAGGTCAGTCCGGCCAAGCTGCGCGAGATCTTCGGGGCCGACGCCGCGCTCTACCTCAAGATCACGCAGTACGGTACGAAGTACATGGTGCTCGACAGCGCCACGGTGGTGACGGTCTCGGCCGACCTCATCGATCTACGCAACGGTGCCAAGCTGTGGAGCGGGGTAGCCAGCGCGTCGAACAACGAGGGGAACAACAACAGCGGCGGCGGTCTGATCGGCATGCTGATCACGGCAGCGGTCAAGCAGATCGTGAACAGTGTGTCGAACGCCGGTTACACGGTCGCGGGCACCGCCAATGCGCGTCTGCTGTCGGCCGGGCATGCCAATGGGCTGCTCTATGGCCCACGGTCTCCGAAGTACGGCACCGACTGAGGCCACCGACTGAGGCCACCTCATGCGCCCCGGGACGAGGCGGTGGGTCGCTCACCGCGCGCCCCGGGCGGCACGCGTCTGTGCAGACGCCCGCTTGTCGCCTATAGTAATAGCGCATCATCTGGACCGATAGCGACACCGCGTCTCAATGCGGGACGACAACGTCTGACGGCACGCACGACCGATCGCGGCGCGTGCTCCGTCGGCCTGCACGCAACATTGGCAGGCTTCGTCCGGGAGTCATCATGGTCCGCCGCTTCACTTCCCCCGCCACGGCATTCCTTGCCACCGGCCTGCTCGCACTATCGTCGTTCGCCCACGCGGACCCGATGCATCTCTCCGATATCAAGAGCGCCAACGGCCAGCAACTCAGTGTCGACGAATTGCGTTCGCTCATGCCCGGCGCGCACATCACCAATCTCGCCAACAACGGCAGTACGCGCAAATGGATCAACGACACCAATGGGTCGCTCAATGCCACGAGCGACAACAAGGGCAGCGTCGGGTCGGGTAGCCGCGCGAACCAGGTCGCTCACGCCACCGGCACGTGGTCGGTCAACGACAACGGATCGTATTGCGTGAACCTCGAGTGGCGCGCGATGACCGAGAACTGGTGCCGCTTCATGTTCAAGGTCGGCGACAAGTACTACGGCGTGACCTCGCTCGCCAACGGCGCGGCGCTCGCCACCGAGTTCAGGATCGAGAAATAGACACGTTCCGCCGGGGTACGGCGAAAGCGAAGGACGAAAGGGCAGGACGTTAACGACAAAGCCCGCCAAAGTGGCGGGCTTGCACTCGCCAACCCCGAAACCGCAGGGATTGGCATCCGGACTCACGGTTGGGCGCCGTCGCACGCCATCGCATGGATGACGGGGATCGCCCGCTGTGACGACGACTTGCCTGATTGCGCCAGCGACGACCGTTCGTCCAGAAAGACTTACAACAACCTTGCTTAGTAACCGGCGGTTTCGAGCGCGCGGATACGATGTTCCAGTTCAATGATGTCCTTCGACTCAGCCAGGAACGCTTCGCGACGACGACGCTCAGCCGTTTCAAACCAAGTGTTCACGACTTCAAACAGGGCGGCAACCATGATGTTTCTCCAATTCATTTAGTGTGCTGCATCGCAGCAGTGCTTCGCATTGTATAGGGTTTTCCCGTTAAGGGTTAGCCCCTATTTGCGAAAAACATCAAAAATCTGCTAGAGGCTCACTTCGAATACAGTCAATTCATGAAAATTTTATTTAAAATCAATCACATATATAACTGTCGACGTGACGCAACACCCCGCTGCGGCATGCGGTCGCAGCGGTCGTATCAAAATTCTGGAAATAAAAAAAGGTTCATCGTGGATTACCGGGGAAAGCCGCGCGGATTTTGAGGAAGAAGTATTCCTCGTCGCGGTATCCATAGGCTC
>NZ_CABPSG010000019.1:0-52372 GCF_902459595.1 Pandoraea soli | reverse complement strand
GGTGCCGCCGGGGCCGGTGCGCTCGCTGCGGCGACGGCCTTGGCCGGTGCGGCAGCAGCAGCGCCCTCGAGCACAACGATCAACGTGCCTTCCGACACCTTGTCGCCCACCTTGATCTTCAATTCCTTGACCACACCGGCGGCCGGGCTCGGCACATCCATCGACGCCTTGTCGGACTCCAGCGTGACGAGCGACTGCTCGGCCGTCACCGTATCGCCCACCTTGACCAGCACATCGATCACGGGCACGTCGTCGTATCCACCAATGTCCGGCACCTTGACGTCGATCTTGCTCGTGCCGCCGCTGGCGGCCGGGGTCGCCGGTGCAACTGGCGCAGCAGGTGCCGCGGCGGGCGCGGCCGCTTGCGGCGCAGCCGCAGGCGCCGGCGCGGGAGCGGCCACCGCATTGGCTTGTGCGCCCGAGCCGTTAGCGGTCTCGAGCGTCAGAATGAGGGAACCCTCGGATACTTCATCGCCGACTTTCAGGCTCAGCGCCTTGATGATGCCGGCGGCCGGGCTCGGCACATCCATCGTTGCCTTGTCCGATTCCAGCGTGATCAGGGCCTGCTCGGCATCGATCTTGTCGCCCGCCTTGACCAGCACGTCAATGACGGGCAAGTCCTTGAAGTCACCGATATCGGGGACTTTCACTTCGATCACTTGACTCATTTTCCACAGTCTCCTCGAGGCTGCGCTTGACGTGCGGCGCGCACCCGCCCGCCGCTAAGGGGCGGCTGGCGGTCGCACGCGCCGCGCGAAGCGGCCTTTAGACGGTCATCGGGTTGGGTTTGTTCGGATCCAGGTTGTACTTGGCAATCGCTTCGGCAACCTTGGTCGCCGGCAGCGTGCCTTCGTCGGCCAATGCCTTGAGGGCAGCGACCGTGACCCAGTTACGATCCACCTCGAAGAAGTGACGCAGCTTCTCGCGCGTATCCGAACGGCCGAAGCCGTCGGTGCCGAGCACCACATAACGACCCCGCACGAACGGACGAATCTGATCGGCGTACGTACGGATGTAGTCGGTCGATGCGATGACCGGGCCACGGGTGTCGTTCAGGCACGACTCGACATGCGACAAACGCGCCGTCTCGGTCGGGTGCAGCAGATTATGGCGCGCCGCGTCGTTACCTTCGCGGGCCAGTTCCGTGAAGCTCGGGCAGCTCCACAGATCCGATTCGACGCCCCAATCGTTCTTGAGCATTTCGGCGGCGGCGATCACTTCGTTGAAGATCGTGCCCGAACCCAGCAGTTGCACACGCGGCGCCTTGCTGTCGTCCACCCCGCGACGGAATGCGTACATCCCCTTCAGGATGTCTTGCTCAACGCCTTCCGGCATGGCCGGATGCGCGTAGTTCTCGTTCATCACGGTCAGGTAGTAATAGACATCTTCCTGATCCTGCACCATGCGACGCAGGCCGTCCTGAACGATCACGGCGAGTTCGTAAGCGAACGTCGGATCGTACGGCAGGCAGTTCGGGATCGACGACGCCCACAGCAGCGAGTGACCGTCTTCGTGCTGGAGACCTTCGCCGTTCAGGGTCGTACGACCGGCCGTGCCGCCCACGAGGAAACCGCGAGCGCGCATGTCACCGGCCGCCCAGGCCAGATCGCCGACGCGCTGGAAGCCGAACATCGAGTAAAAGATGTAGAACGGGATCATCGTCTCGCCGTGCGTCGAGTACGACGTTGCGGCTGCGATCCAGTCGCACATGCCACCGGCTTCATTGATGCCTTCCTGCAGAATCTGACCGCTTTCCGATTCCTTGTAGAACATCAATTGATCCTGATCCTGCGGGATGTAGCGCTGGCCGACCTGGCTCCAGATACCAATCTGGCGGAACAGACCTTCCATACCGAAGGTACGGGACTCGTCCGGCACGATCGGCACGATGCGCTGGCCCAGGGCCTTGTCCTTGAGCAGCACGTTGAGAATCCGCACGAACGCCATCGTGGTCGAAATCTCGCGGCCTTCGGCGGTCGCCTTGAGCAGGGCATCGAATGCGGACAGCGCAGGCACAGGCAACGATGCTGCCTTGGTGCGACGCTGCGGCAGGTAACCGCCCAGTTCCATGCGGCGTGCGCGCATGTATTCGAGTTCCTTCGAGCCTTCCTCGAACTTCAGGTACGGCACGTCGGCGATCTGGTCATCCGCGATCGGCAGCTTGAACTGGTCGCGGAATTTCTTGAGCGACTCCACCGGCATCTTCTTCTGCTGGTGGGTGATGTTCATGGCCTGACCGGCCTCGCCCATGCCATAGCCCTTGATGGTCTTGGCCAGAATGACAGTCGGCTGGCCCTTGTGCTGGGTGGCCGCCTGGTACGCGGCGAAAATCTTGTGCGGATCGTGCCCGCCGCGGTTCAGCGCCCAAATGTCTTCGTCGGACCAGTCGGCGACCATCGCCTTGAGTTCCGGCGTGTTGAAGAAGTTCTCGCGCACGTAGGCGCCGTCCTTCGACTTGTAGGTTTGATACTCGCCGTCGACACACTCCATCATGCGCGTCATCAGCAGACCCTTCTTGTCGCGGGCGAGCAGGGTGTCCCAGCGGCTGCCCCAGATCACCTTGATGACGTTCCAGCCGGCACCGCGGAATTCCGATTCGAGTTCCTGGATGATCTTGCCGTTACCGCGCACCGGGCCATCCAGGCGCTGCAGGTTGCAGTTGATCACGAACACGAGGTTGTCGAGATGCTCGCGACCGGCCATGCCGATGGCGCCGAGCGATTCCGGCTCGTCCGTCTCGCCGTCGCCGAGGAAGGCCCAGACCTTGCGGCCCTCGGTCTTCACGATGTTGCGCGACTCGAGGTACTTCATGAAGCGCGCCTGGTAGATCGCCATGATCGGGCCCAGGCCCATCGACACCGTCGGGAACTGCCAGAAGTCAGGCATCAGCCACGGGTGCGGGTACGACGACAGACCGCCGCCGTCCACTTCCTGGCGGAAGTTCTCGAGCTGGGGCATTTCCAGACGGCCCAACAGGAAGGCGCGGCTGTACACGCCCGGCGACGAGTGGCCCTGCACAAAGATCAGGTCGCCACCGTGCTTGTCGGAGGGTGCATGCCAGAAGTGGTTGAAACCAACGTCATAGAGCGTTGCGGCCGAGGCGAACGACGCGATGTGACCGCCGACGTTCGTGTCCTTGCCAGCGCGCAGCACCATCGCGATCGCATTCCAGCGGGTGTATGAGCGAATCTTGTGCTCGACATCCTGATCGCCGGGAATACGGGCCTGCTGGTCGAGCGGGATGGTGTTGATGTAGGGGGTATTCGCCGAGAACGGGTGATGTTCGCCGTTGATGCGGGCGAACTCGATCAGCTTCTCGAGCAGGTAGTGGGCACGCTCTGGGCCCTCGGCCGCCAGCACGCCTTCGAGCGAGGCCAGCCATTCTTGCGTTTCTTGGGGATCGGCGTCCGCGGGGGAGACGATCTTGAGGGCTTCTTCAGGTACGGCGGACATGGTGTCTCCTTGTCTGTCGTTAGCGGGTTGGCGTGACGGTCGAATCCCGCTTTATGGACGGGCCCACCGGCTTTTTTACCGGGGCATTGTACGAAGGTTGTTCCTGCCTCCGCAAGCTAAATTTCAGATTACGATAGTAAATTTCATAATACGGAATTCTGCTGCAGTGCACATAAAATCAACAGGTTGCTGGCACTATCACACCACGATTTGCCGGCGTACCGCTCGGTCTCGACAGCAAATTGCGCGGCCGTCTTACCCAAAAGCTCGGAGGCTTCCGAAAAGCAAGCGGGAACCGTTGATGGCAGCGGGAAACCGCCCGGCCTGCGCTACAATCTCGCCATGCTTTCGCCTCGCCTCGCCAATTCCGCTCCGCCGTCCCGGTCCGCTGCTACGTCTGCCCGCTCCAACCGCTGGTTGCAGGGGTTCGCGGAGTCGCACTACTACTTGCTGGTCCCGCTCGTCTCCATTGTGATCTTTCTCGTGGTGATGAGTCTGATCCTGTGGAGCCTGAACCGCCGGGAGACGGAGCAGCAGCAGGACACGCTGTATCGGAATGTGGCTTGGGCGCAGCAACAGATTCGCCTCAATATGCTGGCCATTCAGGACCAGATCAGCTCGCTTGCGCGCGACACGGCAGCCAAGCCGCAGGACGTTGCGCACTTCCAGAATACGGCGAACGAACTGATGCAAAATCATGCGGACATCGTCTTCATGAATTGGCTGGATGCGTCGCAGCGTTCCAAGTGGGCGGCGCCGACGGACTCGCCGTTCGCGTCGCGGTTGCAGGGCTCGGCGCAGCATCCGATGGAAGACGAATTATTGGTTGCATTCCGCGCCGCCCGCGATTCGCGCCGATCGGCCTATTCCACCTTGATTTATGACGCCTCGGGGGCAAGCTACATCGTCGTGCAGGTGCCCGTGCTGCGTGAGCGCGAATTCCTCGGCACGATCAGTGCGGTGTATTCGGTGGAAGGCTTGCTGATCCACGAGTTGCCGCAGGAGCTTGGCGACAAGTTCAAGGTGTCGTTTATCGACACTCACAACAACGAGCTGGCAACGACATCGACACGCCCGCCGTTGCCGCGCGATGTCTCCTACGAGTTGCTCCTCGACCCCCCCGGGCACAGTCTCGCGGTGCGCATCTACTCGTATCCGGCCGTCGGCAATTTCGTCAACAACACGCTGGTGTGGCTGATCGCCGGCTTGTCGTGCTTCGTGCTCTGGAGCCTATGGAGCCTGTGGCGGCATACGCGCCAGCGCTTCGAGGCACAGCAGGCGCTGTTCAACGAGACGTCGTTCCGGCGGGCCATGGAGAACTCCATCGTCATCGGCATGCGTGTGCTTGACCTGCAGGGCCACATTACTTACGTCAACCCCGCGTTCTGCCGGATGACAGGCTGGGATGAGCAGGATCTCATGTACCGGGCACCGCCCTACCCTTACTGGCCCAAAGACGACATCCACGAAATGCAGCGCCGCATCGACATGACGCTGCGCGGCAAGGCGCCCTCGCACGGCTTCGAAATTCGCGTGCAGCGCAAAGACGGCACGATCTTCTACGCGCGCATGTTCGTCTCGCCGCTCGTGGACGCGCATGGCCGCCAGACCGGCTGGATGTCGTCGCTGACCGATATCAGCGAACCGAAGCGGGCGCGCGAGGAACTCGCCGCCGCCCATGAGCGGTTCACGACCGTGCTGGAGAGCCTCGACGCGTCGGTATCGGTACTCGCCGTCGACAAGGCGGAATTGTTGTTCGCGAATCGTTATTACCGGCAGTTGTTCGGTACGCGCCCGGAAGGCCACCTGGAGTTGTCAGGCGGCGGCGAACTCTCCCCCACGTCGCTCGACCATATCGATCTGGTCGACGCCTTTGCCGGACTGCCTGCCGCGTCGCTCACCGACACGGCTGCGCAGACACAGGAAATCTATCTGCCGGCGCACCAGAAATGGTTCGAAGTCCGACGACAATATATTCAGTGGGTCGACGGCCACTTGGCACAGTTGCAGGTGGCAACGGACATTACGGCCCGCCGTCATGCAGAGGAGCTGGCCCGTCAGGAAGAAGAACGCCTGCAGTTCACCGGGCGCCTGACGACCATGGGGGAGATGGCCTCGTCGCTGGCCCACGAACTGAACCAGCCGCTCGCGGCCATCAACAATTACTGCATGGGCACGGCGGCGCTGGTGCGTGCCGGGCGCACCTCACCGGAAACGTTGCTGCCCGCGCTGGAAAAAACGTCACAGCAGGCGGTGCGTGCGGGCATGATCATCAAGCGGATTCGCGCGTTCGTGAAACGTAGCGAACCGAAGCGTCAACCCTCGTCGATCTATGAGATCGTAGCGGATGCCGTGGGCCTCGCCGAGATTGAAGCCCGCAAGCGCCGCATTCGCATTGTGACCGAGCTGCCCGCCGGACTGCCACAGATCAACGTCGACCCGGTGCTGATCGAACAGGTGCTCGTGAACCTGCTCAAGAACGCCGCCGAGGCCATGCAAGGCTACACGCCGCCGCCCGGCCAGCGGCGCGACCTGAGCGTGCGTCTGCACGTGGAACGGCGAGACAAATCGGTCGAATTCCAGGTATCGGATCACGGACCTGGGGTGGACGAGGCCACCATCGAACGATTGTTTGAACCTTTCTTTAGCACTAAATCGGACGGCATGGGCATGGGCCTGAATATCTGCCGTTCGATCATCGAATCGCATCACGGCCGTCTGTGGGTAGAAAACAATGACGTCGACGGCGTGCGGAATGGTTGTACTTTTTGTATTCTGTTACCGTTAGAAGGCGATACGACATCCGGATCCGGGGGAGGACTATGACAACACCCAACACCACTATCGAACAAGAAACCGTCTTCGTCGTTGATGACGACGAGGCGGTTCGCGACTCGCTTCGCTGGCTACTCGAGGCCAATGGCTACCACGTGCGAGGCTTTGCCAGTGCCGAGGAATTCCTTTCGCACTACAACGGGCATCAGCTTGGCTGCCTGATTCTGGATGTCCGCATGCCGGGCATGAGCGGCCTGGAACTTCAGGAAAAACTGGTCGAGAACCGGTTCAACATTCCCATCATCTTCGTGACGGGCCACGGCGACGTGCCGATGGCGGTCGACACGATGAAGAAAGGCGCAATGGACTTCATCGAAAAGCCTTTCGACGAGGCGGAACTGCGCGCACAAGTCGAGCGGATGCTCGCGAAAGCGCGGCAAGACGCCAGCAGCCAACGCGAATTGCAAGCCGCCGAGGACCTGCTGTCCAAGCTCACGAGTCGTGAGCATCAGGTGCTCGAGCGCATCATTGCCGGCCGCCTGAACAAGCAGATCGCAGACGATCTTGGCATCAGCATCAAAACGGTCGAGGCGCACCGCGCCAACATCATGGAGAAGCTTAACGTCAATACCGTTGCCGACCTGCTCCGCCTGGCGCTCTCGAAACGTTCCGGCGGATCGCCTCGCCCCTGACCCGAACGCCGCCCGTCATCCGCTCGGCATCGCGCCGGCCAACTGACGGGGGTGCCGGAGTGCCGGACCAACGACCGGTAGCATCGCGACCGGTCGCGTCGGCATGATGTTGCTCGCCAATGACATGCGGCGAGCGGCGTCAGCCGTGCAGCGCAGCGGCTCGCTCGACGCCGCCGCCCCCTCCCGCGCGTTGCGGCGCGCCGCTATAATACGGTCTTTGCGCCTGTCACCTGCCTGACTGGCGCGGCCGTATCCGGCCCATCGGGCCAGCCCCCTTCCTTCCTACGATATCCACGCATCATGACCGCCACCCTCATCGACGGCAACGCCCTCGCCAAACGTATTCGCGCCGAAGTTGCCACCCGCGCCGCCGCTCTGACCGCCCGCGGCCACCAACCCGGGCTTGCCGTGGTGCTGGTCGGCGAGGATTCGGCCAGTCAGGTCTACGTGCGCAACAAGGTCAAGGCCTGCGAAGACAACGGCCTGTATTCCTCGCTCGACCGCTATCCGGCAGATCTGACGGAGAGCGCCCTGCTCGCCCGCATCGATGAACTCAACCGCGATCCAAAGATCAACGGCATCCTCGTTCAATTGCCCCTGCCCAAGCACATCGACAGCCACAAGGTGCTCGAAGCCATTGCGCCGGAAAAGGACGTCGACGGTTTCCATGTGTCGAATGCGGGCGCCCTGATGACGGGGGCACCGCTGTTCCGCCCGTGCACGCCCTATGGCTGCATGAAGATGCTCGAGTCCGTCGATTTCCCGCTGCGCGGGGCGGTGGCCGTGGTGATCGGCGCGTCGAACATCGTTGGCAAGCCGATGGCGATGATGCTGCTCCAGGCAGGCGCCACCGTCACGATCTGCAACAGCAAGACGCGAGATCTGGCCGCGCACACCCGCAACGCTGACGTCATTGTCGCGGCCGTGGGCAAGCGCAATATCGTCACGGCCGATATGGTCAAACCGGGTGCGGCAGTGATCGACGTCGGCATGAACCGTGACGACGCGGGCAAGTTGTGCGGCGACGTCGACTTCAACGGCGTCAAGGACGTGGCCGGCTATATCACACCGGTGCCGGGCGGCGTGGGTCCGATGACGATCACCATGCTCCTCGTCAACACGCTCGAGGCCGCCGAGCGCACCCTCGACGCCTGATTGCCAGCACCGCGCGTCACGCAGGGCGTGCTCGACCCGTCGGTCGCGCGCGCCCTTGTTGCTTTTGGGCCCGTGGTTGAATCGCCGGCGGAAGCCGTTGAATGGCGGCCGGGTATCGCATTCCCAGGGATTCCACCGCCAACGCACCCAATCGGACCGGTTGAAAAAAACGACTGGAAAATTGCCCGCGATGCCCCCACACTCTTCGTAAGCCCCTCCCCGTGGACAACGAACGCATGAATACGCCACAAACCAACCCTCTGCTCGATATCCAGGGACTCCCCCGTTTTGCCGAGATCCGCCCCGAACATGTGACGCCCGCCGTCGACGTGCTTCTGGCGCAAGCGCGTGCAGCTGTGGACAAGGCCGCGGATCCCGCCACGCCGCCGACCTGGGCCAACATTCTCGACGCCGTGGAAGACGGCACCGAAGGCTTGGGCCGGGCGTGGGAAATCGTTGGACACCTGAACGCCGTCGCCGACACCCCGGCGCTTCGCGCGGCATACGGCGATAACCTGCCGCGCGTCACCGAATTCTCCGCCAGCGTCGGCCAGAATCTGGCATTGTTCGAAAAGTACAAGGCCATTGCGGCCGGTCAGGAATTCGCGGATCTCTCGCCGGCTCGCAAGAAAATTCTCGACAACGAGATGCGCGGCTTCCGATTGGGCGGCGCCGAGCTCCCCGAAGACCAGAAACCGCGATTCGCCGACATCCAGGAAGCGCAGGCGGACCTCGCCAAGCGATTCTCGGATCACGTGCTCGACGCGACCAACAAATTTTCGCTTGTCGTGACCGACGAGCAGGAACTCGCCGGCCTGCCCGACGACGACAAGGCCGCGGCACGCGCCGCCGCGCAGCGCGACGGCCTGGAAGGCTGGAAATTCACGCTGCATTTCCCCTCGTACTTCCCGGTGCTGCAATACGCCGACAATCGCGCGCTTCGCGAAACGCTGTACCGGGCCAATGTGACCCGGGCTTCCGAACTCGGCCCGCAATTCGGCAACGGCGAGGCGGACTGGGACAACACCGAGATCGTTGTCGAGCAACTCGCGCTGCGCCGCGAGGAAGCGCACATGCTCGGCTTCAAGAACTACGCGGAGGTATCGCTTGAGCCCAAAATGGCGGAATCGCCCGCGCAAGTCCTCGAGTTCCTCGAAGACCTCGCCCGCCGCGCGCGTCCGTACGCCGAGCAAGACTGGGCCGAACTGCAAGCATTTGCCGCCGAGTCGCTGGGCATCGAGAAGCTGCAACCCTGGGACACGACTTACGCATCGGAAAAGCTGCGCCAGCAACGCTACGATTTCTCGGAATCGGAAGTCCGTCAATATTTTCCACTGCCCAAGGTGCTCGACGGTCTGTTTCGCGTGGCCGGCACGCTGTTCGGCGTGACGATTCGCCCGCAGGATGCCGAAACGTGGCATCCGGACGTTCGCTTCTTCCGCATTGAGCGCGATGGCGAACTCGTGGCGCAGTTCTACATGGATCTGTTCGCCCGCGAAGGCAAGCGCGGCGGTGCCTGGATGGACAGTGCCCGCACGCGCAAGCGCCTGCGCAACGGCACGCTTCAAACGCCGGTGGCGTACCTCGTGTGCAACTTCCCCGCACCCGTCGGCGACAAGCCGGCGTTGCTCCCGCACGACGACGTCATCACGCTGTTCCACGAGTTCGGACACGGCCTGCATCACATGCTCACGCAGGTGGAAGATGCCGGCGTGGCGGGCATCAATGGCGTCGAGTGGGATGCTGTCGAGTTGCCGTCCCAGTTCATGGAGAACTTCTGTTGGGAGTGGGATGTGCTTGAGCACATGACCGCTCACGTGGAGACGGGTGCCCCGCTGCCGCGAGCCCTGTTCGACAAAATGCTGGCCGCCCGCAACTTCCAGAGCGGTTTGATGATGCTGCGTCAGTTGGTCTTCTCCGACTTCGACATGCACCTGCATTACGATTTCGATCCGCGCGGCAACGAGTCGGTGCTGGCGCTTTCGCAACGCATCAACGATCGATTGCACGTTACGCCTCAGGCGGATTTTTCGCGTTGGCCGAATACCTTCAGCCACATCTTCGCGGGCGGCTACGCGGCCGGTTATTACAGTTACAAGTGGGCCGAGGTGCTGTCGGCGGACGCGTATGCAGCGTTCGAAGAGGCGGCGACGGTCAGCGGCTCGGTCCTCGATACCGCCACTGGCGCCCGCTACCGCGACGAAATTCTCGCAGTGGGTGGCAGTCGTGAAGCGATGGCGTCGTTCATTGCGTTCCGGGGTCGCGCACCGGAAGTCGATGCCTTGCTACGCCACAGCGGCATGTCGGCAAGCTGACGCACCGCATCAAGTCAGCGAGGAATGAACAACGGGCGCCTCTGTGCGCCCGTTGTTCATCGTGATGCCGGATGCACGCCATCATTCATCGTCGTCACAGCCGTTCGGTCGCCAAACATATTGGCTCGTTCCCTTATCGAGACAGCGAGCCGCCTGGAAGCGAATGGTGCACCCGTTTTCATACGTTCGCACGCATGCACCGTCGACGCATCGCGTCTGCATACGAACCACCTGACCGGTAGGAATCCGGCATAGTGCGGGCGACGCTGACGCCGCCTGCGGTGTCGGCAAACGCCTCCCCGGGCGCTGACCGCTGTCGAACCAAACCTGCGCGCTATCGAGCGAACATTGCCCTGCACGCTGACACACGACGAAGGCGTCCTGAACGGCAGACGTCTGCATGTCACCCAGCGCGATGCCGATCTCTCCATTGACAGCGCGCACGACCGCCCAGTAAGCCGGCCCATTACCGGACATCAACACTTCGCATCGCCCGCCCCGGCGACCGGAAGCTAGTTGGGTTCGGCAACGATCCAGCGCGGCCACCTTGGCCTTTGCCATCGACGTCTGGTCGGTCACCGACACATACCGAATCCCGCTCGCGGTCCGCACCCCGGCCACCGCCGACGCCGCGACACCCGGCGTGCTGGCGATCGCCAGCACGCTCGCGAGCCATACCGTGCAAATCAAGGGATAGGAACGCCACCACATATTCATGACGGGACCGCAGCCGCGGGATTTCCAGAAGTCGAGATTGATACGGCATCAGATCACATCGCCGGAACCCACGAAGCGCCGAGCAGAAGGGAAATCAGCCGCCATATGGCTTCGCCGCACCGCCGTTAGATCCCCCTTTGCAATCGGGAGACAACGCACCAACGACGCGCGCTCAAAAAAACAGGCGGTGCATCTCACGATGTCACCGCCTGCTTGTCGGGGTTTCCCCCTTGCCGAACGCCGCCTCGCGACACGTTCAGCCATCCCGCCATCGCTCAGGTGCCGCGCTTGATCCACGCCGACAAATTGTGCGGACGCAGCGTATCGTACTCTTCGAACGGCTGGTGAATCCACGGATTCGTCGGCAGGAAATCGACCGCGTAATCGGGAGCCACTTTCGAACACGCCTTGTGCCACAGCACCGCAGAGCGCACGTCTGTCACCTTCGGGAAACGCTCCTTGAGGTGCTTGCCAACGCGCTCGAGCGTCACGCCCGAATCGACCAGATCGTCGACCAGCAGCACGCGGCCTTCCAGCTCGCCGCGCGTGATGGTGATGAAGTGTGCGATGTCGAGGTCACCACGAACCGTGCCTTCGGCTTCACGATACGAACTGGTCGCCAGAATCGCGAGCGGCACGTCGTAGATGCGTGCGAGTTGATCGCCCACACGCAAGCCACCCCGGGCCAGGCACAGGATCTTGTCGAACTTCCAGTTCGATTCGTAGACCTTGAGCGCAAGTCGCTCGATGAGCCGATGATAGTCGTCCCACGAGACCCAAAGGTTCTTGTCGTCGTTTTGGGGTAGATTCATGGTGTGCTGTGCCAACGCTACGGTGCTTCAGTGCTTGAACGGGTGACGCAACAAGATGGTTTCGTCACGATCCGGGCCGGTCGACACCATGTCGATCGGAATACCGCTCACCTCTTCAATGCGTTTCAGGTAGTTCTGCGCCTGAGCCGGCAATTGGTCCCATGCCGTCACACCCACCGTGCTCTGCGACCAGCCGGGGAAGTCTTCGTACACCGGCTCGCATCGGGCGACATCCACCGCACCACGGGGCAGAATGTCGACCGTCTTGTCGCCAATCTTGTAGCCGACGCACAGACGCACGGTGTCGAGACCGTCGAGCACATCGAGCTTGGTCATGCACAGGCCGGTCACGCCGTTGATCTGAATCGAGCGCTTGAGTGCTGCGGCATCCATCCAGCCGGTACGGCGCGGGCGGCCCGTCACCGAACCGAATTCCTTGCCGACCGTGGCCAGTTGCAGGCCGATCGCTTCCTGACGGGCGGAGTTGTCCGCATCGTACAGTTCGCTCGGGAACGGCCCCGCACCCACGCGAGTGCAATAGGCCTTGGTGATGCCCAGCACGTAGTGGAGTTGTTGCGGACCGACGCCCGCGCCAGCCGAAGCAGCACCCGCGACGCAGTTGCTGCTGGTCACAAACGGATACGTGCCGTGATCGATGTCGAGCAACGTGCCTTGGGCACCTTCGAACAACAGGTTCTGGCCTTCGCGGTTGGCCGCGTATAGCATCTGCGACACGTCGGCGATCATCGGCTGCAGACGCGCAGCGTAGCTCAGCATCGTATCCAGCGTTTCCTGGAAGTCGACAGCCGTCGCGCCCAAGTACTGCGTCAGGACAAAGTTGTGATAATCGAGGGTTTCACGCAGACGTTCGGAGAAGGTCTCCGGATCGAAGAGATCCTGCACGCGCAGCGCACGGCGGCCGACCTTGTCTTCGTAAGCCGGGCCGATGCCGCGTCCGGTCGTACCGATCTTACCGGCGCCGCGACGGGCTTCACGCGCCTGATCGATGGCGACGTGGTACGGCAGAATCAGCGTACAGGCTTCGGAAATGCGCAAACGGCCGCACACATTCAGGCCCGCGCTTTCCAGCTCGTCGATTTCCTTGAACAGCGCTTCCGGCGAGAGCACCACACCATTGCCGATGTAGCAGGTGACGTCCTTGTGCATGATGCCCGAGGGAATCAGGCGCAGAATGGTCTTCTTGCCGCCAATGATGAGCGTATGTCCGGCATTGTGGCCACCTTGAAAACGCACCACGCCTTGCGCGTGATCGGTCAGCCAGTCGACGACCTTACCCTTCCCTTCGTCGCCCCATTGAGTTCCGATAACGACGACGTTGCGTCCCTGATTCAAAGCATTGCCGGACATAACAATAGTTGGTTTGGTTAAAAACGTATTCTACCCGTGTTGGCGTAGGCTAGTGCCGCTTTTTTCAGCGACGTTCACCGGGGTGTCACAACCCATTGGCCCGCTTTTTCGACAAGAACGCGGTCACCGGTGAACTCCTCGAAATCCTGATCGTGGCCCGGCAGCATGCGGATAACGACTTCGCCCGCGTTGCGCAGGCTGTCGATCTTCGCGCGCAGTCCCGGCACATCGTCGGCTGGCGCCAAAATCGCGTTACTCCGCGCTTCGACCGGAGAAATCGCGGCCAATTCACGCAAATCCAGCGAAAAACCCGTTGCCGGACGGTCTCGACCAAACGCCTGGCCCACCTTGTCGTAACGGCCACCTCGCGCAATCGCATTGGGGATGCCGTCGACATAGGCCGCGAACATCACGCCGCTGTGGTACTGATAGCCACGCAAATCGGCCAGGTCGATCGACAATACGGCCGGCCCGTCCTTGCTTTGCGCCGCCGCCAGATAGGCCAGATCGTCGAGTGCCGCCTTGACACCAGGCAAGTCCGGCAACGCCTTGCGGGCACGGACGAGCGTCTCGGCCGGTTCGCCATACAGGGTGGTTAGCGCCAGCAAGGCATCGCGCAGGTTCGCCGGAAGATCGCGGGTCAATGCCTCGAGCTGAGGCACGTCCTTCGTGGCCAATGCCCCAAACAACTCGCTCTCGATGGCCTCAGCGGCCGGCACGCCCTCGATGAGCGCCTCGAGCACGCCGGCGTGGCACAAATCGATACGAATCTGCTTCAGACCCGCAAGCTGGAGACAGTAGAGCAGCAGTTCCTGGATCTCGAGATCGGCTTCGAGCCCGCTGTGCCCGAAGATTTCAGCGCCAATCTGGAACGGCTCGCGCGTCGCCAGCAGATTACGCGGACGCGTAAACAGCACGCTTCCTGCATAGCAAAGACGCGTCACGCCCTTGCGATTGAGCAAATGGGCGTCGATACGGGCAATCTGCGGCGTAATGTCCGCGCGCAGGCCCATGGTGCGCCCGGAGAGCTGATCGACGAGCTTGAACGTGCGCAGATCGAGATCATGGCCGGTGCCGGTCAGCAGCGACTCGACGTACTCGAGCATCGGCGGCATCACGAGTTCGTAGCCGTAGGTACGGAAACGGTCCAGCATCAGCCGGCGCAGATCTTCGATCTTGCGCGCCTCGGAAGGCAGCACGTCGGCGATATTTTCGGGAAGTAGCCAGTTCGGCATGGGTATTTCGGTATTCAGGCGGCGCGGGAAAGCGCCTTTTAGTGGTCGGCCAGCAGCATCAGAATCAGCCCCAGCGAGACGGCGGCCAAACCGAAAAAGCGAATCTGGCCGGACGGCATTTCCGTTATTTTACGAAAACTTTGCCGCCACCGGTCTGGCGCGACAAACGGAAACATTCCCTCGACGATCAGCATGAGGGCCAAAGCGAGAAGAATCGTGCTGGTGCTCACAGGGGACTCGGCCAAAATGCCACCGCCCGCGATTGACGCGGGCGGTGGCAGCTACTCGGATGTCAAGGGCGCTATTTTCGCGCTTTTCCGGCCGGCGCGCCAGCCGCACCGCCAGAACCGCGCATGAATCGGAAGAAATCGCTGTTCGGATCCGCGATGATCACGTCGCGCTTGTCTCGGAAGGTCGCCTTGTACGCTTCGAGGCTCTGATAGAACTGAGCGAACTGCGGATCGCGACCGAACGCCTGCGCGTAGATACCGGCAGCCGTGGCATCGCCCTCTCCCTTGACCTGCTGGGCCTTGGCATAGGCTTCCGCCACGACCACGTCGCGCTGGCGGTCGGCATCGGCGCGAATCTGCTCGGCCTCGGCCGCGCCGGTCGAACGCAATTCGTTCGCCACGCGCTTGCGCTCCGCCGCCATCCGGCGATAAACCGAATCGCTGATACCCGCGGCCAGATCGACCCGACGCATCCGCACATCGACAATTTCGATGCCGACTTGCGCAGCGTCCTCGCCGACCTTTTGCTTCACCCACTGCATGACCTGATCGCGCTGCGACGACACGACCTCGGTCACGGTGCGCTTGGTGAACGCTTCCTGCAACGCCGAGCGAATCTGTTGCGTCAGACGATCCTGCGCGAGGCGGCTATCCCCCTTGAAGCTGACATAGAACTTGCGCGGATCGACGATGCGCCACTTCACATACGAGTCGACGATCAGGTTCTTCTTCTCGGCCGTGATGAAGCGTTCCGGCTCGGGGTTGTCGATGGTCATGATGCGCTTATCCAGATACAACACGGTCTGGAGCGGCGGCGGCAACTTGAATTTCAGGCCGGGCTGACTATAGACGTCCTTGATCTCGCCGAGCGAGAACACCACGGCATAACGGCGCTGATCCACCACGAACATAGTCGAGGCAAGCACGATCAACAAAACGATCAGCGCGACAATAATGGTTCCAATACGGTTCATGCGCTTATCCCCTTAGCGTGAATCGCGTTCGCGGTTGCGCAGTGCCGCGCGCGATCGATCATGGTCAACATCGCCGTTGTCATCGGCGGCAGGCGCACCCGCGGCCTTCCCCGTGCTGGCGGCCGAGGCCGGAGCCGGAGCCGGGGCCGACGCGTCGCTACGCGAGCGCTCCATGATCTTGTCCAACGGCAGATACAACAAACTGTTGTTCTTCGAATCCACCATGATCTTCGTCGTGCGCGAGTAGATCTGCTCCATCGTGTCGAGATACATCCGCTCGCGAATGACGCCCGGCGCCTTCGCATACGCTTCCTGCACCGACTTGAAGCGATCGGCATCGCCCTGCGCCTGCGACACAACGCGCGCCTTGTACCCGGCGGCCTCTTCCGTCAGACGCGACGCCGTACCCTTGGCGCGCGGAATCACATCATTAGCGTAGGCCTGCGCCTCGTTCTTGGCGCGCTCCAGATCCTGCCCCGCTTTCACGGCGTCGTCGAACGAGGCCTGCACCTGTTCAGGCGGCTGCACGCTTTGCATCGTCACGCTCGTGACCAGGATGCCGGTCTTGTAGCCGTCGAGAATGCGTTGGATCGAGGTGACGAGTTCATTGGCGATTTCTTCGCGGCCAGCGTAGAGCACGAAGTCCATGTTGCTCTTGCCGACAATCTCGCGCACGGCCGTTTGCGCGGCCAGGTTCACCGACGATTCGGCATCCACGTTATTGAACAGGAACTCGGTGGCGTCCTTGATGCGGTACTGCACGGCAAAGCGCACGTCGATGATGTTCTCATCGCCGGTGAGCATCGACGAGTCCTTCAGATCAGTGTCGCGAATGGTGTTCGAGCGGCCGATTTCGACCGAACGGATCTGCGACATGTTGACGATCTCGACCGCCTGGAACGGATACGGCAGACGCCATTGGATACCCGACGTCGTGGTGTACTTGTACTTGCCGAATTGGGTGACAACGCCGACCTGCCCTTCCTGGACGATGAAGACGCCCGTTGCCAGCCAGATCAGGAATGCCAGCGCGACGACCACGCCGACGCCGATACCCGAGCCGCGCGAGCCCCCGGCGCCACTATTCGAGCCACCGTTACCGCTCCCGCCGCCCTTGCGGCCGAAGATACGGTTAAGACGCCGATTGAAATCGCGCCACAGTTCGTCGAGGTCGGGCGGGCCGTCCTGCTGCGGACCTTGCGGTCCACGCTGCGGCTCCTTCTGATCCTGCGAATTCGGCGTGTTCGAACGATCGGGGCGGTTCGGTTCCTGATTACCGGACGGCGTATCGCCGCCGCCGTCCCGCCCCCAGCGCGGGTCGTTCAGGGAGAAAATCAAGCCAACTCGTCGCATCAAAGCTCTTGGAAGCATAGGTAGAAGCGTGGTGACTGAAGCGGTCTTGGCGTTGCGACCGGCACGCCCACTTCGGAGTGCGCATGCTGCCGGTTCGCGCGTGGTTCCCGAATCTGGTGTGCCGATCGGCGGCCTTGACCGGCCTCCGTCTGGTCTCTTGCCAGGTCGTCGCCCTTGTTGGGCCGTGCTGCCGGAAATCCCCGTGGCAACCTCCGCCCTACATGGTGCGACGTCTCGTGTTATCTGTCTTCTGCGCGCGGCGCATCGTTCCAACGGTCGATAAGCCGGACATCGGGCGCTTCTTGAAGCGATTGTAACCCACCCGTGCCAGCCACAACCGCCTCGCTGATGGCCTCGCGCAGCAGGTCGAGCCCTTCGCCGGTGCGCGCGCTCAAAAAGACTCGCTTGACACGCCCGGCCTCATCCCGTTCGATTCTCGGGCCTTGCGCGGCCAGTTCCGGCACCGCATCGATCTTGTTCCAGACGAGAATCTGCGGGATGTCCGCCGCATCGATCTCCGCCAAAACGGCGTTGACCTCGGCCATCTGCTCCTGACGCACCTGACTCGAGGCGTCCACCACATGCAACAGCATGTTGGCGTGCACCGTTTCCTCAAGCGTCGCCCGGAATGCCGCCACCAACTGGTGCGGCAGCTCGCGGATGAATCCGACAGTGTCGGACAGCACGATGTTCCCGACTTCGCCAAGATAAACGCGACGCGACGTCGTATCGAGCGTGGCAAACAGCTGATCCGCGGCGTAGGCGTTGGCCTTCGTCATCGCGTTGAACAGCGTGGATTTGCCTGCGTTCGTATAGCCCACGAGCGAAATCGACATGGTGCCGCTGCGCTGACGCGCGCGCCGCTGCGTGTCGTGCTGGCGCTGAAGCCTTTCGAGCCGCGCCGAAAGCGACTTCACGCGCTCGCCGAGCAGACGACGATCGGTTTCCAACTGCGTCTCACCCGGCCCGCGCAGACCGATACCGCCCTTCTGACGTTCCAGGTGGGTCCAGGCGCGCACGAGGCGCGTGGACAAATACTGCAACTGCGCGAGTTCGACCTGCAGCTTGCCCTCATGACTCTTGGCGCGTTGGGCAAAGATATCGAGGATCAGGCTGGTGCGGTCAACCACACGGCACTGCAGCAGGTGTTCGAGGTTACGCTGCTGACCGGGGGTCAGGGCGTGATTGAAAATCACCAGTTCGACGTCGTACTCATGGATCGCGGCACGCAGCTCTTCGGCTTTGCCACTACCGATGAACAGCTTCGCGTCCGGGCTACGGCGACGGCCGGTAACGGTCACCACAGGCGTGGCACCTGCAGATTGCGTCAGAAGGTCGAGTTCTTGGAGACTGGCTTCGAAATCGAGTTTGCCGAAATCGATGCCGACGAGCGCGGCGTTGATGGTCAAGCTACGCGGGGAGTGGGTATTGGGGCTGTTGGACAAGAGCGGGCGATGGGGAAGAGAAATTCGCCCGGCCGGAGTGACTCCCGGTCGGGCGAGCCTGAATCAGGACTGCTCGGCTTCCGGATGGAAATTCACCGGACGCGCAGGCACGACCGTCGAAATGGCGTGCTTATAAACCATTTGGGTGACCGTGTTGCGCAGCAGGACGACATACTGGTCAAACGACTCGATGTTTCCCTGCAGCTTGATACCGTTGACCAGATAGATCGAGACGGGAACATGCTCCTTACGCAAGGCGTTCAGAAACGGGTCTTGTAGAAGTTGCCCTTTGTTGCTCATATATAACTCCGTTGTATTTTTAGCAAATGACCGTAAGACAAGGCGTGTGCGCGCTTCCCGCCTTGACTTCCACACTATAGCTGATTTTGCTAGCGTCGCCAGCAAAACCCCGCCCGGGTTTGGCTTTCATTCGCCCTTGGCGTAAGGGTTCGCGCTGTTGCGAAACTCTATGCGTAATGGAGTGCCCTTCAACTTAAAAGTTTCCCGGAAACGATTCTCCAGGTAGCGGCGATAGCTGTCGGTCACGCCATCGAGACTATTCCCGTGAATGACGATGATCGGCGGATTCGAGCCCCCTTGGTGCGCGTAGCGCAACTTCGGACGCGAGAACCCGGAACGCCGCGGCTGCTGGTGCTCCACCGCCTCGTTGAGGGCGCGCGTGAGCTTCGGCGTCGGCAACTTGGTCATGGCCGCCGCGTACGCATCGTCCACCGAGCGCATCAGCGGGCCAATGCCCGTGGACTTCGTCGCCGAGATAAAGTGAAAATTCGCAAAGCCAAGGAATTTGAGTTTTCGCTCAAGCTCCTGCTTGGTCTGCTCGCGCGTGTACTCGTCCAGCCCGTCCCACTTGTTCACGCCGACGACCACCGCACGTCCCGACTCGACGATGAAGCCGGCAATGTGAGCGTCCTGATCTGAGATGTCCTGACGGGCATCGAGCATGAGAATCACGACGTTCGCATCGGCAATCGATTGCAGTGTTTTCACAACCGAAAACTTTTCGACCGCTTCGAATACCTTGCCGCGACGACGCAGCCCGGCCGTATCGATCAACGTGTAGTTTCGCCCCTGACGCTCGAATTCGATGTGGATCGAATCGCGCGTGGTGCCCGGCATGTCGAACGCGATCACGCGCTCTTCGCCGAGCAACGTGTTGACCAGTGTCGACTTGCCAACGTTAGGACGCCCGACGATCGCGATCTTCACACGTCCGTCGTCGCGCTTGCTGTCCTCGTTCTCTTCCTGATTGGCATAGAACGGCGCGATGGCTTCGTCGATGACTTCCGCGACGCCGTCGCCGTGCGCCGCCGAGATCGCCAGCGGATCGCCCAGGCCGAGTTCGTAGAAGTCGTTCGCGACCGCGCTGTACTTCATGCCCTCGGCCTTGTTGACCACGAGCATGATCTTGCGTCCCGTCTTGCGCAGATAGTCCGCAATGATCTGGTCTTGCGGCGTCAGGCCCTGACGCCCGTCCACGATATAGATCACCACGTCGGCCTCGACCACGGCCTGGCGCGTCTGCTTGGCCATTTCGTGGAAAATGCCGTCCTTGGCCACGGGTTCGAAGCCACCGGTGTCGATCACCAGGTACGGATGCTCGCCAACGCGCCCCTCGCCATAGTGACGGTCGCGCGTGAGCCCGGGCATGTCGGCGACGAGCGCGTCGCGCGAGCGGGTCAAACGGTTGAATAGCGTCGATTTGCCGACGTTGGGGCGCCCTACGAGCGCGATCACGGGTTTCATGAATAAGCCTAAAAACGAAGACGGCCGGCGCGCTGCCGGCCGTTCCCGGAAAATGCCCGGGTGCTGCCGGTCACCGGTTAATCCGGACGGAAGCCGTAAATGTTGCCGTCGCGCGTTTGCACGACCAGCGTCTGGCCGGCGAGAATCGGCTGTGCGCTGATCGGACCACTGAGCTTGACGCGAGCGAGCAGTTCGCCGTTGTCACGCGACAGGAAATGCAAATAACCCTGCTTGTCGCCCACCACCACGACGCGGCCGAGCGCCAACGGCGCCGACAAGTCGCGGTACTTGAGCTTGTCGTTCTGCCACAGTGTACTGCCATCGGCAGCGTTGAAAGCGTAGACCGCACCGTCGGTATTGACGGCCGCCACGACACGCTCGTCCTGCGTCACCCCATTCGGCGACGAAAAATCGCGCGCCCACAGGCCATTGCCGGTCTGCACATCGGCGCATCCCACACGGCCCTGGAACGTGGCGCCGCACACTTGGCGGCCGAAGACGACCGGCGTGCCCGTGACGTCGTTCACACGTTCCACTTCTGTCACCCCCTTAGGGTACGAGAGCGGCGTGACCCACAGCGGGTTGCCGGTGTTGGCATCGAGCGCCACCAGCTTGCCGCCCGGGAAGCCCGTCACGACCGCGCGATCACCCAAAAACGTCATGCCGGTCCCGGTGCGCAGCGTCAGCGTCGACGTCGGCTGCGAGTACGACCAGCGCACCGAACCGGTGGCGGCGTCAAACGCCGTCACCCGGTTGTTGATCGCGCGCACGACGACCAGACCCCGACCGACCAGCGGCGCCGTGAGCACTTCGCTACCGGCGTTGGCCTTCCAGGATGACTTGCCGTCGTGATCGAACGCGATCACTTCGCCCTTGTGCGTGGCGACGACGGTCGTCTCGCCATCGCTGCCCGGACCGGCGGTGATGTTCGTATCCGCCTTGGCCGACCACGTCGACGCGCCCGTGTCCGCATCCACGCGCACGATGCCGCCGTTGGCGCCCGCCGCGAACACAGCGTTGCCCACGGCGACCGGTGCGAAGCTGTAGGCACCGGACTTGCCGACGCTCGCCGTCCAGATCTGCTTGACATTCAGCGCCTGCTTGATCTCCGTGAGCGGCGTCGGCTCGTGCGCCGGCTTGCTGCCAAAGAGTCCACACCCTCCCAGCGTACCCAGCAATGCCAGCATCGTCACGGCGCTGCCCGCGCGCTTGAAAATGCCACAGCGCGTCGAGACGGCCTGTGACGTGGCCATCGTTTGCGGCATCGATCGACGGAAGTCGTTAAGGATCATCATGTACCCGGTTATGCGTTATGGGAGGGTAATACTTGCCAATGGAATGCCGACGCGCGTCAGGCCCCCAGCGCGTCGAGCTTGAACTGAACGAACTGACGCATGCCCGAGTCCTGCTTATCGAGCTTGTCGAGTGCCAGCTTGTATGCGGCCCGCGCGTCGGCCATCTTGCTCTGTGCGACGAGCACGTCGCCACGGCGATCGGCAAACAGCCCGGCATACGGTGCCGGCGGATTGTCGAGCAGCTTGAGCGCCTCGTCGTACGCCTTCTCGTCGAGCAGCACACCGGCCAGACGCAGCTTGGCGAGTTGCTTGTACTCGTCGTCCTTCGCGTTCGACACGGCCCATTGCAGTTGCGCTTTCGCGAGCGCCACATCGCCGGCGTCCGCCAGTGACTTGGCCGCCAGCAGCGCCGTCATCTGGGCGTAAGGCGTACCGCTGAACTTGCTTTCCATGTCCGACGCGATACGCGTCACCTTCGCCTTGTCCTTGGCGTCGATCGCCGTTTCCAGCTCGCCGTAAAGCACACCGGCCTCGACCGTCTGCTTGCGGTCGTAGTAACGCCACAGGTTCCAGCCACCATAGGCCAGCATGATGACGACCAGCATCCAGACAACGTAATTGCCGTACTGCTTCCACCAGGCCTTTACGTTCTCGATCTGTTCCTGTTCCTCGTGATAGCTGCTCATTCGCCGCGGTTCTCCGTGTCTGGCGTCTTGGGTTAATGAAGCGTCGTGTTCGCCGTGCCGTCGTCGGCCAGGCTTTCGTTCACGCTTTCGTCTGCACTGGCGACGATGACGTCGATCAGGTGTTCCGCGAGCGCCTCGAACGCCACGCTCGTCTGGTTGTTCGCCGGATCGGCGGCACGCAGATGCTTGACGACGACGGTGCCCGACGCGACTTCGTTCTCACCGACGATGATGGCAAAGTTTGCGCCGCTTGCGTCCGCTCGCTTCATTTGCGATTTGAAGCTGCTGCCCTTGCCGTCCGGGCTGCAATGGAACACGACGTTCAGCCCGGCGTCGCGCATGCGCTCGGCCGCGATCAACGCCGGCGCAACCGCCGTCTCGCCTTGGTGCACGACGTAGACGTCGGCCCCTTCGGCCTGCGGCACGAGGTCGTCTTCGCGCAGCAATTCGAGAATGCGCTCAACGCCCATCGCCCAGCCGCACGCCGGCGTGGCGTCGCCACCCAGTTGCTCGACCAGCGGATCGTAGCGGCCGCCACCGGCGACCGTGCCCTGCGCGCCGAGCTTGTCGGTCACCCATTCGAACACGGTCAGGTTGTAGTAATCCAGACCGCGCACCAGACGCGGATTGATCGTGAACGGAATGTTGTTCGCCTTGAGCAGCGACTGAACGCCTTCGAAGTGCTTGATCGAGTCCTCGCCGAGGTAATCGATGAGTTTCGGCGCCCCTTCGACCATCGCCTGCATCGCCGGGTTCTTCGTATCGAGCACGCGCAACGGATTCGTGTAGAGACGGCGCTTGCCGTCTTCGTCGAGCAGGTCGACGTGCTTCTCGAGATAGGCAATCAGATCGGCGCGATGACGCGCACGCTCTTCGCCCTGCCCCAGCGAGTTGAGTTGCAGCTGGATGCCGGTCAAGCCGAGATCGTCCCACAGGCGCTGGCACATCAAGATGATTTCGACGTCCGCATCCGGGCCGGCAAGCCCCAGTGCTTCAACCCCCACCTGGTGGAACTGGCGATAGCGGCCGCGCTGCGGCTTCTCGTGGCGGAACATCGGACCGAAGTACCACAGGCGCTTCGGGCCGCTGTACAGCAAATTGTGTTCGAGCGTTGCGCGAACGGCCGCAGCCGTTCCCTCAGGGCGCATCGTGAGCTGCTCGCCGTTGAGCGAATCGGTGAAGCTGTACATCTCCTTCTCGACGATATCGGTCACTTCGCCAATACCGCGCGTGAACAACGACGTTTGCTCGAGGATCGGCGTGCGGATCTGCTGATAGCCGTACGCGCGCAGCATGGCGCGCACCGATTCCTCGAAAAACTCCCACAAGGCTTCGTCTTGCGGGAGGATGTCGTTCATGCCTTTGACCCCGGCCAGTTTGGCGGGGCGCTTCTTCTTTGCGTCAGTCATATTTTCTTGTGTCCTGCCTGCTTAGGCGGTGACCGTTCCTTCGGTCTGAGCGTAGCGGGTCTTCACGTACTCGTCGACGATCTGCTGGAACTCTTCGGCGATACGATCGCCGCGCAGCGTCCGGACCTTTTCACCATCGACAAAGACCGGCGCGGCCGGCGATTCGCCCGACCCCGGCAAGCTGATGCCGATGTTCGCGTGCTTCGATTCCCCCGGCCCGTTGACGATGCAGCCCATCACCGCCACGTTCATGGTCTCGACGCCAGGATATTGAGCCTTCCATACCGGCATTTGTTCACGCAGATATGTCTGAATACTGGAAGCCAGTTCCTGAAACACCGTGCTCGTCGTGCGGCCGCAACCCGGGCAGGCGATGACCATCGGCGCGAACGCACGCAGGCCCATCGTCTGCAGGATTTCCTGCGCCACGACAACTTCCGCGGTACGCGCACCGCCCGGCTCGGGCGTGAGCGAGATGCGGATCGTATCGCCGATCCCTTCCTGCAGCAGCACCGACAGCGCGGCGGTCGACGCCACGATACCCTTCGAGCCCATGCCGGCCTCGGTCAAGCCCAAATGCAGCGCGTAGTCGCACCGCTTGGCCAGTTCGCGATACACGGCGATCAGGTCCTGCACGGCGCTCACCTTGCACGACAGCAGGATCTTGTCGGCCGACAGACCCACGCGTTGCGCCAACGCCGCCGATTCGAGCGCCGACGTGATGAGCGCTTCGTACATCACGCTTTGCGCGCCCCAGGGTTGGGTACGCGCAGCGTTCTCGTCCATGATGCGCGCGAGCAACGCCTGGTCCAGGCTGCCCCAATTCACGCCGATACGCACCGGCTTGTCGTACTTGATCGCCATTTCGATCATCTGCGAGAACTGCGTATCCCGCTTGGCGCCCTGCCCGACGTTCCCCGGATTGATGCGGTACTTCGACAACGCCTCGGCGCACGCCGGGTAGTCGGCGAGCAGCTTGTGGCCGTTGTAGTGGAAGTCGCCCACGAGCGGCACGGCCACGCCCATGCGATCGAGTTGATCGCGAATCGCCGGCACCGCGGCGGCCGCTTCGGGGGTGTTCACCGTAATGCGCACCAGTTCCGAGCCGGCCTGCGCCAGCTCCTTGACCTGGATGGCCGTACCGATCGCGTCCGCGGTATCGGTGTTGGTCATCGATTGCACGCGAATCGGCGAGTCGCCACCGACCGTCACGAGCTGGCCGCCCCAACGAATGGCGACCTTACGCGACTGACGACGAGGTGCCGGACCGCCGATGATCGGCATGCATTCTACAGAAGCCATGATTTCCCTCTTTCGGTCTCACTGCAGCGTCAGACGCGCCACATTACCCGCATTGCGGGACTTGATCTCGACCGGTTGACCGTTGAATTCCAGCGATTCGACGCCCGCCACGTTGCCCACAACGATCTTGAGCGGCGCATCGCCCGTAATTTCCTGCGCAGTCCCTGCGCGCATCAGTTGGGAGAACAGCACCTTGCCGCCCTTCGAACGCACCTCGACCCAGCTATCGGATTTCAGGCGCAACGCAATCTTGCCAGTCCCGGGCGCGACCGCGCTGGCCGCCGACGCCGGCGTGGATGCCGCCGTCGCCGACGGCGAACTCGCCCCGGCGAGCCCGGCAACCACATGCGTCGGGTCGGCCGCGGCGATCAAGCCCGGGCCCGCCGCCGCACTGTCCGAAGCGCTATCGACCGTGCTTTCCGCATTACCGGTGTTCGCGCTCTCCGCGCCCGGCGGCGTGCCGTTGGCGTCGGCAACCACTGGCTGGCTGGCGGGCTCCGCAGCCTGCGCCGACACGGCGCTGGCCAGCTCGGCCGGCTCGGCCGACCCACGGCCCGACTTGTGGGCGTTGCCGAAGTACCACGCGGCCCCTGCGATCACCACCAGAGCCACCAGCGCCCAAGGCCATTTGGCCTGCGACGCGGCGACCGGCGAGCGAAAACGCACCGGGCTCTTCGGAATGCTGGGCTGGCCCACCGGCGCCTGCGGAACGTCGACGGCAGCGGCACGGCCGAAACTGCGCAGCGGTTCGACCATCGGCTCCGGGTCGGCTCCGAGCATACGCGCATAACTGCGCACGACACCCAGAATAAACGGGATTTCCGGCAGGGCTTCCCACTCGCCGGTTTCGAGGCGCTTGAGCTTTTGCACCGAGATTTTCAGACGCGCCGACACGTCTTCGATCGACATGCCGCGCTTCTCGCGCAATGCGGCCAGTTGCGCACCCACCTGCGCCCCCAGCTCAGCCCATCCGGCGGCCGCGCCCTGCGACGCGCCCGGGCCCTGAGCCTCGGCTTGCCCGCCGGCTTCCGCCTGATTCTGGTTATCCATCGATACGCCCCCGTTCGTAAGCAGCCGCCCGCAGCGGCTGAGGATATGCTGACCACAATTCCCCACCATCACCCGCCGTGCGCGCAGCGTAAAGATCTGCTCGGCGCATCAGAGGATTCTGCAAGGAACTGAAGGAATCGCGCCGGACACAAAACGCGTCCGGCACAAGGAATGCTGTCGTGCGAGACTGATCCGACGAGCGGCATGGGACGCACGGGGCCGACGGCCCTCGCCACGGTCCGCGCCTGCCCATGCGCAACGTCATACGGTACGCACCTCGACCGCGATTTTCCCGAATTTTCCGCGCTGCGCAAGTCGCGTGCGATCCTGCACCTCGCCGGCGAGTTGACCGCAAGCAGCGTCGATGTCGTCACCACGCGTCTTGCGCACGGTCGTCACGAGGCCCGCGTCGAGCAGAATTTGCGCGAAGCGCTTGATCTGCGGATCCTTCGAGCGCAGCAGCCCGGACTCGGGAAACGGATTGAACGGGATCAGATTGAATTTGCACGGCACGTCGCGCGTCAGTGCGACCAGCTCGCGCGCATGCGCTTCGGTGTCGTTCACACCGTCGAGCATGCAGTACTCGAACGTGATGAAATCGCGCGGCGCCACTTCCAGATAACGCTCGCACGCGCCCATCAGCTCGCGTAACGGATATTTTTTGTTGAGCGGCACGAGGACATCGCGCAGCGCGTCGTTCGGCGCATGCAGCGACACCGCGAGCGCCACGGGCAACTCCTGGCCCAGGCGATCCATCATCGGCACGACACCCGAGGTCGACAACGTGACACGGCGACGCGACAGCCCGTAGGCGTTGTCGTCGAGCATCAGGCGCATCGCCCCCACAACATTCTCGAAGTTGAGCAGTGGCTCGCCCATGCCCATCATCACCACATTGGTGATGACACGTTCGTTCTTGCCCTCGCGCCCGAGGTCGCGGCGCAATGCGAATTCGGCCATCCACAACTGACCAATGATTTCGCCGAGCGACAGATTGCGAGAGAAACCCTGCTTGCCGGTCGAACAAAACCGGCAATTGACGGCGCAGCCCGCTTGCGAAGAGACGCAAAGCGTGCCGCGCGTTTCCTCGGGGATGTAGACGGTCTCCACGGCATCGCCGTTGCCCACGTCCAGCAACCATTTGCGCGTGCCGTCAGCCGACAGGTGGTCGGTGATGACATCGGGCGAGGCGATCGTCGCGCGCGTGTGCAACTTCTCGCGCAGCGACTTGGCCAGATCGGTCATGCCGTCGAAATCGGCGGCGCCCATCTGGTGGATCCAACGCTGGAGCTGGCGGGCACGGAACGGCTTCTCGCCGAGCGAGCCGCAATAGGCGGCCAGACCGTCCGGATCGTAATCAAGCAGATTCGTGAGGTTGGTCATGACCTTGGTCCTTCAACATCCCTTCGGTAACTTCCTGCCATTGAGCGGCTAAACGCGGCTTAGCGCGCGTAGACGTTCATGCCCGGGAAGAAGAACGACACTTCCACGGCAGCCGTTTCGGCGGCGTCCGAGCCGTGCACGGCGTTGGCGTCGATGCTGTCGGCGAAGTCGGCGCGGATCGTGCCCTTCTCAGCCTTCTTCGGGTCGGTCGCGCCCATCAGATCGCGGTGCTTCGCCACGGCGTTCTCGCCTTCCAGAACCTGGATCATCACCGGGCCCGAGACCATGAAGTCGACCAGATCCTTGAAGAACGGACGCGCCTTGTGCACGGCGTAGAATTGCTCGGCTTCGGCGCGCGACAGATGCACCAGCTTGGCAGCAGCGATCTTCAGGCCCGCGTTCTCGAAGCGGCTATAGATCTGGCCGATCACGTTCTTGGCAACGGCATCGGGCTTGATAATCGACAAAGTGCGTTCGACTGCCATGAAAAACTCCAAAAAATTAAGCAGTTATACAACCAACATGAACCCGTGATTGTAGCATGAAGGCTGTTATGATGGGGATGGAACCTACAGGACGCATACCGCTCAAACGCAGGACGGCCGGGACGATCCGGCTTGTCGTAAAGTCAGGATCACCGAGCGATTCCGACACTCTCCCCACGTGGGAGGGTTGGGCAACGACGCGGCGGATTGAAATTCGGGCATTCGTCCTGACATTTTGAGACGCGTCGGAGCGCTTTCCCCGTCATCTTTCGGTATCCTGTGACTTCGACGACGGGCCAGACGAATGGCTGCGGGGGATCGACCGGCGACAAAAGCCGGTTGTCGTAAGCGTCAAGAGGCGCTTGCCGGCCCCGCCGGCGGGCACAATGACCACGGAGAACACAAGATATGAACCAGGATTTCCAACGTTTCGGCTACGGCGGGATGCACGACGTCACGACCGTACAGATGCGCAACAAGGTGCTGCGCAATACGTACTGGCTGCTCGCGCTGTCGATGCTGCCGACGATTGCGGGGGCCTGGCTGGGCGTGAACTACGGCTTCGCGCTGTTCTCAGGCAGCCCGATGGTCAGCATGATCGCGTTCCTCGCGATCGCATTTGGCTTCATGTTCGCCATTGAGCGCTTCAAGAACAGCGGCGTGGGGGTGGCGTTGCTGCTGGGCTTCACGTTCTTCATGGGACTGATGCTCACGCGTTTGCTGAGCTTCGTGCTGGGATTCTCGAACGGCGCATCGCTCATCATGATGGCGTTCGGTGGCACGGCCGTGATATTCGGCGTCATGGCAACGGTCGCCACTGTCAGCAAGCGTGACTTCAGCGGCCTGGGCAAGTGGCTGTTCATGGGCGTGCTCGTGATCCTGCTGGCCTCGGTCGCCAATATCTGGCTGCAACTGCCGGCGCTGATGCTGACGGTCTCGGTGATCGCCATCGCCATCTTCTCCGCGTACATCCTGTTCGATGTGCAGCGTGTCGTGAATGGCGGCGAGACGAACTACGTCACCGCGACGCTGGCCATTTACCTCGACCTGTACAACATCTTCACCAACCTGCTGGCCATCCTCGGCGTGCTGGGCGGCAACCGCAACTGACGCGACCGACGGGCGGCGCGGGCAACCCCGCGCCACGCCACGAATGCGAAAAAGCCAGTCCCGCGGGACTGGCTTTTTCGTTGTGTGATGCGCTTTTGCCAGATGCCCAACCGATGCGCGGGTGCGACGGGCCGCGCAGGCCTGCGCGTCGCTCACCCGGCCCCATCGACCGCTGCAGCGTCACGGCCGCCGCAACCGATGGCCGACTGTCACGCGGGATCAGGCCTCGTCGTGAATCACGCCGTCGCCACCGGTAGCACCGGCAATCGCCTCAACACCTTCATCGGCGGACGCATCCGATGCCGATACCCGTACAGTCGGCACCCACGGCTGACCGATGCTCTCATGTTCGAACACGGCCATCGACTCGACGTGCGACGTGTGTGGGAACATGTTAACCACCCCCGCCAGCGTCAGGCGATAGCCCGCTTCATGCACGAGCACGCCCGCGTCACGCGCCAGCGTTGCCGGACTGCAGGAAACGTAGACGATGCGCTTGGGCAGGCCGTCGTAGCCCTGCTGCGCCAGTTCGGCGAGCGCCTTCGATACCGCCAGCGCCCCTTCGCGCGGCGGATCGATCAGGTAGCGGTCGAACGCACCCAATGCGCGAATATCCTCCGGCGTGATGTCGAACAGGTTCCGGCACGCGAATTCCGTCCGCTCGGCCACGCCATTACGTTGCGCGTTCGCGAGCGCGCGCTCCGTCAGTGCGGTGCTGCCCTCGATGCCCATGACGGTGCCGGCGCGCCGCGCCAGCGGCAGCGTGAAGTTCCCCAGGCCGCAAAACAGATCGAGCACACGCTCACGCGACGTCGGTGCCAGCAAGCGCAACGCGCGATGCACGAGCACGCGGTTGATCTGATGGTTGACCTGCGTGAAATCTGTCGGCTTGAACGGCATCCGGATCTGATATTCCGGCAGGGTGTAATGCAATTCCGGATCCAGCGGATAGAACGGCACCGCTGTGTCCGGCCCCTTCGGCTGAACCCAGAACTGGACGTGATGTGCGTCAGCGAAAGCGCGCAGATTGTCTTCGTCCGCCGGGGTGAGGGGATCGAGAATACGGAGCACGAGCGCCGTCACCTCGGCGCCGATCGCCAGTTCGATCTGCGGCAGTCGCTCCCGAATGGACAGCGACTCGACCAGGCGCCGCAGCGGCACGAGCATGTCCGAAACGTGGCGGGGCAGCACTTCGCACGAGTCCATGTCGGCCACGTAGCTGCTCCTGCGCTCATGGAATCCGATGAGCACGCCCCCTTTTTTCGGCACGTAGCGCACCGTCAGACGTGCGCGAAAACGATAGCGCCAATCCGGCCCCTGAATAGGCCGAAGGATGGCTTCGGCCTTCACCTTGCCCAGACGCGCCAGATTGTCCTCGAGCACGCGCTGCTTGATGGCGATTTGCGCACGCGGTTCGAGATGCTGCATCGAGCACCCGCCGCACTTGCCGAAGTGCGGACACTGCGGCTGGGCGCGCATCGGGCTGGCACGCAGCACATCAACGGCCTCGGCCTGCTCGAATTTGGGTTTGCGACGATAGCTGAGATAGGTGACGCGTTCGCCTGGCAGCGCACCTTCGACAAAGATCACCTTGCCGGGCTTGTAGTCCGGCGCACCCGGTTCGCCCTCGGGCGCGGTGCGGCCCACGCCGCGCGCCTCCATGTCGAGCGATTCGATTTCGATAATGCCGGGCTCGGCAGCCGGCCGGCCGCGTGAGGAATTTCGGGAGGAGCGGGTCACGTCGTTGTTCTCATGTGCGACAGCAAACCGAGCATTTTAATCGATTCGCTCGTCACTGACGCAGCTCGTCTGCGAAGCCCCGGCATCGCCGTCCTCGCCCGTCACAAACGCAGAGATCACGCCCAGGCGGCGAGATATTCCTTCCAGTGCGGCGCCGCTTCCTCTTCGAGCGAGCGCCTCACGAATTCGATCTCCTGCTCGTACTCGGCCTGACGCAAACCGCCCCGCATCAATTGAAAGCGGCAGTAGACAAGATACGTGTTCACCACGTCCGTCTCGCAATAATTGCGAATCTCCTCAAGCTTGCCCGCGCGGAACGCGTCCCAGACCTTGCTGCCGTCCATGCCGAGCTTGCCGGGAAACCCGCACAGCTTGGCCAGGTCGTCGAGCGGCGCGTTGGCGCGGGCCTGATACATCGCCAGCAGATCCATCAGATCCAGATGGCGATGGTGATAACGGCTGATGTAGTTGTTCCACTTGAACTCGCGGTCGTCCTCACCCATGTCCCAATAGCGCGGCGCGGCAATGCCGTGAATCATCGCGCGGTAATGCAACACGGGCAGATCGAAGCCGCCGCCATTCCAAGACACAAGTTGCGGCGCATACTTCTCGATCGTGCGGTAGAAGCCGGAGACGAGGGCCGCCTCGCCATCGTCGAGCGTGCCGAGGGATTTCACACGAAAGCCGTCGCGATCGCGAAACACGCACGAGATTGCCGCAATGCGCTGCACGTGCAACGGCAGGAAGTCGTGCCCCACCTTTTCACGGCGGGCGGCAAAGGCAGCGTTGGCCACGGCATCGTCGGACAGCCCGGCATACGCCGGTTCGAGCTTGCGCAGGCCGTCAACGTCGGGGATCGTTTCAATGTCGAAGACGAGGACAGGAGATGACATGGTCAGAATGTGAAGTGAATTCAGTGCGCGCCGCCATGCCACGGCGACGTCATGGAATTCCGCCCCCAACGACGCGGGGGGCGGATGACGGCGGTCGTCAAGGTCGACACCAATCAGAGCACGGCGTCCTTGCGCACCCCGTTGGATGCGAAATAGCGCTTGAGTTTGACGAGCGCCTCTTGCTGGATCTGACGCACGCGCTCGCGAGTCAGCCCCATTTCGTCGGCCAGTTCTTCGAGCGTGGCAGGTTCCACGCGGTTGAGTCCGAACCGGCGCTCGATGACATAGCGATGCTTGGTGGACAGGCGTGAGAGCCAAAGGCGCATGAGGTCTTCCAGCTCGCGATGCTGCACCTCCTGCTCTGGGGCCGCGCTGTGATCGTCCGAGAGCAAATCGAGCAAGCTGCTGCCCGGATCGATTTCCAGCGGCGCGTCGAGCGACGCCACATGCTCGTTGAGCGCGAGGATGTCGATCACTTCTTCGGGCGTCTTGCCGGTCAAATCGGCAATGTCTTCGATACTCGCGTCGCGCTGTTCTCCACCATCGACATACGCCGCACTCTTTTCAAGATGACGCTTCGCGCGCAGCACCTGATTGAGTTCGCGAATCACATGCACCGGCAAACGCACGGTGCGCGCCTGATTCATGATGGCGCGTTCGATGCTCTGGCGAATCCACCACGTGGCATAAGTCGAGAAACGGAACCCGCGCCCCGGGTCGAACTTCTCGATCGCATGCATCAAGCCGAGATTACCCTCCTCGATCAGATCAAGCAGTGGCACACCGCGATTGAGATAGCCCTTGGCAATGCTCACGACGAGGCGCAGATTGCGCTCGATCATGACCTGACGGGCCGCAAACTCGCCGGCCTGGGCACGCGTGGAGTAATCGAATTCTTCTGCGGGCGTGAGCAGCGGTTTGACGCTGATACGGTTGAGATAGTGCTGGACGGTATCCGCCGTGAGTTCGGCCTTCAGCACCGTGCCGAAGTCCTCGGCCTCGGGCTTGCGCTTGCGGCCGGCAGTACCTGCTTCGGCAGCATCGGACGACGACGCGTCGTCGTCCTCCGCCTCGCGCTCGTCGAAAGCGTCGTCCACGTCCTCGTCCTGCCGGGATTGCCGATCGTCGACTTCCTGATCGGGCTCCGGGGCAGCGAGGTCTTCCTCTTGCGAAGTGCGACGCTTTCTCTTGAGCATTCGACCCTGCCTAGTTTATTGAGGCGGCAAATACTTCATCGGATCCACAGGCTTGCCGTCGCGACGCACCTCGAAATGCAGCATGACACGATCTGCATCCGAGTTGCCCATTTCGGCAATTTTCTGACCCCGTGTGACGGAGTCGCCTTCCTTGACCAACAGTGTGCGGTTGTGCGCATACGCCGTCAAGAAGGTAGCGTCGTGTTTGATGATGACGAGGTTGCCATAGCCGCGCAGGCCGGCGCCCGAATACACGACCTTGCCCGCCCCCGCCGCATAGACAGGCTCGCCGACGGTCCCGCCAATATTCAGGCCCTTGTTCTTCGAATCGTCGAAGCGGCCAACGACATTGCCCTTGGCTGGCCACGACAATTGCAGCTCGCCACTCGACACGGCGGTCGGGGCGGACGGCGCAGCCGTCGCCGACGCGCTGGCCGGCGGCGTCACGACGGCCGGCGGCACCGAGGCCACACTGTTGGCGGCGAGCGGCGCCGGCAACGGCGTGCCGGCATCCCCGGCGGGTGGCTTCACACGCAAGACCTGGCCGACCTCGATCTGATCCGCGTTCTGGATATTGTTCCAGCGCGCGATGTCGCGATAGTTCTGACCGTTCTCCAGCGCGATGCGATAGAGGCGATCGCCGGGCTTGACGCGGTAATACCCCGCCGGCACCGGCGTGTTGTCGATAACAGGCGCTGCGCCTGGCGCACTACCGTCGGTCGCCACACCGCCTACGGTACGGTCGACGACCGGCGCCCCGACTTGTCGCGATGCGCACGCTGCCAGCATGCTCAGCAACAGGACGCTGGCGACGCGTTGTTGGAAACCCGCTCGCAAATTCACTCAAATCCTCCGCAGAATAAGGCCCGTCGGGCTTAGATGATGCCCGATTTTAAGGGGACGAATAACACCCTATCAAGCTGGGTCTCGCGCCACTGGCGCGTACCGGTGCGCTCGATGAGGGTCAAAATCTGTTGCTCGCCGCCCACTGGCGCGACGAGGCGCGCGCCAACGGCGAGTTGATCGATCAGCGCGTCCGGAATTTCCAGTCCGGCGGCGGCAATCACAATGCCGTCGAACGGCGCGACCGCCGGCAGCCCTAGCCGCCCATCGCCGTAGTGCAGGCGAATGTTCGGCACCCGCAGCGGTCGCAAGTTGGCCTTGGCACGCTCATGGAGCGGACGAACCCGTTCAATCGAATAGACGTCGCGCGCCACGCACGACAGCACCGCCGCCTGGTAGCCGCATCCCGTGCCGATTTCCAGCACCTTCTCCAGCGGACGCCCGCCTGCAAGCAGCAACTCGATCATGCGCCCGACGACCGATGGCTTGGAAATCGTCTGCCCGTGACCGATCGGCAGCGCCGCGTCTTCATAGGCCTGATTGGCGAGCGCCGCGTCGACAAATCCGTGACGCGGCACCGTCGCGAGCGCCGCCAGCACACCCGGGTGTTTGACGCCGGATGCGGCCACGCGTTCAGCCATCCGCGCGCGCACCCGCTCGGAGGTCAGTCCGATGCCATCCGGCGAATTCCCGAGCACCGAGGCGCTCGCACGTCCCGTGCCACCCGCCGAAACCTTCGTTGCCGTCATCCCACGCACCGCGCCCCTGGCACCGACGGCCGCACCCGGCTGGGTATGCCCCGCCCCCGTCGTTTTGACGGTGGGCCGCGGCGCACCTTTCGCAGCATGCGGCGCAGGCTGCGCGTGGGGGGCGGACGCGGGTCGCGCAAGTCCTTTCGGTACGACGGCGTGCGGCGTCTGTGCGCCGCCGGGACGCGCTGAAGCGCCGGCCATTGGCGTCGCGGCAGCCCGCAGGCTGCCGTGCGTATTCGGGGAAAGATTGCCGCCAGTCGGCGTCTTTCCGTTCCCTTGACTTGCGGGCGCCGTGGCGCGCGTCATCGCGGCAGGCGGTGCGCCGGCGGGACTGGCCCGCGACGCCTTGTCGAGCACCGGTGCCTGACGTTGCCGACGGGCCATCACGTCGGCCAAGGGGAGAGGAAAACGCTTTGGCGGTGTCGTCATCGTTGGGTCACCCCTGCGCTGGCCAGCCAGTCGTGCACGACGCCAAGTCGTGCGGTATGCGTGAGATCCAGTTGCAAGGGAGTGACCGAGACGTAATCGTGCGCCACGGCATGAAAATCGGTGCCTTCGCTGCTGTCGCGCGCATCGCCCGCCGGCCCGATCCAGTAAATCGTTTCGCCGCGCGGATTTTCCTGACGGATCACCGGCTGCGATTGATGTCGTTTCCCAAGTCGCGTTGCCACTGCGCCCTTAAGGCGGTCGTAAGGCGAGTTGGGGATATTGACGTTCAACAGGAAAGGCGCACCCAGCGGGCGCTCCATGTACCGTTCGACGACTTCGCGCGCCACGCGCGCCGCGCTATCGATATGATCCCAGCCTTTATGAACCTGCGAGAACGCAAACGAGGGAATTCCGAAGAGAAACCCCTCGGTGGCCGCCGCCACCGTCCCGGAGTAGAGCGTGTCTTCGCCCATGTTCTGGCCGTTGTTGATGCCGGACACAACGATATCGGGCCTTTCGTCGAGCAGCCCGGTCAGCGCTATGTGCACGCAATCGGTCGGCGTGCCGTTGATGAACGTGAAGCCGTTGCCGCCCTTGAACACCGATAGCGGCCGTTGCAGGGTCAGAGAATTGGACGCACCACTACAGTTCTGTTCGGGCGCCACTACGGTAATGTCGCCAAGCGGCGCCAGCGCTTCGTAAAGCGCGGCCAGGCCGGGGGCCTGATACCCATCGTCGTTGCTGAGCAGGATTCGCATGCGGCAATTGTAACCGAGGAAAGGTGCCCGGATATGACGCCATCACAGCATCACGCCTGTCGTTGCGACGATTCGGTGGCAACACAACGGCCACGGATCTGCCACAAATTTGCCGCCATGCCGTCACGACCGCCGGCGACATCAGCGTCGCCAACGGCCGTACCTCACATCTTCTCGGTCTCGCCGGCCTGCGGCTGCCAGACAAGCAAACGCCGTTCGACCACGCCGACGAGTCCGTCGAGCACAAGGGCAAACGCGGTCAGGATCAATACGCCGGCAATCACGGCGTTGATGTCAAACGTGCCTTCCGCTTGCAGAATCAGGTAGCCGACGCCGCGCGCGGACCCCAGATACTCCCCGACCACTGCCCCGACGAACGCGAGTCCGACCGAGTTGTGCAGGCTCGAGAACACCCAACTGGTGGCGCTCGGCAGATACACGCGACGCAGCAACTGCCGCTGATTCGCGCCCAGCATGCGGGCATTCGCCAGCACGACCGGACTGACTTCCTTCACGCCTTGATACACGTTGAAGAACACGATGAAAAACACCAGCGTTACGCCCAGCGCGACTTTCGACCAGATACCCAGCCCGAACCACACGCCGAAGATCGGCGCGAGAATCACGCGCGGCATCGAGTTGGCCGCCTTGATGTACGGATCGAAAAGCGCGCCGGCGCTCGGCGAGAGCGCCAGCCACAGTCCCACCGCCAGCCCGAACACGGTACCGATGACAAAGGCGAGCACGGTCTCGAGCAGCGTGACGCCGAGATGCAGATAGATCTCTCCGCCGGCGAACCACTGCCAGATCTGGAGCAACACCTTCTGCGGCTCGCCGAAGAAGAAAGCCGCCTTGTCGGGGCTATCGAAGTAGAACGCGGGTAGCAGCGTCGGGCTCGTGAGGACGTACCAGACGAGGAAAGCCACCACCAGCAGCAGCCATTGCCACAACCGCAAGTGCCGCATGATCGAACGATTACGCATGACGAACGAATTCCGGGAATATCAGACGAGCGATCAGACAAGCCAATCGAACCAACCAAAGCCATCCGGCAAATCGAACCAGTCCAACCAGTCCAGCCATTGCACCCAGCCGCACCCGCCGAACAGAAGATCCGTGATTTGCCACATGGCGTGTCAGACTGCCTTCAACTGTTGCGCATAGCCCTTGAGCACTTCCTCTCGCAGCACGTCCCATATCTGGGCGTGCAGCTCGGTGAAGCGCGAATGATTGCGAATTTCCGCCACGTCGCGCGGACGCGGCAGATCGATGCGGAACTCCCCGATCGGGTGCGTGCCCGGCCCTGCCGACAGCACCACGACACGGTCCGATAGCGCTATCGCCTCGTCCAGATCGTGCGTGATGAACAGCACCGCCCGGCGCTTGGCCGCCCACAGCTCGAGCAACTCGTTTTCCATGAGCTGGCGCGTCTGGATGTCAAGCGCCGAGAACGGCTCGTCCATCAGAATGATGTCCGGATCGAGAATCAGCGTCTGCGCCATGGCCACGCGCTTGCGCATGCCGCCCGAGAGCTGGTGCGGGTAGCGATCGCCGAACCCGCCCAGCCCCACGCGCTTGAGCCACTCGTGCCCACGCGCCTTCGCTTCCTCGGCCGATACGCCACGGAACTCCAGCCCCGCGGTCACGTTGTCGATGGCATTGCGCCAGGGCATCAGCGCTTCGGCCTGGAACATATAGCCGGCGCGCGAATTGATGCCCTTGAGCGCCTCGCCGAACACCTTGACGGAACCGGACGACGGCGCCAGCAGCCCGGCAGCGACGTTGAGCAACGTCGACTTGCCGCAACCGGTGGGGCCGACGACCGAGACAAACTCGCCCGGCGCAATGTCGAGCGAGGTGTCGGCCACGGCCGTGTAACGCTTCGCGCGATCGTCTCGCGCGACAAACGTACACGTAATGCTGTCGAAACTCAGAGCCGGCGCTGTCATCATTTGTACTTGGCGTCGGCCTTCTTCGTGAATTCGTTCGTAAACGTTTTCGCCAGATCGATCGGCTTGCCCTTGACGGACTCATCGAACGCCTGCAACGTGCGCAGCGCCGTGGCCGGTCCGTCAGCGGGAATCAGGCCGTCCGGGGACATGGCTTCCTTCACGCGGCCCCAGGCATCCAGGTACAACGCGCGGTCGCCCAACAGATAGGCGTCGGGCACCGTCTTGATGATGTCCGCCGGCCCAGCCGTCTGAAGCCAGCGCAACGCACGGACCATGGCATTGGTCAGCGCCTGCGTCGTATTCGGATTCTTCTGAATAAACGATTCGTTCGTATACAGGCACCCCGCCGGCATGTGGCCGCCGAACACCGACGCCGTCTCCTTGAGCGTACGCGTGTCCGAGATCACGCGGATCTCCTTGTCGCGCTCGAGCATGGTGATCACCGGATCGAGGTTGACGATGGCGTCGATATTGCCCGAGCGAATCGCAGCGAGCGCACCGGACGACGCGCCGACACCGACGAACGCCACCTCGTTGGGCTTGACGCCGCCCTTGGCCAGCACGAAGTTCGCCATGATGTTGGTGGACGAGCCGGGCGCCGTCACGCCGATCTTCTTGCCACGCAGGTCGGCCAGCGACTTGTAATTCGGCATTGTCTTGTTCGACACGCCGAAGACGATCTGCGGGGCGCGCCCCTGCAGCACGAACGCCCGGATGAACTGGTTTTTCGCCTGCAACAGGATCGTATGTTCGTAAGCGCCCGACACCACGTCGGCGCTACCGCCCACGAGGGCTTGCAACGCCTTCGAGCCACCGGCGAAATCCGAGATTTCGACGTCGAGACCTTCGTCCTTGAAGTAATTCAGGCGTTCGGCAATCGTGAGCGGCAGGTAATAGAACAGATTCTTGCCGCCGACGGCGATCGCGACCTTGGTCTTCTCGAGTTTGCCTTGCGCGAAGCTCGGGCGAATGCCTGCGCCGATCAAGCCGGCAGCGGCCAGCGTCGTGACGAACTGACGTCTTTGCATGAGGTTTGTCTCCGTGGTTGCAGCGTTTATTCTTGGTGTGACGTGCTTTTTCACGAGCCGCAGACGGTGCCGCGCCCCGCGGTCTTGCGCGAGATCGACTCAGCTCAAATGACGCCGTTCTCGCGCAGTGCCTTGATTCGTTCGGCATCATAACCTAGTTGCCCGAGCACCTCTTCGGTGTGCTCGCCAAGTGCCGGGCCGAGCCATTGCGTCTGTCCCGGCGTTTGCGAAAGCTTGGGCGTGACGTTCGGCAGATCGATGGGCGTGCCGTCCGGGAACGTGTGACGCTGAATCATCTCGCGCGCGATGAACTGCGGATCCTTGAACATGTCGGCCACGGTATAGATACGGCTTGCCGGCACGTCGGCCCCTTGCAGCACGGCCAGGGCATCATCGATCGGACGCGCGCGCGTCCATTGGCCGATCGCGTCGTCGATTTCCTGCGTGCGCGGCACGCGGCCGTCGTTGTGCGCAAGGGCGGGATCGTCCGCCAGATCGGGCCGGCCGATGGCGTGCATCAGCCGCTTGAAGATCGGATCGCTGTTGCCGCCCACCACGATCATGCCGTCGGCGCAAGGATAGGTGTTCGACGGCACGATCCCCGGCAGCGACGCGCCCGTGCGCTCGCGCACCATGCCGGCCACACTGTACTCGGGCACCACGCTCTCCATGAGGTTGAAAACGGCCTCGTAAAGGGCGACGTCGACCACCTGCCCCCGCCCGCCGTTCACATTGCGGTGATGCAGCGCCATCATCGCGCCAATCACGCCGTGCAGCGCCGCGATGGAGTCGCCAATGGAAATGCCGATGCGCGGCGGTGGCAGGTCCGGGTACCCGGTGATATGACGCAGTCCGCCCATCGACTCGGCAATCGCGCCGAAGCCGGGCCGGTCACGGTACGGCCCGGTCTGCCCGTAGCCCGACAGGCGCACCATCACGAGCCCCGGATTGTCGGCCGAGAGTTGCTCGTACCCCAATCCGAATCGCTCGAGCAGCCCGGGACGGAAATTCTCGACCACGATGTCGGCCTGCGCGGCGAGCTTGCGCACGATCTCCTGCCCCTCGGCAGACTTGAGGTTGATCGTCACCGATTTCTTGTTACGGGCCTGCACGGCCCACCAGAGCGACGTGCCACCCGCGTCGGGGTGCAGCTTGCGCCACTTGCGCAACGGATCGCCGTGCTGCGGATCCTCGATCTTGATGACTTCGGCGCCGAACTCCCCCAGCATGCGCGCGGCAAACGGACCCGCGATGAGCGTGCCGAGTTCGAGCACCTTCACGCCGGCGAGCGCGCCGCGCGCCGGCAGACCGGCGGTGCCGGCCCCCTGCGATGCGGTGGCTTCGGGAGATGGGCCCGCAGCGGATGCCGTAGACGCCGGGGCGGGACCTTGCGGCAATACAGATTCGAACGGCTTGGACGACTTGGACAACGCGTGGACTCCTGTGCCTCGTCGACGGACATCGCCGTCGACTTCGAGACGCTGCCGTCGGCAGCGCCTGTCGCAATGGGTGGCAAACGAAGCTCGTATAGTAATTCGACAGTCCGCGATCGGCCAACCATCGCGCAGCGATTCCCGGAAAGTTCTGGGTTGAATGGTCGTTAAATCCGATCGGGCAAGCCGGGGGCCGCTCGTCAGGTCTCGAACAGATGACGCGCCCCGCGCTGCGCCGCGATGTAGATCGCCTCGCCACGATTGCGGGCGCCGAGCCGCCGGTACAGGGCAGACACGTGGGTCTTGGCGGTTCCCTCGGAGATCACCAGTTGCTGGCAGATCGTTTTGATGGATAAACCGCGCGATAGGAGTGCCAGAATTTCGTACTGCCGCGCGGAGATGCCGAGCAGCGCCGACTCGGCCAGTTGCGTCGCCTTGTCGCCGCCCATCGGGAACACCGGCAGACGCGAGAGCGGCAGCGCTTCGCCCAGTGCCTCCTGGCGCCAAAGCACGAGCAATGCCGAGATGGCCTCGTCGGGAACGAATCGACCGCCCGTGAACGCCAGATCGAAGACCGCACGCGTGCGCGCGACCGGGCTCGGCCATGGCAGACATGCCGCCGCGCCAGCCTGCAGCCAGCGAATGATTTCATCGGGAAAACCCGCATCTCCGATGACGAGCACCGGGACGGGCGGCGCACAGTCGGCGGCAGTCGCACACAGACCATCGATGTCCGGCGTACGAGCCACCGACTCGGCAAGCACAAGCGCGCGACGCGACGGCAACTCGCGCAACCAGAACCAGTCCTGCGCCGTCACCTCGTCGACGTGACGCAAAACCGGCGGCGTCGCGTTCGCGTCGGTCTGCAGTGCGACCTGCAGGCCGCTCAGCCAACTGGCAGCCTCACCCACGACCAGCACACGCATGGTTTCCCCCGTCGTTCCGGTCAGCCCCCCCGGGCCGCCGCCCGCTTGTTATCAAGCCCGACGCGTTCATGAGTTGCCAGCCTGTCGCATGCTCGACACATGCCCAGGCGGCCACGAAAACCGAAGAAACCCTCCAGCCTTCGTCATGAGGCATACATCAGGCGTCACCTCGCTTGTAGCGCAATTTACGCACGAAACCCGCATGGCAGCAGGTTCTGAACTCACGAACGCCGCTCCATGTTACCTCTGCGCGACAAACCGCAATCTGCGTAAATTATTTACTCAATTTTCTAACATTCCGCTATTACTTTTTTCCCTTCCTTTTCTCGAATCACGCCATAAAATACAACGTGTGCTGGGAAGACAGTCGTTGGAGGCCCGGGGGGGCATGCCATGAACCACAAGGTCAGCGTCAAGATGACATGCGTTGCTATGGGTTGTCTGGTGGCGGCGTGCTTTGCCGTCTCGGCGCAAGCCCAGGCCGTCGATATGCGCGGCGTTCCGGTCTCGGTCAGCGACGCCTTGCTCGCCAGCACGCGTGCGGCGAACCTGCAGCACAGCATCGTCGCCAAGGTTCCGGGCATCGCGCCCGTCGTCATTGCACCGGCCCACACCGTGGCGGCAACGGGCAACAATGTACGCCTCTGGGACGAAGTCGTTCCTCCCGCGCCACTGCCCAAACCCACGCAGGCATCGATTTCCTTGCCGGATGGGCCACGCATGATCGCTGCAGTTTCGCACGTTGCACCCCCTGCCCTAGCCGCGGGACTGCTACCGACCCGTCTGTCCGTCAACGCAGGGGTTGGCCGTATGCCGCCCCGCCTGTCGCGCTAACCGAGCGTCGCTACGGGCCGCGCCCGTCGCCATTCCATACGCCTTCCTTGACCCTGATTCCATGCGCGTCGCCGGTGGCGGCGACGCGCAAACCCCGTTCCTGCTGCCTTCTTGCACACCTACGCGGCGCCCCGTCGTTAGAACGTGTACGGGAAGCGCAAACCGATCACATAGTTCGGCGCGTCCGGCGACATCCCCGCATTGACGTAACCGTTGACCGTCCAGTGCTTGTTGATCGCATAGTTGATGCCGAAATTGAGCGACGCCGCGTTCGTCGAACTGCCCGCCACCGTGGTGTAGGCGCCGCCTGGGCTGGCCGTCTTCGTCGCGCGTGAGATCGCCGTCGAGTACGAGATCGACAGCGCCGTCTTGTCGTTGAGCGCCAATGCCATGCCCGCGCCCACCTGAATGATGTCGCCGAGCTTGACCTTCGCGGGTTGCGTCGTGCCTTCGACAGCTGAGACGTCGTCGAACGTGCGGGCGACGTTGTAGGTGTACGCCACGTTCGCGAACAAGACGATCGGATCGTAGGTGCGCAGGAACGACAGGCCGGCCGTGAACGCCCAGATGCCGTTCCCCGTCGGCAAGCGCGACGGCGTCGTCAGGTTGTTATTGGTCGGATCGGGCGTACCGAGCTTGATGCCAAACGGTGACGTACCTGTCGGCGCGGTCACGCGAAACGAGGCCACGATATCGGGCCAGTTCGCGTTCTCCTTGACGAGTTGGTAGTACAAGGACGCATTCACGTCACCGATGTTCGCCGAGTTCTTGCTGATGTCGCTCACCGACGATGCCGCGCCGCCCACCCCACCCGAGATGAAGTCCGAATTGCGGTAGAGATACGGCACGTCGAACGCCACGCTCATCCGGTCATTGATCCCGTAGCGCGTGTTGACGTCGAACGTCCAGACGTTGGCCTTGGTCTCGCCGAGATTCAATTGACCGAGAAAGATGGCATCGAGGGCGAGAAAGCCGCTCAGCACGAGTTGACGCCGGTCGTAGTAGCTGTAGCTGATCCCCGTATCGATGGTCAGCTTGTGGTCGAACAGCGGCGCGTGCTGGGCCTGCACAACCGCCTCTTCGGCCGGCGTGCGCTGCGATTCGCTCGTGCTCTTTTGCATCTGCTGCGTCTCGCCGATCGGCGTGGCGGATGAGGGCCCCGCCGCGCCGGCGGCGCCGCCGCCCGGCGTGCCCGCCGAACCGGCGGCCGATCCGTCACCGGGCGAGACCTGCGCGATCTGCGCAGTATCCCAGGCGGTCAGACCGCGTCCGCGTTGCGCCATCTCGATGTCCGTGAGGCGCTGCTTGAGAGAAGAAATTTCCCGCTGCTGCCGGTCGACCATGTCCATCAACATTTGCAGACGGTCGTCCGGCGATGGGTTCGTATGCTCCTGAGCCTGGGCCGATAGCGTGAAAAGCAGTACCCCCAACGGAATAGCGGCAACGGGAAAAAAGCGATGAGTGTTCATGATCCCCCCCGGGTAAAGGTGCGGACAGGTGTCCGCGCGCAATCCAACAAACACGTATTGCCAACAACGGTTGTCCTTGCTGCTCGACTGCGGGGTGATGCGTGCGAAACCCGTTCCGATCTCGGTGGACGTGCAATGCCCGGGCTCTGCCGACATCACCTTCTTGTTCACCGCAAGCGACCTGCGGCGACGCCCCACTTCTCGTTATCATGGCGTCCGGCCAAGGGTTGCAACGTTGCCGGACACGGTTGCCGGCGTCACCCTGCGCATCCATGGCAGCGCGGCGCCGTCACTTCACTTGCTCTTGACTTACCCTTCACTTGCGCTTCACTTCGTCGACCTGGATTGACGATCCTCGACCGTCATCGGCGAATGGCGACCATGTTTGCCAACGCGCTCTGAATGCCCGCCTGATGCAGTCCGGCCGACGTGAGCGGACTCGTCTGCAGATTCAATTGCATTGTGTTCATGACCTGCTGGGCGTTACCCGCGACCTGCACGACCTGCATGATCTGGTTCATCGCCGCACCGGCCCCGCCGCCCACGCTCTGGCCGAGATTGCCGTTCGGCGTATTCAACGTGATCTGCATGCCTGCCGACGTAATGGCCACGCGGGCGCTCAGATTGCCTACCGTGGTCTGCGAACTGTTCGCGCCTTGCCCGCCGACCGGCACCAGCGCCGCCATCGATACCCCAGGACCGAACTGAATGATGGCTTTGTTCAGCGCGTTGTTCGCATCGCCTGCCACCTGCGTAATCTGTGCAACACCGTTGATGAGCACGCTCGCTGCCCCCGAGACGCCCTGTGTGAGCGGCACGGTGGCGGTCACCAGACCGGGGATAATGCCGGTCGCGGCACCGGTCTGCACCTGCATGCCACCGCCGTTTTGATTCACACCCAGCACGCCGGTGGCCATCAGGCTCGCCCCGGTCGGCATCTGCCATTGCGACTGCATAACGAGCTGAAAGCCCGTAATCATGTTCTGTTGTGCGTACTTACCGGTCGCGTGCGATAGCACCTCGTCGCTCACGGGCGTCCAACTCTCGGGCACCACGCTCGATGCAAATGCCGGCACAGCACTTGCAAGCAGCGGGATGGCCAGCATCGGGACATATCGGTTCATGATGGTCTGGTCTCAAAACAGGTCCGCCCGGATGATGCCGAAATCCACCATCGGGGTCGGTGACGTCCCGGTTGCCAGCGCGCTGTCGCGCAACTTGACCGCCAGGGATTCGTTTCCTTTGAGCAGCGGTGAATCCTCCATAAACGGCTTGCCGACGACCGCCAACACCAAGCCGTTCCACTGCTTGGCAAAATCGGCTTGCTCGATAATGCGATTGCCTAGCGCCGGATCGGACACGAACACGCGCCCGTCCTTCGCTGCCTTGATGACTACGAAGTGTTGATAGCCGTTGACGTCGATCAGCGCGATGACCGGAATCCTCAAGTCGTACAGCGCGTTCGCATCAACTTTGAATCCTCGCCCCTCGAGCCCCAGCGTCTCCACGAATTTCTTCATGTCGAGCATCGAGAAGCCATTCTTGATGACCGTTTCCGGGTTGGAGAACGCCATCATTCGCTGGATCATTTCCGGTTCGGGAATGTCGATCCCGTAGCCATATCGCAGCAGTGTTGCCAAGGCTGCGGATCCACAGCTGAAGTCGTATTCCTGCTGGACCAGATTCACGTAGTGCATCGACTTGAACGAGCGCATCTTCTTGACCGCCGGTACACCAGTCGAAGATTCGAGGTTCACCGATGCATACTGCGCGTGCCCGGCCACGCTTGCGCACGCCAGAGCGCAAACAGTAGCGATCCTCACTGCGGCACGACGCGCATCATTCATGTCACACCTCATGAAAAAACCGGTCCGGGATTCCCCGGACCGGTTCGGTACTTCACTTGATTGCCGAGACGGCAAGGCTGTTGCTCTGCACGTTGCCGATACCCGAAGCCACGTTCACACCGATGTTGCCGCTGGCCCACGACAGTGCGCCGTTACCCAGCGAAGCATTGGCGATGAAGTCGCCCGAAGCGTGCATCGAAGCCGACTGGTCGGTTTGCGCCGTCGAGTTAGCCGCACCACCCTTGTACCAGCCAAAGCCGCTTTGCGAGACCGCGGCGGCCAGGCCGTTCTGCTGCACGTTGCCCACACCTGCGGCCACGTTCACACCCACATTGCCAGTCGCACCGGCGAGGGCGTTATCCCCCACGCTGGCGTTGACATAGAACTGCGAGATGCTGGCCGAACCCCTCGACGACTGGTTCGCGAACACCTGTGCCGAGGCATACACCGGCTGGGCGTTGAGCGAAGCGATCGCGACGTTGTTGGCCTGCGCGTTGTCGGCACCTGCCGCCACGTTCACACCGATGTTGCCGTTGGCGTTAGCCAGTGCGCCGGTGCCCAGCGTGGCACCCATCGTCTGGTACTGCGCCGTGTTGATGTGATACGTGATCGAGCCGTGCACCCACGTGGTCGACTTCATGTACGTGTCGGAGAAGCCCCACAGTGCGCCTGCGGCGATCGATTCGCTATGGACCGAAGCCTGACCTTCGTTGAACAAGCCGTGGAACCCTGCGTCGAAGCTCTTCTGCGTGTTCAGGAAGCCCGCCGCGAGGAAGCCACCTGCCTCCTGCGACTGCTGACCATACGCATAGCCGCCCCAGACCGAGCCTTGGCCCGCGCCGAAGTTGCCCGCGAGGTAACCGCCGTACACGGCGCCACCGAACGGCGGCAGCGGAATGAAGCCGCCACCGATAATGCCTCCGCCACCGGCAATGTTCGAATACTGATACCCACCGCCAGCGACGAAGCCGCCCGAGCCGGAGCTGGACTGGCCTGCGATATACCCGGCACCCGCCTGGAAGGAATGGCTGGTGTTCAGGTGACCATTGGCCTCGGCATTCACCCACGACGTCGTGTTGTCGAAAGACGTGGTGGTCGAGCCAGCAAGCAGGTAAGCGCTACCCTGGTTCGACACCGTCGTGGTATGCGAATGCACGCCGTACGTCACGTCGCCTGTCACGTAGCTGCCAAGCAGGGGACCCGTGAGGTTCACATGGTGCGCGTCGACGCTCTGATTGCTTTGCACGACAGCGTTGCCGGTGTTGTCCACCGTGACGCAGCCGCGAATGCCGACCAGACCGAAAATGCCGACCAGGTTCAGAACGTTGGTTTCGTTGCCGATGAACGAGAAGCTGTATTGCTGGTGGTGAGACGGATACGCCATGGCGGAACCCGTTGCTACCAGCAGTGCGGCCGCTGCGATTGCTTTCGTTTTCATGACCATCTCCTTGACGAGAGAGTTACCCAGTTAAAAAGATGTGCCCGCCGGGGGACGGAGCACAAAAACATTTGCGGTTACATTGCCTATCCCAGCCGACTGGTTCACTTGGACCACACCGTTCGCACCGCGGAAGGCGTCACCGGAAATCGACGCCGTGCGGAACAGATCGTTGAGGTTGTCGTGCCCAGCCGGGCCACCCTTAGCGATCGCAGCGGATAGTGCCGTATCCGATACGCTCGCCACTCCAGCCGCATCGCCCGTCACAATGACCGTGGCGTTGCGTTGAAGATTGCCGGCACCGCTCGACTGGTTGACTTGCGTCAGCCCCGAGGTGCCCGAAAATGCGTTGCCTTGAATTGCGGCGCTGGCCGCGCCGGTCGTCGTCGTGACGAGTGCCTGTTGATTCGTGCTCGACGCGCCGACGCTCACTCCGCCGCCATTGGCGATGACCGCGCTGTTGGCCTGGGCGTTGTTCACGCCGGCCGCTTGATTGACACCAAGGGCCCCGGTCACGCCCACCGCCACGCCGTTATCGATGGTGGCGTGCGTGCCGGCGAGTTCGCCGTTCACGATCCACACGTCTTGTGCCGACGACACCCCGGCGAGCGCGCTCAGCACGGTAGCGACCGCCAGAGCGATGGCGTGACGGGCGCCACACGACACGCGATGCGCGCTCATTTCGCCGCTCCTGCCGCACCGATGCTCGTGAGGGGCGCCAGTGCCGAGTTGATCACTGACGGTACGAGCGTGCCGATGCTGCCGATCCCACCGCCACCGCCAACCCCTGAGCTAAATCCACCGCCCACGCCGTTCGAGGTGTTGAGGGCGTTACCACCGCGGGCATTGCCCACCAGCACGCCCATCACCGGGTCGATGCCGGATCGCACGGCGCCCGTGACGAGACCGACCGAGGCGCGGCCCGTCAACTCGCTATCCATGACCTGATTGACAGCACCCATGGCGGTGTTGAACGGCCCCGTCGGGAATGCCGGTACGGCGATGCCAATCGGGTTCTGCTCACGGGGCAAGCCGCGATAGGCGACTTCCGGGCCGATATTGCGTTCGATCACCAGGTCCCCGGGCGTCGCCGGTTCGGCGTGCACGCGGCCGGGGAGCAGTGCCGGGGTCAGCGCCACCATCATCGTGGCGAGGACACTGCCGGCATGCACCAGGGAGAATTGAGTCATCTGATTCACCGCGTGGAGTAAGTCACACGCGTCACCTGAACGTTGTTCACGCCGCTCGACAGTTGTTGCGGACGCGGCATCGGCGTCACGGCGCCGGGCAGTTCGTCCCACAACGTCACGCCGTTGGCGAGCGTCATTCCAGGTGACTGGACCATCGCGCCGCCTTGCAGATTGCGGCCGCGCTGGCTCCCGAGTTGTGCGTCATCAATACGAGCTGCCGCAAGGGGCACTCCGGTCACGCCGACGTCCCGGATGCTGGCAGTGGGACTCGTGTCGTCGCCACCGGCAGCGGCCGGTGCTTCGTCCGCCGTCGTCCGGGCCGCCACCGGTATCAGGTCAGAGACCGGTGCCACCATGGCGGCATCGGCATCGGTGACCCGCATCGCAGGCAGCGCCGTCGAAAACGACGTCGGCACCATTGAGCCCGTCAGCATCGCCACATGCATGAGCGGCGAGCGCGAGAATTCATGCGCTTGCGCCGGTGCAGCGCACAGACCGAACGTCGCGGCGATGGCAGCCGCCAGCGCGCCTGCGCCTTGTCGTACTCGGTACTGAATGTCAGTGGTGTGAATTCGCATCGCTGTGCCCTCCTTGCCCGGCTCAATAAAGCGACTTCCGTGCCACCCTACTTAAGTGATTGAAAACATTGACGTTAGATTTTTCGACTTGGCCGAACACCCGGGCCAATGCGCGAAAACGTTTCAGCATTGATACGCAGGCGATGCCAGGCCTCCGGTGTCACATCACCGACGCATTCGCCAAGACTTCCGAACGGCGAGTTCTATCGGCGTGACCAGTGACGCGTGCCAAAGCGGCCCGGTTGATAAGGGTCTCCGGTGACAGAATGGCGACGGAATTGTCCGGCTGCGACATAACGACACAGCGTTGTCATCGGTGCCCGTGCGTGACGCGATGTCGTGCACCGCCCGGGATGTTTCATCTTTGATCGGTCTGCGGAAAGGACACGCGTCGCCCGGTTCTCTGTCGCGGCGACGCGCGTGGCATCGGCGTGCGGCCGAGTGTTCACCGCGTCGTGCAATCGCGCATGATGACGCCGCGCACGCGGACACGCGTGACCTTGCGAGGCCTATTCGCTCGACAGACGCGACAACGCAATGCGTATGGAAGACGTTCGAGAGGAATGCGGGAAGGTTCACCGGAATCGCCCGTCGTTATTGGCGATGGCAGAAGTCGCGGATTGCGAGGACAGTGGGGGAAACACGACGTAGGGCGGTAAGTCTTGCGGCCCCGATTCGACGATATTCAGGAGCCCAAAAAGAAACGACCGCCCTGCTCATCACAGGACGGCCGCCCTCTCTTCGCCAGAAGACATCAGGCCGGCACGCCCGATTCGTCACCACGCATTCCATACCGGCACATGAGGCGGTACAGGGTAATGCGCGAAATGCCCAGCTCTGCCGCCACGTCCGTGAGCCGGTGACAGTGGCGCAGCAATGCCTGCTCGATGGCCGTTCGTTCGGCCTCCGCGCGAATTTCCTCGAGCGTTCGCACGAGGGTCGGCGCCCACGGCATCAAGTCGAGATCCTTGGCCGAAATCATGCGGCCGTCGGCCATGACAATGGCACGGCGCACGCGGTTGATCAGCTCGCGGACGTTGCCAGGCCAGTGATATTCGTACATCGCCTGTACCGCGCACTGCGTGAACCCGCGGATTTTGCGATGGTTGTCGCCCTTGAAGCGTTGCAGAATATGGTGCGCGAGGATCTCGATGTCCTGTCCGCGGGCCCGCAGCGGCGGCTCGTCCACGCGCAGTACGCAAAGGCGATGGAACAGATCCATGCGGAAACGTCCTTCTTTGACGGCTTCCTCCAAATCGACGTGCGTCGCCGAAATGATGCGCACGTTGACCGGAATCACTTCATGGCCGCCGAGACGCTCGATGGCGCCCTGCTGCAGGAAGCGCAACAGGCTCGACTGGCTTTCGATCGGCAGGTCGCCGATTTCGTCGAGCAGCAGCGTGCCGCCATTGGCGGCCTCGACGCGGCCGATCTTGCGCGCATTGGCGCCGGTGAAGGCGCCGCGTTCGTAGCCGAAGAGTTCGGATTGCATCAAGTGCGGCGGAATCGCCCCGCAATTGATCGCGACGAACGGCCCTTTGGCCCGCGAGGAGCGCTCGTGAATCGCCACGGCGCTCAGCTCCTTGCCCGTGCCCGACTCGCCCGAGATGAACACCGGGGCTTCGGTATTGGCCACTTTGCGGATCGTGCGGAAGAGCAGCTGCATCGCCTCGCACGTGCCGACCATCTCCTGATCGCCGCCGACTTGCGGCGTGACGAACTGCACCTCCGAGAGCGATGCCATGCCCCAGGCATGTCCGATCGAGTGGGCGAGTTGGTCGTTCGTACAGGGAACGTTGACGTAATCGAAGCAATAGTCGCGAATCAGCCGACGGATCGCTTTCGTCGTGAGTTGTTCGGGATTCGTCGCGGCAACCCAGCCGACCGTGGCGGGTTGCATGCAGGACTCGAATGCGCCCATCTCGCGGTCGCTATAACCGCTCGCCAGGTCGATGAGTGCTGCGCTGGTCGTCCCCGGATTCAGAATGCGACTGACGTCGCTGGCGCTCTTGGCCGGCAAGACTTGCCAGCCTTGCTCTCCCAGGAAAGACAACAGACCGTCGTTGTGCTTTCGGGAGGCGTAAATCAGGGTGCGCCCGGTATCGTTAGCCATACCTTAACTCCCTGCCTAAGCAGTGCCCGTGCGCAGTTATTGGGTCATCGACCGGATCTACGCGACGGGAATACGGCCCCGCGCCGCTTGTGAACTTTTTGAATTCCCCGTGCTGGTGGGACATCAAGTCGGCAGGTTCAGTCTAGAAGACCGGGATGGGCGCAGGAATACCGAATAACAGCTAATCCGATTGGATGAGAGGAGCAGTACCTACGCGCAGCGTTGGACCGCGACACACGCGCGTCATGCTCAGAGCGTATGTCTGTCGAGCACGGCACGCGCGATCGTACCGGCGTCCACGTACTCGAGTTCGCCACCGACGGGCACCCCCCGGGCCAGCCGACTCACGCGCAAACCGCGCGCCTTGAGCATCTGTCCGAGATAGTGCGCCGTGGCCTCGCCTTCGTTGGTGAAGTTGGTGGCGAGCACCACTTCCTTGACCACGCCGTCCGTGGCGCGGCGAATCAGTTGCTCGAAGTGAATCTCGCCGGGGCCCACGCCGTCGAGCGGCGAGAGATGTCCCATGAGCACGAAATACAGACCCTTGAAGGTCAGCGTCTGCTCCAGCATGTTCTGGTCGGCAGGCGTTTCCACGACGCACAGCAGGCTCGTGTCGCGCTCGGGATCGAGACACGTCTCGCAAATCTCGACTTCGGTAAACGTATTGCAGCGCGCGCAATGGCGAATCTGCTCGGCGGCATGCACCAGCGCCTCGCCCAGCCGCACCGCACCTTTGCGGTCGCGTTGCAGCAGGTGGTAAGCGATGCGTTGCGCGGACTTCGGGCCGACCCCCGGCAACGCGCGCAGGGCATCGGCGAGTTCCTGCAGGCTCGAGAGCTGGGACATGCGTCGTGTGTCTCTTGAAACTGGCCGAGGACCGCTCAGAACGGCATCTTGAAGCCCGGCGGCAGCGGCAGACCGGCGGTCAGGCCGCCCATCTTCTCCTGCGCCGTCGCTTCGGCCTTGCGCACCGCGTCGTTGAACGCCGCCGCCACGAGGTCTTCGAGCATGTCCTTGTCGTCCGCCAGCAGGCTCGGGTCGATGGTCACGCGACGCACATCGTTCTTGCACGTCATCACGACCTTGACCAGACCCGCCCCCGACTGCCCCTCGACTTCGATCAGGGCAAGCTGCTCCTGCGCCTTCTTCATGTTTTCCTGCATTTGCTGGGCCTGTTTCATCAGACCTGCAATGTTTCCCTTCAGCATGTTGACTCCTGAGTAAATTGTATGAGGTGGGTCGGATGCCGCGCGTCGAATACAGTACGCGCAGAGCGCCGCAGTGTGTTGTCGTGTGTCGTCGTGTGTAACGCGCGTTTGAGGATTTTCTTCGAAAACCCGGCACCGAATCGCGACAGCGAACGGCCTTATTGTAACGGGCGAACGCTGCCTGGCAGAATCTGGGCGTCGAATTCGTCGATCAGTTCGCGCACGAGCGGATCGTCCGCGATCGCCTGCTCCGCCGCGCGTTGGCGCGCCGCCGCCGCTTGCGCCGCGAGCGAAGCCGCTGTCGTCCCCACCTGCCCCAACTCGACATGCAATTGCACCTCGGCGCCGAAGTGCTCGGTCAGCGTCTGACGCAGCTTGTCGGTGGTGGCCGCGTCGGCCAACTGACGCAGCGGCACGCGCAAATGCAGCGCGCGACCGGCGACTTCGGTCAACTCGCTTTGAAACGCCAGCTGTTGGGCGAGACCGCGTGCCGGGAGTCCGGCGGCCAATGCCGGCCATTCGCCGGTAAAGACCGGTGCGACACCGTCGGCTTCACGATAGACGCAAGCGCGCGGCGTCGCCGCAGGAGCTGCCGTTACCGCACCGGCAGCTCCTGCAGGCTCGGGCTCCGGGTCGGCACCGGCTGGCGCCTCGTCCGTGGCGCGCGACGCGCTGCCGCGATTGGCGCTTGCGCCGCCGGCAGCGCGCCCTGCCGTGCCCTTGCGTCCAGCATTGAG
>NZ_CABPSG010000018.1:0-52597 GCF_902459595.1 Pandoraea soli | reverse complement strand
GATGATAGTGCGGATACCCGTGTGAAAGTAGGTAATCGTCAGGCTCCCCCTAAAAACCCCTTGCTAACTCGTGTAGCGAGGGGTTTTTGCTTTTCCGCGGCGATAATGCCCAGCCCAGCTTCTCGCGACTGGCATCTGTTTGGCTATTGGGACGGAATTCGGTCCGGATCCCATGCTGCAAACTTGAATGCGGGCGTGACGGCGACGGTGCTGAGGGCGCTCCGCGGACGACGCAATTAGGCGGCCGTTGCCGACCGCCTGCGCTACTGAGCGTCGAACGGCAGCCGATATTGTGCAGGATCTTCGGGGCGGGGTTGACGGCGACGCAACAGCGCCGCGCTGAGCTTGCCGGGCGTGGCGTCCGGCGGTTCGGGCGGGCTGAGGCGAAACGCCGGGCGGCTCAGTGGCAGAACGGCCAGTAGTGCTGCCTTACCGCGTACCGATGTCGGGATGTTGTCTTCCACTGTGGCCGACTGAGCGCCGGTGACGTCGAATACGACGGTATCGCTCGCCTCACGCAAGGCGGCGAGGCGTCGGCCCAGTAGTCGGTAAATGTCAGGATCAAAGCCGGTCACGGCAGGCAATGTGTCGATGAAGGCGTCCAACGCGTCACGCGACGTCACAGTTCCAAGATACTGCCAGCGGTCGATCACGTGGTAGTCGACCTCCGAGGTATCGGCGCTGCGTTCTTCAACCGCAATAGGGCCTTCGTACGGCCACGTTTCCAACCGTAGCGTGCAGAGCGCTTGGCGAACCCGCTCGGTGTGCGCGGCGAGCGGCATATCGCCGACGCATACGCCATCGCAACGCTTGACCTGGTATCCGAAGCACGGCCGGCCGGCGCCCACGGTCTCCAACCCGAGCTGCGCACAGCACAGACGATGTTCGTCCGCCAGCGTGCGCAGCGCGCTCTGCGCACGCGTGCGCGACGAGAAGGTGCCGTACAAGGCCTCGGCGCCGGCAAAATCGACCGCCTTCGCACTGACGAGCGCCGGCGTGTCGGCATCCGGCGTGAGTTGCCAGCTATAGAGTTGCGAAGCGCGGCGCAGTTGACGGTTATGTACCGGCTGCAACTGCTTGACCAGTTGCGCCTCCAGCAGCAACGCGCCAAGCTCGCCCGCCGTGCGGCGGGCTTCCACGCGCCGGATCTCCTGGGAGATGCGCAGATCCTTGGCGACCTGATGATCGCTGGAGAAATGTGAGCGCACGCGTGCGCGGATGTCGACACTCTTGCCCACATAGAGCAGCGTGTCGCCTTCGCCATAGAACAGGTAGACGCCAGGGCGGTTCGGCAGGGCATCGATGGCTTCGTCCGGCAACTGCGGCGGCTGGCTCGAGCGCTTGGTGACGCGCTGCACCGCCTGCTCGATCAGATCGGGCGTGTAAATCGTGTGAAGCTTTTGCCAGAACTGCCAGAGCAGATCGGCGTCGGCGAGCGCGCGGTGACGGCCCAGCGGCGCGAGGCCGAAACGGGCGATCAGCGCATCCAGACCATGCCGTGCCGCCGAGGGAAACAGCAGACGCGACAGACGTACCGTGCACAAAACATCGGCCTGAAACGCGATGCCGGCACGCCGGAACTCATTCTTGAGAAAGCCGTAATCGAAGCGCGCATTGTGAGCGACAAACAGCTTGCCTTGCAGACGTTCCGCCAATCCGTGCGCCAGCGTCTCGAACGACGGCTGGCCGCGCACCATCTCGTTGGTGATCCCGGTCAACTGTTGGATGAACGGCGGAATCGGTTCGGCCGGATCGAGCAGGGTGCTCCACTGTTCCACGCCATGCGGGCCGACTTCGACAACGCCGATCTCGGTGATGCGGTCGCCGAGCGCATTGCCGCCCGTCGTCTCCAGATCGACGAAGACCATCGGTGCCGGCAGCGAGCGGGCGAGCGCGTCGGGATCCATCGCATCGCGGATCGCGGCGTCGTCGGCGTGCTCGATTGCGATGTCACGCATGTCATCGGCCTCGTTGCGCTTGCGCACTTCGGCCGCGCTCAGGCCGGGCACGCCGGCGCATGGGCGTGCGACGCGATCGGGCGGACGGATCGGTCAGACGGGAGCGGCGCCGCATCGTCGCCAGACAGGTCGTCACCGGCGAATACCGCGACGATGGCACGGAACACCGCCGGTGCCGGGGCATCCGGCCAGCGAAGATCGACGAGGCCATCGAGCGGCGGCAAAGCGCCGTCGCGACGCAAAGCCTCGTCGCCGGGCAGGCGCAGCAGCCGCGCCAGCGCCCACGCCTCATGCCGTGCATGCAGGCCAATATCCGCCTCTGCCTCGTCGGCAATGGCAAGGAGCGTGCGCCAGTCGAGCGTCAATGCCGCTGCCGCTTCGTTCGGATTGTTCGCTTCGTTCGATTCGTCAGGGGGTGTCGCAGCGGCGGCAGTGCGTGCCGACATGGCTTTCGCGGTGCCCGCGCGCTGTTGCGCGTAGCGCGCGGCAATCGCTCTCACGATGCCAGCAAGGTCACGTTCGGCAGCGCTCAGCGCCAGTTGATCCCAGTCGATGGTTTCCATAAGACATTCCTCGATTGGAGGACATGATACTGTATAAAACAACAGTGCGCGAGTGACGCGACCCAACCGACCCGACGGGGTCGCCGCCGCCGTCGCCGCATGTAATACTTTGCGCCATGTTCACCCTGCGGGAACCCGACCTCGATGTTGACCCTGTACACCTTTGGCCCGTCTTTCGGGCTGCCCGATGCCAGCCCGTTTGTCGTCAAGGCGGAGATGCTGCTCAAGCTCGCCGGACTGCCCTATCGGACGGATCGCGGTGGATTTCGCCGCGCACCCAAGGGCAAGCTTCCCTATATCGATGATGAAGGTGAGATCGTCGCGGACTCCACGTTGATCCGGTTGCACATCGAGCGTAAGTACGGGTTCGATTTCGATGCCGGTCTCACGCCCGAGCGACGCGGCGCCGCGTGGATGTTCGAGAAGGCGCTGGAAGATCATTTCTATTGGCACGTCGTGCAGGCGCGCTGGGGCGACGACGGCAACTTCGCCAAGGGACCGGCCTCGTTCTTCAAGTCGATTCCCTGGCCGGTGCGCCCACTTGCGCAAGCGGTCATCCGTCGCAAGATTCGCGGCACGCTGCACGCGCAGGGCACCGGCCGCTATACGCCGCAGGAGCAAACGCAACTGCTCAAGCGCGGCGCACAGGCGGCGGCCGAATTGCTCGGCGACAAACCCTACTTTTTCGGCGATGCGCCGTGCGGCGCCGATGCTACGGCTTTCGGGTTCATCGGTAGCGCCGCGTCGCCGCATTTCCGCATGGCGCTGCGCGACGAAATCGCAAACCATCCGAATCTGATGGCCTATGTCGCGCGCATGCAGCGCGAGTTCTTTCGCGACGCGGGCGAAGGCTCGAGCGCTTGAGGCGTCACGTCCGATAGGCAAATCGGCAAATCCGCGATTTCACGACGTCACAACGCCGCGAATTGACATCGACGCTGAAGGCCCACGGGCCCACGGGCCGACGGGCCGACGGGCCGACGCCGGACCGAATCAGCCCGCCTCGGAGGCTGTCTCGTCGCTCGGCAGCACGTCGGAGAGCACGAGGTTGCGCCCGGAAATCTTCGCGGCGTACAGTGCGCGGTCGGCGCGCATGCACAGCGCCTCGAGGCTTTCATTCTCGTGCCACGTCGCCACGCCGCCACTGAGCGTGTATTGACACACGCCGAACGGACCGGCTACCAGATGTCGGCTCGCCTGGCTGCGCAGGCGCTCGGCAATGCGGATTGCGCCGGGCGTATCCGTGCCCGGCAGCAGCACGGCAAATTCTTCTCCGCCCAGTCGCCCGAAGACATCGCCTTCGCGCAGGATATCGCGCACGAGCTTCACGAATTCGCGAAGCACCGTGTCGCCGCCCGCATGGCCGTGCGTATCGTTGATCTGCTTGAAATGATCGAGATCGATGACCACGATCGAGAGGGGCCAACTGCGGGCCACCGCCCGTGCCATCTCCTGACGCGCGAGGAGGTCGAAGTGTTTGCGAGACAACGCGCCGGTCAGATAGTCGCGGTTCGCGGCCTCTTCGGCGGTGGCGAGCATGGCGTCGTGAATCATCATGACCGCGCCCATCGTCATGGCGGGCATGACAATCGTGCCGATGGTGAGCATCACCGCGTTGAACATCGTGGGTGCGAACACTTCGGGCCCGGGGGCCGGTGTCCAGCCGAAGACCACGCCGCGCACGGCATGCCCGATGGCGAACGCCGCCGCGAGGCCCGTGGTCAGCCAATAGTTGTAAGGATGTCGGCGAGGGGGAATATGTCGAGCAATGAGCACGGCCGTGGCCAGCAGCCACGCCGCGTGAAACGCCGAGACGACGACCACGCGCGCCTGTGGGTCGTCGGTGCCGTAACGCCAGAACACGATGGCGGCAGCGAGCACGCCGAGCGATGCACCCAATGCCGGCCAATGCGGCGACCGACCGAGGAAGCGAGCGCAGCCCGCGAAGTAAAGCAGCAGACTGCCCGCGAGGGTGACGTTGGCGACGGCAATCGACAGGAAGTCGGGAACGACCCCGCGCAGGGCAAACAGCGGCAGGGCGATGAGCACCGCGACGTTGGCGAAGCACCACTCGCGAACGCCCGCCACGCGCGAGCGTAGAAGAGACCCCATGATCAGCAACATCATGAAGCTGAGCAGTGAGGTGATCGCGAGCAAAGACGTCGTCAACATGGCGATGACCAGCGGGGGGAAGCGGACATGTGTTGTGCATTGTAATGTACGCCGCTACGCGCGTTACATGCCCAACACGCCAGTAGAATGGTCGGATTCGTCTTTTTTGTATCAAGGAGTTTGCGTCAATGCCGACGACCCGATCCTATCCGTCACATCGCGCCCCTCGCTTTCGCCGGCTCCCCATGCTGGCGCTGACCGTCGTGGCCATTGCCGGTCTTGCCGCGCGCCCGGCGCAGGCGCAGCAAGAGCCGCTGCAGCGACGCGCGGCCCAGCCGCCGCTTTTCTCCAGCCCAGCCAGCAGCGCAAGCGCACCGGCGGCCGATGTCAATCGCGACGTGCGTCCCGCGCTCGAGGCCGCCAATCTTTGGCTGGGACTCACGGACATCAACCGTGGAAAGCAGAGTTGGGAGCAGGCCGCCCCGGTGTTCCAGCGCGCGATCACGGCCGACGACTGGGCGCAGCGTTTGCAAGCCGCGCGCGAGCCGCTGGGCCGGGTGAAGTCGCGCAAAACCGCGGATGCGGTGTTTACGCGCACCCTGCCCGGGCAGCCGGACGGCGAGTATGTGGTGATTCAGTACAACACGGTCTTCGAGCACAAGGCCGAGGCCCATGAGATGGTGACGATGGTCTTCGGCCTCGACAGCCGTTGGCGGGTCGCGGGCTACCTGGTGCGCTGAGGCTGCGCTGGCGGGGCCGCCGGCGGCTGGCCGACGATATCCCCGTCGCGAGCCGTACCGGGTTCTTGCCGGCGGCCGACGAGCAAGGCGCGCTCGCCACGCCGAACACCAGCAGCAAAGGGAATCACGGTGTTCTCCTTGCTGCAACGAACGGTAACGTGACGAGCCCGACGAGGTAGCGCGCGGTGGCCGACGTCGGGTTGTGGAAGCCAATCGGTTGATCGAGCCGCATGGCGAGACAATCGCCGCTATCGAGCCGCCACGCGATGTTGTTCAATGTGATCTCGATCGCGCCATCGATCACCCAGATCTGCTGCCAGACTTCGTTCTCTCGCGTGCCGGCCTCATAGGCGACGCGCTCGCCCGGCGGGAAGCGGACTTCAACAAGTTGTAACGGCGACGGCTGCGCCGGCGAAAGGTTGCGTCGCACGTAGCCCGAGTCCGGATCCGTCCAGACCGGCTGGTCGGCACGGCGTGCGAGCGGCGATGGCAGCGTGTCTTCCCGCGCTCGGTCATCGAACAACGAAGCGAGCGTAACGTCGAGCGCGGTGGCAAGCTTGTCGAGCACGTTGGCCGTCGGGCTGGTCTGCGCCCGCTCGATGAGCGAGATGCTCGAGCGGCTCACGCCGCTGCGCTCCGCCAGCGTATCCAGCGAATAGCCGCGCTCGCTGCGCAGATCGCGCACTCGGCGGGCGATACGTTCGTTGATGTCCATAACTTCCATTTTACTGGAAATTAATTTCCAGTAAAATGGATGGCATTGTTCACGCCGTCATCCACGGCTTCTTGTTTGCGGGACCCCTCAAATGACTTCCTCGCTCATCGTGCGCGACGCCACCGACGCCGACCTCCCGGCTATTCGCGACATCTATAACGACGCTGTCGAGCACACGACGGCGATCTGGAACGAGGTGCTCGTCGACGTGGACAACCGGCGCGAGTGGCTGGCGGCACGCGTGGCGCGCGGGTATCCCGTGATCGTTGCCGAGCGCGACGGCAAGGTCGCGGGATACGCGTCGTTTGGCGACTGGCGCGCGTTCGACGGCTATCGTCACACGGTCGAGCACTCCATTTACGTTGACAAGAACGCGCGCGGCGGCGGCGTCGGCGAGACGCTCATGCGTGCGCTCATCGACCGTGCGCGCGCCATCGGCATTCACGTGATGATCGCAAGTATCGAAGCGCAGAACGCACCGTCGATTCGGCTGCACGAAAAGCTAGGCTTCCTTACGGTCGGCACGTTCAGTGAAGTCGGCACGAAGTTCGGTCGCTGGCTCGATCTCACGTGCATGGAATTGCGTATTGACGTCACGCGCTGAAACGCGCGCCGCACGCTCCGCTCTATGCCGCTATGTCTGAAAAGATATAGCGGCATTTCTCATTGGGCATAGGCAACATCACCCTCTTCGAATAGCGACCGCCCGCGCCCGCTGCACGGTGTGCATTGGTCAACGGCACATGCGCATGCTCTCGCGGTGCGTCATGGCCAACCTTGTCATTCCTGGACTCGGCGTGTAGCCTTGCTACGTCCGGTGTCACTCATGAAGCGTCTTCCCGCCGAACGTCACGAGCGCATCACGGCAGGTGAATGTCACGCATCGTGACCATGCTTCGTGGGTCGAGTCGGCAAGTGTCCGATGTCTCGCCCCTGTGATCGTCGCGGTGCCGTTTTGTGCGCATTGGTGTCTGCGCGAGCTTGGTGATCGTGATACATCCCCCCAAAACAAGACGGACGGAACGCTTATGCCGCGCCTGCCAAGAAAGCACGCTCCCCCTGCGGTTGTGTCGAGCGACGACGCTCGTCACGATACCGCCGCCGAATCTCCCGCGTCTTCCCGAAGCGCTCAGCGTCCCGATGCCTCCCCCGGTGTCGCGGTGACGCGTCGCGGATTTCTCAAGGCGTCGGTGATCGCGGGTATCGCCGTGTATATCGCCCCGTTGGGCAGCCGGGCGTTCGCCGCGCTGTTCGAAGACAAGAACCTCACGCCGGTCGCGTGGGACGCCGTCAAGGGACAAGCGAAGTTCCGTATCGACGGCACGGCCAAAGTGACCGGGGAAAAGATCTTCGCGCGCGACGTGCGCTCGCGCGACATGCCGGGCTGGCCCGTGCAGCAAGCCCATGCCTTCGTGCTGCGCGCGACGCATGCCGACCGCGCGTATCTTGGTTTCGATCTCTCGCGTCTGGACGATGGCCTGCAACCCGATCGCGTGGTCACGGCCGACGATCTCGTGCGCGACGGGATCGCGTTCCCCGCGTTCTATGGCGACGACATGTTGCTGCCGGCCGGCAAGACGCCGGCTTATCTCGGCCACGCCGTCGCGATCTTGATCTATCGCGACTTCACGCGCTTTCGCTTCGCCAAGGACAAGCTCAAGTTCCATGACGAGATCATTCGCTACGGCGACGTGACGGGCCCGCTCGAGCGCGATCCGTGGGGCAGCTTCCGCTTCGTGCGCGTGGGCGGCAAGACGGCGTATGACGATGACGTCTACTCGAGTCTGAAGGACGCGCCGATCTTCCCGAGCATGATGCGCAAGCATCTGCCCGTGTGGCCGGACGGCAACGACCACGGCAAGCTCGACGAGCAAGGCATGGCCTACGCGGCCAAGATCGGCGAATCGCTCTCGCACCCGCCGGCGAACTGGCTGGTGATGTCGCGCGAGTACCGCACGCAGTCGATCGACACGGCGGCGCTCGAACCCGATAACGCCAACTGCTGGTACGACGCCGCCACGCAGACGCTGCACATGGTGGTGCCCACCCAATCGCCGTCGGAAGTCGCGGAGAACGCGGCAGCCATGGCGGCCAAGGGCCACTTCCCGGTCAAGCGCCTGATCGTCTATCCGTGCTACACGGTGGGCTACGGATCGAAGGATCACTACAACATGCCGTTTTACGGCCTGGCCGCCGCGATGTACGGCGACGGCCTGCCGGTGCGCCTGGCCAATGACCGCTACGAGCAGTTCCAGACCTCGCTCAAGCGTCACGCGTTCACGTTGCGTTATCGCCTCGGCGTCGACAAGGAGAGCGGACTGCTCCAGGCGTTCGCGGCCGACATGGAATGCAACGGCGGCGGGCGGATGAATTTCTCGCCATCGGTGGCGATGGTCGGGGCGACGGCAGCGCAGTCGATCTACTACATCCCGCAAAGCGATCTGGCGAGCGTGGCAATTGCGTCGCGGGCCATTGATGCCGGTTCGGCGCGCGGTTACGGCACGTTGCAGTCGATGGCCGCCACGGAAATGATGATCGACGAGATGGCGGCGCAGCTTGGCGTCGATGCCATCGAGTTCCGTCTCAAGAACGCGCTGCGCTCGGGCATGAAGAACACGCAAGGGGCGATTCCGGCGGGCGCGGTGCGCGTGGACGAGGTGCTCGCTCGCGCGAAACGGCATCCGTTGTGGACGCAGCGCGAAAAGAAAAAAGCGGAGTTCGAGGCGACGCATCCGGGACGCCGTTACGGGGTCGGATTCGCCTGCGTGCAAAAGGACTTCGGCACCGGTGCCGAGACCTCGTTCGCGCGTGTCGAGATCGACGAGATGGGCAAGATTTCGTTGCATCACACGGCCGTGGAGATCGGCACCGGCACGTCGACGTCGCAGGCGGTTGCCGTGGCGAAATGGCTTGGCATGCCGGCCACGGAGGTGCATGTCGCGATCACGGACTGGCCGGAGTTGCCGGTCGTGACGAGCGGCGATCCGTATCTGATGTCGCAGGCCGATCAGGACAAGCTCGCTGCCAATCCGCGTTGGTCGCCGGGATACGCCTCGCCGTCGAGCGCGACGAATTCCGCCTACTACTTCACGCACAGCACGCGAGAAGCGGCGCGGTTGCTCTTCATGCACGGATTGTGGCCGGCGGCGCTGTCGATCTGGCGTCGCGGCCTCGGCGGCGGCCAGGCCGCACCGCTCGTGGTGCGTGCGGAAGACGCACGCTGGGTCGACGGCAAGCTCACGGCCGCCGGGCTCGAAGCGCTGCCGTTACCCATGCTCGCGAAGACGGCGCACGAACTGGGCCTGGTGACCGGAGCGACGGTGCACGTCTTCAATCGTTGGCAGTGGGCCGAAGCGGACTGGGATCTGGGCAACGGCGCGATGCAGCGACTGCCCGTCGATGGTATTGCATTGCGCTTCGGAAAGGGCGGGGCCACGCCGTCGACCGCCACTGCGTCGACGTCGGCCACCGGCTATCGCACCCTCGATCGCAAGCGCGTGTACTACCCGCCGGTGCAGCGTAACAACGCAGCGGTGACTTACTACAGCGCCGTCGGCACGCTCGTGGCGCTGTCGGTGCACGAGGCAACCGGCAAGGTCGAACTGCTCACCCATCATTCCATCGTCGAATGCGGCAACCAGATTTCGCCGCAGCTCGTCTCGGGCCAGTTGCAGGGCGGTCTCGCGATGGGGATCGGCCATGCGCTGCACGAGTATCTGCCGCTTTATGAAGACGGCCCGGGCAATGGCACATGGAACTTCAACCGGTATCACCTGCCGCGTGCGGTCGACGTCGCCGTGTGGACGCAAACCGGTGAGGTATTGCCACCGATCTCCGACACCGACGTTCCGAAAGGTATCGCGGAAGTGGTGATGATTCCCGTGGTCGGTGCGATTGTGAACGGTCTCGCGCATGCGATTGGCCATCGATTTACGGCGTTGCCGGTGACACCGGAGACGATCCAGGAGGTACTGGCATGACGGACGCTTCGAGCACACCGCAGGCCGCGTCGGACGTCACGGCGTCGACGGGCGCGGGACAACCGATGAGCGCGGCGAGTGCGGCAGCGGCACCGCTTACGGCGAGTGCGGCGGCAGCCTCGGCAGCCCCGGCAAACGGCAAAGCACCGTGGGAGACGTTGCCCGTCACCGTGAAGGTGAACGGTGTGTCGCATGGCCCGATGGACGTGCCGGCCGGTTTGATGATGATCGACTGGCTGCACGAGACCCTGGGCCTGACCGGCTCGCGCCTGGGCTGCGGGCAGGGCATCTGCCACGCCTGCGTGGTGATCGTCGATCACGCCGACGGCAGTAGCGAAACCGTACGCACTTGTATCACCGGGACGAATTATTTCGACGGCAAGACGGTGCGCACGGTGGAAGGCCACGCGGTGCGCGATGCCGACGGCAAGCTCACGCTCGCACCGATCCAGCAGGCGTTTCTCGATCACTTCAGTTTCCAGTGCGGCTACTGCACGCCCGGCTTTGTGAATGCTGCAACGGTGTTGATCGAACGTCTGAAGCGCCACCCGGTCGCGCGTGCCGATCTCGAAGCGGCGATCACCGAGGGACTCAATGACCATATCTGTCGGTGCACGGGATATGTGCGCTATTACGCGGCCGTGCGCGACGTCTTGCTCAAGACGCCCGGCTGCATTAGGGATGCGAAATGAGGGGAGACGCCATGCGCCTGAATCGAGCCACCCGCTGGCGTGCGCGCGCGGCGTGTCTTGTCGCGTTGCTGCTCGTCGCCGCCTGCAACGACTCGACAGTGCCCAAGCCACCCAAGCCCGCCCAGCCGCCAATGCCCAAGACGACGGCGGCGCCCGCGCTCGTGACGAACGGGATGGCCGCGGATGCCCCAAGTCCCTCGGCATCGGCAGCCGGCGGTGGGGCGGCGGCATCGCCCGATCAGATCGCTCGCGGCCAATATCTGGCGCGAGCGGCCGATTGCGCCGCCTGCCACACGAGCGCGAACGGCGCGCCGTTTGCGGGCGGCGTGCCGCTCAAGTCGCCGTATGGCACGTTCTACGGCACCAATATCACGCCGGACAAGACGAACGGCATCGGCGGCTGGACCGCCGCCGACTTCTACCGCGCGCTGCATGACGGGATGGCCCCGGACAAGGCCCTGTATCCGGCCATGCCGTACACGTCCTATCGTCAGATGACCCGCGCGGACAGCGACGCCATCTACGCCTACCTGATGTCGGTGAAGCCGGCCGCCATACCCAACCGAAAGCATGATCTCTCGTTCCCCTACAACGTGCGCTCGAGCATGCACGTGTGGGACTGGATGTTCCTGAAGGACGCACTGCCCGACGCCTCGAAGGGACAGTCCGCCGACTGGCTGCGTGGACGCTATCTCGCGAACGCCCTGGGACACTGTGCCGAATGCCACACGCCGCGCGGCACGTTCGGTCAGCTCGACAGCGCGAAGCCGCTCGGCGGGGCGGCGCTCGCCCGGATTGCTGCGCCCGATCTGACGCCCGACGCCCTGGCGGCACGGGGCTGGACGGTGAAGGATCTGCAATCGTTCTTCGGCACGGGAATCGCCCCGCAAGGGTCGGCATTCGGCGAGATGTATCCGGTGGTGCATCTGAGCACGCAATATCTCACGCCCGACGATCTGCGCTCGGTCTCGACGTACTTGCTGGGTGACTCGCCCCCCGCGCCGACCCCACTCCCGGAGCGTCCTGACGCGAGCCAGTTGAAGGCGGGCCGCAACCTTTATCTCGCCGTGTGTGCGGGCTGCCATGCGGCGGACGGCACCGGCAAGCCGCATGTGGCGGTGGCGATGCTGGGCAATTCGACGGTGCGTCAGAAGGATCCACGCAATCTGATCGTCGCGATTCTCGACGGCATCGAGCCGCAGCGGTTCCCGGGGCTGGAGGCGATGCAGGACATGCCGGGCTTCGCACGCCAGTTCACCGACGCGCAGATTGCCGAACTGAGCAATTACCTGCGTGTGGCCTACGGCGCTCAGGCGGGCGATGTGAATTCGGCGATCGTCAAGGCACTGCGCCAGAAGTGATCCGACGGACTGCCACGCGCAACCGCATGGCGCATAATGTTGCGCCATGTCCCGTACACAACGTCTCTTCTCGTTGATGCAGTTGCTGCGCCGCCACCGTTACCCGGTGGCGGGCGCGGCGCTGGCCGATTCGCTCGGTGTGAGCCTGCGCACGCTCTACCGAGACATCGCCATGCTTCAGGCGCAGGGCGCGCACATCGAGGGCGCGCCGGGGCTGGGCTACGTCCTGAAGCCGGGCTTTCTGCTCCCGCCGCTGATGTTCTCCGAAGAGGAAATCGAGGCCATCGTGCTGGGTTCGCGGTGGGTGGCCAGACGCACGGACGGCGCCCTGGCGGAAGCCGGCGCGAACGCGCTGGCCAAGATCGCGGCGGTGCTGCCGTCGGATCTGCGCTCGTCGCTCGAGGCCTCGACCTTGCTCATCGCGCCGGGCGAACCGTTACCGCCGACGATCGTCGACATGACGGTCATTCGCGAAGCCATTCGCGCCGAACGAAAACTCCAATTGTCCTATCGCGACGAAGCGGGCCGCCTGTCCGAGCGCGTCATCTGGCCGTTCGCGCTCGGCTTCTTCGACCATATGCGCATGATCGTCGCGTGGTGCGAGCTGCGCGACGACTTCCGTCATTTCCGCGCCGATCGCATCGAGGCGCTGACCGTGACCGAGACGCGCTATCCGCGCGGGCGCCGCGCGTTGCTCACGAAGTGGCGCGAAACGACGGGCAATCGGTGAGCTCCGCCGGCGTTCGCGACGCTTCGCAGGCGTCATTCGACTGCTGACAAAAATTGACAGCATCGCTTCGTACGATGTGATGCATGACAGCGCACGACGGCCCCGCAGCTGCGGGGATCGGCCGAGCAAAACGTCATCCATCACTATCGACAGGAGCGAGTCATGCTGCATCCGAACTTGGTTATTTTGTATGTTTCGAGTCCCCCCGAAAGCGCGGCGTTCTATGCCGAATTGTTCGACCTCGAGCCGGTAGAAGCATCGCCCGGATTCGCGATGTTCGTATTCCCTTCGGGGTTTAAGTTGGGACTGTGGGCGCGCTATGGCGTGGCGCCGACGGCCATCGCGCCGCCCGGCGGTAGCGAAATCGTGCTGCCGGTGGCGTCCAACGCGCACGTGGACGCCACGTGGGAGGACTGGAGCGCGAGAGGCATCACGATCCTGCAGGCGCCGACGACGATGGACTTCGGTCGCACGTTCGTGGCGTCCGACCCGGATGGTCACCGGGTGCGCGTGTACAAGCTCGTCGATACGCCGCAGTGACGTAACGCTTCGGCGAGGGACGCCCGAGTCCCTCGTTGTGACGGCGCCCCTTACATCGCGGTGGCGGATTTCACGAGCACCGGCGCGTCGCGATACTGCGCGGGGAACAGACGCTTGAGGTCTTTCACCTTCGGCAGGTCGTTGATGACGATGTACGGATACGTCGGGTGCTCGGTCAGGAAATCCTGATGATAGGTCTCGGCCGGATAGAAGCCCGAGTACTTTTCCAGGCGGGTGACGATGGGCTTGCTATAGGCGTGCGAGGCGTTGAGCTGAGCGATATACGCGTCGGCGACACGGCGTTGCGCTTCGCTCATCGGGAACACGGCCGAGCGATATTGCGTGCCGGTGTCCGGTCCCTGCCGATTGAGTTCGGTCGGATTGTGCGCGACAGAGAAGTAGATCTGCAGCAGCGTCCCGTAGGACACTTGCTGCGGATCGAACGTCACTTCCACGGATTCTGCGTGGCCCGTCGCACCGCTACTGACGGTTTCGTAATCGGCCGTCTTCGCGGTGCCGCCCGCGTAGCCGGACACGGCTTTCGTCACGCCCTTCACATGCTGGAACACCCCTTGCACCCCCCAGAAGCAGCCGCCGGCGAACACGGCCGTCTCGGTGTGCTCGCCCGTGGCGGGCTCGTCGAGCTTGGGGGCGGCGATGACGACGGCCGCCTCGGCACCGCCGAAGGCGTACGCGCCAACTTGCCAAACGAGTACCCCGACGGCGGCGGTGCCAAGCAGCAGGCGTCTCACTCGCGAAGCGGGTGTCGTGCGGCGGGGCGATTGGCCTGGCATCTCGTCGCGGGCCTGCGACGGGTGAAGCGGATCGAACGGGTTCATCTGAAAACTCCCGGCGTCCGAAGACGCCTCGATGGCAGCGGTCTTGCGAAGTCGCTGCCGGGTCATTGGGTTGGAGGACGGGGCGCGGCGTGACTCGCCGAACGCCATCGAACTCAGCCGAAGGTGAAGGCGTAGGCCGACACGCCCGGATCGAGAAACTCGATGCTGAACGTACGGTCGCGCACGTCGCCTGACTGGCGCACCAACTGGTACAGGCGCTGGGAGGCGACGGTGCCGGTACCGTCGGCGCCCACGTCGGTGCCGTGCGCGTCGCCGGGCGGCTTGCCGTCGACCGTTACGCGAAAGCGCACCGGTTCGCCGCCGGCCTTCGGGCCGAGCACGAGATGCAGGTCACGCGCGTGGAAGCGATAGACGATACGCGTCCCGGCTTGCATGGCGGTGGCCTGTTCCGGCCCCACGCGCCAGTCGCCGGCCAGCGCCCATTGGTTGAGCGACGGCGTTGATGGCGCGCGGTAGTCGCTGGCCTGATCGCGCACGGCGCCGCCGGGGGAGGCGAAGTGCTCCGCGCGCTCGTAGCCGACATAAGTCTCTGGCGAGCGAACGTCGCCCATGTCGGCCGCTTGCTGAATGCCACCGGCCTGCACGTCGGCAATGCCGCTCGCGACCTGCTTCGCACCGGCCTCGCGCAACAGTTGCTGGATCACGCGTTCCGACTCGGCGTAATTGCCTTCGCCGAAGTGGTGGTAGCGCACGCGCCCCTGGGCGTCGACGAAATAGTGTGCCGGCCAGTATTGATTGTGGAAGCCGCGCCAGATCGCGAAGTCGTTGTCGATGGCCACCGGGTAGTCAACGCCCAGATCGTGCACGGCCTTTTTCACGTTGCCGATGTCGCGCTCGAACGCGAATTCGGGCGCGTGCACGCCGATGACGACGAGCCCCTGGTCGCGATACTTCTGCGCCCAGGCTTTGACGTATGGCAACGTGCGCAGGCAGTTGATGCAGGAATACGTCCAGAAGTCGACAAGCACGACCTTGCCACGAAGGGCCTGCGCCGTGAGTGGCGGCGAATTCAGCCATTGCACGGCGCCGTCCAGCGAGGGCAACTGGCCTTCGACCGGCAACGGTGCTGGGGCATCGGCGGTGGCGCGCATCGTCGTATCGCGCACGGGCATCATGGTCGGGCCGGCGGTGTGGCTATCGACGCTCGCGTCGACCTGAGCGGCGGCGCGGCGTGTACCAAGCGCGTCGACGAGCCTCTGCTCGATACCCCCTGTCGACGGCGTCGAGAGTTGCGCCAGCGCGCCGGTGTCGAGCCCGAGGGCGATGGCGGCGACACCCGCGAGCATCAGCCCGCCGAGCCCGCGACGAATCCATTCGCCTGCGCCGAGCGAGCGTTTCATGGCGGCGAAGACGCGTCCGCCGACCAGAAGGGCCAGCCCGAGCGACGTGGCGGCGCCGGCCGCATAGGCGGCGAGCAGCAGCGTGGTGCCGACGCTGGCGCCTTGCAGTGCCGCGCCCGTGAGCACCAGCCCCAGGATCGGACCGGCGCAGGGCGCCCAGAGCAGGCCCGTGGCAATGCCAAGCAGGAACGACGCGCCCGGACGGGGGCCCGTGTTCGCATTGCCCGAGATGCTGCCGCTCCCTTGCGCGGACTGCGACAGGCGATCCCCCAGTGACACGAGCGGATGCGTGAGCCGTTCGCCGAGTTTCGGAAAGAGCAGCGTCGCGCCGAACAACGCGACGAGGGCCAGCGCCAGCCAGCGGCCATATTGGTTCGCCTGCACGACCCAGCTTCCGCCAACGGCGGCGAGCGTCGCCACCAGCGCGAACATCAGCACCATGCCCGCAAGCATTGGCAACACGCTGCGCGAGAACGATTGGCCAGCCCGCGAGAAAACAAACGGCAGTACCGGCAGGATGCACGGACTGACGATCGTCAGAATCCCGCCGAGGTAGGCGAGGATGAGCAAAGTCATGAAGCGCTCCTTGAGCCGCACCCGTTGGCGGGGTGAAGCGGAGGTGGGTAACTTGACGACGGTAGACGCATGGCGCTCAGGCGGGTTGCGGCTGGAACGTCATCGCAAGGCCGTTCATGCAATAGCGCAGGCCGGTCGGCTTCGGACCGTCGTCGAACACATGGCCGAGGTGGCCGCCACAACGTCGGCAATGGACTTCGGTGCGAACCATGCCGAAGGTCGAGTCGGTGTGCGTGCCCACGGCATGATCCAGCGGCATCCAGAAGCTCGGCCAACCCGTGTGACTGTCGAATTTCGTGCGCGACGAGAAAAGCGGCAGCGCACAGCCGGCGCAGGCGAACGTTCCGGCGCGGTGTTCGTCATTGAGCGGGCTGGAATAGGGACGCTCGGTGCCCGCCTGACGCAAGATCTCGTACTGGGCGGGCGTCAGACGCTTGCGCCATTCGGCATCGCTGTAGGCGACCTCGAAGTGCTCGGGATCCGTGGCGCGACGGGCATCGTCGGCGTGCGCGGGGCGCATGAGGCGCGGCACCAGCCCGGCGGCGACGGCGGCGGCTGCCGCAGTGGCGCTTAGCAGGAACGCGCGGCGCGACGGCGTCGGGGCAGCCTTGGCGGCGGCGGAACGCGACGGCTTGCGCGGTGGCTTATCGGACAAACGCATGACATCCTCCGGTCAGTAGGGCGATCCGGCGCGGGGCTGGCCCGCCGCCGCGTGTTCAGGGGAGCGCGACGGCCGTGGTTCGGCGCAGCAGACACAGCAGGCGTTCGCGCCGGATCGATAATTGAAGGGTAGTGCGCCGGCGATGGCAAAGTCCTCACGTAAAATTAAACAATTCGTGATACCTCGCGGTGCGTGAACTGCGCACAATGGGGCCTTCAAGATCCACTTTCCCGGGAGCTGTCCCTGCGATGGAATCGCCGCGCCGTGTTTTGCTCGTCGAAGACGACGTGCATATCGCCGACCTGCTCGCGCTGCATCTGCGCGACGAGCGGTTCGAGGTCGTGCATTGCGCCGACGGCGACGAAGGTCTTCGTCGATTGTCCGAGGGGGGCTGGGACGCGCTGGTCCTCGACCTGATGCTGCCCGGCGTCGACGGGCTGGAGATCTGCCGTCGCGCGCGGGCGATGACCCGCTATACGCCGATTATCATCATCAGTGCGCGCGCGAGCGAAGTGCATCGTATTCTCGGGCTGGAATTGGGCGCCGACGACTATCTGGCCAAGCCGTTTTCAGTGCTGGAGCTGGTGGCGCGGGTCAAGGCGCTCATGCGGCGGGTCGATGCGCTGGCGCGCAACGCGCGCATGGACGCCGGCAGCCTGGCGATGGCGGGGTTGTTCATCGACCCGATTGCGCGGGAGGCATCGCTTGGCGGCAAGCGGCTCGATCTCACGCCGCGCGAATTCGATCTGCTGTACTTCTTCGCCCGTCAGCCCGGCAAGGTGTTCTCGCGCATGGACCTGCTCAATGCGGTGTGGGGCTATCAGCACGAGGGTTACGAGCACACCGTCAACACCCACATCAATCGCCTGCGTGCCAAGATCGAAGCGGATCCGGCGCAGCCCGCGCGTATCCTCACGGTCTGGGGGCGCGGCTACAAGTTCGCCAACGACAGCGGGCCCGACGGCACGGGTGCCGAGGCAGGAGGCGCATGATGCGTCGCTGGAATCTCACCCTCACGCAGCGCCTGTCGCTGGTATTCGCGGGACTGCTGCTGGTGTGCTGCGGCACGTCGGCGTGGATGCAGGTGCGCGCCAATCGCATGCACGAAGCCGAAGTGATTCAGGGACTCTCGCGCGGACTGGCGGAGCATATCGCCGCGAATGCCCAGCTCATGGACGCGAACGGCATGAAGCCCGACGCCGTGAGGCGTCTGTTCGGGCAACTCATGGTGGTGAATCCGAGCGTCGAAGTGTATCTGCTCGACATGCAGGGGCGCATCACCGGTCACGCGGCGCCTGAAGGCCATCTGCGGCGCATGCAGGTCGATCTGGCTCCCGTGCATCGGCTGATCGATGGCGAGGCGTTGCCGATCTATGGCGACGATCCCCGTAATGCCGATGTTCGCAAGGTATTCAGCGCCGCACCGCTGCGGGTGGACGGTCGCGAGGTCGGCTACGTCTACGTCGTGCTGGTCGGCGAGGCGCACGACCGCTTCGCGGCGCGCGGGGCGACGAGCGCGGCGCTCGATACGGCGCTATGGTCGATCGGCCTGGTGGCGGCGCTGTGCCTGATTGCCGGTCTGGCGGCGTTCGCGCTGATTACGCGTCCGCTGCGCCGCTTGACGGATTCCGTGCGCGAGTTCGATATCGACGCGGCCCCGGTGCAGCTGCCTGCCGTCTCCGCGGATGAACTGGCGTCGCAGCAGGCGCGGCCGAACGACGAGATCGTGGTGCTCGAGCGCACTTTCCGGCAGATGGTCGAGCGACTGGGCACGCAGTGGCGCACGCTCACACGTCAGGATCAGGAGCGGCGCGAACTCATTGCCAACATCTCGCACGATCTGCGCACGCCGCTCTCGTCGCTGCACGGCTATCTCGAGACGCTCTCGCTCAAGGACGCCACGCTCACGCCCGCCGAGCGGCGGCGCTATCTGGGCATCGCCCTCGATCAGAGCCGCAAGGTCGGCGCGCTGGCGCAGTCGCTGTTCGAACTGGCTCGTCTGGAACATGGCTTCGTGCAGCCCGAGGCCGAGCCGTTCTCTGTGACGGATCTGATCCAGGACGTCTTTCAGAAATTCGAACTGAGTGCCGAGTCGCGCGGCGTCGCGTTGCGCGCGCAACTCGCGCCGCAAATTCCCGTTGCGCGGGCCGACCTCGGCCTGATCGAGCGCGTGTTCACGAACCTGCTCGACAACGCGCTGCGCTACACGCCGTCGGGTGGTGAGATCACGGTGGCGGTGGCGCCGGTGGGCGCCGACATCGAAGTGTTGGTGAGCGACACCGGTCCCGGCATTTCCGAGACCGCGCGCGAAGGCCTGTTCGAGCGGCCATTCACGGTCGGCGGCGCCCGCCGCGAGGGCGGGCTGGGTTTGCGCATCGTGCATCGCATTCTGCAACTGCACGGACGGCGTATCACGCTGGTCGACACGCCCGGGCAGGCCGGGCAGGGGGCGACGTTCCGCTTTACTTTGCCGACGTGAGTTGGTTGGGCGCCTGGGCGGCCGGCGCCGCGTCGAAGTATGTCAGTTTGCGCACGAAGACATTGGCGAACGGGTCGACCTTCTCGCCGTGCGCCGCGGGGGAGGTGATCACGACGCGCACGATATTGCCGCGCGCGTCGTACTTGTAGTGGTACTCGGACACATGACGCTCGCCGGTGGCGGCGTCGGTGCGGGTCACGCGCGTGAGTTCGTGACGCGGCGAGTATTGCGCGACCTCGTTGTCCCACGCCAGCGCGAGCCATTGGCCGTCGATGAAGGCGGCGGCGCCGTTGTCGCGGACGATGCGCCCGCCGTCCGGCTTGCGCTCCACGCTGGCGAACGTCCGGTATGAGACCCGCTTCGGCGCTGGACGCACCTTCCCGTCGGCCGTGACGACCTGACGCGCTTCGTTGGGCGCCGACCACTGACGCGAGAGCGCGAAGCACTCGTCGTCGAACCGTCGCGCCTGCAGGGTGCCCGTACGGTGATGATGCGCGCCGTTGGCGGCGGCGATGAGGCTGCGGGTCCATTCCAACTGCCCGTTGTTCTCCTGGTGCACCTGCTCCTTCCATGTGGCGCGACGTCCGGGGCCGCGCACGATCCAGGCGTCGGCGCTTTGCCAGTCGACGGGGACGCCGTCGATGCTGTTCAGTCGGCCGTTGGCGTCATACGAATAGTGGCCGCGGTCGGTACTCGCGAGCAGGTGACCTTGCGCGTCGAAATCCATGACGAAGCGATTGCCGTTGTCGAGCGGCCCGACCTTGCCAGTGACGCGATCATAGCTGGCGATGAAGCGGGTTTCTTCGATCCGGCGAACCCCGGCGGGAATGCCGCCGAAGTTGCGCATCAGGTCGTCCTCCTCGCGTAGCGAAGTCTGAACGCACCACGGCAGCGGCGCGGACGCCTGCGGCGCGTCGGCGGCGGGCGATGGACTCGTCGGGGCAGGGGGCGACGTGCTGGCGCTCGGCGGGGTCTCCAGTGTGGCCTGTGGCCGGGGACCCGCGCAGCCGGCCAGCGCGGCGGCCAGTGCTGCCAGGGCAAGCGCTGCCCGGACAGGGCGGGCGGAAGGGGCTGAAAGGATGAGGCGGATGGATGAAGCTGACATCATCGGAAGGGTTTGCCGAAGGTATTTTGTCCCGATTGTACCGGCTCCGGGCGACGCACCCGCCGGCATCGCTCGGAACAGTACCTGACGTCGTCCCACACGCGCGCCCATTTCTTGCGCCAGGTGAAGGGCCGGCCGCACGCTTGACAGACTTTGCTGGGCAGAAACGCTTTACCGTGCTGGGTCATTCGGTGGGATCGACACGATCATGCGTCACCCAGACAAGCGACGCCGTATCGACGCCCAGCGCTTGCGCGCGCGCCACAATGCGCTTCATCTCGCTCGCGCCGAGATGCTTCTCCCTCGCGAGAATCCAGCAGTAACCGGTATTCGGTCCCACCACCAGCGCCCACCGATAGTCGGGGTCGATGGCGGCCACGTGGTAACCGCCGTAGAACGGCCCGAAAAACGATACCTTCAGCGATGCGACAGACGGCGACCCGGTAAACAGCGCCTTGCCGGTCACCGCTTGCCACCGACCGTTCGACGTATCGAAGCCGCGGTTGAGCACGCGAATACTGCCATCTGACTGCGGCGTGTAGGTGGCGGACACGTCCGTCATGCCGCGCTCGAACGCATGGTCGAGGCGAGCCAGTTCGTACCAGCGGCCCTGATAGCGACTCACATCGAAGGGCGACACGGGGGAGACCCCTGGCGGCGGACTCGTGTTGGCGCACCCGGAGAGCAGGAGGAACGCGAACGAGAGCGAGAGCGCGCTCAGCCACCGCAGCGCGACGGTTCGTTTGGCGGGAACAGCGTTGGTCATGGAGGGCCCTGTGTCGGTGAATGGAAAGCCTGTGTTTGCGTTCGTCGTCCATCAAGCACGTTGGCATCGACTCTCGGTATGCTCAAGCGTGACCGCCGGCGCGAATTTTCAGGACTCGAGCACATCCCGAAGCTTGGCGAGGCCTCGACGAATCCAGCTTTTGGCAGTGCCCTCCGGTACACCCAGCGTACGGGCAAGTTCCGTATAGGTGAAGCCGCCGAAGTAGGCGATCGTAATGGCCTGTCGCTGTTGCGCAGAGAGGGCGGTCATTGCCACCGAGAGTCGTCGCTTTTCGCGATCTTTCTCACTGAGCTCTGGCGGAAGCGCGGTATCCGCGGCGATTGACGACATGAGGGTCTCGTCCAGCGGAATCGGTTGTCGTTTGCGCAAATAGCTGATGGCTCGGTTCCGGGCGATGGTCGACATCCACGGAAGCACGTCGCCGCGTTGCGCATCGAACACCAGACGACGCTGCCACAACGCCATATAGACGTCCTGAAGAATATCTTCGGCTTCGGCGCGATGATGGATCACGCGGAGGATGACGCCGAACAGCACGGACGAGGTATGCCGGTAAAGCTGCGAGAACGCATCCTCGTCGCCGAGCTGCGCAAGCGTCAGCAGACCCGTCAGGTCGGTGCAATCGCCGAGGGAAGGACGAGCCGACATGCGGGCGGTACCCGCGCAGGCACCGGCCGCGCTCGAGCACGCACTCGCACTCGCGGGCGCACTCTGCGACGAGACGCCGCCGCTGCCCGTGCCCGTCGGACAAGCGTATTGACTGATGTCGATGGTTGTCATCGCGGCGTCTCCAGGAAGGATGCTGCGGGATCGGTGCCTTACTGCGAGCGGTCGGGCATCAACGCCAGAAACTCGCGGCGCAACGCGGGATCTTCGAGGAAGCGTCCCCGCATGACGCTGCTCACCATGCGCGCGCCGTCGTCTTTGGTGCCTCGCCAATGCATGCAGAAGTGATCCGCCTCCATCACGACGGCGAGTCCGTCGGGGGCGATCTTTTCTTCGAGCAAGTCGGCGATCTGCTTGACGGCTTCTTCCTGAATTTGCGGTCGTGCCATGACCCAATTGAGCAATCGGGCGTATTTGGAAAGACCTGGCAGATTCGAATTCGCCGCGGGCAATACGCCAATCCACGCGCGACCCATGATCGGGCAGAGATGATGCGAGCACGCGCTACGCACGCGAAGCGGCCCGATCAGCGTGAGTTCGTTCAGTTGCCCGATGTTCGGGAATTCCGTGACCACGGGCGGCGGTTCGTACCGTCCGGAGAACACTTCCCGGACGAACATTTTCGCGACGCGCTTGGCTGTCTCGCGCGTGTTGTGATCGTTGTCGACGTCGATGACAAGTGCGCGAAGGGCGTTCTCGATGTGCATTGCCACTTCGCTCTGCAGCGTATCGACATCCCCCTCGCGCAGGTGGGCGGCGATGTTGTCGTTGGCGTGAAACCGGACACGGGCGTTTCGCAAGCGTTGCCGGATGACTTGTGACAACGGGACGCCTTCCGCGGCGCCCTTCGTGATGGCCGGTTGTGAATCGATGATCGCGCCCATGAGGTTCTCCGGAAAAGGAAGTTGCTTACGCGCGGTGACGTTCAGCGCTCGCCACGCGCGATCGCCGGCATAGACCAGCCTTCGTGCTCAGCCACGGCGGCGAGGGCATCTTCGAACATGGCAACGGCTTTGTTGGCCGCGTCGCCGAGATGTCTATGAAGTAGCGCGTCGGCCGGCGAGCGCGACTCACATTCATCGCTATAACGCTCGAACGCGGCGATTTGCAGCACGAGTTCGGCAAGATGCTTGGGGCACTCGCAAGCGATGGTCGTCGACCGGGAGACGACCCTCGTCAGCGTGTCGTTGTCGAACCGACGCGGCGTCCTTTGCCAGATTCGCTCCCGGCCTGCGCTGCGGGAATCGATGCGACGTAACGTTTGCAGGTAATCGAAGAGGAGGTCGTTCGCGTGCAGTAGGGCGTTGGGGGCGCGTTTGAGGTTGATGCCCTCCAATCGCGCGAGTTCGGCCGCCCGCGTCGTGCCGAAGGCGTATACGACGAGCACGTCATCGCACATCAGCCGCTGCGCGGCCGAGACGATCGCCAGGACCACGTCTTCGTGAAGCGCCTCGACCCGAATGACGGCACAGTTCTCGGCGGAATCGTTGCCGTCGGCGGAAGGGATCTCCTGAACGGTATCGAGCCGGACGGCATTGACGCCGTTCGGGATGTCAAGCGTCACGCTTTCGCCAAATCCGACGATGAAGAGGTTCGTGTCTCGCACGGGGGCGTCTGACATCGCAGGGTTGCCGTCTGAGCTGGCCAATTGTCTCAACTGATCGCCATCCAGATGGGCAATCGAGCTAATGGCGTGCCCTCGGTTCACCAGTGCTTTGATCGTCTTCAGGCGATGGACGTCGACATCGGAATACAGGCGCTGACCCGAGGCGCTAGTGGGCGGCGACACGACGCCATACCGTTGCTCCCAGATACGCAACGTTGCAGCAGGCATGTCGACGAGCTTGGCTGCCTCGCCGCTTCGGTACCGTCGAACTGTATCCACCGTCTCCTCCACCCTGAGGGCGTTGTCGTGCAAAAGCTACTCAATGAGCTGTAATCTAACTCAAATGTTTATATGAGTCAATAAATCAGACTCAATTTGTATATTAAGTTATATATGAGTCTAAATATAGACTCATGTTGTTTGTTTCCGTAGCCTGCGGTCGAAACACGGTGTTGTCGGTACTACGCCGATGGATTGGCGCGCAGTTAATTTTCGGTTTTCGATCGCTTGATTTTGGGTTCGGCGCGCCGATGCGTCCCGCGCCCAGCGCCTGATTTACGGACGACCTCTTCGCCGGGCGTCGAGATTGGGGGCAAGTGTTCGGCGGTCTCGCGAAACAGCGACCGTAGCCAGGCAATGGCCGGATCGCGTTCTTGATACTTGTGCCATTGAAGGTTTTCGACAAAGGCCGGGATGCCGACAGGGCATTCCAGCACGCGAAGGGGGAAGCGTTGCGCCATCTGATGCGCGAGCCGGGAGGGGAGCGTGGCGATGCGCGAGGTACCCACGAGCAATGCGGGCACCAGCGTGAAGGTCGGCGCGATCACCGTCTGGCGCCGTGTGCGCTTGCTCGTGGACAGTAAGCGGGCGTCGAAAGTAATGCGACGCCCGCCCCCCCATTCGACACCCACATGAGCGGCGTCGAAGTACTCGTCTTCCGTCAACCGGTCGCCCGCCATTCGGTACTCGGCGCACACGAGACACGAAAACGTGTCGTCGAACAAAGGCTCCGCCGGATGGCCGGCAACCTTGGCGAACTCTGGTGCGATCAGCAGTTCTGCCTCGCCGTTCTCCAGATGCTCGGGCGTCTGGGGACTGATCGCGCGCAAGTCGAACTGCATCAGGGGCGCCAGCGTTGTCGCCCGCTTGACCACTTCCGACAGGAACACACTGATCACGTAGTCGGACGCCTCTATCGTGAAGCGACGTGTCGATGTCGCAGGATCGAACGTGGGACGTGCGCGCGTGATCGTCTGGATTTGGAGCAGGACGTCCCTCACGGGTTTTGCCAACTCCTCGGCTAGCGGTGTGAGGACCTGCGTTTTTCCTACCGGCACGAGCAACTCGTCCTCGAAATACTCACGCAGGCGGGACAGCGAGCAACTGGTCGCGGGCTGGCTCAAGAACAAACGCTCGGCGGCTTTGCCGACGCTGCGAGTGGATAGAAGGGCATCGAGTACCACGAGTTGGTTGAGATCGAGCTTATTGAATCGCATGACCAGTTTGATATTTACAGGATAGATGCACCGTATTTAAACAATAAATTATATAAATGTCATGCGATACCTATAATCGGCTCAACAGGCAGCCATAGCCTGGAAACCAACAAGCATCACGGAGACATGAACCTATGCAGGCGTATCGTAAGGCGGGCTCGCGGCTTGCCCAGTGGGGGCTGGTCGCCACCTTGACACTGATGACCATGCTGGCCCAGATCGACAAGAACATCCTGGTACTCATGGTCGCGCCGATCCAGCGTGATTTCGGTGTGAGCGACGTGCAAATCAGCTTTCTGATTGGAGCGGCATTTGCTGTGGCCAATATCGTGGTGGGATTGCCTGCGGGCTGGCTGGCAGATCGATTCGACCGTCGTCTGATCATTGCCGCCGGGGTGTTGGTGTGGTCACTGGCAGTCGCGGCCAACGCTGCAGCGACCACCTTTGCCGTCCTGGTGGCCGCGCGCGTCATTGTGGGTGGGGCCGAGGCGTTGATTCCCCCGTCATCGTATTCACTGATTCGCGACGGTGTGGACGAGGACCGCCGCGCGCGAGCGCTCTCCGTCTATACGATGGCGTTGATGCTTGGCACCGGATTGTCGCTGGTCCTTGGCGGTCCGTTGATGAGCGTGATTCAGTCGTCCGGCATGAACACCATCCCGTTCCTGGGAAATGTGACGGCCTGGCAGATGACGCTGTTCCTGATTGGGTTGGTTGGCGTGCCGATGAGCGTGATGATTTTCCTGAGCAAGGATCCGGGGCGTCAACGCGACGGCGCGACGAACCTGCCGCGGCGCACGCACCACGTCGCCGCCTATCTCTGGGCGCATCGTGCCATCTTCGGACCGTTGTTCCTCTTTGTCGTGGCGAACGCCATCATCACGTTCGGCCTGGCGGCGTGGCTGCCAACCGTGATCGTTCGACGCTTCCATCTCGGCATGAGGGAGATTGGGCTGATTCAGGGGACCGTGCTGCTGACCATGGGGCCGCTCGGGCTCTGGTTGGCAGGAGTGGCGATGGAGCGCAGAGCGGCGGCGCTGACCAGCGTAGCTCGGGTGGGCATGGTGACGAGTATTGCCGTTGCGGTACTCACGGTGGCGCTGGTGCTGACGGGAACGCTGCAGACGTTCTGGATCGTCGATGCGCTGGTTGTTCTTTTCTCCTGGACCTTCATGTCCGTCACCTCGACGATCGTGGCGCGCGTCGTACCCACGCAGTCGATCGGCATCGTCATGGCGATCGTGCTCGTGTTGAATGGGTTGCTTGGTCAGGGCCTTTCGCCCACGCTCATCGCCCTCGTCGGGCGACTCCTGTTCGCCGGTAGTGCAGATGCCTTGCCCAATGCAATGGCAGTTGTATTCGCCGTGTCAGGAGGGATCGCACTGGTGGCGTCTGCAGCGCTGTATCGGAGTGTGTCGCGTACCGAAAGCGTCATGTCGAATGTTGCGACGCAAGTGGGTGCGCCTTGATTCGGCGTTGATCTTGCTTAACAACGCACCCGCGTGCGACCGCGCATTGCGACATGCGTGAAGTGGGAAACACAGAAAAATAGCCAGGAGACGTTTCAATGAAGCTCGTAAAAATAAAATTTATTAGTACTGCGATATTATTATCGGCAAGCGCATCCATTCATGCGCAATCGAGCGTGACGCTCTCTGGGCTGCTTGGTATGGGTGTCTCGTACACCAGTAACGCCAGCCCAATCGGTAGCGGAGCACTGTGGCAAGCCACCAATACCCACGCCGTGCCGTTCTTTGCGATTTCGGGTAAGGAAGTGATCGACAGCGACACCTCCGCGGTATTCCGCCTGAGCCGCTACGCTTTTCTCAATAACGGAACCGACGCGCCATTCGAGAGCTTCGTCGGGTTGAGTTCCGCGAGCAAAGGTACGTTGACCATGGGTTCGATGTACGACTTGCTAGCCGATCTGGTGCCCTTTACGTCCGAGCGGTTTACGTCACTTCTCGCGACGCATCCGGGGAATCTTGACAGAACGGTCGGCAACGCCCTGAACAACTCGTTCAAATACAAGTCACCCCTCTATGGCGGATTTCAGTTCGGTCTGATGTACGGGATCGGGCAGGCGGGCTCGACCACCAACACGGGCCGCGTCGTCGGTGCCGAAGTCGCTTATGCGACGGGGCCGTGGCAAACGGTCGCCGTCTGGGAGTCCGTCAACGGCGTTCCGTACGCGCCGGGACTCAAGTTGGGCGTGTCAAGCCTGTACGGCATTGATTTCACGAAGACACCGACGGCCTCGGTATTCCAGAGTCAGAACACAGGCACGGTGGGCGTCGCATACGTGAACGATGGCTGGCGCGTGATGGGTAACTACAGCTACACGCGCCTATCGGCTGCTGGCGCATCGGCCACGGCGCAATCGATTGATGTAGGCGCCTACAAGTACGTGACGCCGCAGACGCGAATTGGCGGTGGCTACTCGTACACAAAACTCGAGTCTTACAAGTGGAATCAGTTTCACGGGCATATCGACTATGCCCTTTCGAAACGCACCAGTCTGTATCTCCTCGGGGTGTTTCAGTTCGCAGGATCAGGCCAGTTTGCCGTGCTTCGAAATCAACCGCCGGCGTCGGCATCGCACCAGGCGGTGCTTGAGGCCGGTGTCACGCACTTCTTTTAACCGGCAACGTGAACATGTCGGCCGGTTCAGTCTCGGTATCTGATGGAGAAAATGCAATGCAGTGGGATGTGATTGTTGTCGGCGGTGGCCCGTCGGGTTTGACGATGGCTGCCGAGTTGGCCGGCGCCGGCGTAAAGACGCTTGTGATTGAGCGACGCACCGAAGGCGTGCAGTCGCGCGCGGGCACGATTTTGCCACGGGTTCTGGAGCTGTTCGATACCCGAGGCATCGCCGATCGACTGATCCGAAAAACGCGTGAAATTGCGGAATATCCGTATCGACCATCACACATTTGGGCGGGATTCCATCCGATTGAATGGAAGTACCTCGAGACGCGCTTCGGCTTCACGCTGGGTTTGCCGCAGAACAAGACCGAGGAAGTATTGTGGGAGTGGGCCGCTGAATCGGGAGCCGTGATCCGGCGAGGCGAGGAAGTCCGTGACGTGCGCGAGTTGCATGACGGCGTGGAGCTTGCGCTATCCGATCCCACCGGAAACCTCTCGACGCTGCGCGCCCAGTACGTTGTCGGCGCGGATGGCGGGCGTAGCGTCGTGCGTTCCAAGCTGGGTCTTCCGTTCGACGGGCATTCGGGGACGTTTCGCGGCATTGTTGTCGACGCTGAGCTCGAGGCGCCGTGGCCGGGGGGGCGTATCAACGTAGACAACGAGATGGGGTGGGTGCGCGGCTACGTATTCGGCGAAGGCATTACGCGATTCAACATCGTGCATCGGGATCGCCGGCATGCACCGAAGGACGAGCCGGTGACGCTCGAGGAGGTGTTGCAGTGCATTCGTGACGTGCATGGCACCGATTACGGCATCAAGGGATACCGCTGGGCTTCGCGTTTCGATGACCAGATGCGGGCGGTGCCAACACTTCGACAGGGGCGTGTGTTTCTGGTAGGGGAATCCGCCCGCATTCACTATCCGGCCAGTGGCGTAGGCATGAACTTCTGCTTGCAGGACGCGTTCAACCTTGGCTGGAAGCTGGCCAATGTCATCAACGGCGTGGCGGACGCCAAGACGCTCGACACCTACGATTCGGAACGCCTTCCGGTCATGCACCGGCTGCTCGAGAGCGTAAAGGCACAGTGCGCGTTGCAATTCAACTTCGGCCCCGAGGCCGTCGCGCTCAAGCGACGGATGCAGGAGCACCTGATTCCGCTGCCAGAGGTGCAACGCAAATTGGTGCTCGAACTCAATGGTCTGGAGACGGCCTATCCGTGCGATCCAGGCAGCCATCCGTTGACCGGGCAGCGTTGCCCAGATATCGACCTGGTCTTGCTTGACGGCCGATCGGTGGCGATCACGCAGGCGTTGCGCGAGCGGAAATTCTTGCTGATCGATCTGGACGGCTTTGCACGTCAGTTCGAGTCGATCGACATTACCGGTCGGCCGGTGAGTGTGCTCAGGGCTCGTGTCGCACGCATTCCTGCGGCGCTCGAAGGCGTCAAGGGGTTGCTGGTGCGTCCCGATGGCTATGTCGCGTGGGCAAGCGAGACGTTGGCTCGCGAAGAAGACGTCGACGTGCAACTTGGCAAATGGCTGAAGCGGTGACCCCATGAGCGAACACCGACGATTACTGACGGGCGGCTGGGTGCTGAGCATGGACCCGGCGATCGGCGATCTGCGCGTGGGTGACGTGCTGATCGAGGGGGAGCGCATCCTGGCGGTGGCGCCACACATTGACGCAGCGGATGCCGAACGCGTCGACGCAAGCGGCATGATCGTCCTGCCGGGGTTCGTCGATACCCACCGCCATACTTGGCAGAGCTGCGTGCGGCATCGCTACGCGGACATCGATCCGCAAATCTACTTCGCCGAAATGCTGGGTGCGAAGGGGGCCGCGTTTCGCCCGGAAGACGTTCACGTTGCCACGATGCTGGGTGCAGTGTCCGCGCTTGACGGTGGCATCACCACGATGCTCGATTGGTCTCATGTCCAGAACAGCCCCGACCACGCGGATGCCGCGATCCTGGGGCTGCGCGAGGCCAACATTCGCGGCGTGTTTGCACATGGATGGCCGCTAGTGGACGGTGCGTCGTGGATGTTCGACAGTCAGCGGGGGCATCCGGAGGATATTCGCCGGCTGCGAACGCGGTATTTTTCGTCGGACGATCAACTGCTCACGCTTGCCATGGCGGCACGGGGCCCAGAGATGACGCGGCGCGATGTCTGGCTGGAAGATTTGCGCCTTGCGCGCGACCTCGGAATTCGATCGAGCATTCACATGGGGGCGTATGCGCGAAACGCCTCGGTACGAGCGATCGCGCAGATGCATGACGCCGGCGTGTTGGGCGACGACTTGACGTTCGTGCACTGCTGTTTTTCCGGCGCCGACGAGATCGCGATGATGGCGGATGCCGGCGTAAGCGCTTCGCTCGGCGTGCACTGCGAGTTGAACGCACAAGGCATTGGCGATATCCCGTTTGATCGCTTGCTGGCGGTGGGCATTCGGCCTAGCTTGAGCGGCGATACCGAGACCAAATGCTCGGGCGATATGTTCACGCAGATGCGTCACGCCTTCGCGTACTACCGTTCGTGGATGGGCGGGCAACACTCGCGGGTTCAGAACGCGCCCGCAACGCTCTCGATGCGCGAGGTGCTGGAGTTTGCCACGGTGGCAGGGGCGCGCGCTAACGGGCTGGATCACAAAGTCGGCTCGCTGACGCCCGGCAAGCAGGCCGACATCATCATGATTCGTGGAGAGGACCTCAACCTCACCCCGGTATCGGACGCCGTGGGCGCTGTCGTGCTTGCCGCGCATCCGGGCAATGTGGACTCGGTATTCGTCGCCGGGCGCGCAGTGAAGCGACAGGGCCGAATGATCGGTGTCGACCTGAACGTTCTGCGACAGCGTGCTGTTGCGTCCCAGCAATACATTCTTGAATTGAAATGAGTGACGCTAAATTGCCTCAGCCGTTGGACCGCGAGCTGGCGGATCTCGTGTCGGCGATGCGTGCAGCGCAAACGCTTCCGCCATTTTCCGGAACGCCGCAGCAAGCCCGTGAACGTATGCGCCGCGGCATTATGGCGGCGCGTGAACGAAATCCGTTGCCGAAGGTCGGCGCGATTGAAGATGCGATCGCCGAGTGTGCGGGGGCGCATGTCCCGGTACGCGTCTACCGTCCCTTGGATACGAGCGCGGTGATGCCTACGGTGGTGTTTTTCCATGGCGGAGGATTTGTTCTCGGCAGTGTCGAGCTGATGGATGACATCGCGCGCAAGCTCTGCCGCGACATGCGGGCGGTGGCGGTGTCGGTTGACTATCGACTGGCCCCGGAGCATCCGTTTCCCGCCGCGCATCACGACGCGTTGACCGCGACACGCTGGGCGATCCGCCATGTCGCGGTACTTGGCGGGGATCCGTCGCGGGTCGTGCTGGCGGGTGAGAGTGCCGGCGCCAATCTGGCAACGTCGGCGGCACTGTCGTTGCGCGGTTGCGGCGTCGGTATCTCCGCGCAACTGCTCGTTGTACCCGGCGTCGACATGGCTCGCGACGTCGCGCGCATTGAGGCAAAGGGTATCGACTTCCCGATGCTTTCACCATCCGACCTGCGAGACATCTCGCGGCTTTATATGGGCTCGGCTATGGCGCGTGCGCGGGAGTTCCCCCCGTCGCCACTGCGCGCTGCCGATCTGCGCGGCATGCCTGCCGCGTTGATTGCGATCGCTGGCCATGACCCGCTACGCGACGAAGGTATTGCCTACGCGCGGCGTCTTGAGGCGGCTGGTGTGCCGGTGCAACTCCTGTGTTTCGAAGACATGTTTCATCCGTTCTTCGGCTTCTTCGAAGCCTCACGTTCGGCGCGTCGCGCCAACGACACCATCTGCCGCGCTTTTTCAGCGTGGCTCGAACAACATGCGCTGCCCCGCGATCTGTGAGCGGGCGCGCCAACCCTAAAGTCTCTGGAGAACACCCATGCGCTATGTATCGTTCGTAAAAAATGGAAAGGCGACGCTGGGCGTTCGCGATGGCGACGCCATTCGCGTGCTCGGCGAGGACACCCTGGAATCGTTGTTGGCGAGCGGGGTCGATCTCGTCGCTCATGGCCGCGCGCAAGCCGGGCAGGAAAAGGTGAGCGCCGAAGGCCTCGTGTACCTGCCGCCGCTTGCCCGTCCCCCCAAGCTCATCTGTGTCGGCCTCAACTACGCTGACCACACGGAGGAAAGCCCCTACGAGCAACCGGATTACCCGACGATTTTTTTTCGCGTTGCAACCAGCCTGGTGGCGCATGAACAACCGTTGGTGCGCCCGGCAGTATCCGATAGCCTGGGCCTTGACTTCGAAGGCGAAATCGCGGCCGTGCTCGGCAAGGGCGGTCGCCACATTCGCGAGGAGGATGCGCTCGAATGCGTTGCGGGCTACGCGCTCTTCAACGACGGGTCGGTTCGGGAGTACCAGTTCAAGTCGCCGCAATGGACGGTCGGGAAGAATTTCGACGGCACAGGCGCGTTCGGTCCCGACCTCGTGACGGCCGACGAGTTGCCCCCCGGCGCCAAGGGGCTGCTGCTGGAGACACGTCTGAATGGTGAGGTCGTGCAGTCCGCCAGTACCGACGACATGATCTTCGACGTCGCTCAACTGATCAGCATCGTCAGCCAGGCCATTACGCTCGAACCGGGCGACGTGATCGTGACCGGTACGCCTTCAGGTATCGGCTGGGCACGCACACCGAAACTTCTGATGAAGCATGGCGACCTTTGTGAGGTCAGCGTGGAGGGCATCGGTGTGCTGCGCAATCCCGTCGTTGACGAGGCCATCCGCTAAGGTGTTTCATGAACGATCGACCAACGAGTTGTCGCCGATGATTTCCGAGGAGCGAGTCATGACCGAATTCTCATCGACGCATCGGCGGGCAGCGGTGCATTCCATCGACCATTTCGCGCTGAATGTCCCATCCATCGACGAAGCCCATCGCTTCTTCGAGGCTTTCGGTCTGACGGTCAACCGCGCCGGACGGCAGGGCGACGAACTCGAGATCAGGGCGACTGACGGCCATCGTTGGGGACGCGTGATCGCGGGGGCGCGAAAGGAGATGGCATACCTTAGCTTCAACTGCTACGAGGACGATCTCGCGGACCTGCGTGCCCAGACGGTCGCGGCGGGCGCGAGCATTGTCGCTTCGATGGCCGGAGGGGGCAGTGCCGGTTTTGAGTTCCGAGATCCCGACGGTAATCTGATTCAAGTGCGGGTGGGGCCGAAGACCAGCCCGAATAGCAAGACGGCGAGTCGGGCTGTCGTTGTCCCGGCAGACGTACGCGGCGCTTGTACTCGGGCGGAGGTGGTGCGGGTGAAGCCGCGACGGCTATCGCATGTGTTGCTTTTTTCGCCAGATGTCCTGCGAGCGGTCTCGTTCTACGAACGCGCGCTGGGTCTTCGTTTGTCCGATAAATCGCTGGATCTGATCGCGTTCACGCACGCGCCGCATGGCTGCGATCATCATTTGGTGGCGTTTGCCAAAAGTCGCGCGCGTGGCTGGCATCATTCGTCGTGGGATGTCGAAGGCGTTGATCTGGTTGGGGAGGGGGCCGCCCAGATGCTGGCCGCCGGCTACGCGAAGGGGTGGGGGACAGGGCGACATGTGTTGGGGTCGAATTACTTTCATTATGTCGAGGATCCATGGGGATCCTTTTGCGAGTACTCGGCCGACATTGATTTTGTTTCGGCCGGACGAGACTGGCCCGCCGGGGATTTCGCGCCGGAGGATTCGTTGTACCTGTGGGGGCCGAACGTCCCGGAGAATTTTATTCACAACACCGAGGCCCAGGATTGAAGAGACCCATGCCGCCGCAGTCTTGGCGCAGCACACGCCGGCCCTGAACGGTCCCGGCGTGCGGCCGTAAGCCGAACACCTCGCTCACCGGTGCGCAAATGTATTGACGGCTCTCGGCCTGAGCCGGCCGAAGGGCGCGGCAACGATGGGCAGCGATTCGGTGGCCCACTTTTGATTGTTAAGTGGTTGATTTTTTTGTGCTTTGTGCGGCACCTAGGGTGTGAAAGGTTCACTGCGACATGAGCCAGGCTCATCGTTTCATGATTCTCGGCACCCGAAATTCACCTCCGGGAAAACCCCGCGTCTTGAAATCGTCAAACCCCGTCCCTATAATTAGCACTCGTTGGCGCAGAGTGCTAACGCCATGAATTCACCAGATATGCAAATGTTTGCATATTTAGGTTTTGTCGATCTCACAGAGAGAAAGAGGAGCTTGTAATGAACCTTCGTCCCTTGCATGACCGCGTGATTGTCAAGCGCCTGGACAACGAAACGAAGACCGCATCGGGCATCGTGATCCCTGAAGCCGCCGCTGAAAAGCCGGACCAGGGCGAGATCCTGGCCGTCGGCCCGGGCAAGAAAGACGATCAAGGTAAGTCGATCGCACTCGATGTGAAGGTGGGCGACCGTGTTCTGTTCGGCAAGTACGCCGGCCAAAGCGTGAAGGTCGATGGCCAGGAACTGCTGGTCATGCGCGAAGAAGACATCATGGCCGTCGTGGCCGCCTAAGACTGTCTCCCCCCAGACATCTACGTAAAGTATTCAAGGAGTTAATGCAATGGCAGCTAAAGAAGTCGTTTTCGGCGATGCCGCTCGTGCCAAGATGGTCGAGGGCGTCAACATTCTCGCCAACGCCGTCAAGGTGACCCTGGGCCCGAAGGGCCGCAACGTCGTGCTCGAGCGCAGCTTCGGCGGCCCGACCGTGACCAAGGACGGTGTGTCGGTCGCCAAGGAAATCGAACTCAAGGACAAGCTCCAGAACATGGGCGCGCAAATGGTCAAGGAAGTGGCTTCCAAGACCAGCGACAACGCCGGTGACGGTACCACCACCGCCACGGTGCTGGCCCAGTCGATTGTTCGCGAAGGCATGAAGTACGTTGCCTCGGGCATGAACCCGATGGACCTGAAGCGTGGTATCGACAAGGCCGTTACCGCCGCCATCGAAGAACTGCGCAAGATCAGCAAGCCCTGCACGACGAACAAGGAAATCGCTCAAGTCGGCTCGATCTCGGCCAACAGCGATACCTCGATCGGTGACTACATCGCCAAGGCGATGGACAAGGTCGGCAAGGAAGGCGTGATCACCGTCGAAGACGGCAAGTCGCTGCAAGACGAGCTGGACGTCGTCGAAGGTATGCAATTCGACCGCGGCTACCTCTCGCCGTACTTCATCAACACCCCGGAAAAGCAAGTCGCGATCCTGGAGAACCCGTTCGTCCTGCTGTTCGACAAGAAGGTTTCGAACATCCGTGACCTGCTGCCGGTGCTCGAGCAAGTCGCCAAGGCTGGCCGTCCGCTGCTGATCATCGCCGAAGACGTCGAGGGCGAAGCCCTGGCAACGCTGGTGGTCAACAACATCCGTGGCATCCTGAAGACCTGCGCCGTCAAGGCCCCGGGCTTCGGCGATCGCCGCAAGGCCATGCTGGAAGACATCGCCATCCTGACGGGCGGCCAAGTCATCGCCGAAGAAATCGGCCTGACGCTGGAAAAGGCGACGCTGCAAGAGCTGGGCCAAGCCAAGCGCATCGAAATCGGCAAGGAAAACACCATCATCATCGATGGTGCCGGCGAAGGCGTGAACATCGAAGCCCGCGTCAAGCAAATCCGTGCCCAGATCGAAGAAGCCACGAGCGACTACGACCGTGAAAAGCTGCAAGAACGCGTGGCCAAGCTGGCCGGCGGTGTTGCCGTGATCAAGGTCGGCGCTGCGACCGAAGTCGAAATGAAGGAAAAGAAGGCACGCGTCGAAGACGCGCTGCACGCTACCCGCGCTGCCGTGGAAGAAGGCATCGTCCCGGGCGGTGGTGTTGCGCTGCTGCGTGCTCGCGTGGCCGTGGCCGACATCAAGGGTGCCAACCCTGACCAGGACGCCGGTATCAAGATCGTTCTGCGCGCCATGGAAGAACCGCTGCGCCAGATCGTCGCCAACGGCGGCGAAGAAGCCAGCGTCGTTGTGGCCAACGTGATTGCCGGCAAGGGCAACTACGGCTACAACGCTTCGAGCGGCGAGTACGGCGACCTGGTGGAAATGGGCGTTGTGGATCCGACGAAGGTCACCCGCACGGCACTGCAAAACGCCGCTTCGGTGTCGGGCCTGCTGCTCACGACCGATTGCGCCGTTGCCGAACTGCCGAAGGAAGATGCTCCGATGGCTGGCGGCATGGGTGACATGGGCGGTATGGGCGGCATGGGCATGGGCATGTAAGTCTCGCAAGAGACGGCATGACGGGGGCCGCAAGGCACCCCACCTACCCCGGTCGCCGGACTTCGTCACGGAATCTTCGATTCGGTGACGCAAGTCCGCACCGGAAACGGCAACGAGTTCTTCGGAATTCGTTGCCGTTTTTTTATGCCTGGACGATCGGCACGTCGCCGTTGCCGTCGCCGCGCCGCAGACTGGGTACGGCAAGCGGAGTCGTGGCCGCAATCTCATCCTGCATCCACTGCCAGAAGGCGTGAATCGCGCGCTCGCGCGGATGGTTTTCCCGCCAGCTCACGTGATATTCGAGGCTCGGCGCAATGCGGACATCGCCAATTTGCACCAGCTCGCCGCACGCGAGCGCATCGCGCACGAGCAAGCTGCGTGTGGTGGCGACACCTTGTCCGGCCATGGCGGCACGCAGGAGCAACCCGGAATCGTCGAAAATCGGCCCGCGCGTCGGCTCATGTGGCGTCAGTCCGGCGGCGACCTGCCAATCGCGCCATGATCGATAGGCGAAGCGCAGCATCGGCAGTTTGTGCGTATCGGCCACCGTGAACCCGGGCACACGCGCCATCAAATCGGGGTGGCACACGGCGATCACATAGTCATCGAGCAGCTTACGCGTGACGAACCCGGTCGCTTCCACCCGTTGATGCCAGATGCCGACGTCGACCGAATACGGATCGGGCGCGGCAATATCCGCGTGAATTCGCACCACCAGATCGATATGGGGCTGCTGCTCGCTAAAGCGGCCAAGCCGAGGAATCAACCATTGGGCCGCCAGATCGGTCATGACGCTGATTTCCAGACGAACGACGGCGGGCGACGCGCCCGCCGCCGTGCCCGCCCGGGCTTCAGTCATCGCCTCAATGAGTTCCGACATCCCAATGCGTACTCGCTCGGCCAGACGCGCCCCGACACTGGTCGGGATCATGCGGGCCCCCACGCGGCGAAACAGCGTCGTGCCGAGTTGCTGTTCGAGCGAGCGCATGTGATGACTCACGGCGCTGTGCGTCAAATTCAATTCGTTGGCCGCCCGCGTAAAACTACGGTGGCGGGCAGCAGCTTCCAGTGCGCGCAGCGATTGAAGGGGCGGGAGGTGAGGAATCATGATGTCAAATTCTACTCACAATACGGGTGCAAAGGTTTCGTTGGCTTCAGGGCGGCGCTGCAACGACAATCGATACCTGAGCAAATAATTAAGGTATGGCTTCATGTCGAAGGCACTTCGCATCTTCGTCCTGTTCGCCTGCGGATACTTCGTTTCCTACGTGTACCGCGGCGTGAATATTGGGTTTGCGCCGTATATGACGCGCGATCTCGGCCTCTCGTCGGCCGACCTCGGGTTGTTGACGAGCCTCTACTTCCTCGGCTTTGCCGGGGCGCAATTGCCCGCGGGCGTGCTGCTCGACAAGTTCGGCCCGCGCCGGGTGGCGTCGCTGGTGCTGCTGCTCGCGGCTGCGGGCGCCGCGCTGTTCGGACTGGCGCAAGGCGTCGGCGCGCTGATGGTGGGACGCTTGCTGATCGGCGTCGGCGTGTCGGTGTGTCTGGGCAGCGCCTTCAAGGCATTGGCGCAATGGTTTCCGGTGGCACGTTTGCCGCTGCTCAACGGCCTGGTAATGGCCGTGGGCGGCATGGGCGGGGTCGTGGTGGGAACACCGCTCAACTGGCTGCTCGGGCTGACCGACTGGCGCATCGTGTCGTTCGGACTGGCGGCGTTGACCGTTTTCATGTCGGTCGCGCTGTGGTTCGGCGCGCCAGAGAAGCCGGGTTCGCACGCGCAAGGCGGGTTGTTCGAGGCGCTCAAGGGCGTGCGTCAGGTGCTGGGAAGCGGAATGTTCTGGAAAGTGACTTCGCTCTCGGGGATCACGCAGGGCGTGTTCTACGCAATGCAATCGCTATGGATGGCGCCGTTCATGCGCGACGTTGAAGGGCTGTCGGCGTCGCAAGCTGCCTCGCTGGTGTCGGTCGTGGGGCTCGCGATGATGGCCGGGAGCGTGGTGTTCGGTGCAGCCGCGCGCTCGCTCGAACGCCGTGGCGTGAGCGTGTTCGCATTTTCCGGCGCCGGAATGGTGCTGTTCGTCGTGGTGCAGTCGCTGTTGTTGATGCGTGCGCCGATTCCACCGGTCTGGCTTTGGGCCGCCTATGGCATCTTCGGTGGCACGGGCATCCTGTCCTATGCGGTGTTGGCGGAGTATTTCCACGGCACATTGATCGGGCGCGTGAATACGTCGCTCACACTCGTCATCTTCCTGTTGATCTTCTTGTGTCAGGTGGGCGTCGGGGCCGTGCTCGGCACTTACGCGGCGCACAGCGCGCAAGCGCATTTCTCCGCTTGGACCGGTCTGATCGCACTGCAAGCGCTGGGGGCGGTGTGGTACTTCTGGCCCCAACGTCAGGGCGCGGGCAAGGTCGCCGCCGCGTGACGTGGCGTGCCTTGACTGGATGAGGCGGCTCGCATAGCGAGCCCGCCGTCTTTGGTGTCGGGTGTCGAGGACCCCGCCGCTGACTTAGTCCTGCGCCACCCAATCGCCCGACTTTCCGCCGTGCTTCTCCAGCACGCGCACATCGGTGATCGTCATGCCGCGATCGACGGCCTTGCACATGTCGTAGATCGTCAGCAGGCCGACTTGAACCGCTGTGAGCGCTTCCATTTCCACCCCCGTGCGACCGATGGTTTCAACCTGCGTGCGGCAGTGCACGGCGTTCGCGCCGTCGTCCACCAGAAACTCGACCGTCACACGTGTGAGCGCGAGCGGGTGGCACAGCGGGATCAGGTCGGCGGTTCGCTTGGCGCCTTGGATGGCCGCAATGCGAGCAATGCCCAGTACGTCACCCTTCTTGGCCGTGCCGGTGCGAATCAGCGCCAGCGTTTCCGGCTTCATCTGAATGGTGCCGCGCGCCACGGCAATACGATGCGTGCTGTCCTTGCTGCCGACATCAACCATGTGGGCCTGTCCGGCGGTGTCGAAATGGGTGAGTTCTGCCATGAGTCGATGCTGAAATGAGGTTGCAAAAGTGCCGGCACAGGACACGCGAGCGCCTTTCGCGACCGAAAGTTTGGCGGTGTTTCGGATGTATTTTGACGGTATCGAACACGTTCTGGCGATGCCGCGGAACGTCTACGTCTGGCTGCTATCATAGCAGCAGCCCCGTATGATCAGCGCCCCGCGGCGCCCATTTCCATGACGCGTTCGTTCCGCTCATTACGTTCGTTCCGCGCCGCCATCGGCACGTCCGGCAGGATTCCCATGCGTCGCCCGCTCCCGTCGCCCTGTCCACGCTGCCGATCGGACACACGGTGCGCATGACCGCCATGTCGAAGCCCTTGCCTCTGCCGATTCCGCCCGAGCGCAATGTTGCGCGCTGGCGGCGTGTGCTCGCGCTCGCCATGCTGCCGGTGATGACGGCGATGACGTTCGCGGCCGTCGTCGTTCCCACGCAGGCGGCCGCGCAGTCGCTCCCGTCGCTCGGCCAGAGTTCCGCCGCCGACTTGTCTCCCGCGATGGAGCACAAGCTGGGCGAGCGGGTGATGCGGGAGATTCGCGCCGATCCCGATTACCTGTCGGATTTGCTGCTCTCCGATTACGTCAATGCCTTGGGCGGCAAGCTCGTGGCGGCCACCCGCAAAGTGGGACTCGACGCCAGTCAGAGTTTCGAATTCTTCGTGGTGCGTGATTCGGGCATCAACGCCTTCTCGCTGCCGGGGGGCTTTATCGGCATCAACACGGGACTGATCGTTGCCACTCGTACCGAGTCGGAACTCGCCTCGGTGATCGGCCATGAGACGGGGCACGTCCTGCAACATCACATTGCGCGCATGCTCGGGCAACAGTCGCAGAACTCGTGGATCGCCCTCGGCGGCATGTTGCTCGGTCTGCTCGCCGGCATCGGGGCACGTAGCCCGGATCTCGGCATGGGAATCGCGATGGGCGGGCAAGGCCTTGCCGTCGACCGGCAACTGCGTTTTTCGCGCGATGCGGAACGCGAGGCCGATCGGGTCGGCTTCCAGTTGCTCCAGGCGGCAGGCTTCGACACGTACGCGATGCCGACCTTCTTCGAGCGTCTGCAACGGGCGGATTCGATCAACGAAGCCGGCGTGCCGGAATATGTCCGGACTCACCCGCTGACGACGGATCGCATCGCCGACATGCTCAATCGCTCGCGCACTGCCGCTTATCGTCAGCCCGTGCAGTCGCCCGAATATGCGTTTGTGCGGGCGCGCTCGCTAGTCTTGCAGCAGAAGTCCGCGAGCGATTACGCGGCGATCGCCGACGCGCAACGCACCGCGATCCGCACGCAGACCACATCGAATGTGGCGGCGGCGTGGTACGCGGTGGCGCTGGCCGAGTTCAAGCAGCGTCGCTGGGTGCCGGCGCGCGAGGCGCTGGAGAAGTCGCGCGCGGCCTTCGGCGGCACGGGGCCGGGCACGCCGAGTCTGGCCGTGCTGGCGTCGGATATCGCGCGCTTGTCGGGCCAGCCGGACGAAGCCTTGCGCGTCGCCGCGCAGGCGCGTGCCGCGTTCCCACTCTCGCAGGCCGCCGATATGGCTTATGCCGACGCCTTGGTCGCCAGTCAACGGATTCCCGACGCGACGAAGTTCCTGCAAGCGCAGGTCGAGCGCTACCGGAGCGAGCCCATCTGGTGGCGGGCGCTGGCAGGGGCATTGGCCGCGGCCGGCAAGCGGGCGCGTCAGCACGAAGCGTTGGCGGAACAATATGCGCTGCAAGGGCAGTGGATGGCGGCCGTCAGCCAGTTGAAGCTCGCGCGCGAGGCCGGCGACGCCAGCTTTTACGAGATGTCGGTCATCGACGCGCGACTTCACGAGTTCCAGCGCCGCTACAAGGACGACAAGGAAGACGAGAAGGACTTCGGCAAGCTGGCCGGATAAGTGGATAAGCGGCGCGTGCTGCGAAGTTGCGTACACTTATTTGCGTGCGAGTTGCGCCGTTGCTTTTAATCTATCGGAAAGCGCCCGCCATGTGAAACTGGCGAAGCGTGAAGATCTTGGCGTTTTCGCAATTTTTCGAGTGTCGATCATAAGAGATCACGGCGAAACTGGAATATCGGACTTTTCTCATTTGGGATTCTGACGCACTCCCATTGCACACAACACTTCGATTGGCGAGTATGGCGACACGGTACCGTGCTCGCTTCGCAGTGTGATTTCGCTGCGAACTTTTCGACCAATATTCACTGAATGAGGTGAAGTATGGAGAATTGCCAGTACGAAGTCCTGATAGACAACGAGCGACCCATTAACAAGCCGATTGTTGCTTTAACGAAATGCCGAATCAAGTTTAACGACCGCGATAACCTGCGCCAATGTATTGAAGAGATTCGTAAGTCTGATCTTCGGCTGAGCTTGAGGCCAGAGGAGGACGTCCAATACGATTGGCAAAATCCAGTCGGAATTCGGGGGAATACCTTGTACTTTGGTGTGCGCTGGTTTGATGCCAAGTATTTTTCCGAGCATCGGGATGTCTATTTAAACGACATGCATACGCGATTGCTGAAGCAATTTGGTATCGATTGGGTCGACGCCAATGTCGAGCATTCCGTAGCCGCCCACTAACATTCGCCTAGTGGCTGCCACGGCCGATGTTCGGTCGTGGTTGCTCTCTCACCTCGCACCGTGTCCCCATTCCTCGTTTACCTGTCGTTGGATTTTCTCCTTGCGGCCTACCTAGGCATGTGGAACGCAATGGTTCCCATCGTATTGCTCGGCCGCTTCGGTACCGCGGGCGTCGTGGCGTACGAGATAGCGCTCGCCACGAGCGCCTTCATCGCGCTGCCCGTGGCGGCTTCATGGACTGAGCGGTTGTCTCGCAGTAAGGTCCTGCGCTGGGCATGTGTGATCATCGTGCTATGCGGCATGTCGCGGCTGGCGATTGCGAGCGCAACGCACAGCGTCACTTTTTGGATAGTGAATGACATGGCGGCAGTCGCCGCCTTCGCGGTCTTACAACCGCTACTTAGCATCTACCCGGCGGAGCTTGTCGAGAAAGCGCATGTGTTATCCGCGTTTCGCCTGAAGCGGGTTGCGGTCAATCTCGGTCGTATTATCGGGCCGTTGTTCGCCGGAGCCGCCTTACTACTCAGCACTCACCAATACGCTTTGTGGTGTGTTGCATTGTTCGGGGGCGCTTTACTGCCCCTGCTGTCACGACTTCCAGTACTGCCTTCGTTGTCCCGGATCGGGACGTCAGCACCTGCCCCCGCGAGAACATGGTTTCGTCGTGCGTTTGCTGGATTTACACTGAAAATCCGGTTGCCGGCGGAACGCTTCTTCACGCTCTGCGACATGTTGCTGGTTATCGCGACGGCAGGGATCGTTCCGATGCTGATTCCTCAACTGGTTCAAAACGCGACGTTACCGGACGCGCAGGTCGGTTGGTTGATTGCCGCATTCGTCGTCGGATCAATTGCGGGGGTTGTTGTTTTTCACCCCATCCTCTCCGGCGCACTGCAACACAGGCTTGGTTACATTGCGATATGGGCGGCGCTGGGCGCTAGTCTTGGCGTGGCAACGGCTGTCTATTCCGTTGTCGCACAGGGTGGGTGCTTGATGTCGGCCGGTGTATTCGGGGCGTGTCTGTCCATGAACGGCATCGATCGGCGGGTGATTGCGATGCCATCTTCCGTGCGCGTTAGAGTCGCGAGCGCAACGCTGCTGACGGGGCAGATGGCGAGCATGCTGTCATTTGCACTTTACGGCGCCTCGAACGCCTTGGGCAGCATGAGTGGGAGATGGTGGTTGTACGGCGGGCTGGTCTGCATCGCCGGATTGGCGTCGTGTCTCGCGCGTGAACCGTGGAAATTGCTCAGCGAGAATGACGCTGGCGATGGCGTCGAGCGCTTCTATACGAACCGATATCCCGATGCATTTGGCGAGCCCGCGCCAGTGCGACAAGATGTCGCGGCGTAAGGGCGCACTGACTCACGCCGATTGGTCGTCGGCCTGCGGGGTGCGCTCGAACCCATAAGTTTGCGGCAGGGTACCCGCATGGACCGTCGCGAAGGGGAGTGAGTCGCCGTTGCGCCAATGCAGACGCACGGCGCCCTTGGCGTCGGCGGTATCGTCCGATGTCTGTGCAATCTCGAAGGCCTGCGCCAGATCGGACACCTGCGTGAGCAGATCGATGTCGTGATCGTGCAGCAACGCGAGCGGCGCGCTCGGCGTCGAACTCCCATTCCCCTCGCCGCCAGACACCGCCCCCACGAACGCGACGTTGCCGTCCTCGTCGAGCAGACACGCCTGCGGCACGAAAGCATGGCCCAGTTGGTCCGTCAATACCGGTGCGCCGCCACCGTCGTTCGCCGCGGTATCCCACGTCAGCCGGACCACGAACGGGGCGTACGCAAGCGCCACATACACACGTTGCGGCCCATTCTGGAAGTACCACCGCCCCGCTTCATCGCTGGCGTAGTTGCGCGCGATGAACGCCAGCAGCGCCGCATGACGAATTGGATCTCCGGCCGTGCCGGCCGCCTGCGCTGCATCGTCGCGCATGCGCCACTGACCGCGACGGTCGAGCGCGAGCCAGCCGTAACAATGCGGCACGTTGGGCCACTTCGCCATCGCCTGTCGAACGATTTCATCCATAACGCACCTTCAGGCCGGAGTCGGCAAAAATTGACGGAAGTAGTCGATGACCGTGTGCGGCATCCATGTCATGCCGCCTGGAAACGGTCCGCTCATGAAGCCGACATGCCCGCCGTGCGCCGGTTGCAGGAGCCGCACGTGGCGACCCACGTCGTCGTCGCCCGGCAACACATTGGCCGGCTGGAACGGGTCGTTGCGGGCATTGATGACCAGCGTCGGCACTTCGATGGCCGGCAGAATCGGCTTGCTCGACGCGCGCGTGTAATAGTCGAACGCGCTGTGATAACCGTGCAAGGGGGCCGTCACCACATGATCGAATTCGCCAAGATCGCGCGCGGCCATCATAGTATCGCGGTCGTACAGTCCGGGGTATTGGTCGAGCTTGGCGAGCGCCTTCTTCTTGAGCGTGCCCAGGAAATTGCGCGTGTACACCATGTTGAAACCGTGCGAGAGCGCCAGTCCGCCCGCGCGCAAATCGAGCGGCGCCGAAATCGCGCACGCGGCGCTCACCACTTGCGCCGCATGCCCTTCGCGCTCGCCGAGCCAGCGCAGCAGCACATTGCCGCCCAGCGACACGCCCGCCACAAAGATCGGGCCGGACGTGTTCGCACGCAACCGCCGCAGCATCCAGTCCACCTCGGTACTGTCGCCGGAGTGATAAAAGCGCGGCGCGTGGTTCATACGGCCGCTGCAACTGCGGAAGTGGGGAATCACGCCGCGCCACCCTTGCGCCTCGACTTCGCGCATCAGGGTGCGGGCGTAGTGGCTGCCGGACCCACCCTCCAGACCATGGAACAGCACGACGAGCGGTGTCTCCACAAGTCCGTCCGGCGCGGGCGGGGCTTTCTGCGCCGCAGGCGGTGCAACCAGCCAGTCGACATCGACGAAGTCGCCGTCGGGCGTGTCCCACGTTTCGCGACGGAATTCGACGGAAGGGCGTCGACCCAGCAGCGCCGGGTAGATCGTCTGGCTATGCCCGTCAGGCAGCCACCGCGGCGGCCGGTAATCCAGGGGAAGAAACGTGGCGGGGCGCGCCGTCATCGTCGTACCGTCGCGCTCAGTGCAGCCCGTCCGGACGCGCGTGCATCATCAGGCTGAACTGCTCGACGGCATGCGGCGGCAAGGGGCTGGAGTGGATATGGGCGAAGCGCCAGTCGCCCTGCTCGTGCACCAGCACGTATGTCGTGTGGATGAGCTGGGCGGTCGTCTGGCCGGCGTCTTCCTTGCCGACGCGCATCGCTTCGGTCGCCGTGTGCACGACCGTGCCAACGGTGTCGTACTCAGTCGTATCCAGCGAGTCGATGAGCACCACGCTTTGCGTGAACTGGGCGACCAGACCGTTGCGGATCTGCTCGAGACCGTCCCAGCGGGTGCCGTCGGCGCGAATGTAGCTGACGAAATCCTCGTTCGCCCACAGCGACATGGCGCGATCCGTCTGCCCACGGCGCAGCGCATCGTAAAAGGCCGTGATGGTTTCACTGGCGGCATCGAACAGACGGACAAAACGTGGCATGTGGATTTACCGTTGAGTGTTACCGGAATCGAGCTGAGCGCGCCGTCGCCATGGGCAATATCAGCGCTGCGTGAGCAGGATGTTGCGCAAATTCGCGAACACGTGCTCGGGCATCAGCTCGTTGAGGCAGCGTGTGTGGCCCAACGGGCATTCGCGCGCGAAACACGGGCTGCACTCCAATTGTAGCCACAGGACATGCGCCTGGTCGGACAGCGGCGGCGTGTGGCGCGGATCGGACGAACCGAACAGAGCAATCTGCGGGCGGCGCAATGCGGCCGTCACATGCATCAGGCCCGAGTCGTTGCTCACCACCGCATTGGCGCGGGCCAGCAGCGCGCACGCCTCGGCCAGCGACGTCTGTCCACAAAGGTTGCGCACGAACGGCGCATCGGCAGCGATTTGCTGCGCGAGCGCACCGTCCTTGCCTGAGCCGAGCGCGATGATCTGCGCATACGGGAACGAGCGGCGAACCAACTGAGCCAGTTGCGCGAAATGGCCCGGCGGCCAGCGCTTGGCCGGTCCGAATTCAGCCCCCGGGCAGAACACCACGAGCGGTACGCGCAGGTCGAGCCCGAAGCGCGCGAAGACACGTGCCGACTCGTTCAGGTCGGCGTCGATGCGCGGCGTGGGCAGCGCCTCGGGCAACTTGGCCCCAGGCGCGAACGCGAGCGCCGCGTAGTGCCGCACCATTGGCGGACGCTCGTCTTTGCGCGGATTGGCGTGACGCACGTTGAGCAGGCCGTAGCGCTGCTCGCCCTTGTAGCCAATGCGCAACGGAATGCGCGCCAGCCACGGAATCAGCGACGACTTCAGGGAATTCGGCAGTACATAGGCGGCGTCGTACCCCTCGTCGGCGAGTACGCTCGCGAGCCGGTAGCGCTCCAGCGGCTGCAACTTGCCGTGCGCGAGGTCGGTGGCGACGACGCGCGAAATCTCCGGCATGCGTTCCAGCACCGGGGCGACCCAGCTGGGCGCGATCGCGTCGATGGTCAGACGCGGATGCAGGCGCTTGAGCAGGGTGAACAACGGCTGCGCCATCAGCGCGTCCCCAATCCAGTTGGGGGCGATCACCAAGGCTTTATGCATCGTGGCGGAGACTCTAAACGTTAAGCGTTGCGAAGATACGGACTGTCAACCGGGCGGCACGGCGCAACAGCAGCCGGCTGCACCGGGTCGGGGCAACGGCAGTCGGCTCAGTGGTGACCCTTGAGCACGACGCCGGCCTTCACGCGATAACGCGTGCCGCAATACGGACAGGCCGCTTCGCCATGCGTCACATCGATGAACACGCGCGGATGGGCGCTCCAGGCTTCCATCTTCGGATTCGGGCAATGGACCGGCAGATCTTCGGCGCCAACTTCGACGACCGGCATTTGTTTGACTTCGCTCATGGGGTTAGGACCGTGATGGGTATTCGGACTATTGGGGATTGCATGGCCGGTGCAAAGGACGAAGCCGCCGCCCGCACGCTCACCAAAAGTCGCTATTGTAAAGCAGCCACGGCCCTTTGCGGATGGCTCGCAGCGCCCGTAGCCGCGACGCATGCCAGTTCTTGGCACCCTCGCAGCCCCGCGTGGCGCGTACGCGACACCTCATCTGTTGCACCTGCAAAAACGCCTGGATATGCGTTTTCGACGTAGTAAGTAAATATTTACCCTGGCTATAATGACCGGACGCTCGCCGCCAACGATGACGATATTCAGGAGACACTCCGGCAACCCTGGCGGGCGCTGTGACCGCCTGCGGTCATCACGGGCGTGCCGGGCGCCGTCGGGACCGCTTTGCCCCGCAACGCCAGACACTGGGCCGAACGCCTCGGTGCTTGCCCCCCAGCCGACCATGCCAATGCTTCGTCTGCCAGCCGCTGAACGTGACGGGTTCAGGGCCGGTTTCCGCATTATTTCGCCGCTGTTGCCTGCCATCTTCTCGTGGGGACTCGTGACCGGGGTCGCCATGGGCAAATCGATACTGACGGTACCCCAAGCCATCGGCATGAGCTTGATGCTCTACGCCGGGTCGGCCCAGTTGGCCTCGTTGCCGCTGTTCGCCGCCGGCATGCCGTTGTGGACGATTCTGCTCACGGTCGGCATCGTCAATCTGCGCTTTGTGATCTTCAGCGCCGCGCTGCAGCCGCATTTCTCTTATTTGTCGCTGCCGCGGCGCATCGTGCTTGGCTATGTCAACGGCGATCTGGGATTCGTGATGTTCATGAATCAGAAGTTCGCAAGCGGCTATGTTCCCGGTAAGGAGGGGACTTATTACGGCATCACGCTCAGCAATTGGGCGGTCTGGCACGTGTCGTCGATTCTCGGCATCCTGCTCGGCGCGCTCGTGCCGGATAGCTGGGGCCTCGCCTTCGCGGGAACGCTCGCCCTCATTCCGATGATGGTTCACACGATCACCAGTCGCTCGACGATGCTGGCGGTCACCCTGGCATCGGTCCTCGGCCTGCTCGCCTTCGATTTGCCGTATCGGCTCAATCTCGTGCTCGGGGTGGTCGGCGCGCTCGCGGCCGGCATGGTTTGCGACGAACTCGCCGCGCGTCAGGCGAAGCGGCTCGCGTTGGCGAATCCACCTGCGGCCACGCGCGACGGCGCCCAGCCCCGTAATTCGGGAGAGCGTCGCTCATGAGCACTGTCGAAATCTGGTTCGCCTTCGTGGCGATGACGGCCATCACCATCGTCACGCGCACGTTCTTCCTGCTCGCGGGAGACCGCGTGACGCTGCCGCAGCGCCTGCAACGCGCGCTGCGCTACGCCCCGGCGGCGGCGCTCGCCGTCATCGTGGTGCCCGAGGTACTACTGCTCGATCACCAGTTCTCGCTGCATCTTCACAACCCCAAGCTGGCCGCCGCCGTGGCCGCCACCGGCTGGTTCGTCTGGCGACGCAACATGATCGAGATGATCGTCGTCGGCATGGCCGTCTACACGCTCTGCCGTCTGTTCCTGTAGGCGGAGCCCTCGTCGGCCAAAATGGGCATCTGGACGGGCGGATCAGTTAAAATGCATGTTTTTCCCACCATTTATTCCGGATTCTCATGGCTTCCGTCGTACGTCTTTCCGATTTGATCGCCCAGGGTCGCCTGGCAGGCAAACGTGTCTTCATCCGCGCCGATATGAACGTGCCGCAAGACGATGCGGGCCGCATCACGGAAGACACGCGTATCCGCGCCTCGGTGCCGGCCATCCAGATGGCGCTCGACGCCGGTGCGGCCGTCATGGTCACGTCGCATCTGGGCCGTCCGACGGAAGGTGAATTCAAGCCCGCCGACTCACTTGCGCCGGTCGCGCGACGCCTGTCCGAACTGCTGGGCCGCGAGGTCAAGCTGATCGCCAATTGGGTCGACGGCGGCTTTGAGGTGACGCCGGGCACGGTCGTGCTGCTGGAGAACTGCCGCGTCAACAAGGGCGAGAAGAAGGACAACGACGAACTGGCGCGGAAGATGGCCGCGCTGTGCGACGTGTACGTGAACGACGCGTTCGGCACCGCCCACCGCGCCGAAGCCACGACGCACGGCATCGCCAAGTATGCGCCGGTCGCCTGTGCCGGCCCGCTGCTCGCCGCCGAACTCGAAGCGCTCGGCAAGGCGCTGAACGCCCCGGCGCGCCCGCTCGTGGCCATCGTGGCCGGCTCCAAGGTCTCGACCAAGCTCACCATTCTGCAGTCGCTCGCCGACAAGGTCGACCACCTGATCGTGGGCGGCGGCATTGCCAATACGTTCATGCTGGCCGCCGGCCTGCCGATCGGCAAGTCGCTCGCCGAAGCCGATCTGGTCGGCCAGGCCCGCTCGATCATCGACGCGATGGCCGCGCGCGGCGCCTCGGTGCCGATTCCGACGGACGTCGTATGCGCCAAGGAATTCAGTGCGACGGCTGAGGCGACGGTGAAGGCCGCCAGCGACGTGGCCGCCGACGACATGATTCTCGACATCGGCCCGCAAACGGCTGCCACGCTGGCCGAGCAACTGGCGGGCGCGGGCACGATCGTGTGGAACGGCCCGGTGGGCGTGTTCGAATTCGATCAGTTCGGTCACGGCACCGAGACGCTCGCGCGCGCGATTGCTGCCGCCAAGGGCTTCTCGATCGCCGGGGGCGGCGACACGCTTGCCGCCATCGCCAAGTACGGCATTGCCGACCAGGTCAGCTATATCTCGACCGGTGGCGGCGCTTTCCTCGAATTCCTCGAAGGCAAGACGCTGCCGGCCGTCGACGTGCTGCAACAGCGCGCCAGCGAGGTCAACTGATCGCGCGGCGCCAGGTGGGGCGGGGCTCGCAGGCCGGTTCATCGGTCGAAGACGGGCACGAATGGGGCGGTTTTGATCGGTTTATTGCGAACATCTAAGATCGAATCAAACGATTTCGTACGGACAATACGAACTTTTTGGTTAACCTGTGGCGGCCTAAATGCGCTACAAATCGCTAAGCGCCAGACATGTCGAATGCGCTGCTACCCAAAGAGGATGAAGAGATGGATGTAATGAACCGCTCCACCAAGATCGTCGCCACCATCGGTCCGGCATCGAGCACGCCGGAAGTGCTCTCGCGCATGATCGCCGCCGGCGTCGATGTCGTTCGCCTGAATTTCTCGCACGGCAAGGCGCAGGACCACATCGAGCGTGCCGAGATGGTGCGCGCGGCCGCCAAGGCGGCTGGCCGCGAAGTGGCCATCATGGCCGACCTCCAGGGTCCGAAGATTCGCGTCGGCAAGTTCGAGAACGGCAAGGCCATGCTTGAGGCGGGCGCGAAGTTCATCCTGGACGCCGACTGCGAAGTCGGTAACGAAGAGCGCGTCGGGCTCGACTACAAGGAACTGCCGCGCGACGTGCGCACGGGCGACGTGCTGCTGCTCAACGACGGCCTGATCGTGCTGATCGTCGATCGCGTGCTCGGCAACGAGATCCACACGACCGTGAAGGTCGGTGGCGACCTGTCGAACAACAAGGGCATCAATCGTCAGGGCGGCGGGCTGACGGCGCCGGCGCTCACGGCCAAGGACATGGAAGACATCAAGACCGCGATGGCGCTGGGCGCCGATTACGTCGCGGTCTCCTTCCCGAAGAACGCTACCGACATGGAGATGGCGCGCCGTCTGGCCAACGTGGCGGGTGAGCCGTACGGCATCAAGCCGCTGATGATCGCCAAGATCGAGCGCGCAGAAGCCATTCCGGCGCTCGAAGAGATTCTCGCGGCGTCGGACTGCATCATGGTTGCACGCGGCGATCTGGCCATCGAAGTGGGCAACGCCGCAGTGCCGGGGTTGCAAAAGCGCATGATCAAGCTTGCGCGCGAGATGAACAAGACCACCATCACGGCCACGCAGATGATGGAGTCGATGATCCACAACCCGGTGCCGACCCGTGCCGAAGTCTCGGACGTCGCCAACGCCGTGCTCGATGGGACCGACGCCGTGATGCTTTCGGCCGAGAGCGCCGCGGGCAAGTATCCGGTCGAGACCATCGAGACGATGGCGGCGATCTGCGTTGAAGCGGAGCGCTCGGAGATGGTGGAACTCGATCGCGACTGGCTCGATCAGACTTTTACGCGCATCGACCAAACGATTGCGGCCGGCGCCTTGTTTACCGCGTATCATCTTGGCGCGAAAGCCATCGTGGCGCTGACCGAGTCGGGCGCGACCGCGTTGTGGCTGTCTCGCCACAAAATCCATGTGCCGATTTTTGCGCTGACTTCGCAGCTTGCCAGCCATCGCAAGTTGGCGCTGTACCGCAACGTCTACGCGATGCGTGCCGACGCCACGCTCGACCGCGATCACGCGCTCAAGCAAGCCGAGCAACTGCTGCTCTCGCGCGGCGTGGTCAAGCGCGGCGACACGATCGTGTTGACCGTGGGTGAGCCGATGGGACAACCCGGCGGTACCAATACGTTGAAGATCGTCCAGGTGGGCCAGGCATGACGAAGGGGGCCGCGCGAGTGCGGCGAGGCGCCAACGCCGCGCCGCCCGCGAGCCGTCGTCATGAGGGGCACCTCTGGATCGAGGAAAGATTTGCTTAGTTTTGTGATTCCAAGGAGAACATCATGCCCCTAGTCTCTATGCGACAGCTGCTCGACCATGCCGCCGAAAACGGCTACGGTCTGCCGGCCTTCAACGTCAACAACCTTGAGCAGGTTTCCGCCATCATGGCCGCCGCCGACGAAGTCGGTGCGCCGGTCATCATGCAGGCCTCCGCAGGTGCTCGCAAGTACGCTGGCGAAGCGTTCCTGCGTCACCTGATCTCGGCGGCCGTGGAAGCGTATCCGCACATCCCGGTGGTGATGCACCAGGATCACGGCCAGTCGCCGGCCGTGTGTATGGCCGCAATCAAGAGCGGCTTCTCGAGCGTGATGATGGACGGCTCGCTCGAAGCCGACGGCAAATCGGTTGCCAGCTACGAGTACAACGTCGAAGTGTCGAAGAAGGTGGTCGAGTTCTCGCACTACATCGGCGTGACGGTGGAAGCCGAGCTGGGCGTGCTGGGTTCGCTCGAAACGATGAAGGGCGACAAGGAAGACGGCCACGGCGCCGACGGCACGATGACCCGCGAGCAACTGCTGACCGACCCCGATCAGGCCGCCGACTTCGTGAACCAGACGCAATGCGACGCGTTGGCCATCGCCATCGGCACCTCGCACGGCGCCTACAAGTTCAGCCGCAAGCCGACGGGCGACATTCTCGCCATCGACCGCATCAAGGAAATCCATCGCCGCATTCCGAACACCCACCTCGTGATGCACGGCTCGTCGTCGGTGCCGCAGGAACTGCTCGCCGAGATCCGTGAATTCGGTGGCGACATGAAGGAAACGTACGGCGTGCCGGTCGAAGAGATCGTCGAAGGTATCAAGCACGGCGTGCGCAAGATCAACATCGATACCGACATCCGTTTGGCGATGACCGGCGCGATCCGCCGCTATCTGTTCGAAAACCCGAGCAAGTTCGACCCGCGCGACTACCTCAAGCCGGCTCGCGAAGCCGCCAAGCTGGTGTGCAAGGCGCGCTATCTGTCGTTCGGTTGCGAAGGTCAGGCCGGCAAGATCAAGCCGGTCGCGCTCGAGAAGATGGCCGAGAAGTACAAGAGCGGCGATCTCTCGCAGATCGTGAAGTAAACACCCGTATCACGGCCATGCCGGGTTTGTCCCGCATGGCTTGCTGCCCGGCTGGGGCGGCGTGGCGCCGGCGAGGCAAACCGCTCGCAGGCACACGACGCTCAGGTCGCAGGCCCGGCTTTTGCCAGCACACGCTGGAACAGAAGCCGGGCTTTTTCTTTTGGCATCTGCAGTTGGAACTTGCCGCCCAGCTCCGAGCGGATCGTGGCGGTAAGCATTTCCACGCCGTCGACGATCAGCGTCATCGGTTCGTTCATATGCTGGCGCGAGAAATCACGCATTCGTTCGGTGGCGCTGTCGCGCAGGCTCATCGTGATGACAACCTCGACATCTGCGGGGGCGACGCCGTCTTGTGCCGGAAACTGCAAACCCAACTGTTCGATATCGCGCGCGGCAAACAGGGCGAAACGCGGAATGCCGTCGTCGTTTTCCGGCGTGGCGATCGCCACGAGGCGGGGTAGCGCGGGCCGCTCGGCGGTGTCGGCGGAGGCCGTCGCGCCCGAGGTTCCGGACGCCGCGCGCACCCCAGTGGCCCGATGGGCGGGCGCGTGCGCATGGGCCCCGGCAGCCGGCGG
>NZ_CABPSG010000017.1:0-61129 GCF_902459595.1 Pandoraea soli | reverse complement strand
CCTTTACGCGGATCGATTCGTTCGACCGTCCGTGTAATTCTCAACTCGCCTTGAACACGGAAATTCTGACACCCCCCGCTGAGCTATCTCCATCGGCTCCTCGCCACTCGGATGTCCCTCCCTTTCAATCAACTGAGGGCCTCATTGATCAATGCCGTCGTGCATTGAGTGGCCTGCGAGCGCCTTAGCCTTCGTGAGTAGTTCGTCGTCAAGGGTGAGAGATGTGAGCATTCGACACCGCCAAGAACGTGGCACGAGTGACCGGGGCTAGCACGGCCTCGTGGGCTCGGGGGAGCAGCAGAACCGCCCAATAAACTCTACGAACAACCCTACATTTATCCACACACAAAAATAAAAAAAGCTATAATCCACAAATAGTTACGATATTTTTAACCCTCCAAAGAACCCTACATTTATCCCTCCAGACAACTGTACAAACCTGGGCGGATAGGTAAGCTCTTGCGGGGAAAACCAACGCAAAGAAAGGTCCCATGGTTACTGTCGTCTCGATCCAGCCCCTCTTCCCGGAAGACCGAGTGCTTGACGGTTCGCTCGAACTGGCGGCCTCTCTGTCCGAGAGAGCCCGCGAGTTACAGGCCGATGGGAAAGGCCCGGTCGCTGACGCCCTTGTTCCGCTCCTTCGGAACATGAACTCCTACTACACGAACAAGATCGAGGGGCAACACACCACTCCGGCCAAGATTCAGCAGGCTCTTGAGCAGCACTACTCGTTGGACACAGAAGAGCACAAGAAGCAGTTGATGGCCACGGCGCACATTCACGCCGAGGAGCAGTTGGAAAAGCAATGGAAAGACGTAAGCGCCGACGAAATGTTTAACACGGAGCGCGTGCGCACCATACACCGATTGTTCTTCGAAGCGCTGCCGGAAAAATTCCGACTCACGAACGAAGGCGACCTTATCCTACCTGGCGAATTCAGAGAGAAGGATGTCACCGTTGGCAAGCACATGGCGCCCCCGGTAGATCTCATACCCCAGCTAATGGAGGAATGGGGAAAGCGCTTCTCCCGCATCAAGGCCTCTGAGTACCAACTGATTGCGACGGCTTGCTCACATCATCGCCTCGCGTGGATCCACCCGTTCATCGACGGCAATGGTCGCGTCTGCCGCTTGCATTCGCATTTGACGCTACACGCATCAGGATTGACCGACGGCCTTTGGTCTCCGTTACGCGGATTTGCCCGTACCCACGACGAGTACTACGCTCGCCTCGCCGCAGCGGACATGTCTCGACGCAACGACCTGGACGGAAGAGGCAACCTGTCGCAAGAGGAGTTAGTCAAGTTCATCAATTACTTCCTCAACTGCTGTCTAGATCAGGTCAACTTCATGTTGAAGATGATGGAGTTCGGCGGATTTACGGCACGGCTGCGCGACTTGCTCTCCTACCTTGACGCAAACCCGTGGCAAATAGGTTCCGACAAATCAGTTATCAGACCCGAGAAGTCTGCACTGGCCCTCGAATTCATCGCTCGTACCCGACCGCTTTCGCGGGCGGAATTCGCACAGATCCTCGGAGAGAGCGATGCAACTGCGAGGCGCATTACTCGGAGCCTTTTGGATTTCGGGATTCTGCGTTCTGACTCACATCGAGATGATCTTGCCTTCGCTCTGCCGCTAAAGAGCTTGAGATTCTTGTTCCCGAAGCTCTGGCCCGAAGTGGACTCCGAGTAAACAACGCCGTCATTCGATAGATTCCGTTCCCGTTCGGGAACGAAATGCCGAAATTGCACCGCTTTAACGGCTTTCGTTCCCGAGCGGATACGAAACAGCGTCCCTAGATGCCGTTGAAGCAATCGCCCGCGTACATGTGAGTGGAGCCAAAGGCTCCGTTTTCGTGCAACGCATTGTTCAGACCTCCCCCGTCAACCAAGAAGAGTCCCGATTAGGACACCGGAATGTTCCGAATCGAAAAGAGTCACCTAGAATGGGACTCGGAACGCGTGGTGCCGATATTGTCGTGCCGCTAATCTTGTCCCCGTCGCGCCCCAAACGCGACCGGGTTTAGCGACCCGACGGGTGTTTTATCGGGCACACAGCCGCGACGTATGCGGCTTGCGTGTGCATGTAGCAATGCGTCTCCTGCCTCAACGGGCGGGCCTGGATTGGGACACCTTCGGGTGTGCCGCCAATCCGATACACCAGCGGTTCGCTAACCTAGTCCAGTGCCCGCCCACCCCTGCGCCATGCAGCGGGTGGCGGGGTTCGCAAATTGGCTAGATCAAGGTGCCCCGCATGACAGGTCGTCTTCCATCAGGTTTCCTAGTCCACGCTTCCGTGGATAGACTCAACACCCTCTCAGAACGCATCCTCGCTCTCCCGATGTGCTCGACCACAGACGCAGGCAAAGAGATCCCTCTCAGATTTCTGCTCGCGATCTTCGAAGAACTCGGCGAAATGGCCGGGGAACTGGTCAGCGAATGCCACAAGCTGAAATCAAGCCTTCTGGCCGCATAGCCTCAACCTTCGCATCCAACTCTGCCTCCGGCATGGCCCCCCGCATGTTTCGGCTGTTCTCATAGCATCGCGCTGCGCACGACGCGGTTCGCTGCTTCAATCTCAAGCCACGCCATTCGCCATGCAAGCCACCATCCTCCCCACTTCCACGCCAATCGGAATTTCCCTATATACGCTGATTTCGCGCGCTGCTCTAATAGCCGGACATTCCCGCCGCGTATACATGCGCGGCCTACGTTTGTACCGTTGTATTCAGTGCATAGAAATACGGGCTCGCACTGGCCCAAATTATTTCCGGCGACAAATGCCGGATTTACATCGGCGCTCAGATGCGTACGCTGGGGCAGTTTTACGAGAGCTCGGCCAATCCCTAATGCGGGCAGTAACCTTCGTCGTGCTGCGGCCATCATCCAAAAAATTTCCTATCTCACCCGGCAGGTAACACAGTCGTAGCCCAACCTCACCGTTGGTTCGTGCATTGACGTTTGTACTTCCGCTCACCGGTCGTCTTCAGGACGTCTAGCGTCGGGAGTGTCAGCGCCGTACCCGGAGAGAGGGTCGCGTATGCGTGCCTGCGGAGTCCGTGCGGTTATCGCGCGGCTCAGCGCGGCTCGCGTGACCGAGCAGCGGGTCTCACCTCGTGCGCTCGCCACAACCTCATACCTATGCATTCCGGCTTTCATGCCGAACCTTTCTGCGCTCGACGCTGCGATATCGCTCGTCTTGAACGTGATGGGTTACGGACAAAAAGTTGGGAAGCGCTGCGAGCGCCCGCCGCCCGCAGGGGCGAGGACGGCGGGCGCGCGAAGCGCGCCCTTAGACTTGTATTAATAACACTTAACGTACAAGTCATCGGAATCGCGGGCCAGATCAGGCACGACAAGAACACCAACCCCCGAGCGCTCAATGCAAGGGGCACCCTGATCAGAGAGATAGAGGTTTGCGATGAATGACGCCCCCTTAATGGATTACTCGCCGTTCCGCCGTGAGTGGATCGTCCGTAGACGCGTCTTCGAGGACGGCCAAGTGGAGGCCTCTGCCACGCGTTTTGACCGGTACATGAAGGCTCAAGCCCTTCATCTCGTGCCTAAGGCAAAGCGCGGCGAATCGAAGGACGAAGAGACGAGCATGCTGAGCGCAGCGAAACGCGCAAGGCAACAAGTGCGACTGCGCTGCAAGGCAATTGGCGCCGACCGCATGATCACGCTTACGTACCGAGAAAACGTGCTCGACAAAGAGAAGATCAAGCGCGATTTCGACTCGCTGCGACGCCTCCTGGGCCGTGTCCAGAGCTTCCAATACGTCGCTGTTCCTGAGCGACAGAAGCGAGGGGCATGGCATTTGCACATTGCCGTCAAAGGGCGGCAGAACTATCGCGTCCTGCGAGCGCTGTGGCTCCGTGTCGTCGGCGAGGGTAACGGCAACATTGACGTGCGCAACCCAAATCGCGAAGTTGGCCTTCGTCACAAGATCGCGACTTACATTGGGAAATACATCGTCAAGAATTTCGATGAGCACAAGCTCAATGAAAAGAGGTATTGGGCAAGTCGGGGGATCAAGGTTCCGGAAGCGGAGACTATTGCTCACTTTCTCGAAGACGGAGCTTTCGATGCAGTTGTTGCCGCGTACAACTCCGCAACTGAGACCGGCGTATCGCTCGAAGGTCACCAGTATTACTGGAATCAGGACGCGGGATATTTCTGGATGGCGACACGAGAGCGCCGCGAGTCCGACGGCAAGGCGTAAGGAGGTGCATCGATGAGAAATCTGACGTCGATGTTTCTCGAACCGGATGAGTTAGTAACGTTGACCGGACGCACTCAGAACCGCGCCCAGGCACGCGCACTGCGCATGATGGGCATTGAGCACCGCGTGAGGCCAAATGGCACGATTGTGGTGTTGAGCGAGCACGTTGCTCTGGTGCTTGGCGCGCAAACGGCTGTAGCAGCGCGTGGTGCCTCCATCGAGCCAGACTGGAGGGCGATGAATGCCGCGAAAGCGTGATGCCCGCCACAAGGGCTTACCGACGCGCTGGCGGCATGTCAGCGGCGCGTATTACTACCAAGTGCCTCCCGGCCTCGAATCGATGTGGGACGACAAGCAGACATTCCGGCTCGGATCGTCGCTTCCCGAGGCATATCGGGTGTGGTCGGATCGGCTTGCCGATCTGGAAAACGTGCGAACCATCGACAAGTTGCTTGAGCGCTATGCGCGAGAGGTTCTGCCCACCAAGGCGGTAACGACGCAGGCGCAAAACACGTCGGCGTTGAAATCGCTCAAGCCGGTTTTCGGTCGCATGCCGCTCAGCGGCATCAAGCCTCGGCACGTCTATCAGTACATCGATAAGCGCGAGGCGAAGGTGGCCGCGCGCCGTGAGGTCGAGGTGTTGTCGCACGCGCTGACGAAGGCTGTCGAGTGGGGCTATATCGACAGGCACCCGTTCAAAGGCGAGTTGCGCCTGGCTAGCATTCCGCCAAGGACTCGGTACGTCGAAGACTGGGAGATCGTCGAATGCTTCTCGCTAACGTCGAAGCGGAAGGCGGGCAGCGTCCTCGCGGTGCATGCCTACATCCGCGTCAAGCTGCTCACAGGATTGCGTCGCGGCGATCTGTTGCGGCTTCGTCTCGATGACCTGCACGAGGACGGGATCCACGTCATGCCAGCCAAAACGGCGAACAGCACTCGCAAGCGGTTGATCATCGAGTGGACGGACGCGTTGCGGGAGGCCGTCGAAGAAGCGAAGACCGTTAGGCCATCGCAAACATCCGAGTGGCTGTTCTGCACTCAACAAGGCGAGAGCTTTCTGAACGAGAGCACCGGCAGGGCCGGCTCATGGGACTCGATGTGGCAAGGATTTATGCGGCGGGTGCTGGCAGAGACAAAGGTCGAAGTTCGGTTCACGGAACATGATCTTCGTGCCAAGTGCGCCAGTGATGCCGAGACGCTTGAGCACGCTCAAACGCTTCTGGCGCATGCAGACAGTCGCCTGACCGCGAGGGTCTACCGCCGGAAGCCAGAGCGCGTCAAACCGCTGCGCTAGGGCGTCTGAATAGTAAACATCCGCCCTATAGTAAACGTACAAAGGGCTTCCACACGGGAAGCCCTTTGTTTATCTGTGGCGGAGAGACGGGGATTCGAACCCCGGATAGGCTATTAACCTATACACGCTTTCCAGGCGTGCGACTTAAACCGCTCATCCATCTCTCCTGAAGGTCGCAAATTATAGCAGATCATCGGCAACATCCCATACCCTTTCGCACGAACCCCACCAAAAAGTGCTTCCGCCCTGCATCCCTATGGGCGGCGAAGATGGTCCACCAGATGCCGGTCGCGCTCGCTCGGACGCCCACCCAGCAGGCTAAATACGATCGCCACCGCAAACCCCGCCGGCACCCCGAACGCCCCCGCTGAAATCGGATCCACCCCCCACCAGCGCGCCCCCACAAACCCCGTCAACCGTGTGAAGAACGGATACGTCGTCACGATGTAATACACACACACCAGCAACCCGCACACCATCCCCGCCGTCGCACCCAACCGCGTCGTGCGCTTCCAGAACACCCCCAGCACCAACGCCGGAAACAAACACGACGCCGCCAACGAAAACGCCGCCCCCACCAGGAACAAAATGTTCCCCAGATTCAGCGACGTCACATACGACGCAAACATCGCCACGCACAACAACAAGATCTTCGACGTCGTCACCCGCTTCTGGCTCGACGCATTGCGATCCACCATGTGAAAGTAGACGTCGTGCGACAACGCATTCGCAATCGTCAACAGTAACCCGTCCGCCGTCGACAACACCGCCGCCAACGCCCCCGCCGCCACCAGCCCCGAAATAACGTACGGTAGTCCCGCGATCTCCGGCCCCGCCAACACCAGCATGTCCGGCTGCATCCAGATCTCGCCCCACTGCACCACCCCGTCGCGATAGACATCCGAGATATCGAGCTGCACCGGCGTCGCATGCCGCCACTGCATCACCCACCCCGGCAGATTTTCATAACGCGCCCCGACCAGATGCAGCAGCACGTCGTACTTGAGCATCACCGCCAACGCCGGCGCACTCACATACAGGAGTGCCACGAAGAACAGCGTCCACCCCACGGAACTACGCGCGCCCTGCACCGTCGCCGTCGTGCCATACCGCGTCAAGATGTGCGGCAAGCTCGCCGTGCCGATCATCAGGCACACCATCAGCAACAGAAAGTTCAAGCGCTGCGCGTTGCGCGTAGCGTCGTCGTGCGCCGGGAACGGCTCGGTCATCGCGTGCTGCGGCTCGCTGCGCTCCACATACTGATTGCGCATCTCCAACCAACGGTTCTGCGCCTCGCCGACGTCGCGCGGGAACGCCTCCAGCTTCGCCTCCAGCACCTTCACGTCGCGCAATGGCCCGTTGCGACGCTTCGTATCCAGCAACTGCCGCTCCAGCTCCGCACGCTCACCATAAAAACTGTCCGGCAACCCGTCCAACCGGCGCTGCATCTGCTCCGCCTGCTCACGGTAGTAATCACGCACCTCGCGCTCAGGCACCGACTGCTGTACCTCGCGCTCCAGCGCCTCGACCTTGGCCAGTGCCGTGCCGTAGCTGAACTGCGGAAACCAACCGTTACCCGTCTGATGGCCGATCATCGCCGTCGGCACCAGAAACGCCGTGATCATGATGATGTACTGCGCCACCTGCGTCCACGTCACGGCGCGCATGCCCCCCAGGAACGAGCACACGAGAATGCCCGCCAGCCCAAAGAAAATGCCGATGGTGAATTCCACACCGATAAATCTCGACGCGATCAGTCCGACGCCCTGAATCTGCGCCACGAGATAGACGAATGAACACAGAATCGTCGAGAAGACCCCCAACGCCCGCACCACGTTGCTGTCGTAGCGCGTGCCAAGAAAGTCCGGCACCGTGTAGCGCCCCATCTTGCGCAAGTACGGCGCAAGCAGGAACGCCACCAGACAGTAACCGCCGGTCCATCCCATGACGTACGCCAGGCCGTCGTAGCCCGACACGTAAAGCGACCCCGCCAATCCCATGAACGACGCCGCGCTCATCCAGTCCGCCGCGCACGCCATGCCATTGAACACCGGCGGCACACGACGCCCCGCAACGTAGTACTCGGCAGCGTCCGACGTCCGGGAGATCAAGCCGATCACGGCATACACGGCAATCGTCACGAACAGGAACGCATAGCCGATCCACACGCCCGGGCCGTTGACCCGCTCGAGCAGACCCATCATCAACACGAACGCCAGGAAGCCCGCCGTGTAATACAGGTAGTAGCGCAACATCCTGCGCGTGAAACTCATCGGGAAGTCGGCGCCGACGCGGCGCGAGAGGGAGCGAGAGAGGAAGCGCTTCGCGATGCCGCAGACGCCGCTGCGTTGTTCATCCCGTCGCTATCCAGGCCGAGACTGTCGCGATGCGCATCGCGCAACGCATGCAGTTCACGATGGTAGCGCGCATCGTTGCGCCGCTGCAGCCACGCGTAGACGGCGATCAGGCCGATGTCGACCAGAATCGAACCCTGGGCGCCCATGTAGAACGGCAGCGGCCACCCGGCAAATCGCGTCTCGGCCCACTCGCGCGCCCAGAACTGCGGCACGAATGTCACCACGAAGCCGATCGCCATGAGCACGGCCACCCAACGCAATGTCCTGCGCCAGTGGCGCGCCGCAATGCCGGCGGCCGCCCCATGCCAGTCGACATCGGGCAGCGAGCCACCGGCAGCAGGCCCCGGCGGTCGGCTGACGCCCACCGGATCGGCCTTGCCGGCCGAGCCGGTCTGCGAGCGATTCACCATAGCCGCCCAGGCGCCCGTGCTTATTGCGCCTGCTTGAGCTGCTCCAGAATGGCCGGATTCTCAAGCGTAGACGTGTCCTGCGTAATCTCCTCTCCCTTGGCAATCACGCGCAGCAAACGGCGCATGATCTTGCCCGAGCGGGTCTTCGGCAGGTTGTCGCCAAAGCGGATGTCCTTCGGCTTGGCGATCGGCCCGATCTCCTTGCCCACCCAATTACGCAGTTCGATGGCCAGTTGCTTGGCTTCGTCGCCGGTCGGGCGCGAACGCTTGAGCACCACGAACGCCACGATAGCCTCGCCCGTGGTGTCGTCGGGGCGCCCCACGACCGCCGCTTCCGCCACGAGGGGATTGGCCACGAGCGCCGACTCGATTTCCATCGTGCCCATGCGGTGACCCGAGACATTCAGCACGTCGTCGATACGGCCCATGATCGTGAAGTAGCCGGACTTGGCGTCACGAATCGAGCCATCCCCCGCCAGATAGATCTTGCCGCCCAGCTCCGACGGGAAGTAGCTCGACTTGTATCGCTCCGGATCGCCCCAGATCGTGCGAATCATCGCCGGCCACGGACGCTTGATCACGAGCATGCCGCCCTGACCGTTGGGCACGTCCTGCCCGGTTTCGTCGACGATGGCGACCGCAACGCCCGGCAGACCCAACGTGCACGACCCCGGCACCAGCGGCGTGGCGCCCGGCAGCGGCGTAATCACGTGTCCGCCCGTCTCCGTCTGCCACCACGTGTCGACGATCGGACAACGCCCCCCGCCAACGTTTTCGTAGTACCACATCCACGCTTCCGGATTGATCGGCTCGCCGACCGACCCGAGAATGCGCAGCGACGACAGGTCGTACTGTTTCGGATGCACCGCCGGCGTCTGCTCGGCCGCCTTGATCAACGAACGGATCGCCGTCGGCGCGGTGTAGAACACCGTCACCTTGTGACGCCCGATCATCTCCCAGAACCGCCCCGCATTCGGATACGTGGGCACGCCTTCGAACACGATCTGCGTCGCCCCCACGGCCAACGGGCCGTAAGCAATGTACGTGTGACCAGTGATCCAGCCAATGTCGGCCGTGCACCAGAAAACGTCGTCGGGCTTGATGTCGAAGGTCCACTGCATGGTGAGCGATGCCCACAGCAGATAACCCCCGGTGCTGTGCTGCACGCCTTTCGGCTTGCCCGTCGAGCCCGACGTATAGAGGATGAAAAGCGGATGCTCCGCGCTGACCCACTCCGGTTCGCACTGATCCGATTGACCGGCAACGAGGTCCTGCAGCACTTCGTCACGCCCCGCGTGCATCGTCACATTGCCGCCCGTGCGACGGTAGACGATCACGGACTTCACATGGTCGCAGCCGCCCATCGCGAGCGCTTCGTCGACGATGGCCTTCAAGGGCAGCGCCTTGCCGCCCCGCATCTGCTCGTCGGCCGTGACGATCGCCACCGCCCCGGCGTCGATCACGCGCTCGTTGAGCGACTTGGCCGAGAACCCGCCGAAGACGACCGAATGCGTCGCGCCGATACGCGCGCACGCCTGCATGGCGACCACGCCTTCGATCGACATCGGCATATAGATGACCACGCGGTCGCCCTTCTTCACCCCCTTGGCCTTGAGCGCATTGGCGAAGCGGCTCACGCGCGCAAGCAGATCACGGTAGGTGACAGGCGTCACCGTACCGTCGTCGGCTTCGAAAAGTATGGCCGTCTTGTCGCCCAGACCCGCTTCGATCTGGCGATCCAGACAGTTATAGGAGGCGTTGATCTGACCGTCCGCGAACCACGTGTAGAACGGGGCATTGGTCTCGTCGAGGACTTGCGTGAACGGCTTGTGCCAGGCCAGATTCTCGCGCGCCTGGCGCGCCCAGAATCCCTCGTAATCCTTGTCGGCCTCGGCGCACAGCGCCTCGTAGGCGGGCATGCCGGAGATCTTCGCGTTGGCGACCAGCGCCTGCGGCGGCGCGAAGACGCGCTGCTCCTGCAATACCGATTCGATTGCTGCCATGAGATGTCCCCTCTTATAGATATGCAAAAATCATTGCAATCAAGCCAAAACAGATCGCTAACGCCACATTAAGACGAGCGACTTACTAACGCCTTACACTGGCCCAAGCGATGTCGTCGCGCCGCGCGCGGGACTCGCGCGAACGCGCTGCCGCATGGCGTCAGACTGTGGCGAATTCGCTACAATCCTACCCGCATCCCCCCTGACTCGCCACCCCGGACTCGCACGGAGCGCCCGTGAATTCGACATCTCCGTCCCAACCGCCCCCGCCTTCGCCCCCGACGACGTCGGCCTCCGACCGCCTGTTTGCGCGCTTTCCGAGTTTCGCCCTGGCCCTGGCGATGACCTTCGTGGGCGCCAACGTCGGCATCGGCAAGACCATGGTTGCCGTCATGCCGGTGGCCGCCTTCGCGCTGTGGCGCTTCGTGATCGCCATCGTCGCCCTCGCGCCCCGCTATCGGCCGTCAGCCATGCGGCGCGTCACGCGCCCCCAATGGCGCAATCTTTTCGTGCAAACGTTCTTCGGCACGTTTCTCTTCACCTTGCTCATGCTCTCGGGCGTACGGATGACGACGGCCACCGCCGCCGGGGTCATCACCGCGACGCTGCCGGCCTGTGTCGCCCTGCTGTCGTGGGGCGTGCTGCGCGAACGCCCGTCACGACGCACGTTGGTGAGCATTGGACTGGCGATTGCCGGAGTCGCCCTGCTCAACCTGTCGCGCGGCGACACGCACGGCGCCAGTGTCTCGGCGGGCGCCGGCAACGCCTGGCTGGGCAATGTGCTCGTACTCGGCGCCGTGGTCTGCGAAGCCATTTACGTGATCGTCTCGAAACGGCTCGCCGCCGAACTCTCCGCCATCGATATCTGCGCCTACACCCACCTGATCGGCGGCGCCATGATGCTCCCCTTCGGCGTGGCGAGCCTGATGGCGGTGAACTACGCAGCGCTGACGCCCGGGCATTGGGCGCTCATCGTCTGGTACGGTCTTGCCGCCAGTGTCTTCTCGTTTTTCCTGTGGATGCGCGGCATTCGGCACGTCAGCGCCCAACTCGCGGGGGTTTTCACCGCCATGGTGCCCGTGGCGGCGACCGCGTACGGCGTGATCTTCCTCGGCGAGCGGCTGGCCGCCGCCCAAGGCGCCGCGCTGGCCCTGACCGTCGCCGGGATCGTGCTCGCCGCGTTGCCGCGCGCCGGTTCACGCAAGACGCTATTACCCGCCCGGGATTGAATCGGACACAGCGCCTTCGGCCAGACGTTGTAAAATGCCCGCCAAGCCGAATGTCGCGACGCGATATCCGTAACCGGCAAGCCGGTCGCCGTATCGCCCGATGTCTTTCGATTTGATTTGCGTATCCAATAATTCCGGTCTGCCGCGGCAAGCGCTGGCCACTGTCACCACTTCGTCAAAACCGCCATGTCGACTCCCGGCCGCCCGTCCGACGCGCCGATGCGCCCCCTGCCCCGCATCATCTTCTTCAGCCGCTGGCTCCAACTGCCGCTGTATCTCGGGCTGATCGCCGCGCAAGGCGTCTACGTCTACAAGTTCCTGGCCGAACTCTGGCACCTGCTCTCGCACGCCACGACGTTCGACGAAACGCAGATCATGCTCGTCGTGCTCGGCCTGATCGACGTGGTGATGATCTCGAACCTGCTCATCATGGTCATCATCGGCGGCTACGAGACGTTCGTCTCGCGCCTCGGTGTCGAAGGCCATCCGGACGAGCCGGAGTGGCTCGATCATGTGAACGCCGGGGTGCTCAAGGTGAAGCTGTCGATGGCGCTCATCAGCATTTCGTCGATCCACCTGCTCAAGACCTTTATCGATGCCGCTCAGCAAACGCCCCACACGATCATGTGGCAGGTGATCATTCATTGTGTCTTCCTGCTTTCCGCCGTCGTCATGGCCGTCGTCAACAAGTTGACGAACGAGAGCCACGCCCCGGCGTACGCGACCCCGCAAGTCATTACCCCCACCCGTCCCCACTAAGTCGAGAGCCGTTTCATGTCTACCGTCATTAAAGAAGACGACGTCATTCAGAGCGTCGCCGGTGCCCTGCAGTACATCAGCTACTACCATCCGGACGATTACATCCAGGCACTGGGCCGGGCGTACGAGGCCGAGCAAAGCCCCGCCGCGCGCGACGCCATCGCTCAGATCCTGACCAACAGCCGCATGTGCGCCGAAGGCCGCCGCCCGCTGTGCCAGGACACTGGCATCGTGACCGTGTTCGTGAAGGTCGGCATGAACGTGCGCTGGGACGCCAAGCGCAACCTCACCGACATGATCAACGAAGGCGTGCGTCAGGCGTACATGCACCCGGACAACGTGCTGCGTGCCTCGATCGTGGCGCCGCCCGAAGCCGGCCGCAAGAACACGAAGGACAACACGCCCGCCGTCATCCACTACGAAATCGTGGAAGGCGACAAGGTCGACATCACGGTTGCAGCCAAGGGCGGCGGCTCGGAGAACAAGTCGAAGTTCGTGATGCTCAACCCGTCCGATTCGATCGTCGACTGGGTCGTGAAGACGGTGCCGACGATGGGCGCCGGCTGGTGCCCGCCGGGCATGCTCGGCATCGGGATCGGCGGCACGGCGGAAAAAGCCATGGTGCTCGCCAAGGAATCGCTCATGGACCCGATTGACATCCATGACGTGATCAAGCGCGGTCCGCAGAACTGGAACGAAGAGCTGCGTATCGAGTTGTTCGAGAAGGTCAACGCCCTCGGTATCGGCGCACAAGGCCTGGGCGGCCTGGCGACCGTGCTCGACGTGAAGATCCTCGACTACCCGACGCACGCGGCGTCCAAGCCGGTCGCCATGATCCCGAACTGCGCGGCCACGCGTCATGCGCACTTCACGCTGGACGGCTCGGGCCCGTCGTTCCTCGCCGCACCGTCGCTCGACGCATGGCCGAACGTGCACTGGGCACCGAATACCGAGACGAGCAAGCGCGTCGACCTGGACACGCTCACGCCGGAAGAAGTCGCCAGCTGGACGCCGGGCCAGACCCTGCTGCTCTCGGGCAAGATGCTCACCGGTCGCGACGCGGCACACAAGCGCATCGCCGACATGATCGGCCGCGGCGAGCCGCTGCCGGTGGACTTCAACGGCCGCGCGATTTACTACGTCGGCCCGGTCGATCCGGTGCGCGACGAAGTCGTCGGCCCGGCGGGCCCGACCACGTCCACTCGCATGGACAAGTTCACCGACATGATGCTGTCGAAGACGGGCCTCGCCGTCATGATCGGCAAATCGGAGCGCGGCCCGGCCGCCATCGAGGCGATCAAGAAGCACAAGGCTGCGTACCTGATGGCCGTTGGCGGTGCCGCTTATCTCGTGTCCAAGGCCATTCGTGCGGCGCGCGTGCTCGCGTTCGAAGACCTTGGCATGGAAGCGATCTACGAGTTCGACGTCAAGGACATGCCCGTGACGGTGGCCGTCGATTCGACCGGCGTCTCGGTCCACCAGACCGGTCCGAAGGAATGGCAAGCCAAGATCGGCAAGATCCCGGTCGCTGCCGAGTAATGCGCCGTAAGGCGACGTAGCGCGAAGTAGCGCGCCACAACGCGTCACCCGGTTGCCCCGGCCGCAGACAGCCGGGGCAGCGCCTGCTGGACCGAGCCCGGCCTTCGCCGGGCTTTTTTCGTCCGCTCGTCGCCGATCCGCGCCATGCCGATCTCACAAGAAGGAGCACGAATGGATCGCATTTCCATTTGCACCTTGGTTCACGAAAGGCCCGGCAAGGCTTGGCTTCCCAGCCTTTTCAGGCTACGCTTCAACCGCTCGCAAACCGAACAAGGCAGGGATTCCAAATGAAAGGCGACAAGAAAGTTCTCGAACTCCTCAACGCGCAGCTCACGAACGAGTTGACGGCGATCAACCAGTACTTTCTGCACGCCCGGATGTACAACCACTGGGGCCTCGCAAAGCTCGGCAAGCACGAGTACGACGAGTCCATCGGCGAGATGAAGCACGCCGACAAGCTGATCGAACGCATCTTCATGCTCGACGGCCTGCCCAACCTGCAAGATCTGCACAAGCTGCTCATCGGTGAGAACACGGAAGAAATCCTGAAGTGCGATCTGAAGCTCGAATACCTCTCGCAAAAGACTTGCAAGGAAGGGATCGCCCATTGCGAAAGCGTGAAGGACTTCGTCTCGCGCGAAATCTTCAACGAGATCCTGCACGACACCGAAGAGCACATCGATTGGTTGGAAACGCAAATCGAACTGATCGACAAGGTCGGTCTGCAGAACTATCAGCAGTCTGGCATGGCGTCGTTCGACGAATAAGGCCGTTCGCCGCAGCACGCGGACGCACCACGCATCGCCGCACCGATATCGGTTCGCAGGCTTTGCGCTAGAATTCCGGGGCCGGCCATTTGCCGGCCCTTTTTCGTTTGCCATGCCCTCCAACGCGCCCATTGGCGTTTTCGATTCCGGTCTCGGTGGCCTGTCGGTGCTTCAGGCCGTGCGCGCGCTGCTCCCGCAAGAGTCCCTGCTCTATGTGGCGGACTCCCGATTCGCTCCGTACGGCGAGCGCCCCGATGCGTTCATCGAACAACGCACACTGGCGATCGGCCGGTGGCTGCGCGAGCGCGGTGCCAAGGCACTCGTCGTCGCCTGCAACACCGCGACGGCGCACGGCGTGGCGGCGCTTCGCGCCGATGCCTCGTGGCCGGTTGTCGGCGTCGAGCCCGGCATCAAACCCGCAGCGGCAGTGTCGAAGCGCGGTGTGATCGGGGTCCTCGCTACCGCGGCCACGCTGCGCAGCGCCCGGTTCGCCGATCTGCTCGCGCGTCACACCGCACAAGGCCAACGCTTCCTTTGCCAACCGGGCCACGGGCTCGTCGAGCGCATCGAGGCCGGCGATGTCGACTCAGCTGACGTCATGGCACTGCTCGAACGATACGTGGAACCGATGGTGTCGCAAGGCGCCGACACGCTCGTGCTCGGCTGCACCCACTACCCCTTCCTGATGCCGGCCATCCAGCGACGCTTCGGCACGACGCTCTCCCTTATCGACACCGGTGCGGCCATCGCCCGGCAGCTTCAGCGGCGTCTCGAATCCGATGCCCTGATCGCCCCTCGTCTGCCCGACACCCGTGGTGACCTCCAATTGTTCGCCACCGCGAACGCGAGCGCGCTGCAGACGATGGCCGATCGGCTACTGCCCAACGCGCCACGCGTTCAGACCATCGAGATCGCCGACATTGCCGAGATCACGTCGGATGGCCCGGCCAGTCTCGATCCGCCTCCAAACCTTCCCATCATCTCCGCCTGAACCCGCGACTGCAAACCCCTGCTCGCGCAATGGAATAGGTCGACGACACTTGCAAAACATCATCACTTGAATAATAATTATTCTCATTAGTGTTACATTTTGACGTTTTCATCATGATCGTCTGCGTCTGCAAATCCGTCTCCGAACGCCAGATCAAGGCCTGCATCGACGCCGGTGCCACCTCGATGGAAGATCTTCAGATCGACCTCGGCGTTGCGCTGTGCTGCGGCAAGTGCGGCCCTTATGTTCAGGAAATGGTGTCCGGTGCGTCGCCGTGCTGCGGTCGCTCGTGCGGTGGTGGCTGCCAGTCGGCCCAAGTGACGACCCCCTCGGACATCGTGGTCGTGCGGGAACTGGCGCTGGCCGCCTGAGACGGCTCGCACCGTCACGCCCTCCCCCGATTGCCCTACGGCATCGGCATCGACTTTGCCGAGTGTTCTGCCTGGCTTTTTTTGATCCGCCTCTGCGGCCAAGTGTCGCATCGGCAACAGCGCCAGCCAACGGCGGCCTATGCGACGATTCGCAAGTGCCGCCCAGCGCCAGCCAGCGACTTCTCACCCACCGGAGGTGTCAAATGGAACTCCTGATTGGCTTTGTGTCGACGCTATGCTTGTCGTTTTTCCTGTTTCGAAAGTGAGTTCGCGCACGGCGCTCGATTCGTGGCGTCGCTGTGTTCGCCGACCGCGCCGCTTGGCGCGGTTTTCCTTTCATCGTACGTCCCGGCCTATCCCGGACGCCGAGTCGTCGCGCATCGCGCGGCGCTCACCGTTCATCGCCGCAATTTAGCGTACCCTAGCCGTTACCATGTCGACCGTGCTCCCTTCTGGCCTCACGCTCATGCCGAGCCGCGATCCGCTGATGTCGCCGCGTGCCGTCGCAATCGCGGCAGCGATCGTCGTCGCCCACATTGCCGCCCTGGTGGGTTTGTCGCACCTGCGCACTGCCCCGGAGCCGGCCACGATTGTGCCGACGGTCTTCACCGCCACCATCGTTCCGCCCCAACCGAGACCTGCGCCGCCGCAGGCATCCCCCCCCAAGCCCGCGCCCGAACCTCCGAAGCCGAAGGTCGCACCGCTGCCGCCCAAGCCTCGCGTATCGGCGCCCAATGCCATCGCGCAAAAGGCCGAGCCGGTGGCGCCGCCGCAACCAAGTGCCGAACCGGTGAAAGACACGGCACCCGTCGCGCCAGCGGCACCGCCCGCACCGGCACAGGCCGTCGCGCCGCCGGGCCGCGTCGAAGGGCTGAAACTCGAATGCCCGGATCCGCCGCTGATCTATCCGACGCAGTCACGCCGGCTCGGTGAGGAGGGCATCGCGACGGTAAGGATGGTCATCAACGTGCAAGGCCGAGTGGCGGAGGCAAACATCGTCAAGTCGAGTGGTTATCCGAGACTCGATAAAGCCGCCATCGAATCGGCCTACAAGATGCGCTGCGCCGCGCCAATGAAAGACGGACGCGCGGTGGAGACCACGGCGACGAAGCCTTTCAGATTCAACATCGACAATTAACGCAACCCTTCACGAATGGGATCTCCCGAGGAAAGCAAAATGCAAGAGTATGGTTTGAGCCACGTCTGGGCGCAGGGCGATTTCGTTACCCGAGCCATCGCAATCGTGTTGTTGGTGATGTCGGTGCTGTCGTGGACGGTCATCCTCATCAAGGGCACCCAGGTCTTCCGCCTGAGCCGCCTGACGCGCACCGCCGAGCCGGATTTCTGGCACTCGGAGAATTTCTCCGCCGGTCTGCAGAAGCTGGGCGAATCCGGGCAGAACAACCCGTTCCTCGCACTGGCCCTCGCCGGCCAGGACGCCGCCGAGCATCACCGCCAGAGTCAGCCGCACCTGCACGACAAGATGGACGTGAGCGACTGGATCACGCGCGCCCTGAAGAACTCGGTGGACGACACGGTGTCGCGCCTGCAAAGCGGCCTGGCCATGCTGGCGTCGATCGGCTCGACAGCACCGTTCGTCGGTCTGTTCGGCACGGTGTGGGGCATCTATCACGCGCTGCTGGCCATCGGTGCGTCGGGTCAGACGACGATCGACAAAGTGGCCGGCCCGGTGGGCGAGGCGCTCATCATGACCGCCTTCGGTCTGTTCGTCGCCATTCCGGCCGTGCTCGGCTTCAACGCCCTGACGCGCGCCAACAAGGGCATCGTGTCGAAGCTCAACCGTTTTGCCCACAGCCTGCACGCCTACTTCCTGACCGGCGCCAGCCTGCACCCGACACAGTTCGCGACCAACGTCTCGCCGGTGCGCAAGTCCACCCCGGCCAGCGCCAGCTAAACCGCCGCGCCAGACAAGGAATTCGCCATGGCTATGGGTTCATACAGCAGCGACGACGGTGCCGACGACGCCATGATGAGCGAGATCAACATGACGCCGCTCGTCGACGTCATGCTGGTACTGCTGATCATCTTCATCGTGACGCTGCCGGTCCTCAATCAATCGGTCAAGCTCGACCTGCCGCAGGCAAGCAGCCAGCCGGAAGACACCAAGCCGGCCAAGATCGATCTCTCGATCCAGGCCGACGGCACCGTTTTCTGGGACAAGCAGGTCGTCGACGAGACCGCGCTCAAGGCGCGTCTGGCGCAGGCCGCCGAAGCGCAGCCGCAGCCGGAACTGCACCTGTTCGCCGACAAGAACGTGCGCTACGAGAGCGTCGCCAAAGTGCTGTCGCAAGCGCAGACGGCCGGCATCACCAAACTCGGCTTCGTGACCGCACCCGACACGAAATAGGTTCGACGCCTTCACGAATCGCGCAAGCGCGGTGCTCGTCACCGCGCTTTTTTTCGCCGATCGAATTCGCAAACGACGTCGTGCGGCCACGTTTGGTCTGCATTGTTCCAATCGGGTAACAATCCTTCCTGCGTTACGGGCTACTCCCGGGGTCATGCGCCCCGATATAGTTTGGGCACGACATTGGACGCACAACGCCACCTCGGCGTGCGCCCCCACAGGAGGTTTCCCCATGAGCACCCCGTCCGCCCGCCCGATCGCCCGGGTCTTCACGGCAGCGCAAACGCAGGAAGGCGCCGGTTTTCACGTCAATCGCCCGTTCCCCACGCGCATGATGGCGGACTTCGATCCGTTCCTCCTGCTCGACGAAATGGGGCCAATGCAAGTCGCCCCCGGCGACGCCAAGGGCGCGCCCGATCACCCGCACCGCGGCTTCGAGACCGTGACGTACTTGCTTGCCGGCGAGATGGAGCATCGCGACTCACAAGGCCACGCGGGCAAGCTCACGCCGGGCGACGTGCAGTGGATGACGGCCGGTGCGGGCGTCATCCACTCCGAAATGCCCTCGCAGGCCTTTCAGCAGCGTGGCGGCGAGATGCACGGCTTCCAGCTCTGGGTGAACCTGCCGCGCACGGACAAGATGATGACGCCGCGCTACCAGGAACTCCCGGCGGCCGGCATCCCGAGCGCGACCAGCGAAGACGGCAAAGTGTCGGTGCGCGTGATTGCGGGCGAGGCGCTTGGCACGCGCGCCGCCATCGAAACGCGGACGCCGATTCTGTACCAGCACTTCACGCTGCAATCGCAGGGGGTGCTCGATCATTCGGTGCCCACGGACTTCAACGTGTTCGCCTATGTGATCGACGGCGAAGGGCAATTCGGCGACGACGCCACTGTGGCCAAGACGCATCAGATGGTCGTATTCGGCGACGCCGGCGAGCGCATTGCCGTGCGCAACGTTAGCGACAAGCCGATGTCGTTCCTGCTGATCGGCGGCAAGCCGCTGGGTGAGCCAGTGGCCCGCTACGGCCCGTTCGTGATGAACACGGAGGGCGAGATTCGTCAGGCGATTCTCGACTTCCAGGCAGGCCGCATGGGACGGATTCCGGCCTCGAGCACCACAGACTGAGGCGGCGGCGTCGGGGAGATCCCTGCCGTTCGTACCGGCCCGGTGAATTTGGGTCACAATGGCACGCAGAGTGCGCTGTGGCTCAACGTCTTCACCGGGCCGTTCATCATCTCTCGATACGTTCCATGACGTTCACCACAACGTTCATTTGCCCCCACAGGAGCTGCCATGGCTGCAGAAGCGATAGTCACCGCCCATTTGGGCGCCGCAGGTTTTACCACACCGCTCTCGGACGGCAAGCATGAATGGCTGGCCGACGAGCCCGCGGCGCTCGGCGGCGGCGACCTCGGCCCCGCCCCGGCGGCGTTGCTGCTCTCCAGTCTCGGCGCCTGCACCTCGATCACGTTGCAGATGTATGCGAGGCGCAAGGAATGGCCACTCAAGGAAGTGACCGTGACGCTCGCAATGAATCCGGACGGCAAACCGCCCGTCGGGACCACCCAAATCACGCGCAAAATCGAACTGGCCGGAGATTTGTCGGAGGAGCAGCGTCAGCGCCTCTTGGAAATCGCGAATGCGTGCCCAATTCACAAGGTGTTATCGGGCACCATTGCCATCGACAGTCTGTTGGTCGAGTAATATTCGGCGCGACGCCAGCATGCTGTCACTGCATGCCGGCCCGCACCGATGGACGGGGAGACTTTCTTGCAGTACGAACACCTGATCGAGGTCAACGACCTCCTGAATCCGCTGGCCTTCGCGTTGACGCGCAATCAACTGTGGCGCGGTCTCGTGCTGCGCGCCGAGCAACCGGAAACTTTCGTGCTCGGACTCGACAAGTGCATCGTGCACGAACGCACCGACGACTCGCTGACCCGCGAGCTGCGTTTCGGTGAGGCGGTAGTGCACGACCGGGTCGTCTTCGAGGCCCATCAGTCGGTGCGCTACGAGACGGCGGCCACCGATCAGCACGCAGGTGGCACCCTCACCATGCGTATCGAAGAACCGACGCCGACGCATTACTTCGTGCGCTTCATCTACAGCACCACACTGCAGGAAGACGCCGCCACGGCAGACACACGCTATAGCGAGTTCGTGAAGTCCGCTTATCGTGAGGCCGACATCGACACCGTCGGGCAGATCCGGGCGCTCGCCGAACAAGGCGCGCTTGGCTAAGCGGTCATCGACAAGCCATTCGCCGGACGTGGCGTGCCACCGTCCGGTGAATCCTCGATTAGGCACACCCTATTCTGAAACTACGGCGATAGCCATATTTCAATATAAATAGTAATGATTCTCATTTAATATTTGTCTCACAGTCAGCCATACGGATGAGCGAGATGACCGCAAGCCACACCCCTGCCCGCCCGACCCCGCCCGCCATGGAACCGCGCCGCACGTTGTCGGCGTCACGTGCGCAAACGGCAAAATCGGCCAGCCACACCACGGGCCGCGCGCTCACGAGCGATCACCTGCTGCAAGGCACGCAATGCGTGAATATCCTGCACAACGGACAGACGTATCAGTTGCGCGCCACGCGATACGGCAAGTTGATCCTGACGAAATAAGGCGCGCAATCCGTCACGAATTTTGGCGGTGGCACGACCACGACCGTGCCGCCCCCGTTACCGAGTTTTGTGGGGACCACCTCGCCTAAGAGGTGTTTGGCAGTAGCCAGCGAACGCAACGCAATCCCATGTAGTTACGGCAAGCCCCTCTCTACCTGCGTTGCGCGCCAGCCAAGCCACTTTTTTTGTCCATCCACACGCGTTTCATGAGTGTTCTCCTCGTGGCCCATCCTGCCAAGCCTCAGGGGGTGGCCATCCGGCCTGACAAGCCTTTGACCCGTCCGCGAGGGCGGGTTTTTCTTTGGTGCCGTCGAAAAAAAAGCATCGCCGAACCCATCGACGATGCTTTTTGTCCCTACGTTCCTACGGAACCCGGCGAGCGCGCGGGGGCGCTTATACCCGCCTATACGCGCTTATGCGCGCTTGACGACCGCCGCAATCCCTGCCCGCGCAATCTGGGCATCCTGCGTCGACTTCACTCCGGACACACCGACGGCGCCAATCACGTTGCCGTCGACCACGATAGGCACGCCGCCTTCGAGCATCGCGGTGTTCGGTGCGCTCAGGAACGCAAAGCGGCCGCCATTGATCATCTCCTCGAACGCGCCGCTTTCACGACGGCCGACCGCGGAGGTCTGCGCCTTGCCCAGCGACATCATGGCCGTGCTGGGCGCCGCACCGTCCATACGATACAGCGACAGCGCGTGACCGCCGTCGTCGACGATCGTGATGCACACGTTCCAGCCGTTCGCGGTGGCTTCGGCCACGGCGGCGGCGTTGATCTTCTGCACGTCTTCAACGCTCAGGACAGCTTTCGTCTTCATACGTCTCTCTCGTTTGAGGTTGGCAATTCACGGAGCCCGCACCCATGCGTGACTCCGGTTCGTTCATCGTCCCGCCTGCGATGCCGGTGCTTCGTGACGTCTCAACGGGGATGGAAAGCTCAATGTCCCACGGCTAGGGCCATCCATTCGCGCAGCGCCTGATGCGTGGTGCGCAAGCCACCGACGGTGGGCCACCAGCCGGGAATAACATCCGGTTCGAACGCGTTCGCATTGCAGCACGGTGCGGGTACCACCGTAAGTCCAGCACGTTCGAACTGGTCGCGAGCCCGGCGCATATGCCAGGCGCTCGTGACCAGATAAACGCGCGACACGCCGACGTTCGCCAGCATACGCGCGCTGAAAGTGGCGTTTTGCGCCGTATTCAACGATTGTCCTTCGATCCAGCGCACCGGGATACCGAATTCTTCGGTCGCGACTTGCGCCATCATGCGCGCCTCGACCACGTCACCAGTCGGACTGCCGCCCGAGACGAGCACCGGCAATTGTGTACGGCGAGCGAGCAGCGCACCATACCGCACGCGGGCCAACGTGGGGGCCTTCAGATCGGAATCGCGTTCCCGCCCGAATTCTGGCGCGTGACGGGTCGCCCCGCCACCAAGGATCACCACCGCCTGCGGCAGCGTCGCTGCCGCCCCCGGCGCCCCGCGCGCGGCATCGAGCGACTTGAGATCGATTGGGGTTCCGGCCTCCAGCGGACGGGCCAGTTGGCGGGCAAACCAAGGCATCGCCTGCACCCATAGCGCAAGTATCGCAACCACCGCCAGCGTTTTGCCTGCGCGCGGACAGCGCCGCCAGATGGCGAGGGCGCAGCCCGCTAGCAGCAGTACGTTGACCGGCGGCAGGAACAGGCTGACGAGAAGGGTGCGGGCAAGCCAATCGAGGGACATCCGGCCAGTGTACTGGACTGCACCGCCGTGCGCACCCTTTCTCTATGACATTTCCCGTTCGATAGCGGGGGCTGACGTTACGCGCTCAGGCCAGCAGGCTGCGCAGCATCCATGCGTTCTTTTCGTGCAGTTGCATGCGTTGCGTGAGCAGGTCGGCGGTCGGCTCGTCGGAGGCGGCGTCGACCGTCGGGAAAATGCCGCGCGCGGTGCGCGTCACCGCTTCCTGCCCGTCGACCAATTGGCGAATCATCTCTTCGGCAGCCGGCACACCGTCGGCTTCGGGAATCGACGACAGCTTCGCAAACTCCTTGTAGGTCCCCGGCGCCGGGTAACCCAGCGCGCGAATGCGCTCGGCAATCAGGTCGACGGCCAGGGCGAGTTCGTTGTACTGACCTTCGAACATCAGATGCAGCGTGTTGAACATCGGACCGGTCACATTCCAATGGAAGTTGTGCGTCTTCAGGTAAAGCGTGTAGGTGTCGGCCAGCAGATGGCTCAATCCTTCCACGATACGCTTGCGATCCTTCTCGCTGATGCCGATGTTCACGCTAGCCACATTGTTTTTCTTTGCCATGTTCCGACTCCGTTGGTTATGGTGCCCCCCGTCGTACTGCGGGGGACAGCTGGACTGAAATGAAAATGCCGGCGCAGGCCGACGAATCCCGGCTTCGGCAGGCATCGATCCAGTCTATCGGGATCGTGTGACGATACCCGGCACGTCTGGGTGTGATGCCTCTCACCCGCCGATGTTCCGCGCGAGCGCTCTCCGTACTTTCCTCGAGACGTGCGCGCCGGCATTCCGGTTACACTGCGCGCATGTCCGCAGACCCCGCAGATTCCGCCTACCGCCTGTCGATGCCCGACCGCCCGGCCGAGCACGACAAAGTGGACCGTGCCACGCCTCCCGCGCAAACGCCTCTGCCGCGCCAACTCCTGGTGACGCCCGATATCGCGTCGCGCACACAGATCGCCGGGTTCGCGTCACAACTCGCTCAAGCGCTCGCCCGCGGCATCCGTCTGGTACAGCTTCGCAATCGTTCGCTCGATGCCGACAGCTACCGGGCCTTGGCAGAGAGCGCCCTGGCATTGACCCATGCGGCAGGTGCGCAACTTATCCTCAACCCGCCGCAAAGCGTTGCGGATCTCTGGCTCGACGCACCGAACGGCGTGCATGCCAGCACCGTCCCGCAGGCAGACGGCTGGCACCTGACGAGCGCACGACTCATGGTCTGCGATGTTCGTCCCGCCGGCTGGAAGCGCGTCAGCGCCGCCTGTCACAACGCTGCACAGGTCGAACGCGCCACGCGTCTGCGCCTCGACTTCATCACGCTCTCGCCCGTGCTCGTCACCGCGACGCATCCGGACGCCAAGCCGCTTGGCTGGCCCGCGTTCTCCGCGCTCGCCGCGCAAACGTCGCTGCCGGTGTTCGCTCTCGGCGGCATGCGGGACGACGCCTTGTCGAGCGCGCGCCACGCCGGGGCCTACGGCATTGCCGCCATACGCGCCTTCTGGCCGTAGTCGACGCGCTCGGTCACGGCTTGCCGGGTTTCTGGGCCCTCCAGATTAATTCGCATTATGAAAACGGTCGAGTTAATCGTTTTTATGCGTTCGATAGCTAAAAACCATACGCCGCAGCACCAAGCTACGGCGTATTGCGCCTTCAAGCGGTAATGGAACGGGTGGGCCCCGGCGTATCAGTTCGACGTTGCCGGCAGATCGAGGGGAATCACGCCCGGCAGATGGCATCGGGCGATGGCTTGCGCCACGGCGTCGATGGCAGGCAGCCGCGTGAAGCTCTTGCGCCACGCCAGCACGACGCGACGGTCAGGCACCGGCGCCGAGAACGGCACATAGCGCAGCAGACTGTCGGGCGCCTGCGTCTCGGGCACCGACGTCTTCGGCAGCACGGTGATGCCTACGCCGCTCGCGACCATATGGCGAATGGTCTCCAGCGAGGAGCCTTCGAACGTCTTCTGGATACCGTCGGCATTCTGCGAGAAGCGCATCAGCTCCGGACACACGCCCAGGACGTGATCGCGGAAACAATGCCCGCTGCCCAGCAGCAGCATCGTCTCCTGCTTGAGATCGCCCGCGTCGATATGTTCACGCTCAGACCACGGATGCGAACGCGGCAGCGCCACGACGAACGGCTCGTCGTAAAGCGGGCGCACCATCAGGCCGCTCTCAGGGAACGGCAACGCCATGACCGCCGCATCGATTTCGCCCTGCTTGAGCAACTCGATGAGCTTGAGCGTGTAGTTCTCCTGCAGCATGAGCGGCATCTGCGGGGTGGTCTCGATCATCTGTTTGACGAGGGACGGCAGCAGATACGGTCCGATCGTGTAGATCACGCCCAGGCGCAGCGGCCCGGCAAGCGGATCGCGCCCCTGCTTGGCGATTTCCTTGATGGCGATCGTCTGCTCAAGCACTCGCTGCGCCTGGGCAACGATCTGCTCGCCGAGCGGCGTCACGCTCACTTCGGCGGCGCCACGCTCGAAAATCTGTACGTTCAGCTCGTCTTCGAGCTTCTTGATGGCCACCGAGAGCGTCGGCTGGCTGACGAAACAGGCTTCCGCTGCGCGACCGAAATGGCGTTCGCGCGCCACCGCCACGATGTACTTGAGTTCCGTGAGGGTCATGTCGTCCTAACCTGTGTAAATTAATCGAATCACCGCAATCGATAGATTTTGTTTTTTATAGCACAATCGAGCGGCGATTGCCCGTTTTCGGTCGACGTCCGCGTTGATGCCAGCGCGGAGGCTTCCGTCGATGCCGGGCCGCCCTGCCGTCGCGCAGACACCGGGGTCATGCCTTCAGATAGTCTTCCCGCGCCCCGAGCCAGCGCTCCAGGTGCGCCGCCACCGCGCCGGGATGCGACGCGAGCAGCACATCGGCCGCTTCCTGCGCGCCCGGGATCAACCAGGCGTCCTCGTTCAGATCGACGAAGCGCAACATCGCCGCGCCCGACTGCCGCGCGCCGAGAAATTCGCCCGGGCCGCGGATTTCCAGATCGCGCCGCGCAATGACAAAACCGTCGGTGGTCTCGCGCATCGTCTGCAAACGCGCCTTCGCGCCCATCGACAACGGTGACGCATACATCAGCAGGCACACCGATTCCGCCGAGCCGCGCCCGACGCGTCCGCGCAACTGGTGCAGTTGCGCGAGCCCAAAGCGCTCGGCGTGCTCGATCACCATCAGCGACGCGTTGGGCACGTCCACGCCCACTTCGATGACCGTGGTCGCCACCAGCAGATGCATGTCGCCACGCGTGAAGGCGTCCATCACGGCCGCCTTCTCCGCCGGCGCGAGCCGCCCGTGCACGAGTCCCACGCGCAACTCGGGCAGCGCCGCGACCAGTTGCGCATGCGTGTCGACGGCCGTCTGCAATTGCAGCGCCTCGCTCTCCTCGATCAGCGGACAAACCCAGTACACCTGACGGCCGGCCAGCGCCGCCGCCCGCACGCGTTCGATCACTTCCGGGCGCCGCGTGTCACTGATCAGCTTGGTGACAACGGGACTGCGGCCCGGCGGCAGCTCGTCGATCACCGAAACATCAAGATCGGCGTAGTACGTCATCGCGAGCGTTCGCGGAATGGGCGTCGCGCTCATCATCAACTGATGCGGCATGGCGTTGCCGCCCATGCCGGCGGTTTGCATCTTGCTGCGCAGCGCCAGACGCTGTGCCACGCCAAACCGATGTTGCTCGTCGACGACGGCCATGCCCAACCGCGCAAACGTGACGGTGTCCTGAATGATGGCGTGCGTGCCGATGACCAGTTGCGCGTCGCCGCTCGCCACACGTGCCAGGGCCTCGCGCTTCTCCTTTGCCTTCATGCTGCCCGCCAGCCACGCGACCTCGACGCCCAACGGCGCAAGCCAGCCCGAGAGTTTGCGCAGATGCTGCTCCGCAAGGATTTCGGTCGGCGCCATGATCGCCGCCTGATACCCCGCGTCGATGGCCTGTGCCGCGGCCAGCGCCGCAATGATCGTCTTGCCGCTGCCCACGTCGCCCTGCAGCAGACGCTGCATCGGATGGGGTTCGGCAAGATCGGCGCGGATCTCGGCCCACACGCGTTGCTGGGCGCCGGTCAGGCGAAACGGCAGCGCAGCCTCGAAGCGTTCGAGCAAGCCGCCCGGCACACGGGTGCCGAACGCAGGGGCCGCGAGCCGTCGACGCGCCGCCTGTGCCCGTTTGAGCGACAGTTGCTGCGCGAGCAACTCCTCGCACTTGATGCGCAGCCATGCGGGGTGCGAGCGCTCGATAAGCGCTGTCTCAGACACATTGGGCGGAGGGGCGTGCAGCAGGTGGACGGCGTCGGCCAGCGCCGGGAGCGGATGCTCGGGCCCCATGACACGCTGGAGCAGTCCTGGCGGCAGCAACTCAGGCAACGGCGTGCGCGCCATCGCGTTGTGGATCGCTTTGCGCAAATACGCTTGCGACAGGCCCGCCGCGCTCGGGTACACCGGCGTGAGGGACTCGGGCAGCGGCGCGGCGGCGTCCTGCACCACGCGATATGCGGGGTGCACCATCTCCAATCCGAAGAAGCCGCCACGCACTTCGCCGCGTACTCGCACACGCGTGCCGACGGCGAGCTGTTTCTGCTGGCTGCCGTAGAAATTCAGAAAACGCAGCACGAGTTCGTGGCCGTCGTCCGCAATACGTACGACCCACTGACGGCGGGGTCGGTAGGCCACGTCGCTTGACGTGACGACACCTTCCACCTGCGCCAGTTCGCTCGGCAGCACTTCGCCGATCTTGCGCAGGGTGGTTTCGTCCTCGTAGCGCATCGGCAGATGCAGAATCAGATCGATGTCGCGCTTCAGGCCGAGCTTGGCGAGCTTATCGGCCGTGCCCGAGCCGGTCGTCTTGCGCGCGGCGGCCTTCGCGTTTTTCGGTGACTTGGCGGATTGGGTGGACCTGGCGGGGGCCGCCTCATCCGCCCCTGTCGGTGGCTGGGCCGGTGCGGCCGGGCGCCGACCGCGCTTCGCTGCGGGACGTGGCGCGGCATCGGCCTGTGCACCGGCGGCATCGGCAAGATCCACGAGGTCGGCAGGGGCGTCGTCAGGCGCGGTGGCGGGCATTCTGCGTTCGGTCATGCAGTCGCGAGTCGGGGACGTTCGGCCGTGAGGCGCACACCGTGCCGGCAGGCCTTCGGACGAACCAAGTAAAATGTCGGTTGCTACGCATTGTAAACGCTGATGTATACCCTTTCCGATTTCGATTTCGACCTGCCGCCCGAACTGATCGCGCAGACCGCGCTTACCGAGCGCACCGCCAGCCGCCTGCTGGAGGTCGACGGCAGCGTCACGCCGCCGCATCTGTACGACCGGCGCTTCGCCGACCTGCCCAGCCTGCTCGCCCCTGGCGACCTGATGGTGTTCAACGACACCCGTGTCATCAAGGCGCGCCTGTTCGGCCAGAAGGCGAGCGGCGGCAAGATCGAGGTGCTCGTCGAGCGTGTCGTCGACAACCGCACCGTGCTCGCGCAGATCCGGGCGAGCAAGAGTCCGACGCCCGGCACCGTGCTGCATCTGGCCGATGCGTTCGACGTGACCGTTGGCGAGCGCGTCGAACCGTTCTACACGCTGCACTTCCCGGACGACTGCTATACGCTGCTGGAGACCTACGGCCGCCTGCCCTTGCCGCCGTATATCGCACACGACGCCGACGCCGCCGACGAAACGCGCTACCAGACCGTATATGCCCGCAACCCGGGGGCCGTGGCCGCACCGACCGCGGGGCTGCATTTCGACGACAGCCTCTTCGCCCGCCTCGACGCGCTGGGCGTGCACCGCGCCACACTGACGCTGCATGTGGGCGCCGGCACGTTCCAGCCGGTGCGCGTGGAGAACATCGGCGAACACAAGATGCACTCGGAGTGGTACGAGATCACGCCGTCGCTGGTCGACGCCATCGCCGCCACCCGGGCGCGCGGCGGCCGCGTCGTGGCGGTCGGCACGACGTCGATGCGCGCCCTGGAGTCGGCCGCGCAAGCTACGCTGTCTGCGGGTGGCGCGCCGGGCACCTTGCGCGCCGGCAGTGCCGAGACGGACATTTTCATCACGCCGGGCTACCGTTTCCAGTTGGTCGATCGGCTCATCACCAACTTCCATCTGCCCAAGTCGACCTTGCTCATGCTGGTGTCGGCGTTCTCGGGGATGGAGACGATCCGCGCGGCCTACCGGCACGCCATCGAGCAGCGCTACCGCTTCTTCAGTTACGGCGACGCGATGATCCTCTCGCGCGTGGCGCCTCACGACGCGCCGAAAGCCGCCGCCTGACCCGGCACGGCCGTCGGAACGGCGGCCGTGCGACCCGGTACAATAGCGCCTTGGCCGCGCATGGGGCGCCGGCCGCTTTTTTGACGTCCTGTGCGGGCGCCGGCTTGTGTTGCCGGTGGTGCCGGGGCGCACGACACATGCTCAAGTTCGAACTCATCACCACCGACGGGCAAGCCCGCCGGGGGCGCGTCACGCTCAACCACGGCGTGGTCGAGACACCCATCTTCATGCCGGTCGGCACTTACGGCTCGGTCAAGGCGATGTCGCCGGCCGAATTGGTCGAGAACAACGCCCAGATCATCCTCGGCAATACGTTCCACCTCTGGCTGCGCCCCGGGCTGGAGACGATTGCCGCGCACGGCGGGCTGCATCGCTTCATGGGTTGGGATCGTCCGATTCTCACGGATTCCGGCGGTTTTCAGGTATTCAGCCTCGGTGAGCTGCGCAAGATCAGCGAGGAAGGCGTGAAGTTCGCGTCGCCTGTGAATGGCGACCGTCTCTTCCTCTCGCCCGAAATCTCGATGCAGATTCAGCACGTGCTCAATTCGGACATCGTCATGCAGTTCGACGAATGCACACCGTACGAGATCGACGGCCGCCCGGCCACGGAAGTCGAGGCCGGCCAGTCGATGCGCATGTCGATGCGCTGGGCCAAGCGCTCCATTGACGAATTCAACCGTCTCGAGAACCCGAATGCGCTGTTCGGGATCGTGCAAGGCGGTATGTACGAACATTTGCGCGACGAATCGCTCGCCGGGTTGTCGGAACTGGACTTTCACGGCTATGCGATCGGCGGGTTGTCGGTCGGTGAGCCGAAGGAAGACATGATGCGCGTGCTCCAGCATGTGGCACCGCGGCTGCCGGCGAACAAGCCCCATTACCTGATGGGGGTTGGCACGCCGGAGGACCTCGTGGCCGGCGTGGCGGCGGGCGTCGACATGTTCGACTGCGTGATGCCCACGCGTAACGCCCGTAACGGTTGGCTCTTCACGCGATTCGGCGATCTGAAGATCCGCAATGCGTCGCACAAGACCGATACGCGCCCTCTGGACGAAACTTGCGGCTGTTACGCCTGTCGAAACTTCTCGCGCGCCTACCTGCACCATTTGCAGCGAGCCGGGGAAATTCTGGGCGCGCGGCTCAACACCATCCACAACCTGCATTACTATCTCACGCTGATGCAGGAAATCCGGGATGCCATCGAAGCGCACCGTTTCGACGCTTTCGTCGCCCAGTTCCGGGCCGATCGCGCGCGCGGCGTGCATTGACGGCCGGCGCGCGCCAGCGGGCACCGAAACCCCGGAGACCGGGGTTGGGCAGTGGTAAAATGCCGGGCTTGGATCCTGCATCCACGCACCGAAACACACGCCGCGCGTGTCCGGAGTTCCGGCCACACGTGGCTTTTACACGTCTTACATAAGGAGAACCGAACGTGCTGATTTCCAATGCCTTCGCTCAGACGGCAGGCGCCGCGAGCCCGACCAGCAACCTGATGAGCTTCCTGCCGCTGGTGCTGATGTTCGTGGTGCTGTACTTCATCATGATCCGTCCGCAAATGAAGCGCCAGAAAGAAACGCGCAACATGCTGTCGGCCCTCGCCAAGGGCGACGAAGTCGTGACCTCGGGCGGCCTGGCCGGCCGTATCACGAAGGTCGGCGAAACCTTCCTGACCGTGGAGATCGCCGAGAACGTCGAAATCAACGTGCAGAAGGGTGCGATCACCACCCTGCTGCCGAAGGGCACCATCAAGGCGCTCTGAGCCTTCGCGCCACTGCACGCGGCCGCCTTCAACGGCGGCCGCCGTGCATGGCGACGCCGGCCGTGGCGACCCACGTTGCCATGCCTGCCGGTCTGAAGCACGGTTTGCCACATGGCATCACCCTAGCCCGCTGCTATGAATCGCTATCCTCTCTGGAAGTACATCCTCATTCTGGTGGCGCTTGCCATCGGGGTGTTCTATACGCTGCCCAACCTGTTCGGTGAAACACCGGCAGTACAGATTTCCAGCGTCAAGGCGACCGTCAAGGTCGATGCCTCGACGCTCGCGCGCGCCGAAGACGCGCTCAAGGCGCAGAACATCGCCTATCAAGGCGCCGTGTTCGACAGCACGGGCAACAACCCGAGCGTGCGCATTCGCTTCGCCGACACCGACACGCAATTGCGGGCCAAGGACATGCTCCAGACGGCGCTGAACAGCGACCCGACGGACCCGACCTACGTCGTCGCGCTCAACCTGCTCTCGGCCTCGCCGGAATGGCTCACCCGAATCCACGCGCTGCCGATGTATCTCGGCCTCGACCTGCGTGGCGGGGTGCACTTCCTGCTGCAAGTCGACATGGCCGGCGCCATCACCAAGCGTCTGGACGCAAGCGCCGCCGATGCCCGCACGCTGCTGCGCGACAAGAACATCCGCCACAGCGGCGTGACGCGCACGGACAGCGGCATCGAAGCCGTCTTCAGCGACCAGAACGACGCCGAGCGCGCGCGCGGTGCCTTGACCGACGGCCTGCCCGATCTTTCCTACACGACGCAAGCCGGCCCGAACGGGACGTTCAAGGTCGTGGGCGCCTTCACGGAAGCCGCCCGTCGTGCGGTACAGGACAACGCCGTCAAGCAGAACATCGTCACGCTGCATAACCGGGTGAACGAACTCGGTGTGGCCGAGCCGGTGATTCAGCAGGAAGGCCCGGACCGCATCGTCGTGCAGTTGCCTGGCGTGCAGGACACCGCCAAGGCGAAGGACATCATCGGCCGCACGGCAACGCTCGAAGCGCGTCTGGTCGATCCGGACGCGCCGCGTCTCATCACGGCCGACACGCCGGTGCCGCCGCAGGACGAACTGTTCCTGCACGGCAACGGCGCGCCGGTGATGCTCAAACGTCAGGTGATCTTCAGCGGCGATCGCATCACCAGCGCCTCCGCGGGCTTCGACGATCACCAGCAGCCGTCGGTGAACATCAAGCTCGACGCCGCCGGCGGCCGCGTGCTGCGCGACGTCTCGCGCGACAACATCGGCAAGCCGATGGCCATCGTGCTGTTCGAGAAGGGCAAGGGCGAAGTGCTGACGGTGGCGAACATCCGCAGCGAACTGGGTCAGAGCTTCCAGATCACCGGCATGGGCTCGGCGCAGGGCGCCAACGATCTGGCACTGCTGCTGCGTGCCGGTTCGCTCGCCGCCCCGATGGAGATCATCGAAGAACGCACGATCGGCCCGAGCCTGGGCGCCGATAACGTGCATAAGGGTGTCGACTCGGTGATGTACGGCCTGATCGCCATCGCCGTGTTCATGATGGCGTACTACATGCTGTTCGGCGTGTTCTCGGTGATCGCCCTGCTGTTCAACCTGTTGCTGCTGGTGGCCGTGCTCTCGATGATGCAAGCCACGCTCACGCTGCCGGGGATTGCCGCTATCGCGCTCACGCTCGGTATGGCCATCGACGCGAACGTGCTGATCAACGAACGCATTCGCGAAGAACTACGCGCCGGTGCGTCGGCACAGAAGGCGATTTCGCTGGGCTTCGAGCATGCCTGGGCGACGATTCTGGACTCGAACGTGACCACGCTGATCGCTGGTCTGGCGTTGCTGGCGTTCGGTTCGGGCCCGGTGCGCGCGTTCGCCGTGGTGCACTGCCTGGGTATTCTGACCTCGATGTTCTCGGCCGTGTTCTTCTCGCGCGGTCTGGTCAACCTGTGGTACGGCGGCCGTCGCAAGCTCAAGACGCTGGCGATCGGTCAGGTCTGGCGCCCGGACGGTGCGAAAAACGCACCCGACGCAGGCGAGCAATAATCGCAGGCGCGAGAGGAAACAGTCATGGAATTTTTCCGCATCAAGAAAGACGTGCCGTTCATGCGGCACGCCCTGATCTTCAACATCATCTCGGCGCTCACGTTCGTGGCGGCGGTGTTCTTCCTGCTCACGCGGGGCCTGCACATGTCGATCGAGTTCACCGGCGGTACGGTCATGGAAGTGGCCTACACGCAGGCAGCCGATCTCGAGAAGATCCGTGACGAAGTCGGCAAGCTCGGCTATCGCGACGTGCAGGTGCAGAGCTTTGGCACCTCGCGCGACGTGATGATCCGCCTGCCGATCCAGAACGGTTCTGACGGCAAGCAGGTCACCAGCGCGCAGCAAAGCGACGCCGTGATGTCCGCCCTGAAGGCCGACGCCCCCGATGTGCAGTTGCGTCGCGTGGAATTCGTCGGTCCGCAGATCGGCCACGAGTTGTTCACGGATGGCCTGCTGGCGCTGACCTTCGTGGTCATCGGCATCATCATCTACCTGTCGTTCCGCTTCGAATGGAAGTTCGCGGTGGCCGGCGTGATCGCCAACCTGCACGACGTGGTGATCATTCTGGGCTTCTTCGCCTACTTCCAGTGGGAGTTCTCGCTGGCGGTGCTGGCGGGGGTGCTGGCGGTGCTCGGCTACTCGGTAAACGAATCGGTCGTGATCTTCGACCGGATTCGTGAGACGTTCCGCAAGATGCGCAAGGCGACGGTGCGCGAGGTGATCGACCACGCCATCACGACGACCATGTCGCGTACGATCATCACGCACGCGAGCACGGAAATGATGGTGCTGTCGATGTTCTTCTTCGGTGGACAGACGCTGCACTACTTCGCGCTAGCCCTGACCGTGGGTATTCTGTTCGGTATCTACTCGTCGGTGTTCGTGGCCGCGGCCATTGCGATGTGGCTCGGCGTGAAGCGTGAAGACCTCATCAAGCACAGCAACAAGGATGGTGAAGAAGGCGTCGATCGCAACGACCCGAACTTCGGCGCCCGAGTCTGACCGACTCACTGCGCTCCGTCAGGAAGACCGCCGGCATGTCCGGCGGTTTTTTTTCGCCGGTCCATTGCGCGCTCCGCGTTGGACAGTCGCTTTCCACGTTGCCCTGCGTCAGGCTGCCGTCACCATGCAAAACGGGCCGCAGAAGCGGCCCGTTTCGTTGAAGCGGGAAGGCGTGCTGGGCGCGCTCAGACCCGCTTGGCGAGCGATTCGGCGATACCGATGTAGTTCGCCGGCGTCATTTGCAGCAGACGCGCCTTCGCATCGTCCGGAATGGCCAATTGCTTGATGAAGTCCTGCAGCGCTTCGCGCGTAATGCCCTTGCCGCGCGTCAGCTCCTTGAGCTGCTCGTACGGGTTGGGAATGCCGAAGCGGCGCATCACGGTCTGTACCGGCTCGGCCAGCACTTCCCACGTATTGTCGAGATCGTCGTTCAGACGCTGCGGATTGACTTCGAGCTTGTCCAGGCCCCGCTTGCACGAGTCGTACGCCAACAGACTGTAGCCGAACGCCACGCCGATGTTACGCAGCACGGTCGAGTCGGTCAGGTCACGCTGCCAGCGCGAAACCGGCAGCTTGTCGGCCAGATGGCGCAGCACGGCGTTCGCAAGACCGAGGTTGCCTTCCGAATTCTCGAAATCGATCGGGTTCACCTTGTGCGGCATGGTCGACGAACCGATCTCTCCGGCCTTCGTCTTCTGCTTGAAGTAGCCGACCGAGATATAACCCCAGATGTCGCGATTCAGATCGAGCAGGATGGTGTTGGCACGCGCAACGGCGTCGAACAGCTCGGCCATGTAGTCGTGCGGCTCGATCTGGATCGTGTACGGGTTGAACGTCAGACCCAGGCGCTGCTCGATTACGGCCTTCGAGAAGGCTTCCCAGTCGTATTCCGGGTAGGCCGAGAGGTGGGCGTTGTAGTTACCCACCGCACCGTTCATCTTGGCGAGCAGCTCGACGCGGCGAACGCGCTCGAGCGCACGCGCCAGTCGTACGGCCACGTTCGCGAGTTCCTTGCCAAGCGTGGTCGGCGACGCCGGCTGACCGTGCGTGCGCGAGAGCATCGGCTGTGCGGCATGTTCGCGTGCCAACTCGCCAAGCTTGGCGACCAGCGATTCGAGTGCGGGCACGACGACCTTGTCGCGCGCGCCCTTGATCATCAAGCCGTGCGAGGTGTTGTTGATGTCTTCCGACGTGCAGGCGAAGTGGATGAATTCGCTCGCCTTTTCGAGTTCCGCCTGGCCCTGCACCTTCTCCTTGAGCCAATACTCGACAGCCTTCACGTCGTGGTTCGTGACCTTCTCGATGTCCTTGATGCGCTGCGCATCGGCGTTCGAGAACTGGGTGGCCAGGCTCAGCAGGAACGTCTCCGCTTCGGCCGAGAACGGGGCGATTTCGGCGAAACCGGCCTTGGACAGGGCGATCAGCCAATGGATCTCGACCGTCACGCGGTGGCGCATGAACGCGGCTTCGGACAGCCACGGACGCAGGGCGTCGGTCTTGCTGGAATAACGGCCGTCGAGCGGAGAAAGCGCGGTCAATGGGGAGAATTCGTCGGACATGGCACTGGGCACCGAAAAAGAAAATCGGGGGAGCCGGCGAGCCGCCAACTCGGAAAGGCCAGCATTTTACCATTCTCGGCCTCGCCCATCCCGGGACGAATCGATTTCACCGCAATTCGGGCAGGGCTCGCCCCATGGTGCGGCATACGCAACACGCATGCGCGAGCGCCCGGAGCCCACGTTATACTCTCCCCCGCCCTACCGCGATTTATCAAGGATTCACATGAAGTTGATCGGTGCCCTCGCCAGTCCCTACGTTCGTAAAGTCCGCATTGTGCTGGCTGAGAAGAAGCTCGACTACAAGCTCGAGCTGGAGAACGTGTGGGCCGACGACACCTGCATCCAGCAGTCCAACCCGCTGGGCAAAGTGCCGTGTCTGGTCATGGAAGACGGCGAAGCCGTGTTCGACTCGCGCGTGATCTGCGAGTACCTCGATACGCTCTCCCCGGTGGGCAAGCTCATCCCTCCTTCGGGCCGCGAACGCGCCGAAGTGCGCTGCTGGGAGGCCCTCGCCGATGGCGTGACGGACGCCGCCGTGCAGATTCGCGTCGAGGCGATGTTCCACGACGAAGCCTCGCGCTCGCTGGCGCTCATCGACCGCCAGCGCAGCAAGATCGACGAAGCGCTGCGAGCGATGGCGCGTGGACTCGACGAACGCCAGTGGTGCGCGAGCAACCGCCTCACGCTGGCCGACGTGGCCGTCGTCTGCGCGCTCGGCTACCTCGATTTCCGGTTTCCGGAGATCGCCTGGCGCGACGCACACCCCAATTTAGCCGATCACTTCGAACGCATGTCCGCGCGCCCCTCGGTCGTCGACACCGCCCCCACGCTCTAGTCCTGCTCCTATCCGCCTATTGCCGGGCCAGCGCCGCGCGACTGCCCGCGCGCGGGCAAGACGACCGCTGGCCGGTCGCGTCCGCGGCTGTCGGAGGCTTCCGCCGACGGGCTGCGTGTCAGCAGCGCCCCCACCCCTCGTAGCAAACGCCAGGCGCGTTCCCTCGCGGCCCCGTCCGAGGCGGCATCGCCGTGTTCCGTGGCAGGCGTTGTCGTGGTCTGCGCATTGGCATCGGCGAAGGCGGCAGCGGGCTGCATCGGCTGCACGCGGGGCGTGGGCGGTGTGAGCCCCGCAGGCGCCGGGCTGGCGTCGCGCAAGCGCGTATAGCCGGCCATCACCTTGCGCACGTAATTCTGCGTCTCCGGGAACGGCGGGATCTGACGCCCGTAACGCAGCACCGCACCCTCCCCCGCGTTGTAAGCGGCCAGCGCAAGCGTCAGGTCGCCATCGAAGCGCGACAGCAGCCAACGGACGTACGACGCCCCGGCGCGCACGTTCTCGGCGGGGTCTTCGAGACGTCGCACGCCGAAGCGCTCGCCGGTGCGCGGCAGCACCTGCATCAACCCAATCGCCCCCCGCGCGGACACCGCCTGCGGGTCATATCCCGACTCCGTGTCGATAATGGCGTGCAGCAGCGCCGCATCGACCGACGCTACCTGCGCCGCGCGTTGCACTAGCGAGTCGAAGGGGAGTGCGGGCTCGGCAGACGTCGTCGGTGCCACCGGGGCGCTGGCGACGATAGACGTCGGTGCGTCTGTGTTGCGGACGCTGGCGACGGTAGACGTCGGTGCGTCCGTGTCGCTGCCGCTGGCGACGGTAGACGTCGGGGCGTCTGTGTTGCGGGGGCTGGCGACGACAGGCGCTTGCGCGGGCCGCGCCAACGCGTCTGGCGTAGCGCGCAGCACGGGCACCACGAGCTGCGCGTCAGCCACTCGCGGGTGACGCGGCAGCAATCCCCCGTCCATTGCCCATGCGGACATCGACGGCCCCAGCACGCTCAACACGCTCAGCACGCCCCCCGCGAGCCGTGTGCGCCACCGGCGCGAATCCCGAATCCGGCGCCCACTCATGCGCCGTCTCCCGAGGACGAGCGCGTGGGCGTATCCTGCGCGTCGCTTCCGACGCCACCGTCCTGCGGCATCGCATCGGCGTCCGGCGTGGCGTTCGCCGCTTGCACCTCATAAGGCAGGTCGAGCGCGAGCCGCAGAATCGCGGCCACCGCGTCGAACAGATCGGGGGGAATCGGTGCGTCGATCTCGACGTCGTCCATCAGGCGGCGAGCCACGGGCACATGCTCGACGATCGGCACGCCTTCGCGCTCGGCGAGCCGGACGATGGTCCGCGCGCGTTCGTTGCGGCCCTTCTCGATCACCATCGGCACGGCCGTCTCGCCGGGCACGTAGCGCAGGCAAATCGCGATGTGGGTCGGGTTGCGCACCACGGCCGTCGACCGCTTCACGTTGTCCGACAGACTGCCGCTTTCGATCGTCTGCCGATGAATGTCGCGCCGCTTGTTCTTGATCTCCCGGTTGCCCTCGACCTCCTTGGATTCCCGCTTGATCTCGTCGTGGGACATCATCAATTGCTTGCGAAGTTGATACTTCTGATACGCGAAGTCGAGCCCGCCGAACACCACATACGCGATAACCAACACCGCCATCAGCCAGAACATCAACCGCACCGTGAGGGCAAGACCGCACGACGGCCCGCACTGCGGCAGCGCGGCGAGCGACGGCGTGTACTGCCGGATGAGATAGAAAAAGACCACGGCCAGCACGGCCACCTTGACGAGCGACTTGCCGAACTCGAAGAGCGACTGCATCGAGAACAGTTGCTTCGCCTTGGCGATGGGATCGATCCGTTCATACTTGGGACGAACGCTCTCGGGCGCCACGAGCATGCCGACCTGCAACACCATCGCGAGCCAAGTCGTCACGATCAACAGCACGGCAAGACCGCCCACGAAACGCACGAAGAGCAGCAACGACGGTCCGAGCATGCCGCGCACGGCGTCGTCAATCGGATCGTTGAGCCCCCCTAACATGCGCGCGACGAGCGCTTGCAGCGCATCGTGAAGCGCCGGGCCTTCGAACGTCAGCCACGCCAGCACCACGCCGAGTTGCATGCACACGGCAAGATCGGCGCTCTTCGCGACGCGTCCCTTCTTGCGCTCGTCTTCGATCTTCTTGGGGGTGGGCGGCTGGCTCTTTTCGCTCATGTCGGCCTCAGGATGCGGGCAGCGCGAGCGCGGCCCAGGCGCGAAACACGTCGGGCAGCCGATACCAGCCCTGCAGCGGCACAGCAACGGCAAACGGCAGACTGGCCACCGTCACCAGCAGCGCCATCGCGCTTTTCACCGGCATGGCGAGAAAAAAAACGTTGAGCTGTTGCGCGGCCCGGTTGATGAAGCCCATCGACATATCGACCAGCACCATCACGACCATCGCCGGCAGCGCCACCGCTACGCACATCACCTGCATCGCCTGCCAGAGCGCGAGCAGCCAGGCCACGCTGTCGTCATGCCATTGCCACGGCTGGCCAACCGGCAGCGCGGCGTAAGAGTCGTATAACGCGGTGAGTAAGGCCTGCGCCGCCGGGGTGACGAAGAACAACACGCAGAGCATCTGGGTGAGCGCGATGCCGAAGACCGACGACTGCGCCCCCATCAGCGGATTGAGCACGCTCGCCATGGACGCGCCGCGCATCGTGTCGATCACGTACCCCGTCATGTCGACGGCCCAGAACGGCAGCGCGGCGGCAAAGCCCAGCAGGCCGCCGATGCACAACTCGCGCAGCACCAGCATGCCCCAGGCGCCCCAGTGCGCCGGCATTTCCGGGCTTGCATGCACGAGCGACACCACCGGCAACGCCAGCGCCAGTACCAGCGCATTGCGCAACATGCCGGCGCCGAGCATGCCGACGGAGAACACCGGCAGCAGCATCGCAATGCCCAGCGGGCGGAGCATCGCCACGCCCCACGCCACCAACCAGCCGTACAGGTCGGCCCAGAGCGGCGAGAGCAAGGTGTCGACGACGGGCGCCATGCCCTGCACGAAGGAGGACGTCATGTCGCTCACCGCATCCGGCTGATCTGCTCGAACGCGTTACCCGCGTAATGCAGCAGCACGTGGCCCATCCACGCATAGGTGGCAGCCAACGTGACCGACACCGCGATGAGCTTGATGAGGAACTGCACGGTCTGGTCCTGCACCTGCGTAAGCGCCTGCACCAGCGAGACCAGCACGCCGACGGCCGCCGCCACCACCACGGTGGGCAGCGACAGGAGGAGCGTGAGCCAGAGCATCTCGCTCGTGAGATTGACGACGATGGCTTCACTCATGGGTGCGCTCCAGGCCGCGTCATGCGTAGGAGAGCATCAACTGTCGCACCAACTGCTCCCAACCGTTCATCATGACGAAGATCAGTAACTTGAACGGCAGTGCGATGGTCATGGGCGAGACCATCATCATGCCCATCGCGAGCAGGATGTTCGAGATCACCAGGTCGATCACCACGAACGGCAGGTACAACAGCAGCCCGATCTTGAACGCTTCGGCGAGTTGGCTCAGCGCGAACGCCGGCATCAGGACGAGCAGCGAATCGCTGCCCAGACGGTCGCGATGCGCCTCCGGCCATGTTTCACGGCCGACGCTCGCGAAGAAGTCGCGTTGTCTCGCATCGGTGTGACGGGTGAGAAACGCGCGGTAAGGCGTCAGGACGCTCGCATCGACATCGGCCACGAAATCCTTGGACGACAACGACACCGGACGCGCCTCGAGGTTGGCCTCGATGTCGAAGGCCACCGGGGCCATGATGAAACAGGTGAGCACGAGCGATAAGCCGTAAATCGCGATGTTGGGCGGAATCTGCTGCGTGCCGAGCGCATTGCGCAACAGGGCGAACACGACCGCCAGCTTCAGAAACGCGGTTCCCAGCACCACCAGCAACGGCATGATCGAGAGCAGCGAAAGTACGACAACGAGCTGCACCGGGTGGTCGAGCAGGGACATGCAAACTCCAATGAGCGTCGTTGACTACCGGGTTGGGCATCCGAGAGGTTAAGTCGTCTCCGGATGCACGCCCATCCGGTCACGACCCCAAATAGCGCGGGGGAGAATCGCGCTCACCGGGCGCATCACGCTCGGTGAGCGCGACCTCAAACGAAGCGTTCGCGGTGGATGCGTCGATCATGCTGTCGATGCACACCGCGAGTCGTCCGTCGTCGAAACGCAGCAAACGTCCGGCGGCCCACGGTGAGTCGTCATGCAGGAGCGTGATTCGATCGGCCGACAACGCGCAGGCGATTGCCTCGCTTTGGGAAACGGCATCGTTGCCGGAACGCCAGGCCGTCAGCAATGGAATGGGAAATTGCCTTTCCGCGACGAGAGCAGTCAAATGCACGGTGGCTGCATCCTGGCGCGCCCCTGCGGCCGTCGACAGGGTGTCGTGGGGTGAACTGGCGTTCGTGCCGTCGAGTTGCAGGACGCGCCGATCCAGCGGCCGGCCGTCACGCATGGGCATGGCGCAGTCGCCGTCCACGAGCCAGTACTCACCGCCTGCGATGTGAGCCGCCGCATCGAGTAGCACAGCGTCTCCCACCTGGAGCCGCTCACATTGCGCGCGGGGCAACGTCGCCCATCCCGCTACCAGCGCACATCGACGCGTCGGCAATCCCGACGGATCGAGCGCGATGTCGTCTGGTGTCGCCCGCTGGCAGCGTTCACGCAGCCATGACGTCGCACCGTCGAGATACATCAATGCCAACCGACGTCCCTCTCGCTGCAACACCATGCCCACACGCCACGTTGTCTCCACATCGGCGGGTGCGAGGGCCGTTGCGCGCGGCCATGACCCGGTATCGCGGGCGGCGTCGGCCGCACTGACCGCCGCGTCGAGCGACGTGTCCGCGCTCACGTCGCCCGTCGCCAGCGTGAGCGACGCCGCGCTGGCCCGCCACGCGGGCGGCAGCGCGTCCCACGACGGGACCGGCAGGCTCGGCGCGAGCCAGTCGCACCACTGCTGCGCGTCGCACCAGAAGCGCGTCTGGCCGACAACACCTTCGTCGACGCGCGCCGTCACGACCAGACCGTCCCCGCCCGCGAGTAGCCAGCCGACGCGGACTTGGGTATCGCCTTCGACAAAGGCCACGCAGCCGACGCCCATGAGCGCCGCGTCCAACGGCCCCGGCAGCGGGCCCGTCATAAACCCGACGTCCGACTCAGGGAACATATCGCGCCTCGACTTCGATCGTGACGGGCAACTTCAGGCGCGACGTCAGTGCGCGCTCGAGTCGCCCCCGATGCGCCAGCAAGCGCCGGTACATCGTGAGCCGCACGCAGAGCAGGCTCACCGTCACGCCCAGCCGTCCGCGCCGAGCTTCGACGACCAACGCGTCGAGCGCGCCACCATGCACCAACACGCGCAACGAACTGCCTCCGTCCCAGTTGGCATCCTGACGCGCGTGCCAGACACGCAACCAGCGCAGCACATCGGCGGGTCCGGACACGCACGCGGCAGGCTCGCATGACAGGGTGAATGTCCGTTCGTGACGGTCGCCGCTTCGCCTGCCATCGGGCGTAGGGGTGTCGCGCCGCTGAGACGACGATCGGTCGGACAAGCCGACGAGCGCATCGGCTGACGGGCCACTTCGTTGAATGGTACGCATCTTGAAGTCCTTTTGATGGCAATGGTGGTGAGCGCGTTTCGTTCGACGTAGGTGCGCAATCCCTTTGGCGCCGGGGAACGGAGCGAGCCCGTTCCGCGTCCTGCGGCCCATTGCCCGTTGCCCGTTGCTCATTTACCGGCGGTAAAGCGTCAGCAACTCCCGTAGCTTTTCCTGCTTACGTGCATTCGCTTGTAGACGCTCGCGTTGCTGACGCACTTCGGCGTCGGCAAGCTTCGCGTGCGCGAGCGCAGCGCTGTGCTGGTTGCGCGCCTCGCCAAGGGCGGCACGCTGCACTTCCACCGCACCCGGCGCGTCAGCGGCCTCGCGTCGCCCGTAGACGCCGCCGCGCGACAGCGCGTCCTGCCACACGCGACATTGCGCGTCGCACGCGCGCTCGCACGCAACGACCGTGTCGTTGGCATCGCGCGCCGCGGCCGTCACGCGGGCCAATGCGGCACGCAGGCCGGCTTCGCGGCGCCGGGCGAGGGCAGCCAACGCCACCAGGCCCTCGTCGTCCTTCAGTTCGCGAGATGTTCGAGCCATGCGCGCGTGTCGTCGAATGGCGCCACATCGTGCTGCGCCTGACAAAGAAAGGCACGGATGTCCGGGGCGCGGGCGAGCGCGTCGTCGGTCTCCGGATCGTTGCCTGGCTGATATTCGCCAACACGTACGAGCAACTCGACCTCCGCCGCCAGCGCCATCGCGCGCCTGACACGCGCCGCCGAGTCGACATGCTGCGCATCGGTCACCGACGACATCACCCGAGAGAGGCTCCTCCCGACGTCGATGGCGGGATAGTGATTTTCCTGCGCAAGACGCCGCGACAGCACGATGTGACCGTCGACGATCGAGCGCACCTCGTCGGCGAGCGGCTCGTCCAGGTTGTCGCCTTCGACGAGCACCGTGTAGAACGCGGTGATGCTGCCGCGCACGCCGGTGCCCGCGCGCTCCAGCAACCGCGGCAGGCGCGCATAGAAGCTCGGGGGCAACCCACTCGTCGCCCCAAGCGGCTCTCCGGCCGCCATCCCGATATCGCGCACGGCGCGCCCGAAGCGCGTCAGCGAATCCATGAGCAACAGCACGTCTTTGCCGTCGTCGCGAAATGCCTCGGCAATGGCCGTTGCGGTGTAGGCGGCCTTCATCCGCTCGAGCGCGGGACGATCGGACGTCGCTACGACACACACCGTCCGTGCACGCGCCTCGGGGGTGAGGGCCGTCTCGAGAAACTCGCGCACCTCGCGCCCGCGCTCCCCGATCAGCGCGACGACGATCACATCGGCCTGCGCGCCCTGGCACATCATCGCCAACAGCGTGCTCTTGCCGCCCCCCGCCGCCGCAAAGATGCCGAGTCGCTGGCCGCGACCGCAGGTGAGCATGCCGTCGATCGCGCGAACGCCGATGGGCAGGCACGCGGACACGAGCGCGCGCTTCATCGCGGGCGGCGGCTCAGTGTCCAGCGAGCGCCATGCCACGCCAGACGTCGGCGCCTCGTCGGCCGCCGTCGCGGGGACCAACGGCCGCCCCAGGCCATCGAGCACCTCGCCGATCAGGTGATCGCCGACGGCCACGCGCGACGACGTTCCCAGCGCCTGCACCAGCGCGCCATTGGCCACGCCGTTCGGCTCGGCATACGGCGCCAGCCAGACATGCCGCCCCTCGACCGCGATGACCTCGGCGTCGAGCAACGGCGAGACCACGCGGCATTGCTCGCCGAGCGCCGCGCCCGGCAATCGGGCGCGCATCGCATTCGGGGTGATCTTGTCGATGCGCCCGTAGCGCGCTTCACCGCCGGACGTCCGCCGCCACTCGTCACATGCCTCGCGCCGCGCGTCGAGCGTTCGACAAAGCGCATTGGCGATGCCTGCGGCGTCCGGGCGACGCATCTCAGTAGGCTCCCTGCACGTCGATCGTGCCCAGCACCCGCACATGCGGCTCGTCGGCGACTTCCTGGAACGACAACACGGCGAGATCGGCGCGCTCGCGCTCGACGAGCTTGCGCAGAAAACGCCGAACGTCCATGGCGGTGAACAGCACGGCTGGCGTGCCGTCATGCGTGGTCAATGCGCCGTCGATGGCGTTCAGAATCGCGTCGGTCTGCGCGGGATTCAGATCGGCATAGGACCCCGACGCCGTCTGCCGCACGGCGGCCCGCACGGTATCTTCGATGCCGCGTCCCACGTTCCATCCGGTGATGTGTTCGGCGCCTCGTCGAAAGCGTCGGGTGATGTGACGTCGCAGACTGAGCCGCACGTATTCGGTCAACATGATCTGATCTCGCTCGCGCGGGGCCCATTCGATCAGGGCCTCGAACACGCGCCGCAGGTCGCGAATCGACACGCCCTCGGCGACCAGTCGCTGCAGCACTTCCGCCGTCCGGCTGATTGGCAATTGGCGTTGCAGCTCCTTGACGAGTTCGCCGTAGCGATCTTCCATCGCATCCATCAGGAAACGCGCTTCCTGCACACCGAGGAAATCGGCCGCATGCGCGTCGATGACCAGCGACACGCAGTGCGCCACACGGTCCGCGCCCACGATCACGGTGCCGCCTTGCGTCTGCCACGCCTGGCGTTGCGCGTCGTTCAGCCAGAAAAGGATCTGCCCGCCGAACGGCAACGGCATCTCGCGCGGCGCACCGGCATCAAGGCTGCGCAGCGCGGGAATCGGATGCGCCGCGTCGTGCTGCGCCAATGCGGCGTCAGCGGCCACATCGATCGTCATCACGCTCTCGTGATAGAGCTGAATATCCAGCGTCTCGCCCGGCAGGCCGGCGTCGACGACCACCTGCACCTCGGGCATTGGCACGCCGAACTGCTCGAACTTCTGATCGCGCAGGGCATCGATGCGCGCGGCGAGCGCCGCAGTGCCGCCCGCTGCCTCGGCTAGTGCGGCCCCCACCCGTGCCTGCAGCGGCAGCGCGCCCGGACGTCCCGGCTTCGCTTGCGCGCCGCCGGCGTCCCCCTGCGCGCCATCCTTGTCCCCTTGACCTTCGCTCCCGCCCCGCCCCACCCACCACGCGGCGGTCCCCGCCAGCGCGGCGAGCAGGAGGAAATAGTGCATCGGAAAGCCAGGGATCAGACCGAAGAGCACGAGCACCACGGCCGCCAACGTCAGCGAGCGCGGCTGTGCGGCAAGCTGATCGGTGAGTTCGCGTGCCAGGTTGCGACGCTGCTCGCCAGGCACCCGCGTCACGATGATGCCTGCCGTCACGGAAATGAGCAGCGCCGGGATCTGCGACACCAGCCCGTCGCCGATGGAGAGAATCGCGTAGATCGCCGCCGCATCGCCCGCACTCATGCCGCGCATGAAAACGCCCACCCCGATGCCGCCCAGCAAGTTCACCACGATGATGACGAGTCCGGCGATGGCATCGCCCTTGACGAACTTCATCGCGCCATCCATCGCGCCGTAGAACTGACTCTCCTTCTGCACGACGCGGCGCAGGCGCTTGGCCTCGGCGGCGTCGATCGTGCCCGCGCGCAGATCGCCGTCGATGCTCATCTGCTTGCCGGGCATGCCATCGAGCGAAAACCGGGCGCCGACTTCGGCCACGCGCTCGGAGCCCTTGGTGATGACAATGAAGTTGACCACAGTGATGATCAGAAACACGATCATGCCGACGACGATGTTCCCGCCCGCGGCGAAATCGCCGAACGTGTAGACGATGTCGCCCGCGTCGGCGCGCAGCAGAATCAGGCGGCTGGTGCTGATCGTGAGCCCCAGCCGGAACAGCGTGGTCATCAGCAACACGGATGGGAACGCCGAGAAATCGAGCGGCTCGTTGATATAAAGCGCCACCATCAGCAGCAACAACGACAGCCCGAGATTGAGCGCGATGAGCAGATCCATCACCGACGGCGGCATCGGGATGATGATCATCAGCACCGTGACCAGCAGCAGCGCGGCCAGCACGATGTCCTGCCGGCCGGCAGCGACACGAAGCCAGGGCAGCAGGCGCGTCACGGGCGAACCTCCTGCTGCTGCCGGGCATCGATTCGCTCCAACAGGCGCCGCATGCGGCCGAGGCAGGCGAACCAATCGACGGCCTGTGAGTTGCCGCTCGCCGGCGGCGTCGCGATCAGCATCGGGCGTCCCTGCGCCACACAGGCCCGCACGGGAAGGCCGAGACTCCACTCCGGCGCGCAGGTTTGCAGCAACATGGGCAACCACCGCTGCGCGCGGGCGGCGCGATCGATCAGCGTCAACACCAACGTCACGCCCTGCGCATCGACCTCGATCATCAGCACGCAGGGTGCGAGCACCACGCGCATGCGAGGGGCCACACGTTGCGGCGGTAGCGCCAGCAGTTCGAAGAGCTGCTCGAGCTTGCGTTGAGTCTGGGTGTCCATCGGCGATCTTGCGTTGGGAACGTGCTGGCGGCGCACGCGCGGCTCGGAGGGCGCTCAGGTAGCGGCAGCGGGCATGGTCGCGCATCCACGGCCGCGGGGGCTATCCGGCGCATACCTGAATTTCGCGGTGGGTGTTCCGACGAGGGTCCGCCTTCGTCACAGCATCATGCGCAGCCGATGTGCCCAATTCACGATATCCGCCACGTTGTGCGCATCGAGCTTGCGCATCATGTTCAGCCGGTGGGTCTCGACCGTCTTCACACTGATCGATAACAGTTGCGCAATGTCGCGATTGCGTTGCCCTTCCGCGACCAGCTTGAGCACCTGTCGTTCACGCAGCGTCAGCAGCCGCTCGGGCATCTCGACCGCGCATGGGCGGGGCACGTGGCGCCCGCCCTCCGGATCGTGCATGCCACCGAACACGGCCGGATCGACGAAACGCTCGCCACGAATGACCTGGTACGACGCGTGGATCAACGTCGCGCGAGTACTGCTCTTGAGCACGTATGCCGCCGCCCCGGCCTCCAGCGACTGGCGCGCACGCTCGCTGTCGTTGCTGGCCGAGTTGACGACGATGCGCAGGTCGGGCCAGCGCTGGGCGCATTGGCGGATCACGTCCACGCCGTCCATGCCAGGCAGGCCCAGATCCAGCATCATCAGGGTCGGTCGATGCACCACGCAGGCCCGGTAGACATCGAGCCCGTTGACGACCCGGGCAAGTACGCGCCAACCGAGATCGTGCTCGATCAGGCAGCAGAGTCCGTCGGCCAGTAATTCGTGGTCTTCGACAACGACGACACCGATACACCCCGTCATTCGCAGCTCCTCGACAGTTGGTCATAAGCACTCACGCAAGCACTCATACGGATTTTTGTTCACTTTCTATCGACTTCGGGCCACTTGCGCGAATCTTGTGCCTTCGCCTGACGCCGAACGTGGGAAAGCCCCCCAAACCACGCCGCCCGAGCGTCACTTCAGGTCTGCGCCGGATTGTGCCGGCACCTCAGCGCTTGATAATGAGGAACCTTGTGCGCCGCCGTGTCGATCGACGGCGACCCGTGATGGCGTGTGCCGCCGATGTCGCATGCGCTTCGTTCCCCGTGTCCGTGCACTGCCTCCTTCAGATACCTATGCGTTTGCCATTTGCGCTTGCCGCGCTCGACTGGATTGCCCCGCGCGACGTACAGGGCGCGCGCATCGCGCTCGATCTCGACGGCCAACGCGGCTGGACGTGCCGAGCCAACGGCGGCTATTGCGTCGCAACGGCGCTGACGCTGCCATCGCACGCCCGCATGCCTGGCGATATGCGCGCTCATCCCCATGCGCAACCGCTCGCCACCGCGCTCGATGACGACCCCGCGCTCGCCCGGTGGCTCCTGCGGCTTTCCCTCGCGCTGGCCGGTCAGCCGGCGTTGCGCGACGACAGCCTGTGCCTTGCGAACGACGCCGTCTGGTGGGTTCACCGCTTCGACGACAGCGAACCCGCCGCACGCGTGGAAGCGCAGCTTCGCCGCCAACTGCTGGCCTGCACGATGGTGACGTCGCAGGGCCTGCGCGCCGACGCAGTGCCACCCGCATCATTCATGCCTCACGCGGCCGGTCGTCCCGCCGGGGCGGCAGACGCCAGCCGCCGTCTTCAAGCGCTGCGCCGCTGCTGACCATGCCGTCTTCCTTCACTTCGCGCGCCGTCGCGCTGCTTGCCGGGAGCCTGTGCGCCACGCTGGCCACCGCATCGTTTGCCGCGCCCCTCACGGCGCCTGCGCCCCGGGTCTCGCCGGGCACGCCGGTTTGGCGCGGCGGCCCGTTCGTCTTCCAGAGCGCAGGCACGCCTCTCGCGGAGTTGTTGCGTGACTTCGGGGCGCACCACGGCATTCCGACGGTCGTGAGTCCGCACGTCGACGATCGCTTCATCGGCACGCTACCTGCGGGTTCCGCTCAGGCAACCCTCGACGCACTATCGGAACGGTATCGGCTTTCGTGGTACTTCAACGGCCAGACGCTCAACGTCTATAAGTCCAGCGAGGCCACGCGGCGCGTCATGTCCGTGCGTTACGCCTCGCCCAGCGACTTGCTCGGGCACCTGCGCAATGCCGGTGTGCTGCACCCGCGGCACTGCGTGGCACGGGCGATTCCGGCCACTCACGCGCTTGAAATCGCTGGCGTTCCCGCCTGCATCGAGACGGTCGCCATGCTCGCAGACCACCTCGAACGCGACGCACGCGATCAGCAGGAAAGCGAAGAGACCATCAAGATATTTCCCCTGAAATTCGCGACGGCGGACGACACGAGGTACTTTTATCGCGGGCAGGAAGTCGTCGTGCCGGGCGTTGTCAGCGTACTGAAGGATTTGATTCTCGGCGCCGGTCCGCTCGGGGCCACCGCGGCGGTGTTTGCCTCGCCGGGCGCGTCGGCAGGCGCCGGCCTTGACGCCCGCCTTCCCCTCGCCACCGGCTCGCGCTCCGGCACACCGCGCTTTTCCGCCGATCCGCGTCGCAATGCGGTCATCGTGCGTGAGCGGCGACGCAATCTGCCGATCTATGGCGACCTGATCGCGCAGCTCGACATCCGGCCCCGCCTGGTCGACATCTCGGTGGCGATCATCGACGTCAACGCCAGCGATATCGCCGAACTTGGCGTCGACTTCTCCGGCAGCGCCCGGCTGGGTGGCTTCGGCGCCGTGTCGCTGAACTCGCAGACACAGAGTGGCGACTCCGGCACGTTCACGACATTGGTCGGCGACACCAACAAGTTCATGGTCAATTTGAGCGCGCTGGAGCGAAACTCCAAGGCGCGCGTACTATCCCGCCCATCCATCGTCACCCTCGACAATATGCAGGCCGTGCTCGATCGCAGCGTGACGTTCTATACCAAGGTCTCAGGCGAGAAGGTCGCCAAACTGGAGAGCGTGACGTCGGGATCGCTATTGCGTGTCACGCCGCGACTCGTTCCGCAGGAAGGCGATGGTCGCGAGCAGGTGATGCTCACGCTCAATATCGAAGACGGCGGCGAAGTGCGCAGCGAACGCAACAGCCGCAACGAGGTCCCGACGATCCGCAACTCCTCGATTTCGACGCATGCCACGCTCCAGGCGGGACAAAGCCTGCTGCTCGGCGGCTTCGTGCAAGACGCGCAGCACGAGCAGGAGCGCAAGATCCCCCTGCTGGGGGATCTGCCGCTCATCGGCCGTCTGTTCAGTTCGACGAGCAACCGGAGCGACAGTGTCATGCGTCTGTTTCTGATCAAGGCCGAGCCGGCGGCCGACCTGCCGAGCGCATGAGCATGCTCACGCTCACGCTGCTCGATGGCCCTCTCGCCGGACGTCCCATGCCGCTGCCGCCGGGCACGCTCACGATCGGCGACAGTGATTCCGATATCGCGATGACGCTCGATCATGGCGCGCAGATCGCGCTGGGCGTCGACGACGATGGCGTCCGGCTGCTCACGCCGGCGCCGGTCTGGGTCGACGGCGCGCCCATCGCCGCATCGGATGATCGCGCGACCGACACGCTCAGGCTCCCGCTGCATACCGCGATCGATCTTGCAGGCCTCGGCGTTTGGCTCGGCGACGGCAGCGAAAGCGCCCCCGTGCCCATGCCCAAACGTCCCGAGCGGCGTCCCGAGCACGCGTCTTCGCTTCACGTGCCCCTCGCGCCGCTGGCCCCCCAAGCGACCGAAGCGCCTGCGCTGCGCGCTCGCGCCCCGACTGCCTGGATTGCCGTCACGGGACTATCGTTGTTGATCGCGGCGGCAGGCGTAGCGATCTGGCGCACGGGAACCGCCAACGTCATCGCCGAGCCGCCGCCGCCCGATGCGCTCAAGGCGCTCGCGGCACGCGTCGCGCCTGGCGTCGCACTACATCACAGCGGCAATGCGGTACGCCTGTCCGGCGGCTGCATCGACGACGACGCGCTCGCACGACTGCGCGCCGAGGCGCGTTGGCTGGGCAAAGCGTTGAGCGACGAGACCTGGTGTCCCGCGAATTCGATACAGACGGTGAGCACGTTGCTACGGTTGCACGGCTTCGGTACCGCACAGGTGAGCGTCACGCCGGACGGCGAAGTGCTTATCGGTGCGCCGACGGTCGCCGACGCCCGCTGGCGGTCGGCCGCCAACGCGCTCGATGCATTGGCGCTGCCGCATGGCTGGCGCGTGGCCGAGGGCACGGCCAACAGCTTCGAGCGGCTGGTGAAGACGCTACGCGACGCCGGCCAGTTGCGCGGCATCGATATCGCCCGCGATCGCAACGGATGGCGGCTCACCGGGGCACTGACCGTGGGACGCCAGGCGTCGTTGAAGGGCATCGTCGACACATGGAACACCGGCGACAACGCGATGCCCGTGCGCATCGAGCCGCTGCCGCCCCAGATCCCGACGCTGGCCGAAACGGGCTTCTCCGCGCCGCTCGTGAGCATAGGCGGCTCGCCCAACGCCCCGCAGATCACCCTCGCCGACGGCACGCGCCTGGCGCAAGGGGCGCGTCTGCCCGGCGGCACCCGCGTGATCGCGATTCATACGGGCGGCGTGTCGATCGGCTCCCACGACCGGCTTTTCTACCTACCCCTGTCTCCGGAGACGCTGCATGACGATTCGCCTGACCCGACTTGAGGACCGCCTCGCCGCCGCACCGGAGGCTGTCGCGCGCGACATCGGCACACAGCTCGATGTCGCGCGCCGGGCGCTCCAGCAGGCACTGCACACGCCACTGACGCCCGCACAGCACGCGCTTGCGCAAACACAGATGCAGGCGGTGCGCGCCGCCGAGGTGATTCTCGAGGGCGTCGCACGACGGTATGGCACGTCTTACGGGGCGTCGTCATAACGACAAGCGCAACGGCAAGCGTCGACCGATGCGCGCGTGTGCGCAGAAGCGACAACCCGGCTCGCGCGACCAAAGTCCGCGCAACCCAATCGTGGGAACCTTCGGCATCGCGCGCCCCGCGCGAGCGGTTTTCGTCCTCGCGTTGTCGCATGACGCCGACTCGGGGCGCGATGTCGATTTCTTCCACTCTCCACGCATATCATGCCAAGTTACGACCTAGCGCAAACTCTCGTCGAAGCTCTGAAGTTGATCGGCTGCGACCCAGGCAAGATTGATGCCGTCGACAATCACTCCCCCATCGAGCTGACGTTCACCGCGTCGCCCAGCATCATCGTGGAAACCTTGAAAAACCAGGCGTGCAGTATTCACGCCGTCGTGGCCACCGACGAAGCCGCGCGCCTGCATCGTGCCAACAGTGAGCGGCTTCTGCAATTTCTCATTGAGCCGGCCGAATGGGCTGTCACCGGGCACGTGCAGCTACGCGAGCGAGACCGTCGTCTAATTCTTCATGCGCAGGTCACGGAAGAAGCCGCCGCCGAGCCCGAGCCGTTCGCGCAAGCGCTCACCGATTTCTACGACCGTATCAAGCTCTGCCGGGAGCACCTGCGCGCCTGAGCGCCGCCGCGGCACCCTTTGGCGCATCCGTTGTGCGCCAGCCCATCCCCCCGATCCTCGCTTTCTCGCTTCCCCACTTCCTCGCTACCCCCCGTTCACCTCCCCCTCGTGGGCGATCTCCGCGCGCCAGCCATCCAGTGCCTCGCCGAGCGTCTCGCGTTGTGTCTCGTCGCGAAAGCAACCGTCATGCGCCGACTGCACTAGCCGCGTCAATTCGCGCGCAAACGCGTAGCGCGCGTCGACCGTCACCATGCCTAGATAGGCCGCGCGTTGCGCAAGCCATTCCGCGCCCACCCACGGTTGATCCAGCAACGTGAGCATCTCCGAGATCATCGTGTCCGTCTCGAACGCGCGCGCCCCTGCGGCGCGCAGTGTCTGCGCCGCTTGCTCGCACGCCGACTCCAGCGTAAGAAACAGCACCACGCGACGAAGATCGTCGATGACGGCCGCCAGACGCGTGACGTCCACATCGGCCTGCCGCGCGCCCAGCTCCAACCCCAGCGCCTGCATCAGCGCGCGCAACCGTGCACGACGCTGCGCAAAGCGTCGGCACTCGTCGAACCATTGCGTCAACGAGCGCTGCGATCCCTGGGACTGGCGGAACAGCGACTTGAGTTGTTGCAACAGCGCCATGCCCGGGTTTTGCCCGCTACCGCATTCCAGCGCCGCGAAGGCCTCGATCGCCCACGTCTCGGATGACGTCAGTTCGTCCAACGTCCGGCGCAAGCGGCTGCGCGTTCCGCTGTCGAGCCCGCCATCGGCCAACCAGGCGGCAACGACCAATGCCGCATGCCCGGCCGACAGGTGGGCCTGGCGAATCAGTTGGTGCGGGTCGGGAACGAACGGGAGATCGCGCAACTGCCCTCGCAGCCTCTCGAATTGCGCCCCGTTCACGCGCGCAAACCGATGCATCTGCTGCTCGAACAGGGCGCGCGCGCGCTGCTTGTCGTCGCGCACATCGCGATCGCCCGTCCTGCGGAATCGCACCCCGAGGGCGAAGCTGAGATTCTCTTGGGATTCGGCGACCGCCGCCTCTTCGTTCTGTGCGATGGCCGCTTCGATAAGCGCGATATGCCCCGGCACGTCGGCAGGCAACCCGCGCGCCGCAGTTCCCTCGCCATCCAGCGGCAGCCATTCGTCCGCCATCCGGCGCTCAACGGCCTCGTTTTGCTGGGGGGCCCGAACGGCCGAGGGACCCGACGATGGCAAGCGCTCAACCATCAGCGATCTCCCGATCGGGACGCGCGTTCAGGCGCTCGATCACGGCCGCGAGATCCGCGTCGAGATCCAGGCATACCGTCACCCATTCGCTTTCGATGCGGGCCTGCCGGCCGACCAGCGTGGCATCCGCCGTGCAGGCCAGCACAATATCGGCCGCTCGCAAGGCATCGGCCACGCCGTCGCGATGAGCGGGCGGCACTCGCAGCACGAGCGCCCCTTCGCGCACCAGCGCGGGTAACGCACGTGCGACGCTTTGCGCGAAACGCTCACCGACATCGAGCGGGGCGACGAAATTCGACAGCGCGGCGCTCAAGGCGTCTGTCACGCGACGCTCCAACGAGCGAGCGATATCGCGCTCGAGCGACGCCTCGTCGACCAGCCATGCCACGGTCTGCGCCACGGCGTCGCGGCGGGCCGCTTCCGCAAGCGCCGCCGCCTCCTGTCGGGCCTGCTCGCACGCCGCTTCCCGCCACGCGTCGCGCAGCGCTTGCGCATCGACATGCGCCTGCTCGCGTTCGTCCCGCGCGGCGTCACGTTCGGCCTGTGCCTCCGCCATCCAGCGAGCCCGCAGGCTTGCCTGTTCGCGAAGCCCCTCGAGCGCCTGGCGGGAAATCACCGGCCCCTCGGGTGCGGGGCCGCCCATCGCTTCGATGGCCGTCAAGGCGAAGTCGACGACATACATAGCATCTTCTCCAACGCTGCAAACCGCAGCCAGATGTCCTCATTCGTCACGCGCGCGCCCGACGCAAACGGTTCGATATCAGCCGGTGGGGGAAGCAACAATCTGGCGGCCTTGGTCACCGTCGCCACGTCGACGGACGGCAGTTCAAGTGCGTCATCCAGGCACGCGCCGGTGGCCGCCAGCGCCGCAGGAACGACCTGCTCGGGCGACAAGGTGGCACTGGCCGGCCAATCGCGGCGCGTGAGCAGCAAACGGTCGCATTGCCAGGCATCGAGGCATGACGACAACGCACGGCGGTACGTGCCAAGCAGGAGATAGTCAGGACATCCCAGCGTGCGCAAGCCGTGGGCCAACGACAGACGTCGCAGGTTCGGCAACCGCCTCAACATCGCGTGTGCCGTGTTGCTTTGCGGGGGGGCGCAATCGCCCGCCGCCGCGCTCGGCCAGCCGCGCCGGGCGATGACCAGAGCGTCGATGGACTTGCGGCACGCGGCCTGTCTCCGGTACGTCTCTCGCCAAGGCAACATATCGAACGCGCGCCACCAACCGACATCCATATGCATGCCGGGCTGCCAGATCAGGCGCGCAAGTTGGGTAACGCCGTCGTTGTGCGCAGGCGTCACGATGCCTTCGATACGCGGGCGCGCAAGCGCGGCACCCATGCTGCGCGCCGACGCCACGCCACCGCCGCGGCCGCGGCCACCCCGATACACGCCGCCGCGACCATGCCCCGCGCCAACGTTGGCACGCCGCGTCCGCGATCCGTCGATGTGCCGGCGGGCACACCGGTCGACGCGTCGATGGACGCGCGGGGCAAGCGATAGTCGGCGGGCTGCAACACGATGCTGATACGTTCGGGCGTCACCCCTGGCACGCTGTCGTGCACCAGACTGCGTATGTCGGTCATACGCTGCGTCATATTGATCTCGGGGCTGTACTTCACGAAGACGGCCACGCCGGGCGGCAAGGTCGTGCGCCCTGCGGAATCCGTCGGCACCTGCGCGATCGAGACTTCGGCCACCATCACACCGTCGAGCGACGCGAGCATGCGCTCGAGTCGCTGTTCCTTGAGATAGATGAGCTTCGCCTGCTCCTGCACGGGCGAACTGACGAGTTGTCCAGGTGGAAAGACGTCCTCGACGGACGCGCGCTTCTGTCGCGGCAAGCCGTGCTGGCGCAGCACCTCGACACCGCGCACGAAATCGCCGCGATCGATGCGAACCGTCATACCCGCGGTGTCGGCGCGCTTGTCGGCCTGCAGCCCGGAGACCAGCAACAGTGCCAGCATCTGGTTGGCCTCCGTCTCGCTCAGCGAGCGATGCAATTCGACCTTGCATCCGGCGAGCGAGATCACGAGCATGCCGCCGAGCAGCCATCGGCCGCGCCAAGGGCTTTGTGCCACGGATACGGCGCGTCCCGCCGATCTCGTCACGATGTCAGCGATGCCACGGCCGCACGTCATTGCATATGCACCAGCTTGTTCACCCCTTGCGTGGCGGCGCCCGCCACCTTCGCCACGAACTCCAGCGCCAACACGCGCTCGGTCAGGACTCGCTGCACCGCGAGCATGCGGGTTGGATCGTCCAGCGTGCGCCCGTCAATCGCCACCCGCTCCACCAGCCGCTCGGTGTTGCCCGCGAGTTTGCCCGCTGCGCTGAGCAAATGATGCTCCGGCAGCGACGGCACCCTCGCAAGGGCCTGGCCGAAACGAACGGCGTCGTGCTCGCTGGCGTTGGCCGGCACGAGCGCGGCGTTCGCTGGCGTCGCAATGGCAGACACGTGCGCAAGTACCTCGGGGATCTGGGAAGTCGTCATGTCGTGGAAGTTGGAGAGGGGCAAGAGGACGGGGTGGAAGCGGGCAGCGCGGGCGAAGTCGGCGACGTCGGCGACGTCGCGTTGGTGGACTGGCTGGCGTCCATCGCGTCAAGCCAGCGCGTGAGCACGTCGCCTGTCGGATCGGCGTCATGTCCGGCCGCCACGATCTCCGCGAGGTGCGCGCGCGCCGCGCGCGCATCGCCGAGTGCGATGAGAAGCGCCGTGTGCAGCCATTGGCGCGTCTCACGATCCGTCACGAGCGACGGCAAGGCATGAAGGATCACGCGGGCTTGCGAATGCATGCCGTGATGCGCGCCCGCCAGCGCCAGTTCGACGACGATTTGCCGGATCGACGCGTCCAGCCATGCATCGGCGTCATTGCGCGGTACGCGGTCCGCGCACGTCATGCGATCTTGGCGATGATGCCCATCAGCGTGTCCTTGATGAGCTTGATCGCCGCGCTATGCAGCCCGACCATCGTCGAGAACTGCTGCAACTTGAATTGGACATCGAGCATATGCCGAGGGTCGTTGGTTTCCGGCGCGCGCACGGCCTGAGTGGCCTCGTCCGACATGCGTCGCACCCCTTCGGACATCCCGCGGTGAATCTCTTCGACGTTCATTGCCCCCCCCCCTCGGTGAGGGCGCCGTGTCCCGCCACCAGATCGGCGCGCATCGCGGCATAGGCGTCGGCTTGCGGCATGGCCACACGACGGCTACCGCGCTGCGGCGGCGTGCCGAGGCGGATTTCCGTCGGCGCGCAGTCGAAGCGCTTGCGGAAGGTATCGGTGAAATGCGCGTGGTTGGTGAAGCCGCATTCGAGCGCGATATCGAGCACCTTGTGTCGCGTGGACAGCAGCAGATCGCGTGCCAGCCGAAGGCGCCGCTCCAGCAGCCACTGCTTCGCGGGCATGCCATACGTCTGTTGAAACAGATAGCGAAATTTGCGTAGCGGCATGCCGAACTCTTCGGCCAGGCGGCCGACCGGCCATGGCCGGTGAAAATTCGCTTCGACGAAATCGAACAGCGAATGGCTGCCCGCAATCGTCTGACGCAACATGGCCGAGAAGTACCGCTGATCGCGACACAGGCAATAGACGTAGAAGAAGCGCAGCATCGCCATGCGGTCGACGTTTTGCAACGTCATGGCCACGTCGACCATGCTGGGTTCGAGAATCAACGTGCGTGCCGCTTGTCGATGAAAAACGCCGAGCGGTCGACGGTCGAGCAGATCGACGACATCGGGGTACAGCGCCTGCAGGTCGCAGGCGTGAAAATCGTGTGACATCACCGGCCCTGGGGCATCGATCGTCGCATCCGAATGGGTGGCGGTCATGCCGCCGGCGGGCAGCGTGTGTACGAGACCGTTCACATTCAGCTTGACGTCGTGGTGGCTGATCAGAAATCGCACCGTACTCATAGGCTCCTCCTCTGACGACGAGCGGTCGCCGGGATGACAAAGTCGAAGCCCACACCATAGGCGAGTCCGCCCGCCAGCATCATCCGGTGGAGACCTTAATGTGCGACGCCGGACCTCGGCGTTATCGGATTTGGGAAGAAAACTGTCGGAAAGCGCAAAAAAACCCGGCGCGGCATCGCGTCGGGTTTTTGTGGAAGCAGCTTGCCCAGGCTTGCGCCGTTCGGTCAGGCAACTTCGGCCGGAGAGAAACTGTCGGCGCGCGCCATCGGCCAGTACTTCTCGTAGAGCTGGTAACGGAACTGCCCGCGCAGCAGATCGCCCGGCGCGAGGTACTTGAGCGATTCCGACATCAGGCGAATCTCGTTGGTCGACACACGCTCGACGATGTGATGCGCTCGCAGGTCCGACGGATGCGACAACCCCGCCGCCTGAATCAACTCCTGCAACGCATGCAACGTATGCGCGTGGAACTGATGCACGCGCTGCGCCTTGTCCGGCACCACCAGGGCGCGCTGACGCAACGTATCCTGCGTTGCCACGCCCGTCGGGCAGCGGTCGGTGTGACATTTCTGCGATTGAATACAGCCGATGGCGAACATGAAGCCGCGCGCGGAGTTGCACCAGTCGGCGCCGATGGCCAGCGTGCGGGCGATGTCGAATGCCGTAACGATCTTGCCCGATGCACCGATGCGAATCTTCTCGCGCAACCCGGCCCCCACGAGCGTGTTGTGCACGAGCAGAAGTCCTTCCTGCAGCGGCGCGCCCACGTGATCGGTGAACTCCAGCGGCGCGGCGCCCGTGCCGCCTTCCGAGCCGTCCACGACGATGAAGTCGGGCAGGATGCCGCTCTCGAGCATCGCCTTCACAATGCTGAAAAATTCCCACGGATGGCCGATGCACAGCTTGAACCCGGTCGGCTTGCCGCCCGAGAGCGTGCGCAGACGCTCGATGAATTGCAGCAACCCGAGCGGCGTCGAGAACTCACTGTGACGCGACGGCGAAATGCAGTCCTGCCCCATCGGCACGCCGCGCGTGGCGGAAATCTCAGGCGTGATCTTGGCCGCGGGCAGCACGCCGCCGTGTCCCGGCTTCGCGCCTTGCGAAAGCTTCACCTCGATCATCTTCACCTGAGGCGTCGTCGCCTGCGCCGCGAATTTCTCCGCGTTGAAGGTGCCGTCGTCGTTGCGGCATCCGAAGTAGCCCGAGGCCACTTCCCAGATCAGGTCGCCGCCCTGCTCGCGGTGATGCGGCGAGATGGAACCCTCGCCGGTGTCATGAATGAAGTTGCCGAGCTTCGCACCGCGATTGAGTGCGCGGATGGCGTTGGCCGACAGGGCACCGAAACTCATGGCGGAGATGTTGAAGATCGACGCCGAATACGGCTGCGCGCGATCCGCGCCAATGGTGATCCGAAAGTCGTGATCCTTCAGGACAGTCGGCGCGAGCGAGTGGGCGATCCATTCGTAGCCCGTCGCCTTGACATCGATCTCGGTGCCAAACGGCCGGCTGTCGACATCGCCCTTGGCGCGCTGATAGACGATGCTGCGCTGGGCACGCGAGAAGGGTGTCTCGGACGTATCGTCTTCCACGAAATACTGGCGAATTTCGGGGCGGATGAATTCGAACAGGAACCGGAAATGTCCCCACAACGGGTAGTTGCGCAGCACGGCGTGACGCTGCTGCACGATATCCCACACGCCGAGCGCCACCAGCGCTGCAAACGGCAACGGCCAGAGCGGATGCCAACCGTCGAACAGCACACCCGCCAACGTTGCCAGGAGCAACGCCACGACGAGCCACAGAGCCAGGAATCGGCGCGAGAACATGAAATCTCCTTGCTTTAGGGGGACACTCGCCGGCACGCGGCCGGGGGTCCCCCGGCGCGCGCCGGCGGATTCAATGCGTATTGAGGATGGCGTGTTTGGCGGCCACGGCGGCCTGGGCGTTAGCGCTGCCGGTGGCGGCCGGCGTCGTGGCCGCGATGATGCCGCCCCCCAGACAGACCTCGCCGTCATACAGCACGGCCGATTGCCCCGGCGTGACAGCCCACTGCGCCTCGGAGAACGACAACGTGAGCGCGTCGGCGTCGGCACGCACCACTTCGCATGCGGCGTCGGCCTGCCGGTAGCGCGTCTTGGCGCCGCAGCGCGTGCCCTCGGCCGGCGGCTCGCCCGCGACCCACGACAGGTCTTCGGCATCGAGCGTGTCCGAGAGCAGCCACGGATGATCGTGGCCCTGAACCACATACAGCGTGTTGCTCGCCATGTCCTTGCGTGCAACGAACCACGGCTCGCCGGAGCCTTCGCGGCTGCCCCCGAGTCCGATGCCCTTGCGCTGGCCCAGGGTGTAGAACGCCAGGCCCACGTGCTCGCCCACGACTGCACCGTCAGGTGTTTTCATCGGGCCCGGTTGGGTCGGCAGATAGCGATTGAGGAAGTCGCGGAATGGACGCTCGCCAATGAAGCAAATGCCGGTCGAGTCCTTCTTCTTCGCGTTCGGCAATCCAATCTGGGCGGCAATCTCGCGAACCTTCGTCTTTGGCATTTCGCCAAGCGGGAACATCGTGCGCGAAAGCTGTTGCTGGTTAAGCCGGTGCAGGAAGTAGCTCTGATCCTTGGTGTGATCGAACGCCTTGAGCAGCTCGAAGCGCCCAACGCACTCGCGCACGCGGGCGTAGTGACCGGTGGCGATGGTCTCGCCGCCCAGCGCCACGGCGTGATCGAGAAACGCCTTGAACTTGATCTCGGCGTTGCACAGCACGTCCGGATTGGGTGTGCGGCCCGCCGAATACTCGCGCAGGAATTCCGCGAACACGCGGTCCTTGTACTCGGCGGCAAAGTTCACGGCTTCGACGTCGATGCCGATCAGATCCGCGACCGAGACCACGTCGATCCAGTCCTGCCGGGTCGAACAGTATTCGCTGTCGTCATCGTCTTCCCAGTTCTTCATGAACAGGCCGACGACGTCATAGCCTTGTTGTTTGAGCAGCCATGCCGTGACCGACGAATCCACGCCGCCCGACATGCCGACCACTACGCGTTTTTGACTCATGTGTTGCCTTGCCCGCCGGCGCTCGCCGGATGGGTCAGAAGTAGGGCGAGGTCGTAACGTACCCCCCGCAGGTAATCGTCCACGCAGCGCTCGAGAATCGGCGAACGATGCCGCGCGCGCTGGGCACGCACTTCGTCCGGCGTCAGCCAGACGGTGCCGACAATGCCGTCGTCGAGCGTGCGCGACGCATCGAACTCGCCCAGTGTGCCGGTGAACGCGAAGCGCAGATACGCGATGTCGCCGGGGCCGGGGGCGAGGTAGATGCCCAGCAGATGCTGGGGCGCGAACGCGTAGGCCGTCTCTTCCAGCACTTCACGGCGCACCGCGTCGAGAATCGACTCGCCCGGCTCCAGATGACCGGCCGGTTGGTTGATCAACAGGCCCTCACGCTTTTGCTCTTCGACAAACAGAAAACGGCCGTCGCGCTCGACGACCGCGGCAACCGTCACGTTGGGCTTCCAGCGTGCATTCATGGCACATCCTTGCGGGACAGGGGAGCCTGATGGACCCCATGGACCTTGGCCGCGGACGTTGGCCCCCGCGGTCGGTCCGGGACGTCACCCCGATAAAAGCAGCATTTTACCGTCTGGCGGGGTTTGGCGCTGAAGACGGGCGGCCGTCGTGACCGTGGCGATCGAGACGACCGACCGGTCGGTCGGCCGCAACGACCGCGATCCCGGTGCGTCGGCATATCCATATGCGGTTTCGTGCAATAGGCGCGTCAGTCATCTTCGGGTAAGCTTCCAGCACCAGCAATGTGCAGCATGCAGTGGCAGTACCGCATCACCGGTTTGCGCAGTAGTTCGTTTGCAGTGGTTTGTGCAGGACTAATGTCATCAGCGGCGAAGCAGGTAATGCGCCTGCCCCGGCAGCGCACGCGCTGCGGCTCCTTGGCCGCTGATGAGATCAGTTCACAAACCCAAGGAGAGACGTAATGAGAATCGGCATCCCCGCCGAAACGCTTACCGGCGAATCCCGTGTCGCGGCCACGCCCGAGACGGTGAAGAAGCTGGTCGCGTCAGGACATCAGATCGTGGTCGGACGCGGTGCAGGAGACGCCGCAAGCGTGCCCGACGCGGCCTTCGAAGCCGCCGGCGCCACATTAGGCAACGCCGCCGACGCCCTAGGTGCAGAACTCGTGCTCAAGGTACGGGCCCCCTCCTCCGAAGAACTCGCGCTCATTCCGCGCGGCAGTGTCGTCGTCGGCATGCTCAACCCGTTCGATGCGGAGAACAACGCGCGCATGGCGGCCGCCGGCATTACGGCCTTCGCCCTGGAAGCCGCGCCGCGGACCACGCGTGCGCAAAGCATGGACGTGTTGTCCTCGCAGGCCAACATCGCCGGCTACAAG
>NZ_CABPSG010000016.1:0-62288 GCF_902459595.1 Pandoraea soli | reverse complement strand
TTGATGATTTCAACCGCGAGGCGCTGGGCATTGAGGTGGATTTCTCGCTGCCGTCCGAGCGGGTGATTCGCACGCTGGAGCAGCACATGGAATGGCGTGGCAAGCCGAAGGTAATTCGTTGTGACAACGGCCCAGAATACCTGAGCACAGCCATCGTGACTTGGACGCAGAAGCTAGGTATACGGCTGGAATACATTGAGCCGGGCAAGCCGCAACAGAACGCGTACATCGAACGGTTCAATCGGACCGCGCGATACGAATGGCTCTCGCAATATCTGTGGGAAGACCTGGAGCAGGTTCGGCAGGCAGCGGCCGACTGGATGTGGACTTACAATCACGAGCGCCCAAATATGGCATTGGGCGGCTTTACCCCGAAGCAGCGGCTGGCCATGGCCGCTTAGTTTCTACTTCTCGCGGCCGTGGAAAATGGGGGCATTACAGCCCTGCATGTCCTATGCGTATCGAGCGCGCAGCGATGTCTGGCGCTTCACTAACGACGCTGGCGACGAGGAACCGGTGATGCCGACCGGCCCGCTGCGGGTGACCAATTCCGATGCGCTTCTGCCGATGCTGCTGGAAGGGCTCGCCATCGCAGAGCTGCCGGAATTCATCGCGGGGGAATATCTGAGCGACGGACGGCTCGAGGCGATCCTCACCGACTGGTCGTTGACGAAGGGCGGCCTGTACTTCGTCACGCCGTCGGCGAGGGCGCGGCCGGCGAAGGTGAGCGCGTTGTCAGACTACTTTGCCGAGCACCTGAGCGAACCGAACTGGCGCTGGCCGAAGTAATCACTGCGCATCAGCCAATTACGTCGTTGCGATAATGCGACGAGAAGTTTCAATCACTTCTGTTCTGGCCCAGATATCGCCGAGCAGATCACCTCGGCCCCGATGATGCGCAAGGGATGGGTTTCGCTTGCGGCTCAGAGATCGAGCACCAGCTCCGCTGATTTCGCGCGCGATACACAGACCATGATCTGCGTTTCCTCTTCGTCATCGCGCAACACGAGATCCCGATGATCCGCCTCGCCTGAGCACAGCCCCGTCCTGCACGAACCACAGGTGCCGCTTTCGCACGAACTCGGCACACGAACGTTCGCGTCGCGCAACACGTCGAGGATCGAGCGGTTGGCGGGAATGTCTAACGACGCACCGGTGCGGGCAAGCCGCACGGTGAACGGCGTGTTCTCGCGCGTATTCACGTTGCTCGCACCGAAGCTCTCGAAGTGAACGGTGCCCGACGGCCAGTGACCCGTCATGTCCCGCACGGTGTCCATCAGCGCCTGCGGGCCGCAGCAGTACACATGCGCTGACTTCGGCCGCTCGAACACAGGCCAGAAGTCGAACGCTTTCGACGGGTCGCCGTGATCGTGGTGAATCGTCACGTCCGAGCGCCACTCATCGCTGCTGAGTTCATCGATGAACGCCGTGCCTTCCGGATCGCGGGCGAGGTAGTACAGCTTGAACGAGCGCAGACCCTCCGTTCGCAACTGTCGCGCCATCGACAGCATCGGCGTAATCCCGATGCCGCCCGCGACGAGAATGAATGACTTTGCCCGCTCGTCGAGCGGAAATTCATTGCGGGGCAGGGATACATCCACGTAGTCGCCCTCTGCCGTGTCGTCGACGAAGCTCATCGAGCCGCCGCGTCCATTGCTGTCACGCTTCACCGCGATGACGTAACGATTGCGCTCCTGCGAGTCGTTGCACAGCGAATAGCTGCGTCGCAAACTGTTGGGCGCCACAACGGTCAAGTTCGCGCCCGCCTCGAACGGCGGCAACGGCGCGCCCTGCGGGTCGGTCAGATCAAAGCGCCAGATGTCACGGGCGATCTTCTCCTTGCCCGTAATCTTCAGACGAAGAAAGCCGTCTTCCTGGGGTGTCGTCATATCTGTCTCCTTCTGGCCGATCCGGCGCTGCGTTGCCTCAACATAAATCGCATATTATTACTAGATCTCTAATTTATCAAGTCAAGACGCGCGACGCTTCGTAACCTTATTCTCGGTATAAACCCGTGCTTGCCAGCGACAAAAAGTCGCCGTAACCTAAAAATTAGAAATCTAATTATGTGATGAGGGAACGCCTGTTCCAGCCGGCATCACAAATGAAATTCGGAGACATTGAGACATGGCACATTCAACGTTGCACTCAGGGGACGTACCCCTGCCTGCCGTCGCCGACTCGGCGGCCGAGGAGGCGACTTACCGCAAGATCACGCTGAGGTTGATGACCTTCCTTTTCGTTTGTTGGGTCCTTAACTATCTCGACCGCGTCAACGTCAGCTTCGCGCAACTGCAGCTGAAGCACGATCTCGGTATGAGCGACGCCGCTTACGGCCTTGGGGTGAGTCTGTTCTTCATTGGCTACATCCTGCTGGAAGTGCCGAGCACGCTCTTGCTCCGTCGCATCGGCGCCCGCAAGACCGTCACGCGGATCATGCTGCTGTGGGGGGGGATCTCCACTGCGATGGCGTTCATGACCGCTCCGTGGCAGTTCTACCTCGCCCGAACGCTTCTCGGCGCGGCGGAAGCGGGCTTCTGGCCCGGGATCATCCTCTATCTCTCTTACTGGTATCCGGCCAAACGCCGCGCTCGCATCACGTCGCGGTTCTTGCTGGCGATTGCGGTTGCGGGGATCGTCGGCGGCCCGCTTTCCGGCTATATCCTGCAAAACTTCATGGACGTCTGGGGTTTTCGCAACTGGCAGTGGCTGTTCTTCCTTGAAGGATTGCCCGCTGTGATTGCAGGTGTCGTTGCGTATTTCTACCTGATCGACAGGCCGCAGGAGGCCAAATGGCTGACCGATGAGCAAAAGCGTCTCGTCATCGGCGCCCTGGAGGAAGAAAGCCGCAGCAAGCCGCATGACGCGCCGAGCAATCTGCTCGCCGCACTGCGCGACCCGCGCGTGTATGTGATTGCCGCAGGCTGGGCCACGGTGCCCATTTGCGGGACCATCCTTAACTACTGGACGCCGACGATCATCAAACAGGCAGGTGTTTCCAACCTGTTGCAGATCGGCTTCATGTCGGCCTTGCCCTACATCGTCGGCGCCATTGCCATGCTGTTCATCGCGCGCAGCTCGGACCTGCGCCTCGAGCGCCGCTGGCACTTCGTCAGTGTGACGACAGCAGGCGCGGCAGGCGCTGTGCTCCTCACCCTGGTCACGCATAACTGGCTCGCTGCGATCGGATGCCTGAGTCTCGTCTCGATCAGCTATTTCGCGGCCGCAGCGATTATTTGGACTATCCCGCCGACGTACCTCAAAGGCACGGCCGCCGCCGGCGGTATTGGTGTGATCAGCAGCCTCGGGCAAGTCGGCGCCTTCTTTGCGCCTATCGTCCTCGGCTGGGTGAAGAGCGTGAGCGGCAGCTTTTCAGCGGGCATCCTGCTGGTCGCATTGTTTACGTTTGTCGGCGGCATCGCCGTGCTTCTGGGGGTTCCGCGCGAGCGGCGAGCACCGTAACGCGCGACTCTGGGTGCGACACCAGGAATTTTCATTGTGAGAAGGGAACAGGAATGAGCAAGCTTCAACTTTCCATCGCCGTGGGCAACTACGACCGGATGCGGCCGCTGATCGACGGCGACGTCCAGATCGACGGCGTGGACCCGGTGTTTATGTTGCAGGATCCGGAGGAGATTTTCTTCCGTGCGTTCCGCCATGCCGACTATGACATTTGCGAGCTATCGCTCAGCAGCTACTCGGTGAAGACGGCGGCGGGCACGTCGCCGTACATCGCCGTGCCGGTCTTCCCGTCGCGCGCGTTCCGCCACAGCTCGATCTACGTGCGCGCCGATCGCGGCATCAACCGGCCCGAGGATCTCAAGGGCAAGCGCATCGGTGTGCCGGAGTATCAACTCACGGCCAATGTGTGGGTCCGAATGTTCCTGGAGGAAGAGTACGGCGTGAACGCCTCGGACATTCGCTGGGTGCGCGGCGGCTACGAGGATCCGACGCGCGTGGAGAAAATCGCACTCAAGCTCCCCGAGGGCGTGGTGCTGGAGAACGCGCCGGAGGGCCGGACGATTTCGAACTTGCTGGCCGAGGGGGAAATCGACGGCGTGATCGGACCGCGCGCACCGTCGTGCTTCGACCGCGGACATCCGCAGGTGAAATACCTGTTCGACGATCCGCAGAAGGCCGCCGCGGAATGGTATGAGCGTCGAAAGCTGTTCCCGATCATGCACACGCTCGGCATTCGCAAGTCGCTCACGGAGCAGCATCCGTGGCTGCCCGGCGCCGTCGTCAAGGCGTTTGAGAAGTCAAAGGAGATCGCGCTCGCACGCCTGAGCGATACCTCGGCAACCAAGGTGACGCTGCCATTCATCGAGGACCAGTTGCGCAACGCGCGACGACTGATGGGCCACGATTTCTGGTCGTACGGCTTCGCGGAGAACGAGAAAGTGATCGACCGCTTCCTTGCCCAGCACCATGCGGAAGGGTTGTCGAGCCGCCGCGTGCAGCCCGCTGAACTGTTTCACCCGGCAAGTCTGGAGAGTTTCAAGATCTGAGGTCCCGCCCCGCTGGTTCGGTCGCGGCCGCGCGCGAACTCCCGCCGTACCCGTCTGCTGTGACTCATGCGCCGGATTCGGCGATATGATTGCCGTATGTTTGGTTATTACGGGATGAGGAAGGTATGGCAACAGCACGCTCCCTTGGCAAATCCGGGGCACAAAGCACAGATCCCATTCTCCGGCACTGGCGCGAGGCGGTGCCCGACGATCGTCTCGCCCACCTGATCAAGGATGCCGCCCGCGCGATGGTGCGCGGACTGCAAATGCGCCTCGCGCAACATGAGGTGTCGTTTGGCCACTGGGCTTTCCTGCGCGTTCTCTGGGTCAACGACGGGCTCACGCAAAAGGAACTCAGCGACGAGACCGGAACCACGACGCCCACCACCTTCAGCGCGGTGCAGGCGATGGAAAAGCTCGGTTATGTCGAGCGCCGTTATGCGCCCGGCAACCGCAAGAACACGCACGTCTACCTCACGCCACGCGGCCGGAACCTCAAGAAAAAGCTCGTTCCGCTTGCAGAAGAAGTCAATGAGATCAGTGTTGACGGTTTAAAGGCGACCGAGATTAACGTCGCGCGCAAGGTTCTGCTGACGATCATCGAGAACATGGCACGCGACGAATCCGAGTCTAACGATCCGTCGCGTCGCATTCCGTCGACGCGCGAGGTAGGTAATCTCATCGCGGCACGCGCCGAAGCGTCCGAACACGATTGACGCGCAGCGCGACACTTCAGACCATTCCCAGCTGGCCATATTATTATAGATCTAATAATATTGGTGACCGTGCCCACGCACGATGGCAGGCCACTGCATGCTGCTTTCCCGCTCAAGAATACGGATACTGGAATGGATGAAATGACCCGCGCGGCGATGTTGCGCAACGTCCGCGATGCGCTTGCGGAAGATGTCGGAAACGCCGACTGGACGTCGCAGCTGATCAACCCCGACGCCTCAGCCGAGGCTGTCCTGACCGTGCGGGAGCCCGCACGGCTGTGTGGCAGGCCGTGGTTTGACGAAACCCTCCGGCAGGTGGACCCGCGTATTGCGATTGAGTGGTTTGTCGGCGAAGGCGAAGGAATGCACGAAGGGCAGATCGTTTGCCGGATCACCGGTCCAGCCCGAGGCATGCTCGTTGCCGAGCGCACGGCGCTCAACTTCCTTCAGTTGCTTTCGGGTGTCGCCACCGAGACGAGTGCGATGGTGCGCATCGTCGAGGGCATGGCGGCGCGCATCCTCGACACCAGAAAAACGCTTCCGGGCTTGCGCCTCGCGCAAAAATACGCGGTGCGAATCGGCGGTGGCGAAAACCATCGTCGTGGACTGTACGACGGCATCCTGATCAAGGAAAACCATATCGCGGCCGGGGGCGGCATTGCCTCCACGATTCGGGCGGCGCAGGCTCTGGGGGCGGGCGTACCGGTGCAGGTCGAGGTGGAAACGCTCGCTGAGTTAAACGAAGCGTTGGCCGCGGGCGCCACCGCGATTCTGCTCGACAATTTCTCGCTCGACGCGATGCGCGAGGCCGTGGATGTCACCGCGGGGCGCGCAGAGCTGGAAGTGTCGGGTGGCGTTACGGAGGACACCCTGCGCGCCATTGCGGAGACCGGCGTGGACCGAATTTCGTTAGGCAAGCTGACGAAGAACGTCGCGGCGACCGATTTTTCGTTGCGCTTTGCGGCGTTCGCCGGATAGCGCAGTCGGGCGCACATAGACGCCCCGCAGAAGTCGCGGGGCCGTTTTGAGCTTTCCAGTTTTCCAACTGTCGGGCTTGCCGGAAGCGCCGATAAAAAACCCCTCATTTTAACTGTACTTGGCTCAGTTCAAAACGAGGGTAACAAGGGATCTTGCGCTTTCCTCGAGCGATCAAAGGGTTACATCTGCGCCCGTTTCGCTCGACTTCAGAATCGCGATGCAGATTTCCAGCGTGCCTTTCGCCCATTCGCCATCGTGCAGCGGTCTGCGTCCGTCGACGACCGCGCCATACAACTCGTCGATGACCTCGGCGCGCGGCACGGCGGGCGCAGGCAGCGGCAGCGTTTGGCGCTGTTCGTCGCCGTAGATGACGATCGAATCGGGCAGCGGGCGCAGGTCCGCATGCTCGCACGACACGATGATCGGGCCGAAATGCTGATGGAATCGTTGTGGCTCGTCCGCGGCGGCGGTGGGTGGTTTGTATGCCGACCCGCCGTAGGTGCCGGCAGCTTTGAGGTCGGCCTCGTCATCCGAGGACGCAAGCGTCTTCAGACGGCGGCGGGCGCTACCGTACGTGTCCGGGCTCGTACGATCGCCCATTTCGCCGATCCAGCCGCTCCACTCTTCGGTGTTGAAGTGGCCGTACCCGTTGTATGAGAGCGCGGCATAGGCGCCGTTTTCGAACCAGATCATCGCCGAATAGGCACCTTCGGTCGGGCGTGACGGATCCCACCGTCCCACGCTTGCGCGCAGACGCGTCGCGCGTGAGCCGGCCAGCATGCGCACGATGTCGATCTGGTGCGCCGCCTGGCTGAAGACGGCGCCGCCGCCTTCAGTCGTCGCCAGCTCCTCGGGCCGGCGTGGGCGGTACAGGTAGTCGGTGTAGTTGATGGCCTGGATCATCTTCACCGCGCCGAATTCGCCGAGACGGATCAACTCTCGCGTGCGCAGGTACGGTGTATCGAAGCTGTGGCAATGGCCGACGATCAGATGCACGCCTGCGGCACGGCATGCGGCGATCATGCGGTCGCAATCGGCAGCGCCGAGCGCCATGGGTTTCTCGACCAGTACGTGTTTGCCTTTTGCCGCGGCAATTTCCGTGTGCTGCGCGTGGAACTGGTGCGGACTCGCAACGTAGATGATCTCGACGTTATCGTCATCCGCCAACTCCGCCACGTCCGCATAGGTGGGCGCCGAGAAGTCGGCGGCGAACTGCCGCCGCGCTTCGTCACGCGGATCGCACGCAGCGACGAGCTGGACTCTGGGGTCGCGCAGGAAGGTCGGCAGCATCAGCGAGAATGCCCGCCCCAGTCCTGCAACCCCGATGCGCAAACGGCGCTGCTCCATAACCGTGTGCCTCCCGTTATTGCTTGACCTGGTAGTCCGTTGCGAGCGCGGCCGGCTGGTCGGCGAGTTCCGGGTTCCGCTTGCTGACGTAACGCGCGGCATACGTGCGCCAGTCGATTTCCTTCGGCACGACGGCTTGGTACGAGCATGTGTCCTGGGGAATCGCCTTCGCACCGGTGCCAATGGCGTTGCCGTCCTTCTCGAATTCAGCGAGGGCGTCGAGCATGCGGCGCCGGAATTCGACGATCGCGAGATCGCTTGCCCCAAGACGCTCGTCTGAGCGGTCAGCGATTGGACCCATCGTGACCCACATGGCGATGTCCTGGTTGGGGAAGCCCGAAATGCCTGTGAAATTGCCGGCCTTCATCGCCTGGCGGTCCTGCCAGAAGCGGTTGTCGTGATTGCGCAGCGAGCGATAGTGCTGGTCGAGATCGATGCCGACCTGCTGACGCAGGAACTTGCGCCAGGTTTCAGTTTCCGGTGTCGTCTCCGGATCGCCCCAGGCGATGAAGTAGAACGCCGTGTTCGTATCGTCCATCGGCACGTTGATGTTCGCGACGTTGTAGAGATTGTTTGGCGGAATCAGCACCGTGCCCGGCGCCACGAACACCGTCGAGCGCACGTAGTCGTGCGTGCCGGCGTTGAAGATTGGGCGGCGCAGCGCGGCATAACGGAAGCCGTAGTCGGTACGCTCGACCTGCAGGCGCGGGGCCTTGTCGGTGGAGGGGCGCAGCCAGTTCTTGTCGGTCGCCTCGGCGCCGCCGACGCGTGCCGGCACGAAGTCGGACGAATGCAGGCTGGAGCTATGTGCGGAGTCGATCGCGCCTTCGAGGATCTGCGCCCAGTTGCACGGCAACAGTGCTTTCGCGATGCTTACGCGGGTATTAGCGGTCGGTGCCCAGGCCGGCGGCAGGAAGTCGGGGATGGCGTCCTGCGGGCCCATGTACGCCCACACCATGCCGCCCCATTCCCGCACCGGGTAGGCCTTGTGCTTGACCTTGTTGGCCATGCAGCTCGTTGCCGGCTCGGACACCATTTCGAGCACGTTGCCCCCGATGTCGAACTTCCAGCCGTGATACAGGCAGCGCAGGCCGGCGTCTTCATTGCGGCCGTAGACGAGCGATGCGCGACGGTGCGGGCAGTACTCGTCCAGCACCCCAACGCGGCCTTCCGAGTCACGGAATACGACGAGATCCTCGCCAAATACGCGCGCTTTGACCGGCGCGCCATCCGGCTCGGCGACTTCTTCGATCAGGCAAACCGGCGTCCAGTGTCGGCGCATCAGTTGGCCCATCGGGGCATCGCCCTCGACGCGGCATAGCAATTCGTTCTCTTGGTGGGTCAGCATGTCATGTCTCCCGGCGATTGGTCGCCTTCATCAGCAAGTTTTGCTAACTATATTAGATATCTAGTTAAATTGGCAAGAGACTTGCTGGCGCACCCGGGAAAGTACGCATGGCGGATAGCGCTGCTCAACGGTGACACCCGACGTCATTTCGTTGCAACCGCAGCAGAGGGGTTTTGCAACATTGTCCGGCGCTAGAAAATATTCCTCACGAAGCGCGCGAAGTCCGCATGTTTTTGGAAACACTTTCCATTTTGACAGAATTAAGCTTGTCTTCAGTCGATCGACATTTGCGATTGCCGAATGGACTGACCGCCGCGCCGGCTTGACTGTGTCTCTGCTCCTCACGAACACGGCTGTTGACGCAATGCCGCTCGCCGAACAATTAAACAAACTACATCAACGGAGACAAAAATGAAGGGACTCAAGTCGCGGTTCAAGCCAGCGCTTGCCGCCACGCTTCTCTGCTGCGTCGTGGCCACCTCCGCCCATGCAACCGATCTGCTCGATACCGTCAAGCATGCTGGCGTCTTGCGGATCGCAATGGAAGGCACCTACCCACCTTTCGACTACCGCAACAACGATGGGCAACTTGAGGGATTCGACGTCGAGGTGGCGAAGGCAGTCGCGGCTCGCCTCGGCGTCAAGCCCGAATTCATCACGACGGAATGGAGCGGGATACTCGCTGGTCTGCAGGCCGGTAAGTTCGATGTGATTGTCAACCAGGTCGGGATTACCCCGGCTCGCAAGCAGGTGCTCGACTTCAGTGAGCCGTACATCTACTCGGCGGCAACGCTCCTGCAGCGGCGAAACGATACGCGCCAGTTCAAATCGCTTGAGGACCTGAAAGGTCTCAAAGTCGGCGTAACGATGGGTAGCAATTACGTCGACCTCGTGAAGACCAATCGCGCGGTCAATCTGCAGGTCTACCCGGGTACACCCGAAAATCTCAGCGATCTGGCTGCCGGTCGAATCGACGCGGCGCTCAACGACCGCCTGATGATCAAATACCTGATCAAGAATTCTCATCTGCCATTGCGTCCAGGCGAAAGCATTCCCGGAGGCGAGACTGAGATGGGCATTCCGTTCCGCAAGGGCAATCCAAAATTTGCGAAAGCGGTCAACGACGCAATCAGCACGATGCGCCAGGATGGCACGCTGAAGAAGCTTTCCATGCAGTGGTTCGGCACCGACACATCGACTCCGACGCCGCAATAACCCATCAGATATGTACGCGCATCTGCACGTGCCATGCAGATGCGTCTAACAATGGCCAGGAGACAAATTCATGGATGCCTTCCATCTGATCGTGCATATGCTCCCCGTTATGGCGATGGGCGCTGTACTCACGTTGAAGTTCGCCGTCGCTTCGATGGTGCTGGGATTGATCGTAGGACTCGTGGTCGCCATCATGCGGATCGGTAACAGTCGGACCTTGTCCGGCATCGCACAAGGCTACGTCAGCTTGATGCGCGGCACGCCGCTGCTCGTGCAGATTTTCGTCGTGTACTACGGCCTTCCCGATATCGGTATTTCGCTCGACCCAACCACGGCCGGCATCCTTACGCTAACGCTCAATACCGGCGCCTATCTGTCCGAGAGCATGCGTGGCGCGATCCTCGGGATCGGCCGCGGCCAGTGGGCCGCGTCGCACAGCCTCGGCCTCACCCACCTGCAGACGCTGCGCCACGTGGTGTGCCCGCAGGCGCTACGCCTTGCCGTGCCGAGCCTCGGCAATACGCTCATCAGCCTGATCAAGGATACGTCGCTCGTCTCGGTCATCACGGTAACGGAATTGCTGCGCTCGACCCAGGAAGCCATCGCGTCGACGTTCCAGCCGCTGCCGCTCTATTTGACTGCCGCTGCGATTTACTGGGTACTGAGTACGGTGCTTGCCCGGCTGCAAGGCGTGGTCGAAGCGCGCTGCGCGCTACCTTCAAGCCACTGAATCCGTAAGTTCAGCCAATGACTAAGAGTTCGAACATGATTTCTCTCGACAGCGTATCCAAGTGGTATGGCAAGCATCAGGTCCTCGAAGATTGCAGCGCCGAGGTCTCGAAAGGCGAAGTTGTCGTCGTCTGCGGCCCGTCTGGGTCGGGCAAGTCGACGCTCATCAAAACCATCAATGGCCTCGAACCATTCCAGAAGGGCTGCATCACCGTCGACGGTGTGCGTCTCGACGATCCGGCGGTCAAACTGTCGAAGCTGAGAGCGCGGGTCGGCATGGTGTTTCAGCATTTCGAGTTGTTTCCGCACCTGTCCGTGCTCGACAATCTCACGCTCGCCCAGACCAAGGTGCTGCGCCGGTCGCGAGATGAGGCCCACAGCACCGGACTATCGCTGCTAGAGCGCGTCGGACTTAAGGCACACGCGCAGAAATACCCGGGCCAACTGTCGGGTGGCCAACAACAGCGCGTGGCAATTGCTCGCGCGTTGTCGATGAATCCGGTGGCGATGCTGTTCGATGAACCGACGTCTGCACTCGATCCGGAAATGATCAACGAGGTGCTCGACGTGATGGTCGAGCTCGCACGCGACGGGATGACGATGATATGCGTCACACACGAGATGGGCTTCGCCCGCAAGGTCGCGCACCGCGTGCTCTTCATGGATCGCGGCGTAATCGTCGAAGATGCGACGAGCGATGCGTTCTTCAATACGCCGCGTGCCGAGCGGGCGCGGGACTTTCTGGACAAGATTCTGCATTGACTCGCCGAACGCCGTCGGCCGCCAGCCCGCGTCACCCCCACACCGTGCCGTTCCCCGTATGAAAACGACAAATCTTTCCGCCAGACTCGATACCTTTGCCCGCTTGAACCTGATCGAAACGGCAACGCCTCTCCAGCGGCTATCGCGTCTCTCAGCCCGCTTGGGTCGCGACATCTACGTCAAGCGCGATGACTTCACGTCGCTCGCCATGGGCGGCAACAAACTGCGCAAGCTTGAGTTTCTCGCGGCTGATGCGATCCGGCGGAAGGCCGATGTGTTGGTGACCGCCGGGGCCATCCAATCGAACCACGTCAGGCAGACCGCGGCGCTTGCCGCACAGCTCGGCCTCGATTGCGTCGCACTATTGGAGAATCCGATCGGGACCGATCGCGACGACTACTTGCGCAGCGGTAATCGCCTGCTGCTCGATCTGTTTCGCGTTCGCGTCATCGACGTTGACGGCCTCGACGACGCGGACCGACTGCTCGAAGCGACGGCACAGCGCCTGCGGGATGAAGGTCGCCGTCCGTACGTGATTCCGATCGGAGGGTCGAATGCGCTCGGCGCACTCGGCTACGTGCGCGCAGGTCTCGAACTCGAGCAACAGATAACCGCAACCGGGCTCACGTTCTCGAGCGTCGTGCTGGCGTCTGGCAGTGCCGGCACGCACGCGGGCCTCGCGGTTGCGCTCGCGCATGCGCTTCCGGCGACACCCGTGGTCGGTGTCACCGTGTCGCGCACGGACGCAGCACAGCGTCCGAAGGTGCAAAATCTCATCGAGCGCACGAGCGAATTGCTCGACGTCGAGACGCCGCCCGACACGCGTATCAATCTATGGGACGAGTACTTCGCGCCACGCTACGGCGAACCGAACGATGCCTGCATCGACGCGGTCAGACTGCTCGCCGAAACGGAAGGACTACTACTCGACCCCGTCTACACTGGCAAGGCAATGGCCGGCCTGATCGACGGAATCGCGCGCGGCCGTTTTGACGGAAGCGATCCGGTGCTGTTCCTGCATACCGGCGGCGCACCAGCGCTGTTCGCCTATCGCGACGCCTTGCGAGCAGGCTGACGCGCAGTATTCTTGACACATACCCGGCAGCCTCACGGCCATCGTGGGGGGGGCGCCGTCTGTCGACAAACATCGACAGACGGCGCGTTCGTGTCAGGCCCCCGGAACGTAACTGAGCGGAAGCGCGGTCGTCCGTTTAATGACCTCCATCGCGAACGCCGAGCTCACGTCCATCATTTCGACGCACTTGATCAGCCGCTTGTAGACGCTGTCATATCCGGCGATATCCGGCACGACAACCTTCAGCAGGTAATCCACATCGCCGCTCATCCGATAGATCTCGACGATCTCCGGAATCGAGCACACGCCTTCGACGAAACGCCTTGTCCACGCGTCGCCATGCTGGTTGGAGCGTACGGTCACAAACGCGGTCAGTCCCAGATTCAGCTTTGCCGGATCGCACAGCACGACCTGCTGCTGAATTACACCTTCATCGCGAAGCTTTTGCAGCCGACGCCAGCATGGCGTTGGCGACAGGCTCACTGCCTTGGCCAAGTCATTCAGACCAATCGTCGCGTCTTTCTGAAGCATCGTGAGAATTTGAACATCGCGTTTGTCCATGTTGTCCCCTATCTAGAAATAATTTCCAATCATAGCGACATTGACGACATTTTTTAAAAACAATTTCCGTCTGCGCGCAATTAACATGGCTTCAAGAGCAGCGGTGGCGGCGATGCGCTTTCACCACGCCGTTTTCCCCGACCGAACAGATGAACAGAGGATGGCGCCTTGAACACCCAGCACTCAACCGACACAATCCTGGCCCACGAAGGCCGCGCGCACAGCCAACTAGGCGCACCGGTGAATCCGCCCGTCTACCGGCAGTCGACGTTGCTCTTTGAGAGCATCGAAGCGCTGAAGGTGGCAAGCGGTACGCCGAACGCTTATGGGCGCGGTGGCAGCCCGACTACGCGCTCGCTCGAGCGCACGCTCGCCCGCCTCGAAGGGGCGCACCGCGCCCTGCTCACGCCGAGCGGACTCAGCGCAATCACGACGGCGCTGCTTGCCGTGCTCAATCCCGGCGATCATCTGCTGATGACGGACTCGGTCTATGATCCAACCCGCTCGTTCTGTGCGGGGACGCTCGCCCGCCTTGGTATCGAGACGACGTACTACGATCCAGCGATTGGCGCGAACATTGACGCTTTGATGCGTCCGAACACGCGTGCGGTATTCGTCGAGTCGCCAGGCTCGCTGACGTTCGAGGTACAGGACATCCCGGCGATCAGCCAGATCGCGCATCGGCACGACGCGATCGTGATGATGGACAACACTTGGGCCACGCCGCTGCATTTCCGCTCGTTCGAGCACGGCGTTGACGTCTCTATTCATGCAGCGACCAAGTACATCAGCGGACACTCCGACGTGATGATGGGCGCGATTCTTACAACCGAAGCGCTGTATCCGAAGATCAACCATCTCTACCGGCAGCTCGGCATGACCGTGAGCGGCGATGACGCATATCTCGCGTTGCGCGGCCTGCGCACGTTGTCCGTCCGGCTCGAGCGGCACCAGCGCAACGCGCACGCGGTGACCGAGTGGCTTGCAAAGCAACCGGAAGTCGCCGAGATCCTTTATCCCGCCCGACCGGGCTCGCCTGGGCATGCCCTATGGCGACGCGACTTCACGGGGGCGTGTGGCCTGTTCGGCGTCGTGCTGCATCCGCAATCCGATGAATCGATTCGGTCGATGCTCGATGGCATGACCTGTTTCGGCATGGGCTATAGCTGGGGCGGCTTCGAAAGCCTGATCCTTCGTTCCAGCCCGTCGAGCTATCGCACGGCGACAACGTGGCCGTGGAAGGGGCCACTGCTGCGGATTCACGCAGGCCTCGAAGATCCCGACGACATGATTGCCGACCTGGCGGCCGGATTCGAGAGGCTGCGCGTCGCCACCCTGACACAAATGGATGCCTGAACTGTCGCGATACCGCTCGGGCGCCGGGGAATGTGCGTATCGATTCTTCCGTTTGTGACACGGCATGCGGGCGCATCGCTTCACCCATGACTGCAATTTTTTACATCCACCTACAGCGAGACAACCATGAAAGACAAACTGTTCATTCTTCGTCCGGGCTTTTTCAAGGAGGCTGAGGGCCCGTTCTATTGCGGCGACTCGGTATCTGTCGAGGGTTTGTTGAGTTTCTGTCCCCAGCTGCGCGAGTCGGTTGATGTGGAGTACATCGATGCGCCGCGCCCGCGCAAGGCGATCATCGAACTGATCGGCGCAGACAACCAATCGGCTCCCGTGATCGTGCTTGGCGAAGGGCGGGCTCCGAAGGACGGGGGCGTCGCCGTTCAGGATTACAACGGGACACGCTTCATCAATGCGCCTGACGATATCCGGCGTTACCTGTCCTCACAGTATGACGTCGCTCAAGCATCGTGACAGTTGACGAGCCGCCTGATTCATCAGGCAGGCGCGTCTGACCGCGTTGCTCCGCGAGTGCGCTGCGCGACCCAGAGAATTCCTCTGCCGGTGCACAAGCTCACAATTTATTAACGCGCCGCTGGCCAATGGGGGACACGCCCGCGGCGCGATTGAGGATTCGCGAGGCGAGGATAACGAGGAACGGCGAAAGAATTCTCTGGGCGGATTAACGCACACAATCTATGTCCAGAGATATCTAGCCCAAGGCGCTTTTCTAAGCGCGGGGAAGCCCCGCCACGACGCACACCAGGTGCTCAGCAAGCCGGCCTGTCGGCCGTGCATGCCGCTGATAGCTATGCTTGGGATCACTACCCCGCCAATTGCACAAGCGCCCGATTAAACGCGCCAGGGTTAGCGATGTTCATGCCGTGCGAGGCGCCAGCGATGGTTTGACGCTCGGCGTGTCCGATCCACTGCTGAAGTCGCTCGACGGTGTTCCGGAACATGCGCGGGCTCTTCTGCCCATCGATCAACAGTGTCCGGCACTGGATTTCGCGGGCCGCTTCAGGGGTATAGGCGGGCAGTGGATCACGCAACTGCTTCGGCAGCGTTACCGCATTGTCCAACGCCATCCTGCGGAAGCTCTGGGTGCTCTTGCTCCAGAAGCCCGGCATGGTGACCGAGTCCACAAACAGGTTCAGGCCGGCGTCGAATTTGCCTTGCTCGATCAACTCGGCGGCCGTGGCTCTCAGCAATTGCGTCGCGGGCGGCAATTTACCGGTCTCCGCGTTCGGCGTCATCTGCAACGGACCGCCGGGGTCGGCCAGCGTGAGCGTCTTCACCAGATGCGGGTATTGTCGGGCCAGATGAAACGCCACGCAGCCGCCACGCGAGTGGCCAACCAGATGCACGGCGCCAAGGCCCAACGCCTTGATGAACTCCGCCATTTCCATCACGTGCGCGTCCCAACTGAAGTCGCCGTGCCCGAACGCGTGCGTTTCCGGCCAATAGTGCCCCAGGCTCGGCGCGAAACAGTGGAAGTGCGCCGACAACGCGGCAAGCTGAGGATCCCAGTAGCGGTAATCGCACAACGATCCGTGCACAAAGACCATCGGCTCGCCGCTTCCGGCTTCCACGTAGGGCACCGAGGCGCCTGACGCAATGGCCGCAAAATTGGGTTGCGGCTGCACACCGGCAAGGGCCAGCGTCGTCAGGGGCGTGTGGGCATTCATGGTCAAGACTCCGTTTTCCCAAACTTTGCGCCAATGCGATGGAAAAGAAAATCGCATAATATTGATGCAATCTTTCAGTTTTTCTGATGCATCTACGCGAGCCAATACCCATGAGTACCGAGATGAAAGCCCTCGATGTTGGCGTGCTCACCATGATCGTTGCCGTTGCCGATACGGGCACGATCAGCCGAGCGGCCGATCTGGTTCACCGCTCGCAATCGGCGGTGAGCATGCAGATCAAGGCGCTGGAGTCGGCGCTTGGCAAAGCGCTCTTCGTGCGTAAGCCGCGCAGTGTGGTGCCGACGCAGGACGGCGAGGTGCTGCTGGCATACGCGCGACGGATCATTGCGCTGCGCGACGAGGCCTGGGCCGCGGTTGTGCGGCCGGACGTGACGGGCCGCGTGGTGATCGGCGTGCCGGACGATTACGCGTCGTCGCTCTTCCCGCCGATTCTCAAGAAATTCTCGGCGAGCTTCCCCAAGGTCGAAATCCAGGTGATTGGCCTGCCCAGCGTTGCGCTGGCGCCGATGCTGCGCGACGGCACGGTGGACCTCGTGTGTGCAACGCGAGTCAAAGGACTGACCGGCGAATTCTTGCGGCACGAGCCGATGGTATGGGCCGCCGCCCCGGGCGCGACGGACATTTGGCGAGAGCGGCCACTGCCCATCGCGGTGTTCTTGCCGGGCAGCGTGGCACGCGAGAAGGCGATTCGGAGTCTGGAGCGCGCAAAGATCGCCTATCGAACGTCGTATGAGAGTCCGAGCCTGCTGGGCCTGCTGACGATGGCCCGAGCCGGCCTCGCCATTACGCCGCTGGCGCGATGTGCCGTGCCGTCCGATTTCACGTTGCTCGGAGCGGCGCATGGCCTGCCCGAGATCGGCACGCTCGAGATCGTGCTCGCGCGAAGTGTGACGTCCAACCGACAACCCTGCGATTTTCTCGCGGAGCGCATCATCGCCGAATTGAATGCGTGAGTGCGCTGAGTTGAGCCCCGCCTGCCTTTGTCCGCGGCAGCGACGTGACCGAAAGTGCTGCCTCGAGACGGATAATCTGCTGACTAAGCGCGGAGGTCCCAACGCCTAGTTCGGAGGCGCCCCGGGCCATCTGAGAGCGAATGGCGCACGCGACCTGCGAGCGTGCGCCGCCACGCGCATTTTTGATGGACGCTATGTGGCTGCCCATTCTTGTTTTCGCGCGCTTGTACCGGCATGACGCCGGTTACCCGTTTCGATGCAATTAAAACCGGTGGCGAAGGCCGACGGTCACGGCCGTCTGATTGTTTGTGGACGACGCCGTCAGTCCGTCGATGTCGGCCGTAATGCCAGATCGCCCGGTGCCGCTGACATGCTGATAGATGGTCTGCAGATAGACGTCGGTTCGCTTTGACAGCAGATGATCCAGCTCGACGTTCACTTGGTTGAACTTCGGCGACACACCATTGAAATTTGCGTCAGTGAACGTGTACGAACTAAGCAGCAGCCATGCTGGTGTTATGTTGTAACGCACGTTGACTTCGTAGTTCGTGAAGCGCGCGCTGCTTCCCGCGAGTGCGAGATTGCCGGAACGTCCAGACGCCGAGCCGCTGATGGAGACTGGGTTGTCAAGGCGCGTTTGCGTAAACACCAGGCCGACGGTCGTCTTGCCGAACGCGTAATTGAGCCCGGCACCATAGGTGCGCTGACGTTCCGCAGTAAAAGGAGCATCGTCGCTCACAGCGCCGCTGGGATTGACGGAGGTTCCGCCGTGATTGACGAACAAATACGAAGTAGCAAATCTCAGCGATCCATACGCGTAATCCACACCAAGATTCCACGTGCGATTCGCGCTGAAACCTCCTGCTTGGTTCGAGAAGCCATAAATGCCGCCGAATCGTAATCCGCCATACGTCGGGCTCTGATACTTCACAGAGTTATTGACGCGGAAAGAGTTGTTGAGATTGTCGTTGTCGTATGGGTGATTGGACCAGGAGCCAGCGGGAAGCGACATCGGACCGAGGTAGTCGACGATGTTGCTTGTCTGCCGCCCTACCGTTACGGTGCCGTATTGCGTGCTCGCCAGACCGACGAACGCTTGGCGTCCGAATTGTCTGCCACCCTGTTTTAGCTTGCCATCGAGAATGCCGTACCCGCTCTCTATTGTGAACAGCGCAGACAATCCCCCGCCGAGATCTTCGACACCTTTCAAGCCCCAGCGGTTGCCGTTGAGGCTGCCCGCGGACGTCTGCACATTGTGCGAACCCCCTTGATTGCTGACGAAGGTAATTCCGGTGTCGATGAGGCCATAAAGCGTCACTGCACTTTGCGCATGGGCGAGCGATGTCGTTGCGGACAGAATGCCCGCAAAAAGGAGTTCTTTTCTCAAGATTCAATTCCCTGTAGATGTGAGGGTATTCGACACGAATCAGCAAGCATCGTTGACATGCAAAAATGCCTGATTTGCCGAATGCCAAACGCTATTTCATCGCCATTGGCCAGATGGGTATTGAGTAACTCGTGCCGAAAATTACCAAGTCAATTTCGGATTTGAAATTAATTTTTTCTTATGCTGCATAACTGCGACGAATTGTTCACGCGTGAGCGCGCGACATGTCGACACTTATCTCTGAGGGGGGAGTGATGCAGCAATGCGACGGCGATGACGAGCCGCTCGCTATCGAGCCGTCGATCCGATCTGGGGGAGTCGATGTGGTAACGCGAAGGCCAGGCGAGGACCTGTATCCCAGCCATCACATGGCGAAGGAGCGCTGTCCTTCTTTGTCATGACGCTTATATGCTCGACGGCGTGCATGCCTTCTGAACGATATCGCGGCACAGTTGAGGGGCGAGCATCGTGATGAACGCGTAAGTGTATGGCCGCAGGTAATGCTTGCTGTTCAGTACGAGGTAGGTGGTGCTCTCTGGGAACAAATGATCGACGTTGATTGCGCGCAAGCCGAAATCACGGTGCGGATCGAACGCGATGTCGGGTAACACGGTAACGCCGAGTCCATGTTCAACATACGCTTTGACGACGTCTGCATTGGTGCCCTGCAGCAGCGTCGGTGACCTGAGCTGCAGTCGATCAAGCTCGCGCAGCAGTGTCGTGCGCGAGTTCGACGGCTCGAAAACCACGATCGGATAGCGTGCGATGTCTTCGAGGGTAGGTCGCGCCACGTCGAGGAGTGCATGCCCGACGGGAACCAGCAACACCCGCCGGTACGTGTGGAAGGGAAGCGCCACGAGACCCACGGGCAGCGAGTCGAATGTACTGAGCACGCCAATGTCCGCGCGACCGGTTATGATCGCGTCGAGAATTGCTTTGCCACTCTCGGGCCGGATGGTAATTTGCACCTTCGGGTATTCCCGAGTGAATGTGCTGAGTACCGTGGGCAGACGAAAGCGCGCCTGAGTGTGACTCGCTGCAATGGCGAGAGTCCCGTTCTCATCGGTGCGATGCGCCCGCCCAAGTTGTCGGATGTCGTCGATCTCCATCAACGCGCGCTGGGCTCGCTCGATTACCAGTGCACCATCACTACTGATCGCAACGAGGCGGCTGCGCTGCCGGACGAAGATTGCGAAGCCGAGTTCCTCTTCCAACTGTCGGATCTGCGTGCTTACACCAGGTTGCGACGTATTCAACGTCTCGGCGGCTTTGGAAACATTGAGATCCTGGCGGGCCACCTCGCAAATGCAGCGTAGTTGCTGAACGTTCATGGTGGACCTCCCCCTGCATGTATAAAAAAATCGTATAGCACATTATAGAGAGTTACTTCCTCTGCAAAAAATGAATTGGTAACGTTTCTCCATCAAACAGGAGAAATAGATATGGATCGTCGCACCAAACGCCACGCCCTTGTGCAGGAAACAATGGCGCAGATCATCGAACGAGTTGGGCAGCGCACTCCTGATCGCGCGTTACTGAGCGAAGTGAGCCGGATCCTGCAACGCCTCACCGCAGCGCAGGACCTATTCCCATTAGAAGATTTTCCGGCCCCGGAGATCGGTGCTCCGCAGACATCGCTGCGTTATCTGCTGAACGAGTCGCAGGATCATGGCTTTGCGCTGTACGTGAATTCGATCGTGCCGGGCAAGCGCACTGCGCCGCATAACCACGGCACTTGGGCCGTTATCGTCGCCTTGGCGGGAGAAGAGCTGAACCGCATCTACCGGCGCGTCGACGACGGTAGCGACCCGGAGCGCGCGCAGCTCGAACTGGATCGGGAATACGTCGTGCGACCGGGTGCACCCATCGAGTTCATGCCGGACGATATCCACAGCATCCACGTTGACGGCGCCAGCACCGTGCGACATCTGCACTTGTATGGCCGTGCTCTCGAAACATTGAGTGATCGAATTGGCTTTGATCTGGAGACCGGTCGGGTCCTCAACTACAACCAGAATTTCATGCGGCCGACCGTCGGCAAGGATTTCGCGTGATCCACGCGAAGTCAATGGAGCGCTCGCGCAACGGTAAGCGCGGGCGACACGGATATTCGCACGGGGGTCGTCAATGATTGAAGTATGGGGACGCAACACGTCATCCAATGTCGCGAAGGTGGTATGGGCGCTGAAGGAGCTCGATGTGCCGTTCGAACTTCACCTTGCGGGTGGAGACTTCGGGTCGCTGCGCTCTGAAGAATACGTGTCGCTCAATCCCAACGCTCGAATTCCGACGCTGCGCGATGGCGCGTTGGTGTTGTGGGAATCGAACGCGATCGTCCGCTATCTTGCCGCGCGCTATGGTGACGGCGCGCTGTGGCCGGTTGATCCTGGTGCGCGCGCGGCCAGCGACAAATGGATGGATTGGGCGTCGCTAAATCTCGTCCCGGCGTTGCGGGCGCTTCGTGAGGCTCTGAAGCAGTCGGCCCCGATCGATCATCGACGTGCGCTGGGCAATCGCGTTGTCGCGACAGCGAAGATCCTGGATGCGAGCCTGGGCGAAGGGCCGTTCATAGCCGGCGCCCGGCTCACGATTGGGGACATCGCACTCGCGCCGCACGTTCACCGGCTATCGCTCGTTGACGATGTGCTCGCCGAACTGCCATCGGTTGAGCGTTATCGCGCGGCGCTGAGCGCAAACATTGGCTATCGCGAATGCGTCGAAGCGCATATCACATGAGTTGAGGCAAGGTCAGCGCGCGCCGAGCATCGCCAGGAACGAACGTATGAATCGTCTGGATCGCTCGTCTCGCGTTTGCGCAACCGACCTCGTTGAGGCGGCGCATCGCCCGTCATTGAGCCATAACGTAAACGGACAAACTATTTCATGAAACGAGCAGATACGGTATTGACCCATGCCGGTCGTAGCCCCGCCGACCACGCGGGGACGGTCAACCCGCCCGTATATCGAACATCGACGGTGATCTTTCCGACGCTGGCATCGTATGAAAAGCGGCACGAATTGGGTGACCACGGCGTGCGCTACGGTCGGCATGGCACGCCCACGACATTTGCTTTCGAGCGCGCTGTCGCCGAGCTGGAGGGTGGCTACCGCTCTGTGGCGCTACCCAATGGTCTGGCTGCTATCGCATCAACGCTTCTGGCCCTTGCCGCGCCGGGCAGCCATGTATTGGTGCCTGATACGGTGTACGCGCCCGCGCGCAAATTTTGCATGCGGCGACTCATGCCGCTCGGCATCGATGTGCAGTTTTACGACCCAGGGATCGGTGCCGGCATCGCAGCGTTGATTCGCCCGGAGACGGCCGTTGTGTACTGCGAATCGCCTGGATCGATGACGTTCGAGATGCAGGACATTCCGGCGATTGCGAAGGCGGCGCGGGCCGCAGGCTGCGCGGTCGTCGCCGATAACACATGGGCTACCCCCTACTTCTACTCGCCGTTCGAACATGGCGTCGACGTATCGATACACGCCGCCACCAAGTATATCGGTGGTCATTCCGATTTGATGATGGGCGTGATCACGACCAATGAACGCTACTGGCGTGTGGTGCGCGATGCGGTGAGCGATTTTGGCTATGGCGTGAGTCCCGACGACTGCTACCTCGCGCTGCGAGGACTGCGCACGATGGGAGTGCGATTGAAGCAGCAAATGGAGAGTGCACTGGCCGTTGCGCGCTGGTTGCAGGCGCGACCGGAAGTCAGCCGCGTGCTTTATCCCGCGCTACCCGAAGACCCGGGACACGCGCTGTGGAAGCGCGATTTTCGCGGGGCGGCGTCGTTGTTCGCCATCGTGGTGCGCGAAGAGTGCACAAACGTACGAGGCTTCGTAGACGCGCTTCGGCTATTCGGGATTGGGTCGAGCTGGGGCGGCTACGAAAGCCTGGTCAACGTCGTCCACGCCGAAGCGGTGCGGACCGTGAACGCGTGGCGGCCGGAGGGGGCAGTGATCCGTCTTCACGTTGGTTTGGAGGACGTTGCGGATCTGATCGGCGATCTGGAGCAAGCAATGCCTGCGCTGCAGAGCGCGTGTTGACATGCAATTTTGACGAAGAGAAGGGGACAAATATGAGTAAAGGCATCGTCTGGAAAATCGCGGCTTTGTTCGCAGTACTGACGTCATCGGTGCTGATGACGGGCGCGCACGCCGCCACGCTCGCGGAAATCAAAGCGCGCGGCAAGTTGATTTGCGGCACGCAGAACGCGACCGCTCCGTATGCGTATCAGGATCCAAAGACCCGCACTTTCGTTGGCTACGACGTCGATATGTGTCACGCGCTCGCCACCGGGCTCGGCGTTGCACTGGAACACAAACCAATGTCGACCGAGGCGAGAATTGCGGAGTTGGACATGGGGCGCGTTGACGTGGTCGCGGGCTCGATGACTTATCTGCCACAACGCGCGCAACAAGTCGACTATAGCCTGCAGTACCTCCAGGACGCGATCCGTGTCCTGGTCAAGAAGAAGTCCGGCGTCACCGACATTTCGCAGCTCAAGGGTGCTCGCGTGTGCGCGACCAGCGGATCTGGTTCCGCCGCCGTTGCAGGCCGGGTGCTCAAGCAGGCAAAAATCATTACGTTTAACGACATCGCCGCATGTTATCTCGCGCTGCAGGACGAGAAGGTGGATGGTGTGGTGGGCGGTGAATTGGGTTTGATCCGCTTTGAGAACAGTGCCAAAAACGGGGACGACCCGACCGTGCTGCTGCCGCAACCCGTATTCATCGAACATATGGGAATCGTAGTGAAGAAGGGCAATACCTCGCTCCTGGCGGCGATTAACCAAGTGATTACTCAAATGGATCGCAGCGGTGCGCTCAGTGCGACATACGACAAGTGGCTGGGGTCGCAGTCGATCTACAAGCTGACTCGCACCTTCAAGGTCGAACCCGTCGATCAGCCCTGATTTGGCCCAATTGAACGATGCAATTTAATCTTTCGTTCCTCCTGACAAACGGTTTTGCCGACATGCTCCTCTCTGGCGCGCGCACCACTTTGTCGCTGTTCGCGTGCGCGTGGGTCGGAAGCTTCATCGTTGCGCTGGTGATCGTCGTGCTGCGGGTGGTGCCCGCCAGGCCGGTCACCGCGTTGATGAGCGCGTTCGTCGTATACCACCGCAACGTGCCAACCGTCGTGCAAATCATGGTTTGGTATTTCGGTATGCCACAGATGCTGCCTCGTGCCATCCAGATCTGGATCAACCACCACGACAGCGAGTTCCTGTTGGCTGCCATTGCACTGTCTCTTAACGCCGCCGCGTATTTCTCGGAGGACATTCGCTCGGGGCTGCGCTCGGTCCCGTACGGGCAAATTGAAGCGGCGCGCTCAATCGGCCTGAGTGCTGGCGGGTCGATGCGATACGTGCTGTTGCCGCAGGCGCTGCGCATCGGTTTGCCTTCGCTGCTCAACCGCTCGCTGATCCTGTTCAAGGACACGAGCCTTTCGATGGTGATCGGAGTGGCGGAAATGACGTATCAAGTGCATGCCATCGAAAACCAAACGTTTCGCGCGTTCGAAGTGTTCGCGGTATCGACGGTGTTTTATCTAGTGTCCTGTTGGCTTTTGATGGGCCTGGGCGCGTGGTTGTCCCGGCGCTACGCGCCGGCGCCTAGGGGGTGAGCGCGATGTTCGACATTCTGCATCGATACCTGCTGGTCTTTCTGGTGGGCGGCTGGCCGAGCGGGCCGATCGGCGGCTTCGCGTTGACGCTGATCCTTGCGGTCCTCGGCTTGGGGCTGGCGTTTCCGGTCGCACTTGTGCTCGGGCTGGCCCGAATGAGTCCTTGGCGCGTACTACGTTGGCCCGCATTTGCCTGGGTTTACACGCTGCGTGGGATCCCGCTACTGATGATTGTGTTTTGGGCTTACTACGTGATTCCGCTTGCCACCGGGCGGACGATTTCAGCGTTTCACACAGCGCTTGCAGCAATCGTCGCCTACGAGGCGGCGTTTCTCAGCGAGATCGTGCGGGCCGGATTACTCGCATTGCCGCGCGGACAAGCCGAGGCAGCCCGCGCGTCAGGTTTGTCGTACCTGCAGTCACTACGGCACGTGTTGTTGCCGCAGGCGCTGGTGAACATGATTCCTTCGTTCGTCAATCAGTTCGTGTCGACGATCAAGGCAACCTCGATCGTGTATGTGATCGGCGTGCAGGAAGTGACGTTTTCGGCGCAACAGGTGAACAGCATGGAAACGACGAATGCGCTGCAGGTTTTTCTGGTGTTGGCCGGGTTTTACCTGTTGGCCTGTGCATCGCTTTCGGCGCTCGCGAGAACGCTGGACAGACGTATCCAGCGACGACGCGCGGCGCAATGAGCATTCGGCAAGAGATGAGAAAGGATTGGAGATGGACGCGATGATCGAGTTCGACAACGTACAGAAATGGTATGGCAAGTATCACGCGCTGAACGGCGTCAGCGGGAGCGTGAACAAAGGTGAAGTGGTCGTCGTCTGCGGGCCATCTGGCTCCGGCAAGTCGACATTGATCCGCACGGTGAATCGCTTGGAAGACATCGGCGGGGGCAAGATCTACGTTGACGGCAACGATATCCACGCCACGGGGCGGCGTCTGAACGCACTGCGCGCCGGAATTGGCTTCGTATTTCAGCAGTTTAATTTGTTCCCGCACTTGTCGGCACTCCAGAACGTCATGCTGGCGCAGATCAAGGTGGCCGGAATGCCGCGGCGGGACGCCGAGCAGCGTGCAATGGCGCTGCTGGAACGGGTTGGACTCGGCCATCGCGCGGACGCGATGCCGAGCATGTTGTCGGGAGGGCAGCAGCAGCGCGTTGCGATCGCGCGCGCGTTGGCGCTGCAACCCCCGCTGATCCTGTTTGACGAGCCAACCAGTGCACTGGACCCTGAGATGGTGAGCGAGGTGCTGGGCGTCATGAAGACACTCGCGGCGGACGGCATGACCATGGTGGTTGTCACACATGAGATGGGCTTCGCGGCTGATGTGGCTGACCGGATTTGGTTCATGGATGCCGGCACGCTCCTCGAAGATGCGACGCCGCAACAATTCTTTTCGGCGCCGCGCCACCCGCGTGCACGCCAATTTCTATCAGACGTGGTACGGCCTCAGCCGTTGGCTGATTCCCTTCCTGTTTTGCACCCGGCCGCGGGCGCATGAGTGCGTCTTCGTAGCGCCACCGTATCGACATTGGAGAAAGGTAGATGATGCATCTCGACGACGTCTCGATCGAGCAATTGAAGCAATGGTTGGCGGGTAGCGACGAGTTCGCGCTCATCGACGTCGGCGAGGAGGGCGAATTCGGACTCGGCCATTTGCTGCGGGCGATTAACGTCCCATATAGCCGGCTCGAACTGCTGGTGCCGCCGCTTGTACCGCGTCGCACTTGTCCGATCCTGCTGATCGATCACGGAAACGACATTGCGTCGCGCGCGCGTGAACGACTGCATGCGCTCGACTATACGCAGGTAGGCGTAGTGCGGGGCGGCGTACCTGCGTGGCGTGCGGCCGGCAATCAGGTGTTTCAAGGCATTTATGTTCCCAGCAAGGCCTTTGGCGAGTGGGTTGAGCATACTTTCGGCACGCCGTCGATCGATGCAGGTCAGTTGGCGGAATTGTTGGATGCGAACGCCGAGGTGATCGTGCTTGACCCGCGCACGGAAGCGGAGCACGCCGCCCGCCATGTACCGTCCGCCGTGTCTTGCCCGGGCGGGGAACTGGTCTATCGATTCGACGATCTCGTGTCGTCGCCTGATACGCTGGTTGTCGTTGCGTGTGGTGGACGCACGCGTGGCATCGTCGGTGCTCAGACGCTGATCAACTCCGGCGTGCCTAATCGTGTCGTTGCGCTTGCGGATGGCAACCACGGTTGGCGCCTTGCGGGTTTCGAGCTGGAAGTCGGTATGCACCGCCGCTTCCCTTCAGTGAGCGAGGCGGGTAGCGCACGCGCGGCCGAGCGCGCGCGGGAAGTCGCTCGCCGTTTTGACATCGCAAGCATTGATCGCTCGACGTTCGACGACTGGATGTCCGAAGCACAACAGGCGTGTCGCACGACGTACGCGTTCGACGTCCGCACGCCGCAGGAATTCGCAAGCGGCCGCCTTCCCTGCACGCGGTCGGCACCGGGTGGACAGTTGATTCAGGCGACCGATCAATGGCTCGGCACTTTGAACGCTCGTGTCGTGCTGATCGATTCAGACAACGCGCGTGCGACGATGACCGCGCACTGGCTCAAGCATATGGGCTGGGACGTCTATGTGCTGACGGACGCCTTCGGCGTAGATGCGCCGTCTTCGAACGCGGCTCAGGTTAACGGCTACGCCGTTGGTGCCGACGCGGCAGATCAAGCTGCGCGAGTTGAGCGCGAATGGAGCACTGGCGTTCGGGGGGCTCCTGAAATTTCGCCGGCGGATGCGATGGATCGAATTCGAGACGGCGCACTCGCGGTTTCGTTCGATTCGAGTGCGGACTATCTCGCCGCACATCCACCCGGCGCGGTGTGGGCGAATCGTGCGCGGCTGGAGGCGATCAAGACGCATGTTCGAGATGGCCGGCCGCTCGTGCTTTTTTCGAGCGATGCGGCTACCGCCCATCTGGCCGCGCTCGATCTGGCCGAAATCGCGGGCGAAGGCGTATCGATTGCCGTTGTGGCCGGCGGGCTGCGCGCCTGGCGTGACCAAGACCTTCCAATCGAGATATCTCCCGAAAACGCATTGTCGCAAGCCGCGCGTGTCGATGTGCTGTACTGGGCGAACGATCGTCGCCAAGGTAATGCTGACGCGATGCGCGCGTATCTCGATTGGGAGAAGCATCTGCTTGCGCAAGTTGCCGCGGACGGCCATTCCTTCGGCATGGGTGCAAGATCGATCGACGCGCCAACGCTGAAGCGGTGGCTGCACGACGGTGACGAAATTGCGCTGTTCGACGTTCGCGAGCATGGTCAATATGGCGAAGGACATCCGCTCTTCGCAGTGTCGCTGCCATACAGCCGGCTCGAAACCGACGTCGAACGGCTCGCACCGAAAAAGGACGTCAGGCTGGTTGTATTCGACAGCGGTAGTGAGAGCGGCGACGACGGCGCGCCGCCGATCGCTGCGCGGGCCTCGCAAAGGCTGACCGCGCTCGGATACACGCAAGTTCATGTCCTCAGCGGAGGCATGCGTGCGTGGCGAGACGCCGGGCTCAACGTGTTTAGCGGCGTGAACGTCCCGTCGAAGGTCTTCGGGGAACTGATCGAGCATGCATACAACACGCCGCGCGTCGGTCCGGACGAGCTCGTGGCTTGGCGTGCTGGTGGGCGCAATGTGCTGCTGCTCGATGGACGTCCCATCGACGAACACCGAAAGATGTCGGTACCCGGGTCAATTTGCGTGCCAAACGGCGAATTGGCGCTGCGTGTCGATGATTTGCCGGGCAGTAACGATGCGATCCTCGTTGTCCACTGCGCAGGACGTACCCGCAGCATTGTGGGTGCCCAAACCTTGATCAATCTGGGCTGGCCCAAGGACCGCGTTTTAGCGCTCGAGAACGGAACGCAGGGCTGGTATTTGGCCGACCACGCGCTTGAACACGGAGACGAACAGCGTTATTCGGACACCGTGTCGCCTGCCGCGCTTGCCGCGGCGCAAGTTGCAAGCGCGGCGCTCGCGGAGCGCTTCGAGGTGCCGAGCATCGATGCTGACGCCGTCGTGCGATGGCAGGCAGAAGGCGAACATTCCCTATTTCTATTCGACGTGCGGACGGCGGACGAATACGCCGCTGGCAGTCTTCCCGGCGCGCGCCACGCGCCAGGCGGGCAGCTGGTGCACGCAACGGACCGCTACGTCGGTGTGCGCCATGCGAAGGTGATCGTGTTTGACGACGACGGCGTTCGGGCACCCGTCATCGCTAGTTGGCTGCGGCAACTTGGCCACGACGCCTACATTCTGTCGGCCGGCTTGCGTAGCGGGCTGTCGCTGCCGCGCCCGGACGGGTGGCGAGCACAGGCGCTGCCCGCCATTGACGCGAGCGAGCTATCGGCGCGGCGGTACGATGCGAAGGTCTGCGTGATTGATGTCCGCTCGAGCATGGCGTTCAGGCGCGCGCACGTGGCGGGAGCCATTTGGTCGATTCGACCGCGTCTCGCGACGGTCCCGTTACCGTCCGATCGCACGGATGTTGTGCTCGTTGCTGGCGATGACGCGGTTGCCGCGCTAGCGGCGGCCGAATTGCTGGCGCGTTGCGATGTCTCGAGTGTTTCCGTGCTGACGGGCGGTTTCACGGCCTGGGCGGCCGCCGGGCTGCCTTGCGAAAGCTCACCGGATCGGCCGTCAGATCAGGCCTGCATCGATTTCTTATTCTTTGTGCACGACCGGCACGAAGGTAACCGAGACGCGGCGCGGCGCTATCTGGAATGGGAAACCGGACTCATCGCGCAGCTTGACGACGACGAGTTGGCCGAGTTCGACATGCGCGGTGGGCAGTGATCCACCGAGTTCGTCCCTGCCCGTCCCATAGTCCGCCGACCGCTTCATTCATGAACCGGTCGGCGGACTAGCGAATGCCGGCGACTCATCCGCACCGACGAACATAAAAAAATGGCGCCGCGAACCTCCAGTTCGCGGCGCCATTTCACTGTGCTTCCCGCATTACGGCCCAACCAACGTACCGTAACGCGCCATCAAACTTACATCTGCACCGTGTCGGCGACTTCCTTGAAGTCTTCGATTTGGTCGAAGTTCATGTACTTGTAGATCTTGTCGCCGTTGGTGGCGAGCACACCCATGTCGGCCATGTACTCTTCCTTGCTCGGAATCTTGCCCAGACGCGAGCAGATCGCCGCCAGTTCCGCCGAGCCGAGATACACGTTCGTGTTCTTGCCAAGACGGTTCGGGAAGTTGCGGGTCGACGTCGACATGACCGTTGCACCTTCGCGCACCTGTGCCTGGTTACCCATGCACAGCGAGCAGCCCGGCATTTCCGTACGCGCACCCGCCGTACCGAACACGCCGTAGTGACCTTCTTCGGTCAACTGCTTCTGGTCCATCTTCGTCGGCGGCGCCACCCACAGCTTGACCGGAATGTCGCGCTTGCCTTCGAGCAGCTTGGAGGCCGCACGGAAGTGACCGATGTTGGTCATGCACGAACCGATGAACACTTCGTCGATCTTCGCGCCGGCCACGTCCGACAGGGTCTTCACGTCGTCCGGATCGTTCGGGCAGGCCACGATCGGTTCGTGGATGTCGGCCAGATCGATCTCGATGACCGCGGCGTACTCGGCATCGGCGTCCGGCGACAGCAGTTGCGGATCGGCTAGCCACTGCTCCATGGCCGCGATACGGCGCTGCAGGCTGCGCGGATCCTGGTAGCCCTGCGCAATCATCCACTTCAGCAGCGTGACGTTGCTGTTGAGGTACTCGATGATCGGTTCCTTGTTCAGGTGCACCGTGCAACCGGCGGCCGAACGTTCTGCTGAGGCATCCGAGAGTTCGAACGCTTGCTCGACCTTCAGATCGGGCAGGCCTTCGATTTCGAGCACGCGGCCGGAGAAGATGTTCTTCTTGCCCTGCTTGGCCACCGTCAGCATGCCTTGTTTGATGGCGTACAGCGGAATCGCGTTGACGAGATCGCGCAACGTGACGCCCGGCTGCATCTTGCCCTTGAAGCGCACGAGCACCGATTCCGGCATGTCCAGCGGCATCGTGCCGGTGGCAGCGGCGAAGGCGACCAATCCCGAGCCTGCCGGGAAGCTGATGCCGATCGGGAAGCGCGTATGCGAGTCGCCGCCGGTACCGACGGTGTCCGGCAGCAGCATGCGGTTGAGCCACGAGTGGATCACGCCGTCGCCCGGACGCAGCGCAATGCCGCCGCGCGTGCTGATGAAGTTCGGCAGGGTCTGGTGCGTCTTCACGTCCACCGGCTTCGGATAGGCGGCGGTGTGGCAGAACGACTGCATGACGAGATCGGCCGAGAAGCCGAGGCAGGCCAGATCCTTGAGTTCGTCACGGGTCATCGGACCGGTGGTGTCCTGCGAGCCGACCGAGGTCATCTTCGGTTCGCAGTACGTGCCCGGGCGGATCCCCTGGCCTTCGGGCAGACCGCAGGCACGGCCGACCATCTTTTGCGCCAGCGAGAAGCCGCGGCCGTTGTCGACCGGTTGCTGCGGCAGACGGAACAGAGTCGACGCGGGCAAGCCCAGCGCTTCACGTGCCTTGGCCGTGAGGCCGCGGCCGATGATCAGCGGAATACGGCCGCCGGCGCGCACTTCGTCGAACAGCACGTCCGACTTGACCTGGAATTCGGCGATCACTTCACCGTTCTTGAGGGCCTTGCCTTCGTACGGGCGCAGTTCGACCACATCGCCCATTTCCATCTTCGACACATCGAGTTCGATCGGCAGCGCGCCGGCATCTTCCATCGTGTTGTAGAAGATCGGAGCAATCTTGCTGCCCAGGCACACGCCGCCGAAGCGCTTGTTCGGGATGAAGGGGATGTCTTCGCCCGTGAACCACAGCACCGAGTTGGTGGCCGACTTGCGCGAGGAGCCGGTGCCGACCACGTCGCCCACATAGGCGACGAGATGGCCCTTTTCCTTGAGCGACTCGATGAACTTGATCGGGCCGCGCTTGCCGTCTTCTTCCGGGGTGATGCCGGGGCGCGCGTTCTTGAGCATCGCCAGCGCGTGCATCGGAATATCCGGGCGGGTGGTGGCGTCCGGTGCCGGCGACAAGTCGTCGGTGTTGGTTTCGCCCGTCACCTTGAATACGGTGATGGTCAGGCTCTGCGGCACTTCCGGACGGCTCGTGAACCATTCGGCGTCGGCCCAGCTTTGCAACACAGCGCGGGCGTTGGCGTTGCCCTTGTCGGCCAGTTCCTTGACATCGTGGAACTGATCGAACATCAGGAGCGTTTTCTTGAGGGCGTCGGCGGCGACGGTGCCGACTTCGGCGTCGGCCAGCAGCTCGATGAGCGGCTGGATGTTGTAACCACCCAGCATGGTGCCGAGCAGTTCGGTCGCACGGGCGCGCGAGATGAGCGAGCAGGCGGTCTCACCCTTGGCGACGGCGGCGAGGAAGCCCGCCTTCACGCGAGCGGCTTCGTCCACCCCGGCCGGAACACGGTTCGTGATGAGGTCGACCAGCGTTTCGGCTTCACCCGCCGGCGGATTGATCAGCAGCTCGACCAGTTCAGCGGTCTGCTGTGCCGTCAGCGGCAGGGGCGGAATACCAAGCGCGGCGCGGGCGGCCACGTGAACACGATAGTTTTCGAGCATGAGAAGACCTGCTGGCATTGCGTTTCGGGGGAGGGTTTCGGCCCTCCGAGGCTTGTTCCAATACTGCGTCTAGCGCGATTTTAGTCCCTATATCGGGCAAGGTCAAACGTCTTATGTCTTATGTCTTATATAAGACTTTGCGAGATGCGCAAATAAGCGGTTCCGCCGCGATATCAGCGCGGCGAGTTTTCGGTATGGCAAGGGCGATACGGAAGACGTCTCTTCCGCCCGAAGGAGGGGCAACGGGCTATGGCGTACGGTGCAACGTACCGTGAAGGGAAGCGCTGACGGTCAGACGTCGACCTCGCAATCGAGAGAGGCGGCATTCCCTTCCTTGGCCTGGGCACTGCCGGCGGCTGCGCAAATCCTGGCGCCAGCGACGACAGGTAATCAGGCCATCACTCAAATACGACGAGGCTCTCAGGCGAAGGCGGGAGGGGCGCTACGCGCATCTTTGAAAAACCAGCGTCGCGGCCCATCTCCTCGAGTTCACGTGCGGTGTAAGCATCGCCTCGCGGCGTTGATCCGAGCATCATGAAGGAGAATGCCGCGGCGAAGGGCGGCGAGACGCGATCGTCGTCGGGCACGAACTCCACCGCGAGCACTCGCCCTCCGGCCCTGAGGCTCTTGCGTACTTTCGAGAGCAGTCCCACACAGGTGGGCGGATCGAAGTGGTGCAGGAAATTCGAGATCAGAACAAGATCGAAGTCCGTTCCCCAATCGACGTCAAACGCGCTGCCCTCGATCGTCCGATAGCGCGCGCTTACGCCGGCCGCCACAGCGTTCTCCTTCGCGACCTCCAATACCGCCCGCCAGTCGGTTGCCACAACGTCCGCCGCGGGAAAGGCGTTAGCGATCGCAATGCCAAAGACGCCGTGCCCGGCGGCAATGTCGAGCACGCGTTTCGGTGCTTCAGGCCATGTGCCGACGTGCTCGGCCACCGCCCGCGCGGTTGGCGCCACAAAGGGCACCATTGCGCGCGCGAATTTCACCCAGACGGGGTTGTCAGGCGACATGTTGCCTAGCCCTACGGAGCCGCCGTTTCGAACGAACGCAACGGGATCCTCCAGCCATAGCGCCGTCATTTCGGGGGCCGCAAGAAAATCAGTAACGCTTCCCATCCAAGCCGGCGAGGACGTCGTGAGGAACGTCGCGGTCGACGGCGTCAACAGATACCGCCCCATCTGCTTCTGCAGCAGCCCCAGCACGGTCAGGTAATCGCACAGAATGCGAACGCCGCGCACGGAGGCATGCACGCGCTTCGCTATGGGCTCAAGTTCGCCTTTTTCGTTCTCGATCGCGGTGAACAGATCGAGCGCGACGGCGGCTTTCACCGCAGCGGTCTTCTGATATCCGAGTAAGGCATCTACGAAGGCTTGCGGAGAGATGTCGTCCATGAACAAAGTCCTTTCGAGAAATACCGCTGCAAGCGGCCTTGCCGATGAGGACGGGCGGTCATGCCCCACAGGGCGACGGGCTGACGGCTCCGGGAATCTGTTCGAGTATAGGAAATTCGCCGCCAGGTACCAGCGTTTTAATTCCACCTACGTCGCCTCGCCATTGCGTGGGCGGGGCGAGTGTGTGGGTGCGCCGTTTTCGTACCGATGTCGCGACATGCGGTAGCCGGAGGCGGAGCCAACGAGACGCCGGTGTCGACCACAAAGCACGGCACGCAGCACCCGCTTATGTCTTCGAGCCGTTGCTCCGATGCGAGACCTCTCGAATCTCGATCCCGTCACGCACGATCGTTCCGTCGTGTTCCAGTTGGGCCAACGTGCGATAGAGGGTTTCATGGGCGATGCCTAGGGTGGCGGCCCACTGCATGAGCGTTCCGGGCGGTTTGAACCGTCCCTGGTCGTCGCACTCCAGGCGCAGGCAATGGAGCACACGCTCGCGAGGCGAGCGTAGTGTCAGACGTTCCGCGCGGGCACGGCTGCGCACGAGTTGCCGCGACAGCAGCCGGATCCAATCGATGGCAAACCCGGCATCGCGCTGCAGACACAACAGCAGGGTCTTCGCTGGAAAGGCCAGCAATTCGCTCGCACTGCCGCTAAACGCGTCACAGTGATAGTACGAGCTGAACAGGCTCGCCTCGGCCAGGAAATCGCCAGGCCCTCCGGTTTGCAGCGTGATGGATTCGCCGTGCGCTTCGTCACGTCGCAACAGCACCTGCCCCGTTTGAATCAGATACACCGACTCGACGCGCTGTCCGCGCTTGAACACGTAAGTGTTCGCCTCGTACCGGCACAACCGGGCCGATTCACGCAGTGCGTCCGGCCACGTTGGCGGACACGAGACCGATCCAGGGGCGAGGGCATCGGAGAGATCGGCCATGCGTGTCCCGGTGGGTATGCGCGACTTACTTCGCCATCGAAGCGTTCATCGGATGGTGGCGCATCATGCCGGGATCGTGTCCCGCCATGGCGTCATGACCATGATCGGACACCTGCGCGTCAAACCATGTGTGCAGCGCGTCGACCAGACGCGGCTCGTTTGCGCGATAGACGATTTCACCGCCATTTGGCAAGTCGCGATAGCTGACCTTCAGTTCGCCCGGCGGCGCGTCTTGCAACGTCTGCAGACCCGGCATGTCGCTGCCGTGAATCGTCTCGGGCGCCCCGAAGTTGCCCGCCGCGAATTGTCGCGCGATGACGGTCATATGTTCGCGGATCAGCGCGACCTGCTTCGGGTCGCGATGCTTCGTGACAACCTTCTGCACGCCGCCCGTGGTCGTTTTCGTAAAGACATGGCTCGTCGCGGCCAACGAGAACGGCATCACCTCCGCCCCGTGCTGCGCCACCGTCGCCTGGCGCGCGGTGAGGTCGGCCAAGGCGACCGATGAGAAAACTACGCCACCGAACAGGGCGGCGGTCGCGGCCCCAACTAACAACACTGAAGGGCGTTTCATGGATCACTCCAATCGAAAGTGCATTCGAAGTCTACCGGCGGCAAGCCACGCTGACCATGACTGAAATCATACGTCGCGCCATACCACTCAAACCGGTCAATACTGTGCGATGCCTCGGAAATACCGTCGCGTAGTCACGATTGGGTGCGAGCCCGTTCCACCAGGTGTTCGACCATTCGCTGCGCTGCGGGCGGTAACGCTTCGAAGTCGCGATAGCAGATGATGAAGCGTCGGCGGGCCCAGCTGTCTGTCAGCGGGATCGTCTTGATCTTCATGCTGGATTGGTAGATCTCTCCGACTTCGGCGGGAATCACGCTGATGCCCAGGTTGGCGGCAACGACGCGCAAAGCGGCGTCGAAGCTTGACACCACCGCGCGATAGGTCACGGTGCGCCCGACGCTCGCGGCGGCTCGCTGCAGCAACGTATGCACCGCCGTCGCCGGGGGCATGCCTACGTGGTCGTAGTCCAGCGATTGGTGAAACGACAGCGAGCGGCGCTCGGCCAACGGGTGCGCCGGATGCACCGCCAAGGCCAGCGAATCCTCGCGGTACGGCACCGCCTGCAAGCCGTCCAGCGCAACGTTGTCCCAACAGACGCCGACTGACGCGGCGCCCTCGCGAATGCGCCGGACCAGATCGACCGATAACCGCTCCTCGACATCCACCCGGATGTCGGCGTGGGCCGGGATCGACATGAAGTCGGAGATATCGTCCAACAGCGATTCCGCAATGGCCGACGCGGACGCACACAGGCTCACCCGCCCCTTCAAGCCACCCCCGAACGACGCCGCGTCGGACGCGATTCGCTCCATCGTGAACAGCACGCTGCGCGCATTTTCCAGCACCGCCAGCCCGGCGGCCGTGGGCTGTACCCCACGGCGCGTGCGGGTCAACAGCGTCACGCCGAGATCCGACTCCATCTGCGCAATTCGCTTGCTGATCGCCGACGGCTCGATATGCGCCTCGCTCGCCGCCCGTCCGATGTTGTTGTGGTCGCACACGGCCACAAACAAGCGCAAGGTCTTCAAATCAATGTCGCGCACAACGCCTCCTCGGTCCGCCTGATTCTGACATTCCTGAATGGAACGCCAAAGCTGCCTTTTCTTCTCTTTATTTCCATTCAGGAATGACTAAAGTTAGCACAAAAGCCGGAGGTTCAGACCGGCACCGATAACTCTGGAGATGCCATGTCCCTGTATCCACCGCGCGTCATGCTGCGCGAGGTCGGTATGCGCGACGGGCTGCAAAGCCTGTCCAGCGTGCTGCCCACCGAACGCAAGATCGAGTGGATCGACGCCGCCTACGCCGCCGGTTTGCGCGAAATCGAGGTCGGCTCGTTCGTGCCGCCCGAGCGGTTGCCGCAACTCGCCGACACGCCCGCACTCGTAGCGCACGCCCGCACCCTTCCCGGCTTGTCCGTCAGCGCGCTGGTGCCGAACCTGAAAGGTGCAGAACGCGCATTGGCCTGCGGCGTCGACCGCTTGCTCGTCCCCCTCTCGGCGAGCCACGCACACAGTCTCGCCAACCTGCGCAAAACGCCCGATGACGTTATCGCGGAGGTCGGGCGCATTCGTGCCGCACGCGACGCCGCTGGCGTCAAAACAAAGATCGAAGGCGGCGTGGGCACGGCCTTCGGCTGCACGCTGCAGGGGGTCGTGCCGGAAGCCGAGGTAATGCGCTGTCTCGCCGCGTTGCTCGACGTTGGCGCCGACGACGTCAGCCTGGCGGATACGGTGGGTTACGCCGGCCCCGGCGCGGTGAGCCGGCTGTTCACGCAAGCGCGCAAGCTGGCCGGTGAGCGCCTGTGGTGCGGTCACTTCCATGACACGCGCGGATTGGCGCTGGCCAACGTCATCGCGGCACTCGGCACCGGTGTCGATCGCTTCGATACGTCCCTTGGCGGCATCGGCGGATGTCCGCACGCGCCGGGCGCAAGCGGCAACGCCGCCACAGAAGATCTGGCCTTTATGCTGGACGACATGCAAATCGCGACGGGGCTCGATATCGACGCGCTCCTCTCCCTCCGCGCACGCCTGACCACATGGCTGCCCGGCGAAACGTTCCACGGTGCGCTCGCGCGCGTCGGACGCCCCCTATTGACCGGCACGTCGTGCACGACGCTGCCGACCGCTGCCTGAGGATCGACATGATGTCCCAAGAAAATCGTTTGCCGCTCGACGGTGTGCGAGTCGTTGAGTTCACCCACATGGTGATGGGCCCGACCTGCGGGATGATTCTCGCGGACCTGGGCGCCGAGGTCATCAAGGTCGAACCACCCGGCGGCGACAAGACACGCAAGTTGCCGGGATTGGGCATCGGATTCTTCCGCGCCTTCAATCGCAACAAGAAAAGCGTCGTCATCGACATCAATACCGCTGAGGGCCGCGAGACGGCGGCCGACCTCATCGGCGCGTGCGACATCGTGATAGAGAACTTCCGCCCCGGCCTGATGGCGGCGTGCGGCCTCGATTACGCGACACTGTCCCGTGAACACCCGCGCCTCATCTACGTGTCGCACAAGGGCTTCCTGCCTGGGCCGTACGAGAAGCGTCTGGCGCTGGATGAAGTGGTGCAGATGATGGGCGGACTCTCCTACATGACGGGCCCTGTAGGCCGCCCGCTTCGCGCCGGCACATCGGTCAACGACATCATGGGCGGCATGTTCGGCGCGATCGGCGTGCTGGCCGCCCTGCGCGAGCGCGATGCGACAGGCCGGGGCCAGGAGGTGCAGAGCGCGTTGTTCGAGAACTGCGTTTTCCTCAGCTCACAGCACATGCAACAGTACTCGATGACGGGCGAAGCCCCGCCGCCGATGCCCGCCCGCGTGTCGGCCTGGAGCGTCTACGACGTGTTCACGCTCGCCCACGACGAGCAGCTCTTCATCGGCGCGGTCAGCGACAAGCAGTTCCTCAAGCTTTGCGATGTGCTCGGCTGCCCCGAGTTCGCCGCCGAACCGCAATTCGCCACGAACGCCGACCGCGTCGCCGTGCGACCGCATCTGCTGGAGCGACTCGGCACCGTGCTTCGCCATCACGACATGCAGGCGCTGATGCCTCAACTCGAAGCGGCGGGCATTCCGTTCGCGCCGATCGTGCGTCCCGAACAGTTGCTCGACGATCCCCATCTTCGCGCCAGCGGCGGCATTGCGCCGATGGAGACCGACGACGGCACCGTCACCGATGTCGTGCTCCTGCCGATCACGTTGGGTGGGCGCCGTCCCGGCGTCAGGCAGGCGCTCGCAAAAGTCGGTGAGCACACGCAGCAAATCCTCGGACGCCTGACTCGCAAGGTCGGCGCCTGACATAAGCGCACCCTCGCACCCCCGCGTCATCGCACCTCTGGCGAAGTCCGCCAGCGATACGCGCTTAAACGATGTCGCGGTGCCATAACAAAACCCATGCCGCGATGGACACTCTGGAGACAAGCATGACAACAGGTCTGACCGCGGGCGCACCGCCCACTGCAGAAAATCACGTTCCCGCCGACATTCACCCAGCCGCCGAAATTGCGGCCCGAATGGACCGGCTGCCCGTCACCGGTTATCTCTGGAAGCTCGTTCTGCTGATTTCGCTGGGCGGCTTCTTCGAAATCTACGACCTGATTTTCACCGGGTACATTGCGCCCGGCATGGCGAAGAGCGGACTGCTGAGCGCCACTACACATTCGCTGTTCGGATTGCATGGCATCGCGGGCTTCATCGCCGCGACATTCGCCGGCTTGTTCGTCGGCACATTCTGTTTCGGCGGGTTGCCGGATCGCTTCGGCCGCCGTGCCGTATTCACGTATTCACTGCTGTGGTACTCGGTTTGCTCGGCCATCATGGCGCTGTCGAACTCACCGGAGACGCTGATTATCTGGCGCTTCATCGCCGGGATCGGCGTCGGTGTGGAAATCGTCACGATCGACAGTTACGTGACCGAACTGATGCCACAACACATGCGCGGACGTGCGATGGCGTTCAACCAGATGGTCATGTTCGCGGCTGCGCCGGTCGCGGCACTGCTGTCCTACTGGTTGGTGCCGACCACTCTGTTCGGACTCGACGGATGGCGTTGGGTGGTGCTCGCGGGTTCGGTGGGCGCCGTGCTGGTCTGGTTTGTGCGACGCGCCGTGCCGGAAAGCCCGCGTTGGCTCGCCATGAATGGTCGCGCCGACAAAGCCGACGCGATTGTCTCGCACATGGAGCAAGCCGTGATGCGCGAGACGGGTTCGCCGTTACCGGCGCCGGCTGACGTCGTCCAACTGCCGCCGCAACGCCGGGCAACGTTTGCGGAACTGCTTCAGCCGCCGTACCGCTCGCGTCTGTTGATGCTGATCGCGTTCAACTTCTGTCAGGCCATCGGGTACTACGGATTCGCCAACTGGGTGCCGACGCTGCTGATTGGTCAGGGTATTACCGTGACGAAGAGCCTGCTGTATTCCTTCATCATCGCGTTTGCGCTACCGCTCGGACCGGCGCTGACCCTCCTCTTCGCCGACAGAATCGAGCGCAAGTGGCTCATCGTCGGCTCCGCCGCGGCCGTCGTGGTATTCGGACTTACGTTCGCCCGCTTGACCAGCGTGCCGGGGCTGATCGTGTGTGGCATCGTGATCAGCCTGTTCGGCCAGATCATCTCGGTTTGCTATCACGCCTATCAGGCCGAGCTTTTCCCGACGGCGATTCGATGCCGCGCCAACGGGATCGTGTATTCGGCCAGTCGGGCGGGCGCCATGCTTTCCGGCTTCCTCATCGCGGCATTGCTGCGCGACTTCGGTGTGCCCGGCGTCTTTACCGGCATTACGGTCTGCATGGTGATCGTCATGATTTCCATCGGGGCGTTCGGACCGAAGACGAATGGCGTACGTCTGGAAGTGCTGTCGCACTGACGTCGATGTTCCCGCGTTGATGGCCGGGCAATAAGGCGTACGATTTCCATTGCGTCCCGGTCACCCGACGGGGACCGGGCAGGCCCATCGCGCAGGCGATGGGTTACCGAGAGGACTACGTCTATGGGTACGCCTTCCCAGGTCATGTCATCTGCCGTTCATCCCGAAGCGGAGGACCCGCTGCCGCCCACCGACCCCGCGAAAGGGCTGACGACTCCCGAGGCGCAGGATCGGCTGCAACGGTTCGGCGCCAATGTCATCGAGGATGTGCAACTCCCCGCCTGGCGCCAGTTCGTAGGCAAATTCTGGGGGGCGGTGCCGTGGATGCTGGAAGCGGTCGTTGTGCTTCAAGTGGCGCTGGGCAGACCTCAGGAGGCCCTCGTCATCCTGTTTCTGTTGGCTTTCAATGCGGCCGTCGCATTTGTCCAGGAACGTCGCGCCAAGGACGCGCTGGCACTGCTGCGTCGCCAGTTGCAAGTCAGTGCGCGCGTGGTGCGCGACGCGCAATGGATGCGGCTATCGGCCACCCAACTCGTGCCGGGAGATGTCGTCCACGTGCGCGCCGGCGACATCGTGCCCGCCGACCTCAAGTTGTTCGACGGCGACGTATCGCTCGATCAATCGGTGCTCACGGGCGAGTCGCTGGCCGTTGGCGCCGGTCCGGGGCAGCCGGCCTACACCGGGTCGATCGTGCGTCAGGGGGAAGGCAGTGGCGAGGTCACTGCCACCGGGGCATGCACTTACTTCGGCCGGACTGCTGAACTGGTGCGCACCTCGAATGCACCGAGTCACATGCAGCGCACCATTTTCGCGATCGTCAAACGCCTCGTCGCTTTCGACGCCGTGCTGGTCGTTCTGGTGATTCTCTACGCTGTGACGCACGGACTTCCCATGACGGAGACGGCGATCTTCGCGCTGCTGCTGCTCGTGGCGTCCGTGCCGGTCGCGCTCCCGGCCACCTACACGTTGGCCACCGCGATGGCGAGTGCCGCGTTGGCCAAGCAAGGCGTGCTGGTCACGAGACTGCCGGCGGTTGAAGAGGCTGCGGCGATGGACACGTTGCTCTCCGATAAGACCGGCACGTTGACGAAGAACGAGTTGTCGGTCGCGAAAGTGACCGCCTTCGAGGGTTTCGATGACATGGCCGTGCTGCGCGCGGCCTCGCTGGCGAGCGACGATGCTTCGCAAGACCCCCTGGACCTCGCTATTCTTGCGGCCCATCGTGGCCAACCCGGTGCGCAAGCGCTCCCAGTGCGCAAAGCCTTCCGTCCTTTCGATCCCGCGACGCGCTTCAGCGAGGGCGTCTATCTCGTCGATGGCACCGAATGGTATGCGCTGAAGGGCGCGACCCATGCCGTGCTGGCACAGTGCGGCGCGTCGCCCGCGCAACCCGATGCGATTACCGAAGCGGAACGGCTGTTGGAGGGCGCCGGCGCGCGCGTGCTGGCTGTTGCGCAAGGGGGCGCGGGCGCTATCCGGATGGTGGGCCTCGTAGCGTTGTCGGACCCGCCCAGAGAAGATGCCCACGATCTCATCGTCAAGCTGGGCAACCTGGGTGTGCGGGTGTGCATGGCCACAGGTGACGCGCTGGAAACGGCGAAGGCCATCGGACAACGGCTTGGCCTTGGTGCGCGCGTATGCTCCGCGCATGCCGACGATCTGCGTCACCCCGAGCAATGCGACATCTTTGCGCGCGTGTTGCCTGAAGAGAAGCATGCCATCGTTGCCGCGCTGCAAGCGGCGGGACACGTGACCGGCATGACCGGGGATGGCGTGAACGATGCCCCCGCGTTGCGTCAGGCGGAACTCGGCATCGCCGTCGCCAGCGCGACCGACGTGGCCAAGGCGGCGGCAGGCGTCGTGCTGACCGATCCAGGTCTCGAGGGCGTATTGTCGGTGGTCGCGGCGGGACGGGAAGTGCATCGCCGAATGCTGACGTACATCCTTAACAAAGTCGTCAAGACGCTGGAAATCGTCGTGTTCCTGACGCTCGGTCTGTGGTTCACGCACGGCTTCGTGATCTCGTCGCCGTTGATCGTGCTGCTGCTGTTTGCGAGTGACTTTGTCACGATGAGTATCGCCGCCGACAGGACGCTGCCGGCAAGCCGACCGCAGCGCTGGCAAGTAGGACAACTCATCAGTGCGGCAGCTGTTCTGGCGGCGGTGTCGCTCGCGTTCTCGCTGTCGCTCTATGCGACGATGCGCAGCCGGCTCGGCTTGGATCTCGCGCAGATGCAGACGTTGGTATTTCTCTTGTTGGTCTTCACGACGCAGGCCAACGTCTATGTGCTGCGCACCGACGGGCGGATCGGATCGTTGGCGCCCAGCCGGGTCCTCGTGGTGGCGAGCGTGAGCGCTGTGTCCATCGTCAGTGGCATGGCCGCGAGCGGAACGTTGATGGCGGCTGTGCCGATAACGCTCATCGGCATGCTCCTGGTCGCCGTGACCGTGTTCGCATTCGTTCTGGATGCGATCAAAGGCGTTGTGTTCAGGCACAGCCGTCTCGTCGAGCGGTAGCGAAATCGTCGTTTCGTACACTGAACTGTACTCACGCGCGTGTGACGAATGACCGAGGGGCAACGCGCGATCGCGCTAAGGGTTCGCTAAGGCAGCGCGCCTACGATCAATGTGAAGGTTGCGCGATGGCCGAGTCATCGCCCCTTCACACTCATCGTCACCCTTAGGAGTTCGATCATGAAGACCTCATATGTTGCTGCGCTCGTTGCCGTGGCGGGATTGCTTGGTGCAGTACAAATCAACGCGCAAGCGGCACAAAGCCAATCCGTGATGTCCAGCGGTGCTCCGTCCTCGTCACTCACACGTGCGCAGGTGTATGCGCAACTCGTAAGCGCGGAAAAGCACGGACTGATGCAGCAAGGCGACACCGTCTATCCTGAGACCGCGATGCTCCATCGTCCTCAAATGCACGTCACGCGGCTTGCCGTCGAGCAAAGCCTGAGCCGGGCCGAGCAACACGGCTTGCTCACGCAGTCACGTAACGCCTATCCCGTGGTTCACCTGACGGCCCGCACACACACGGCGTGGACACCGAAGATGCAGGTCGCGAGTGAGACGTCGATCGAGCGTCAGTATGCGAATCCGTAATCGCCATGCGCCGTCAGACCGTTCGACATTGACGATTCGGTCGCGAAATTCGCACTTGCTAAGTCTTCGCTAAGTGTCGCGCCCCAGAATTCTGATCCATGGGGCACGGCGCTTGGCGATCGTGTCAGCCGGATTACGTTTTCAATCAGTGGCGAAGAGGCTTCGATGAAACAAACCATTACCCGTTACGATGCGGCATCCCGCTATCTGCACTGGCTTACTGCAGCCTTGTTGGCTGCGCAATTCGTTGTCGCCTTGACGATGCCCGATATCACGCGCAACACGCCTGCCATCGGACTTGTCGCGTGGCATCTCTCGCTGGGCGTCACGATTCTGGGACTCACCGCGATTCGACTGGTGTGGTCGCGCTGTCGCAGCACGCCGACGAAAGACAAGAAGTCGATCTTGCACATGTTCGCGTCCGTTGCGCACAAGGGCTTGTATGCGCTGTTGGTGGTCGTGCCCGTCCTGGGCTGGATCAACGCGTCGGCACGGGGCTACGGACTGAAGTTGCTGGGCGTGGTGCCGTTGCCCGCGTTGTCGACGCAGGGATCGTCTTTCGGCCACTCGATGGGCGACGTGCACTCGTTCCTTGCCTACGTGTTGCTTGGCGCGATCGGGATGCATATCTGTGCCGCGCTTTACCATCACTGGGTGCTGCGTGACGGCACCTTGCACAAGATGCTCCCTGTGCAGAACCAGCCGGAACCCAGCACGACCCGCTAACGGCCGGTTTGTCGCGCGACGCTGTCTGATCGCCGTCGCGCGACACGAATTTCCGCAGCAAACACATTCGCCCGCCCACCGTTCCCGGTGGCTGCGGGCGAATTCGTTTGTCGACGCAAGCGGGCCTTCATGCGCCGCCACCATCATCGCCCCGAAACCGCGCAGATAACGACAGTTTCTAATGCGTGGCTAAGAGTGGGGGCATAGGCTTCGTTTTGCGCGAATTCCCGCGTCACTTTAAGCCATCTCATTTCAAGGAAGACGCCGCATGGAGCGCCTGAATGACACGTTGTTTCTCATGCTCAATGCGTCGGCATTACCCACGCCCCCGGTATTCGGCATGGCGGTTTTCTTTGCGCAGTACTTGATTCTGACGGTGCCTGTGGCAATGGGGCTGATGTGGCTGCGCGCCGACGAGGCGCAGCGCCGGTCGCTGATTGCCGCCGCCATGGCCGGCGCCATCGGCCTCGCCGTCAATCAGGCGATTGGCTGGGTGTGGCAACATCCGCGCCCGTTTGTCGTTGGCATCGGACACACCTATCTGGCGCACGCGGCAGACAGTTCATTTCCGAGCGATCACTTCACGCTGATCTGGTCCGTCGCCAGCGCGCTCCTGTTGGACAACCGAACCCGAACGGTGGGCATTGCCGTCGCACTGCTCGGCCTCCCCGTGGCGTGGGCGCGCATTTTCCTCGGCGTGCATTACCCGATGGATATGGCGGGATCGGCAGTTGTTGCGGGCATTTCCGCTTGGCTTGCCACGCGGCAAATGCGCTGGCTTCGAACAGCAGCCTACCGTCTGGCCATGGCGATTCACCAGAAGCTTTTCGCGCGTTTGATCGAACGTGGATGGGTTCGGGCATGAGCAACATGCCGTGCGGCGGACTAAGGGTGAGCTAATCGTTTTGTTAGACAATTCACATGTTATCTAACGAACCCGGAGGCAAGCATGAATCGTGTCAATGCATCTAGCCCGGTATGGTTAAACAAAGTGCCTGAAGTGACCTTGACGTTCTGGCTCATCAAAATGATGTCAACGACGGTCGGAGAGACGGCGGCCGACTTCTTGAACGTCAATCTTGGGTTCGGATTGACCGGTACGTCTGCCGTGATGGGTTTGCTTCTGGCGATCTTCCTGGGACTGCAAATCAATGCGCGCCGATACATCCCATGGCGCTATTGGAGCACCGTCGTATTTGTCAGTGTTTTCGGAACGCTCGTCACCGACAACTTGAGCGACAACCTTGGCGTACCGCTTGCAGTGTCGACGCTTGCATTTTCGGCCGCGTTGCTCACGACATTCGGGATTTGGTATGCGAAGGAGCGGACGTTGTCGATTCATTCGATCGACACGATCAAACGTGAGCTTTTCTATTGGACCGCGATTTTGCTCACCTTCGCACTGGGCACGGCAGCGGGCGACTGGGTGGCCGAAGGCCTAAATCTTGGGTACGCGAATTCCGCTTTGGTGTTCGGTGCGCTGATCGGCCTGGCCGCCATTGCGAGATTTGTGTTTCGGCGAAACGCTGTCACCACGTTCTGGATCGCCTATATCCTGACTCGCCCGTTCGGCGCCTCGTGTGGTGATCTTCTGTCGCAACCCATTTCCAATGGTGGTCTGGGCCTGGGTGTTGTCGGCACGAGCGCCGTATTCGTTACGGCAATCGTAGCGCTGGTCCTGTATCTCTCCATTGCCGAGCGCAATGCAGCGCGTCAGCAAGTCTGAATTTTTAGAGGACTCTTCCAACCGTGAATACAACCGTACAGAAAACACTTAGCAAGGTCCCCGAGGTCACCCTCTTGTTCTGGGTGATCAAGATCGCCGCCACGACCCTGGGCGAGACCGGAGGCGATGCCGTCTCGATGTCGATGAATCTCGGCTACCTTGTCGGCACCGCGATCTTCGCGGTGGTGTTCGCCATTGCCGTCTCGGCGCAGATTCGTGCAAAGGCATTTTCGCCCGCGTTGTACTGGGTGACGATCATTGCCACGACGACGGTCGGCACCACACTCGCGGACTTCGCCGATCGGTCGCTTGGCATCGGCTACGCCGGAGGCTCGTCGATCCTGCTCGCCTTGCTGCTTGGCTCTCTGTGGCTCTGGTACCGAACGATGGGCTCCGTGTCCGTGCATTCGATCCACTCGCCCAAGGCCGAAGCGTTTTATTGGGTTACGATCATGTTTTCCCAGACGCTGGGCACCGCATTGGGTGACTGGACTGCGGACACCGCGGGGCTCGGCTATACGGGCGCGGCCGTGGTGTTCGGCGCGCTCCTGTTGATTCTCGTCGGTGCGTATTTGTGGACACGCACGTCGCGCACGTTCCTGTTCTGGGCGGCGTTCATCCTGACGCGTCCGCTGGGTGCCGTTGTCGGTGATTTTCTGGACAAGCCGGTCAGCGCCGGTGGACTTGCCCTGAGCCGGTACTCGGCGTCGTTTGCCCTGCTTGCATTTATTCTGACGAGTCTGCTCTTGTTCCGGCAACGCGCCGCGGCGAAAGCGCATTGATCCGTCGCTAGAAAGGAAATGACATGCGCATCTTGCTCGTCGAAGACGATCCGATGATCGGCAGTGTTGTTCGCGATTCGCTCAAGGATGCGACATTCGCCGTGGATTGGGTTACCGACGGGCAGGCGGCGCTGGCGGCAGCCGACTGCCAGCATTACGACCTGGTACTGCTGGATCTGGGCCTACCGGGCAAAGACGGTCACGCGGTGCTGCAAAGCCTGAGATCGCGAGGGCATCAGGTTCCCATCATCATTGTCACGGCGCGCGATACACTGCCGGAACGATTAAAGGGCCTCGACGCCGGCGCTGACGACTACGTGCTGAAGCCTTTCGAGATGGCGGAATTGCTCGCCCGCATCCGGGCCGTCATGCGGCGTCAGGCGGGACAGGCGCTGCCGGTGATGTCGAATGGCATCGTCACCCTCGATCCGGGCACCCGGCAAGCCCATACGTCGGACGTTGCACCAGTGCAATTGTCGAATCGGGAGTTCGCCTTGCTGCAGGCGTTGCTGACGCGGCCCGGGGCCATCCTGTCCAGAAGCGATCTGGAAGACCGGATTTACGGGTGGGGGGACGAGGTCGAGAGCAATGCCATCGAATTTCTCATTCACTCGCTTCGCAAGAAGCTCGGCTCGAGCATCATTAAAAACGTGAGGGGAGCGGGATGGATGGTATTAAAGGGCGATTGAGCGATTCCATTCGCCTGCGCCTGAGCCTGTGGCTCTCGGTGGCGATCCTCGTCTTTGCCGTGATCGCCGGGGTCATTTCGTTCGCCGCAGCGTTCGACGAAGCCCATGAACTGCAGGACGATGTGCTGCGTCAGGTCGCGGCCCTCGTCGATAACAACCATCTGCAGACCAGCGAATTTCGCAATCTTCAGGCGCCTCAGGCGCCGCAGGCGAGCGGTGAGGAGGCCCGCGTGGTCGTTCAGCCGCTCGGGGTGGCAACGCGTCCGGGCGCGGGCGACGGCGACGACAAGCTGCCGCTGTCGCTGCCGGTGACGATGGCCGACGGCCTGTCGACCGTCACCGTGGGCAAGGAGCCGTATCGGGTGCTGGTCAAGACACTGCAATCCGGCGCGCGTATCGCGGTGGCGCAAGAGACGGACGTGCGCGACCAGATCGCCCGGACCAGCGCGATCCGGACCATCATGCCGCTCGTGGCATTCGTTCCCGTGTTGCTGCTGGTGGTCGGTTGGCTGGTGCGCAGGATATTCCGGCCGGTGGCGAGCCTGTCGAGCGAGATCGACAGGCGTCAATACAGCGAGCTGCATCCGGTGTCGACCGAGCATCTGCCGAACGAGATTCGTCCGTTTCTGCGGGCCATCAACAACCTGTTGTCGCGCGTGTCGACGTCGGTGGACGCGCAGCACCGCTTCGTGGCCGACGCCGCGCATGAATTGCGCACGCCGTTGACGGCGCTTTCGCTTCAGGCAGAGCGCCTTGCCGAGGCGGATATGTCCGCGACGGCAAGGGAGCGCCTGGTGGAATTGCGCCAAGGCATCGAGCGCGGTCGACACATGCTCGAGCACCTTCTGACGTTGTCCAGCGTGCAGGCGACGCAGAGCGACGGGCATGCCACCACCGACTCCGTCCTGCGCGTCTTCCGTCAAACGCTGGAAACGCTGTACCCGCTGGCCGAAGCCAAGGGAATCGACCTTGGCATCGAGGCGGTTGAGGACGCGTCGCTACCGATGAGCGAGGCGGACCTGAGCATGCTGATCAAGAACCTGGTCGACAACGCCATTCGCTATACGCCGGCCGGGGGGCGGGTGGACATGATGCTCGCGTCGGGCAAGGGGCAGACGGTTCTGTGCGTCAAGGACACCGGTCCGGGCATTGCACCGAAGGAGCGCGATCGTGTTTTCGATGCGTTCTACCGAGGGCTGGGCACCAGCGAAGTGGGATCGGGCCTTGGGCTGTCGATCGTGAAAGCCATTGCCGAGAAGGCCGGCGCCGATGTGCGCCTTGCCTACGCGGATGAAGGCGCGCGAACGGGCCTGAGCGTGACCGTCGTCGTGCCAGGCGCATCGACCAATGTGCATGAGGGGGGCGGCGCGTGATGGGCTTCTCCGACGTCTACGAGAAGCGGCTCCATTTCATCTTCGAGGCGAGCCTGTGGATAAAGGCGCTCTTCGCCGTTGCCGAGATCGTCGGCGGCGTCGTGGCGTACTTTATCCCCCGGCATTTCCTGCTGTCGACCGTGCTTTGGGTGACGGGGAACGAGATTGCGGAAGATCCGCACGATGTCGTCGCCCGCTTTTTGCTGCATACGGTGCAGCATCTTTCCGTCAGCTCGCAGAAGTTCGCGGCGGCTTACCTGCTCGCGCACGGCGTGATCAAGTTATGGCTGATCATCGGCTTGCTGCGCGACAAGCTCTGGTATTTCCCCGTTTCGATGGTCGCGTTCGCCCTGTTCGTCGTCTACCAGCTCTACCGATTCACGTTCACCCATTCGCCATGGTTGCTGGTCCTCACGGTACTCGACATTGCCATCATTGGGCTCACATGGCACGAATATCGCCTCTCGAAGACGCTCCATGCGCGTGGGAACGCCGGAACCGTCACGCGCAGTTCGCGCAGTTGACGGCCTCGCGGCGTCAGTGAAACAGGCTGGTAAAACAAAAAGGCAGACGAACTCGCGTTCATCTGCCTTTTGAATGCCTGGTGCCCAGGGCGGGACTCGAACCCGCACGCCTCTCGGCGCTACCCCCTCAAGATAGTGCGTCTACCAATTCCGCCACCTGGGCAGGGGACGGCGATTGTAACGGGAAAATCGAGTTTTGTGAACGGCCGCTACGGTCCCTCAAGCCGCTCGACGTTTCGTCGACCCCACCACCGACAACGACGGCGCGTGCGGCACCGCGTGCTGCCCATCGCGCAGACGGAAGCGCGCCACTGTCTCCGCCAGCATACGAGCCTGCTCGCTCAGCATGGCCGACGCGGCCGCCGATTCTTCCACCAGCGCGGCGTTCTGCTGCGTGGCCTGATCCATCTCCGAGACAGAGCGGTCGATCTGGCTGATGCCCGTGCTCTGCTCGGTCATGGCGCCGTTGATCTCGCTCACCAGACGCTGCACGCGCGTAATCCCGTCGACGATTTCGTTCATCGTCGTGCCCGCCGCCTGCACCCGCTCCGTACCGCTCTTGACGTTCTGCACCGACGTCTCGATCAGGGCCTTGATTTCCTGCGCGGCCGCCGCACTGCGCTGGGCCAGCGTGCGAACCTCGCCCGCCACCACGGCGAAGCCGCGCCCCTGCTCGCCCGCACGTGCCGCTTCCACGGCCGCGTTGAGCGCCAGGATATTGGTTTGGAACGCGATACCGTCGATCACGCTGATGATCTCCGTGATGCGTTCCGACGACTGCGTGATCGCCGCCATCGTGCCGACCGCATCGGTGACGACCTGACCGCCACGCGCGGCGGCGGCGCTCGCATCGTTGGCCAGACGCGTGGCATGCTCGGCGGTCTCGGCCGTCTGCTTGACGCTGGACGTCATCTCCGTGAGCGCCGACGACGTCTCCTGCAACGACCCCGCCGAAGCTTCCGTACGCTGCGACAGATCGCGGTTGCCCATCTCGATCTCGCTGGTGGCCGACGTCATCGACGACACGCCCGAGCGCACGTCGAGCATCACCGAACTGATCTTGTCGACGAATGCGTTGAACGACTTCGAGATTTGCGCCACCTCGTCCTGCCCGATGACATCGAGACGCTGCGTCAGGTCGCCGTCGCCCGAGCCGATGGTGTCCATGGCGTCGCGCACGATCGACAAACGCTTGAACGCGCGCGACGTAAAGATGGAGGCGATGACCAGTGCGATCAACGTCAGCACCACGAGCGTGATACCCGTTGCGCCCAGCACATGCGTCAGGCCCGCCGTGGCTTCCGTGCGGTCGAGCGCCACCACCAGATACCAGTCCGTGCCCGGAATGCGCTTGGCCTTGAGCAGCTTGGGTGCGCCGGAGAGTTCCATCGCGACCGGTGCGGCGCCGTCGGCAGCCATGCCCGGCAGCGAGTCGGCGGTGAGCGCGGGGGCGACGTCCGTCGACGGCTTGAGCGAGAATTTGCTGTCCGGGTGAGCGATCACCTGACCGTCGCTCGCCACCACCAGCGCGAGGCTCGACGGGGTGGGATGCACGGCCTTGATGATGTCCTGAACGCCAGTGAGCGCCACGGCGCCGCTGACCACGCCGGTGGTCTGGCCGTCACGCAGGATCGGCGCGGTGAAGGCGACATACGGAATGCCCGTCGACGAATCGCCATACGGCTTGGTGACGGTGAGCTTACCCGCCGCCAGGGCGCTCTTGTACCACGGGCGCGCCGTCGGGTCGTAGTCCGGCGGCGTGGGCGCGGTGGAGAAGAATGTTTTGTCCGACCAGCCGATGCTCGTGATCGGGAAGTCGTTGGTCTTGCCCATGAGCTTCACGAGCCCGGCCGGATCTCCTTTCTCGACGACTTGCGACGTCGCCACGACCGCCTGCGCCTTGTCGGCGGACCAGCGCTCGATGGTGCCCGCGTTCCCGTCGGCCACGGCCGACAGCGTGTCGGCGATGCTCGACATCATGCTGTCACGCACGATGACGTAAGTCGTGATGCCAGAGAGAATCAGCGCGCCCACCACCGTCAGGCAGGAAATGAGCAGAATCCGGGTTCGCAACGAAGTGACTTTCATGAGCTTTCATCGGTAGGCCCGCGCGCGGACCGTTGAATGGGGGGGGCCGACAGGCCGGGCAATACCGCCCGCGCCGTCGCATCGATACATTGCTGCTTTACTCTCTGCCCTTACGGCCGGGGAAGGCCGAAACTTTAATGAGTGCAGATCAATGAACGCATGAGGGCGCCTTGCGGCGCATGGGAAAACGAACGGAAAATCAGAGGGCGCTGGCGCGCGTGAGATCGGGGAAGCCGAGCGAAGTCGCTTGGCAGCCGTCTGCCAGCGCATCGTCGTGGGTCGAGAAGAAGACGCAGCGATCCTTGCCGAGGGTCGTGAACCAGTCGATCAGCACGGCGCGCGAGGCGGCATCGAGTCCGCCACTGGGCTCGTCCGCGAGAATCACGCGCGGCGTGCCGAAGTGCGTGGCGGTCAAATAGAATTTGCGACGTGTGCCGAGCGACATCTGGTCGAAGCGTTTTTCCATATGCGGCATCAGGCCGAACCGCTCGGCCAGATCGAGCACGCTGGCACTCACGTGCGTTTGCCTGTCGGCGGCGCGCTGTTCGAGAAAGCCTCGTCCGGTTTGCGACGGCTCGCCCAGGCAGTCGAACGGCACTACGGCGAGCGCTGCCTTGGCCTCGGCGGGGGCGTCGTGCATGGCGTGTCCGTCAATCCAGACCTGGCCGTCGTCGGGCACGACAGTGCCCGCGAGCATGCCGAGCAGTGTGGTCTTGCCGCCGCCCCCTTCGTCGCGCAGAGCAAAGCATCCGCGCTCGGCGTGGAAGCTCAGGTGCTCGAAAAGCGTGAAAGTGCCGAAGCGTTTGGCAAGATTCTCGAAACGAAGCATGGGCGTGTGACGGCTACTTCAGATAGGCCTTGATGACGTGAAGCATGGGGGCCAGTTCGGCCTCGCGATGCGCCTGCTCGGACTCGTTGACGAGGTGATCGACGAGATGCCCCTCGATGACCGCGCCCATCAAGCCGTTGACCGCCCCGCGAATCGCCGCGATCTGCTGGAGAATCTCGATACAGTCGCCCTCTTCGCTCAACTGACGCTCCAACGCCTGCGCCTGTCCCTGAATGCGACGTACGCGTGCCAGCAACTTGTGCTTTTCCCGAATCGTGTGCACGGTCTGTCGCGCTCCTGTCTGTGTCGATCAAATGGCCGAAAATGTTAGCACGTACATACTAGGGGGCAGTATATCCCCGATTCGGCTTCCCGCGGATCGGGGGCGCGCCGCCGATTACTCGCCGATCAGAAACGGCGGACCGAAGCGCGTGGCGATGTGCTCTGTCGACTCGAACAACTCGCGCAGGACCTGACTCGTACACGTCGGCTGCACGTAAAGATAGAACGCGACGTCGGGCAAGCGCGGCAGGCCGTCGGCTTCGGAGAGCACGCGCATGTTCGCATCGAGAAGCTCGGTGGTGCGAGCCGTCACCCCGAGGCCCGCGCTGATCGCCGCCCTGATGCCGGTGAGCGTTGGCGAGATGAAGCTCGTGCGCCAGGCGATGCCCGCCGCGTTGAGCCGTTCGATGGACAGGCGGCGAAACAGGCTCAGCTCGTCGGCCATCACCAGCGGCACGGGCGCGGACGAATTGAAGATGAAGTCGTCGGCGCAGATCCAAACCATTGGCGAAGTGCGCAGCTTGATGCCGGGGAAGGCTTCGTCGTAGCGTGTCGAGATCGCCAGATCGAGCTCCTTGTCGCGCAGGGCATCCATCAAATGCGGGCTGCGTCCGACGATGATCTCCAACTGCAATTCCGCCGAGAGCTTCGATAGCCGTCGCAACATACTCGGCAGAATCGAGTCGGCCACGTCATGCGGCGACCCGATGCGCAGCTTTTCCACCGGCCCGCGCGTTTGCATGACCTGCACGGCCTGATCGTTGAGCGCCAGAATCTTGTTCGCGTAGGCAACCAGCCGCACGCCGTCGGCGGTCATCGCTTTCTGACGGCCCTGCTTTTCGAACAGCGCACACCCCATCTCCTGTTCGAGCCGCTGCATCTGCTGGGTGATCGCGGACTGCGTGCGTCCCACGCGCGTGGCGGCCGCCGCAAAGGTCTCATGCTGCGCAATCGCCACGAAAGTGCGCAGCAGATCAATATCGAGATTTCGCATGGGTTTTGGGTCGATACTTCAGGCTGGCTAATGTGTTCGAGATAAAAATTAAATTGTTCTCGGGAATTTTGGTCGATAACCTGCCTGACACTCAAGCAATATTTATGTAATCGGTGGGAGGCCGGCGTTGACCGGCCCCCCCGATCATCGATTCGCCCTTCGGTCGAACTCAAGGAGACTCAGGATCATGTGGCAACGACACTTTGCAGCCGCGCTGTTCGCGACACTCGCCATCACGGGCATCGCACACGCTGACCAACTGGCCGACATCAAGGCGCGCGGCACGCTTGTTTGCGGCACGCAGAACGCCAGCGAGCCGTATGCGTTTCCCGACGCGGCCACGCGCAAGATCGTCGGATTCGACGTTGACGTGTGCAACGCGATCGCGAAGGGGTTGGGCGTGAAGCTCGAACACCGTGCGCTGTCGACCGACGCCCGCATCCCCGAACTCAAGACGCATCGCGTCGACGTGCTGGCCGCCGCCGTCGCCTGGATGCCGGCCCGTGCCGCCCAGGTTGACTTCAGCGACCAGTACTTCGTTGCCCCGATTCGCGTGCTGGTGCGCGCCGACTCGCCGGTACAGACGCTCGAGCAGCTCGCCGGCAAGAAAATCGCGGCGTCCGAGGGGTCCAGCTCGGCCGCCGTGTCGGTCACGCGCCTACCCGATTCGAACCTGCTTACCTTCCACGACATTTCGTCGGCGTTCCTCGCGCTGCAGCAGGGTAAGGTCGAGGGACTGGTGGCGGGTCAACTGATTCTGGCGCGCTTCGCCAACGAAGCTGCCGCCAAGGGCGGTCAGCAATACCGACTGCTCACCAAGTCGGTCTTCGAAGAACGTTGGGGCGTGGTGACCAACAAGAACGAACCCGCGTTGCTCGCCGCCGTGAACAAAATCCTGGTCGACTACGACAAGTCGAATGGTTTGCAGGACAGCTTCGACAAGTGGCTCGGCAACAAGTCGGTCTACAAGTTCACGCGCGACTATAAGGTCGAGCCGATCAAGGTGCAGTAAGCGAGACGCGGCGTAATGTTCGAACTTTCGTTTCTGCTCGAAGACGGCTACCTGAAGCTGTTTCGCGACGGGGTGCTGACCACGCTCCAACTGTTCGTGGTCTCGGGGCTGCTAGCCATCGTGGTGGGCGTGGTGCTCACCACGCTGCGCGCCCTGCCGGTCAAGTTCTTCAAGGGCTTCGTGATCGTGGTGGTGGAATATCACCGCAACGTGCCGGTGCTGGTGCAGATTCTCGTGTGGTACTTCGGCGTGCCGCAACTGCTGCCCGAGGGCCTGCGCGACTGGATCAACGCGGGCAACACCGAGTTCGTCTTCGCAACGCTGGCCCTGGCGCTCAATGCCGGTGCGTTCATCTCCGAAGACCTGCGCTCGGGGCTGCGCGCGATTCCGCACACGCAGCAGGAGGCCGCGTGGTCTATCGGTCTCACGTACTTGCAGTCGTTCCGTTATGTCGTGCTGCCGCAGGGCATTCGCGTGGCGACGCCCGCGTTGCTCAATCAGGCGCTGCTGCTCTTCAAGAACAGCTCGCTGGCGATGGCGATTGGCGTGCACGAACTGATGTATCGCACGCGTCAGATCGACAACCTGACGTTCCGCACGTTCGATGTGTTCATGGTGGCGACGATCCTGTATCTGATCGGCACGCTGGCCTTGATGGCGCTCTCCGAGCACGTTGCCAAACGCCGTACGGCACCCTCGGGAGTTTGAGACGATGTACGAGATCCTGCATGACTATCTCGCGCTGTTCCTCGTCGGGAGCTGGCCCAACGGCCCGCTTGGCGGCGTGGCGATCACGCTCATTCTCTCGGCGCTCGGGCTGGTGATGTCGTTTCCCATCGCGGTGGTGATCGGCATGGCGCAAGTCTCGCCGCTGCGCTGGCTGCGACGTGCGGCCGGTGTATGGACGCGACTGGTGCGCGGCATTCCGCTGCTGATGATTATCTTCTGGGCATACTTTGCTGTGCCGCTGCTCGTGGGCGCCGAGGTATCGGCATTCACCACGGCCGTGTGCGCGATCATCGTCTACGAGAGCGCCTTCCTGTCGCAGATCGTGCGTGCTGGCCTTGAAGGCCTGCCGCGCGGCCAGATGGAAGCGGCGCGCTCGAACGGGCTGTCGTGGCTGCAAAGCATGCGTTACGTGCAATTGCCGCAAGCGCTCGCGAACATGTTGCCGTCGATCGTCAACCAGTTCGTGTCGATCATCAAGGCGACATCGCTCGCCTATGTGATCGGGGTGCCCGAGCTGACGTACTCGGCCGCGCAGGTCAATACGATCGTGCTGACCAAGCCGCTGCAGACGTTCCTCGTGCTCGCAGCTTTCTATTTCGTGTTGTGTTTCGCCATTTCGCGTTTCGCTGGCTGGCTCGAGCGTCGTATCGCCCGTCAGCGTGCGGGATTGGCCTAAGTGCAGAATTCAAGAAGGAGAACGCGATCATGACCATGCTCGCATTCGAGAAGGTCGATAAGTATTACGGCGAACATCACGTCCTCAAGGGGATCGATGCCACCATCGGGCGCGGCGAAGTCGTAGTCGTGTGCGGTCCGTCGGGCTCCGGCAAGTCGACGCTGATTCGTACCGTCACGCGGCTCGAAGCCATCCAGAAAGGCCGCATCCTTTTCGAGGGCAAGGACGTCACCGCGCGCGACGTCAGGCTCAATCAATTGCGTGCCCGGATCGGCTTCGTGTTCCAGAGCTTCAATCTGTTTCAGAACCTCTCGGTGCGCCAGAACCTGATGCTCGGACCGACGAAGGTGCTCGGCATGTCGCGCGACGAAGCGACGGCTCAAGCCGAGACGTTGCTCGCTAAGGTTGGCCTCGCCCACAAGATCGACGCCATGCCGGCGAACCTCTCGGGCGGTCAGCAGCAACGTGTGGCCATTGCCCGCGCGCTCGCCATGAAGCCGCCGCTCATGCTGTTTGACGAGCCGACGAGCGCCCTCGATCCCGAAATGGTGCAGGAGGTTTTGCAGGTCATGCGCTCGCTGGCGGAAGAGGGGCTGACAATGATGATCGTCACGCACGAGATGGGCTTTGCGCGCGATGTGTCGAGCCGCGTCTGGTTCATGGACCAGGGACAGTTGCTCGAAGACGCGCCGCCGGCGGAATTCTTCAGCCAGCCGAAGCACGCGCGCGCGCAGCGATTCCTGCAGGACGTGCTGCGTCCGTCGCCGATGATCGGCGTGCCGCGCGACGCCGTGCCGGCCTGAGGCCGTCCCGACAAGCACGACGCACGCGACACTTACGCCATACCCGAACACGCGACCGCGCCTCAGCCGGGGCCCGTCGCGAAACAGATCCTACGGAGAAGACTTCACATGTCCACGCCCACCCTAGCCGAACAACGTCAGGCCGCCGTCGGCGACGCCATTGCAGCCATGAAGGCGTCGCTGGCCCCTGAGGGCGAGACGCGCCACGCGCTGGCCGCCGTACTCGATCAGGTCAAATCGCTCGCCGCCCGTAACGCGCTGTGGAACGAGGCCGACTTCCCGCCGCCGGCCGATGGCGAACTGCAAGCGCGTTATCTGATTCATGAAGATGCTGACAAGACCTACGCGCTGTACCTGAACGTTATGCGTCCGGGCAAGAAGATCACGCCGCACAACCATACGACGTGGGCCTGCATCGCGGCGGTCGAAGGCGTTGAGTACAACTACGTCTACCGTCGCACCGATGACGGCAAGACACCTGGCGTCGGCACACTGGAAGTGAGCGACACCGTCGTGGTCGACCCGGGCCACGGCATTGCGCTGGCGTCGGACGACATTCATGCCGTCGAGATCCAGGGCGACGCGCCGATTCGCCACCTGCACATGTACGGCCGTGCGCTGGAAACGCTGACTGAGCGCATCACGTTCGATCTCGCCAAGGGCACGTATCAAGTCATGGATATCGGCGTGAAGACCCGCCGCTAACAGCGCAGTGACCGCCGGCGACGCCCGGCGGCGAACTCCCTGACGGCGCGAGCGTTCCTCGCGCCCCCCTTTCACATCGCCCACGCCGGGCGGTGCGGGCCTGTTCATCCCTACGCATTGGGTATGACCGGGCGGAACCTGACAACAAACGCAACGCTATGACCTCGTTTACTCCTCACTTTGTGCCGCCCGCCCGTCTCAAGGAATGGCTGCATGATGGCGCCGAGATCGCCGTGTTCGACGTGCGCGAGCATGGCGAGTACGGCGAAGCGCACCTCTTCTATGGCGTGACGCTGCCCTACAGCCGCCTCGAACTCGACATCGTGCGGCTTGCGCCGAGACGCGACGCCCGCGTGGTGCTCTATGACACCGACGCGAGTGTCGCAGTGCAGGCGGCGCAGCGTCTGGCCGCGCTCGGTTATACCGACGTGCACGTGCTCGAAGGCGGTACACAGGCTTGGCAACAAGCGGGCTTTCGTCTGTTCGCCGGTGTGAACGTGCCGTCGAAGACCTTCGGTGAGTTGGTGGAGATGGCGTATCACACGCCTCGCGTGACGGCGCGTGAGCTGGCCGCCATGCGCGAGCGCGGCGACGACGTGGTGATTCTCGACGGACGTCCCGTAAGCGAATACTTGAAGATGACGATTCCGTCGTCGATTTGCTGCCCGAACGGAGAACTCGGCTACCGCATTCGCGAGCTGGTGCCGAACCCCACCACGCCCATCGTCGTGAACTGCGCCGGACGCACGCGCAGCATCATCGGCGCCCAGACGCTCATCAACCTCGGCATTCCCAACCCGGTGATGGCGCTGGAGAACGGCACGCAGGGCTGGTATCTGGAAGATTTGCCGCTGGAGCATGGCAGCACGCGCCGCTATCCAGACGCGGTCGCGCCGTCGAGTCTCGCGCAGATGCGCGAAGCGAGTGGCGCGTTGGCCGAGCGCTTCTCTGTGCCCGAGGTGGATGCCGCGACGTTTGCGCAATGGGCAACCGACACGTCGCGCACGCTGTTCCTGTGCGACGTGCGCACGCCGGAAGAATTCGCCGCCGGGTCGCTACCTGGTGCGCAACATACGCCGGGCGGCCAGTTGATTCAGGCGACGGATCAATACGTGGGCGTGCGTCATGCCCGGGTGGTGCTGTTCGACAACGATGGGGTGCGCGCGCCGATCGTCGCGAGCTGGCTGCGTCAGTTGGGTCATGATGCCTACGTGTTGCGCGACGGACTCGTCAGCGGCGCGTCGTTGCCGGCATGTGGGTCGGCCGTCGACGCGACGCTGCCCGAGATCGATGTCGCAGCGCTCGCCGTGGCACTTGCCGACGGTAGCGTCACGGTCGTCGACCTGCGGCCGAGCATGAGCTACCGTCGCGAGCATGTGCCGGGCGCGCAGTGGGCGATTCGCCCGCGGCTGCCGAGCCTGCCTGCGTCGCGTACCATCGTGCTCATCGCGGACGAGCGCGGCATCGCGGAACTGTTCGCGGCCGATTGGCGGCGTGCGCATGCCAACGACGCGCGCACGGTTTCGCTGCTTGCGGGCGGCTTCAAGGCTTGGGCCGCGGCTGGCCAGCCGGTGCAGAGCACGCCCGAATTGCCGGCGGACGCCGAATGCATCGACTATCTGTTCTTCGTGCACGATCGTCACGACGGCAACAAGGCGGCGGCGCGCCAGTATCTGGCGTGGGAGACGGGATTGCTGGCCCAGCTCGACGACCGGGAGCGCGGTGCGTTCCGTATCGGTGAGCCTGCCGCCGCGAAGTAAGTGCAGTCGCTGGCGTGCGTGACCGTTGCGCACGCCGTGCGTTATCTTCTGACTCGTTCGAATCGTTTGAATCGTTCGAAACCTTATCCCCCCCAACGTCCCATCATGTCCCGACAATCGACCCCCAAACGTCTCGCTACCCGTCTGGTCAAGGGCGGCACGCACACCGCCGTGGTTGGCGGTCGCGCCGTCAATCCGCCCGTGGTGCGCGCATCTACCGTGCTGTTCGAAACGATGGACGACCTGAACGACGCGCGCCGCCGTCGCGGCACCGAGCGCATGTTCACCTACGGGGCGCGAGGCAATCCGACGGGCTTCGCGCTGGAGGATGTCGTCGCAGAGCTGGAGGGCGGCTATCGCACGCGTCTCTTCCCGACGGGGCTCGCGGCGATCTCGATGGTGTTTCTCGCTTACGTGCGCCCAGGCGATCATGTGCTGATTTCGGACTGCGTGTATCAGCCGCTGCGTCACTTCGTGGAGACGTTCCTCAAGCCGTGGGGCGTGCACGTCACCTACTTCCGCGCCGATGGCAGCGACGCGGCCGAGCACATGACGGCGCGTACGAAGATGATCTACGTGGAGACGCCGGGCTCACTTGTCTATGAAATGTGCGACATCCCGGCGCTGGCCGATCTGGCGCATCGTCATGGGGCGCTGCTCGTGGCGGACAACACGTGGGGCTCGGGCGTGCAGTGCCGTCCGCTCATGTTGGGGGCTGACGTCTCGGTGATGGCGGCGACGAAATATCTGAGCGGGCACTCCGACGTCATGATGGGGACGGTGACCACAACGCAGGACGTCTGGCAAACGCTCTCCAAAATGGCGGATGCGCAGGGCGTGGCCGTGAGTCCGGACGACGCGTATCTCGTGCTGCGCGGCACGCGCACGCTGGGGGCGCGCTTGCAGATGCATGAGCGTCATGCGCTGGAAGTTGCGCATTGGCTCGGCAGTCTGCCGGACGTGGCGCGCGTGTTCTGCCCGGCGCTGCCGACGCATCCCGGGCATGCGCTGTGGCAACGGGATTGCGTGGGCACGAACGGCCTGATTTCGTTCGAATTCGCCAACGCCACGATGGCACAGGCGGACCGCTTCGTCGATGCGCTAGAGCTGTTCGGCATCGGCGCGTCGTGGGGCGGCTTCGAGAGTCTGGCGACGGTGTCGAACGTGGCGGGCACGCGCACGTGCGAGGACTGGACGTCCGCCGGCCCGATCGTGCGTCTGCATATCGGTCTGGAAGACCCGCAGGATCTGATCGAGGATATGGCGGCGGCGCTTGAGCAGGTGTTTGGGCAGTGAGGTGTTGGGGAGTTAAGACGCCAGGGCATTCAGGCGTTTGGACGTGTGGGCGTTTGCGTGATGTCGCGTTACGGCGCTAAAGCCTACGGGGCTTCAGCGCCGTGCCTGAATCACGACGAAGGCGCGGGCGAGGACGCCCGCCGCCGCGTACGTCGTTACTTCCCGGCGGGGGACGCGTGTGCACCCCCGTCGAGGGTGGTCAGAATGTCGTGCGCCGCGCGGATGCGCTCGTCCATCGCGTAGTTCTTGTTCGCAAGCAGTACGATGCCCATCTGCTTCGACGGGACGAGGGCGACATAAGCGCCGAACCCATTCGTCGAGCCCGTCTTGTTGATCCAGGCGACGGGCGTGGGGGCCATCGGAGGCGCAAGTTCACGAACGGCTGTCGGCTCGTACGCCATCCGGGCCGAGTTGCCATCAAGCAGTGCATCGATGCTGACTGGATACGGGTACTGCTCCCAAATCAGGTCCTGCGTGATCGGCTTGTCGAAGAAATAGCCGGTGTGGGTCGCGTTGATCGCTTGGCGCAGCCGGTCGTCCTGCACTGGCTGTCCGAGGTTGGCGCGAACGAACCGCAGCAGGTCGCTCGCCGTTGTCTTCACGCCATACGCCTCTTGATCGAACACACCTGGTGAGACGCGAATCGGCTTGCCATCCTTCCCATATCCCCACGCGTAGTTGGCCTGCTGATCTTTCGGCACCCGGAGGTAGGTGTGCTGCATGTCGAGTGGCTTGAAGACGTGCTCGGTCACGAGTGTTGCGAAGTCACCGTGCATGGCGCGTGCGGTGATCCAGCCGAGGGCACCGATGCTCACGTTCGAATAGGTGCGCACCGTGCCGGTGGGTTTCGCCGGCTTCCACGACTTGAGGTATTGCAGGATGTCGTGGGTGCTATGAACGTTGTCCGGCACTTGAAGCGGCATGCCGCCGGTCGTGTGCGTGCCGAGATTGACGAGTTTCACGTCGCCGAAAGGCGTGCCTGCAAGTTCGGGGACGAAGCGGCTGGTCTTGTCGGTGAGCGAGAGGGCACCGACGCTTTGCGCATAGGCGGTGAGTGTCGCCGTGAAGGTCTTGCTGACCGAACCTAGCTCGAAAAGCGTGTCGGCCGTGACGGGCGTGTTGGCCTTCTTGTCGGCCACGCCGTAATTGAAGACGTAGGCATGCCCGTCGAAAACGATGCCAACGGCCATGCCGGGAATGTCCTGTCGGGCCATCAACGGGGTGATGGTCCTGTCGACCAGCGATTTGATTTCGTCTTGCCGGGGATTGGTCTGCACCTGGGCTTGCGGCTCGGCGGCGTAACTCCGTGCGCTGAACGTCATCCAGGTGATGGCGGCGGTCGCCGCGAGTGCGGCAAAAACGGTGAGATAGGGCTTTGTCATCTAGGGTCGTCTCCGTGTGGGCGGGCGCTTGGGACGCATGAGGCACAAAGGCACGGCAGGCCGGTTGCGCCTCATGGTAAAGCGCGGTGATTCATGCCCGGAAGCGTAATCGCAAATCGATGCGCATTCGCGGTGCGACGACGTAACGGACGTAACCGATGTAATGGATGCAACCGGAGCGCGTGAGGGGCGGCGGGCTCGCTAAGCTTGGCGGACGGGAGTGGTGCGTCGGCCGGAAAGTCGCCTTTCTGACGTCAAGCGCTATTCCAATCGACGATGCCGGCAACGTTGACGAGATGGACGCGGAAGATGAAAAACCCAACTGAGGCATTCGCGTTATGCCGCTTAACCTGAGCGGGTGCCGCTAGGTCATTACACTTGTCCGTCGAACACTAGGACGACATCAACGCAGACTTTGCGTGTGCCCGTTTGCTTAAAATAAAAATCGCTTCAGAAGCAACCCTACAAAAACGGAAAAAATGATACCGAAGCATGTCCAATAGATAATCTTCCCGCGTGACGTGAAGTTCTTGTATTCCTCTTCGGACGGACCACGAACCATCGCATGCCTCCATTGACTTATTTTCGCCGTTGCCGACTGGCGTTGCTCGAATCCACGGGACGACGCTGAAGCCCACGCAGCCAGGACTGCCTACACCAAGCTCGATTGCAGTATTTAGTGGCCTAATGCTTCCGACACTGATTTAGGCGAGAACGCTCGCCATGAAGAGGTGTCTGATGACCAAGCAACGACGTACGTTTTTCCCGGATTTCAAATAGCAGGCCGTGTGCCGGATGCTCGACCGGGGCCATAGCCATATGGAGGTAAACCGTTCGGGTGGCGTCGGTGAGACGGTGGTGCGTCGCCGGGTACGGCAGCTCCAAGGAACGTCAAGGCGTCGAGCCGCGGGGCATTTCCGTTGACCTTCGGTCGTTGCGAGTGCCAACTTTAAGTGGATGAGGGGGCATCGCGATGCCACGTGCGTGGTTGAGTTGCGGCCATTAATTATCTACAGGCCTTGAGAGTTGCCGCGTTGTACTTCATGGATATGAGAACGGTTGGGATGTTTTCGTAATCCCGGGGGTGTCAGAATTTCCGTGTTCAAGGCGAGTTGAGAATTACACGGACGGTCGAACGAATCGATCCGCGTAAAGGA
>NZ_CABPSG010000015.1:0-62848 GCF_902459595.1 Pandoraea soli | reverse complement strand
GGCTAGCGAATGTAGTTCAACCACCGGGGCCGTGAGTCTCTAGACACCAGTGGTACGAAAAAACCAGTCAGGTCAGGCGCAGACTTGATACGCGATCCATTCACTGTCAGTGCGCAGTCCGATGCGGCATTGCGCTGCATTTCATGGCGTCTGCCGTCAGCGCCGATTGATTTAGGTTTGACGCAAGTTGCGGTATTTGGGTCGCCCGATCTTGTAAGACTTTGTAAAGCCCTTTGGTCGCGGGCTGACGGTCGAGAACCTGCGGGTGTCGCGGCGCTTTCTGTGTGATCGATGTATAAAAAGCAATCCGAATTAAAGGGTGGGTGTTCGGACGATGGGCGTGCCGCGACGCCGCGACGCTGGCGCACGCACCGTCGCTCAAGTTTGCTTCCGTCTACGACATCGCCGGGGATGTCGTCGTACAGCGGCGCTGTCGGAAGCGTGACACCGAAATTGTTCAAATTTGAAATGTCTCGGCCGGCGCTTATAAAGCCGCCATTCATGCCGGAAGGTGCGGACGATGCGGAAGAGGTGGAATGCGCGCAATGTGCGATTACGCGGCGTATTACGCGATGTCTGTCATCGCAAATCGCGCTGAATGCGTTGAAACCATCGGGAAAGTCCGGGGGGGTATTTGCGCTTAGTTTTCGCCGCAAGCTGCGTTTGCGCTGGCATACTGTGCCCGCTGAAGTTCGGTACTGAATTCAGCGATCGTTGAGACAAATCGATTGAGGTGCTCGGCCTATCCGTGCAGGCTTATCCATGCCACAAGTCAAGAAAGAAGACATTCGTCTGGCCATCCTGGAAGCATCGCATGCCCTGTTTCTCGACAAGGGCTATGTCGAAACCACCATGGTGCAGATCGCAAAGCGCGCCGGCATTTCCCACGCGAACATCTACAGCTACTTCACTGCGAAGTTGCAGGTCTTCTTCTGCGTCTACGAAACCTGGTTCAAGGCGCGCATTACTGTGCTCGAAGCGGAGGTGATGGGGGCACACGGCGCCCACGCGCGCATGCGCACCCTGCTCGACGGCCTGCTGGTCCAGATGCCGAGACTCGACAACGGCTTCTCGCACAACCTGGTGCAGGCGTTGGCCACCGTCCGCCCGGGCGATCCGTACGACGCGTCGCTGCTGCGCTGGTTTCGCGATCACCTGTCGAGCCTGCTGACGGCAGTCGCGCCGAGCCTTGCGCGCGATAGCGTGCGACGTGCGCGTCTGGTGGATATGCTCGTGCTGACATTCGACGGATGCCTCGTCAACCACCATGTGAATCCGGCGTCTCTGCCGGACGCTGCGATGCTGGAGGAGTACGTCGTCGCCTTTTTGTCGGGCGAACCCGCCGAGTCTGACGCGGCTACGTCGGTGGCGCCGGCGGCGCAGGGCGTGCCGGGGGCGGGGGCGGTGATACCGTCCGGCTCTGCGGCGGCGGCCTGAACGGCACGCCGATGCGCTCGCTGCCCTGGACCTCTCTTAATCTCGGACGAAAGCTCAAGTTCCACCAGCTTCAGGTGTTCGACCGCGTGCTCGAGACGGGCTCGCTTGTGCGCGCCGCCAACGAAACGGGTCTCACACAACCGGCCGTGAGCAAGATCGTGCATGAGCTGGAATCGTGTTTTGAAGGACCGCTCTTCGTACGCAGTAATCGCGGCATGCAGCCCACCGAACTGGGCGAATTGCTCGGCCATCGCGTGAAATCGCTCATGGCGGAGCTGCGCTATTTGACGGACGAAGTGAACGCGTTCAGCGCGGGTACCAGCGGACACGTCATCGTCGGAACGCTCATCTCGGCCGCCGCGGATCTTCTCCCGCGCACGATTGCGATGCTCAAGTCGCGGACCCCGGGCGTACTGATCACGGTACGTGAAGCGACGACCGCGCAACTCTTTCCCGCGCTTGCGAGCGGCGATCTCGATATTGTCGTGGGCCGTCTGCCCGAGCGGGCGTTGCCTGTCGCCAACGCCTTCGCCCTGACGCACGAAGTGCTCTTCAACGAATCGCTCAGTGTGGTCGGTGGGGTGCGTCACTGGCCGCAGGGGCCGGCGCGCGTGCCGCTCGCGCAGTTGCGTGAGGGGGCATGGATTCTGCCGGTGCCGGAATCGCCGTCGCGGCTCGCCGCCGAGCGGCTCTTCCACGATGCGGGGCTGGCATTACCCGAGGACGTTGTCGAGTCGCTCTCGGTGCTGACCAACATCGGCTTGATGCTCGAGACGCCGCGAGTGGCGCTGATGCCGCGTGTGGCGGCCACGCCGTTCGTGGAATCGGGATTGCTGCGGGTGCTGGCCGATACCATGCCCGGCAGCTTTGGCGACGTGGGCTATTCGCTACGCGCCGACAAGCCGCCGAGCCCGGCTTGTGAGCGCTTCGTCGCCTGTCTTCGCGAAGCGTGCGGCCTCAAGCCGTAGCGCCTTCCTGCCGATGTCGCCAAAACGAAGGACGGCATGCCGATGTATCGGCGTGCCGCCCTTTGCGATGGGCCGGCGCATGAACCGGCCCATGATCCCCACCGTAACGCGGACGTCCAGCGCCGCGACTGGCGCGAATGAAACCGCGAGTCGGTGAAGCGGTGAAACCCTGCAGCGAAGCAACCACGGATGCGATGACGATCGCGCGAATGCGGGTCAAAGTCGTGCGAGCGACGAGACTAGCCCCGGGTTCTGTTGCACGAGCCGAATGAGGCAGGCGGCCTGGGCATTGGGGCGCGCGCGACCCTGCTCCCAGTTCTCCAGCGTGCGCGGATTCGTACGCAAGTAGTGTGCGAAGACGTTACGCGACATGCCGAGATGCTTGCGCAGGGCGAGCAATTCGTCGGGAAAGACTTCAAGTTTGGGAAGCGGTGTGCGCGGCAGCTCCTTGATATTGAGCGGAAGATCCGCAGGAAGGCCGTTCTTGACGTGCGCCGCTTCGGCAGGCGGTGGCGCACCGGTGTCCTGAGAGAGCAGCCAGCGGAAGGGATTCGAAGGCGTATTGGAGTAAGCCATAGTCCTGCCCGGGTGTCGGTGTTAAGTGAAGGGATAAGCACGCTTGCGAAGTCAATCAAGCGGAACCGATTGCACCACAGAGTTCTACTGGGTGCTTTCACAAAACACTCCGGATTTTCGCGTATGACACCCATCGAGGACTAAGCACCCCGCCGAAACGAGGTGCCGTAGAGTGTACGCAAAACGGGGCGGTACGCAGCGTGGGGTGCGCCTCAAACGCCCAGATAAGCCTGCAATTCCGGCAACGCCCGACGCAGGCTCGGCGAGTCGCCTTGCCAAGCTACACGGCCTTTGTCGACGATGTAGTGGCGATCGCCGAGTTCGAGCATCGGTGCAAGGTTCTTGTCGATGCACAGGATCGACAGGCCGCTGCCTTTGAGTTGCTTCAGGCACTGCCAGATTTCACCCCGAATGAGCGGTGCCAGCCCCTCCGTCGCTTCGTCGAGAATGAGTAATTTCGGATTCGTCATCAGCGCGCGGCCGATCGCGAGCATCTGCTGCTCGCCGCCGGACAGGTTGCTGCCGAGGTTTTTCTCGCGTTCGCGCAGCCGCGGAAACAGGGCGTAGATGCGCTCCAGTGTCCACGGCGAGCGCGCACCATGACGGTTGCTGGCGGTGGCCACGAGGTTCTCGCGCACTGTCAGCGTGGGGAAAATCTGGCGTCCCTCCGGCACGAGGCCCATGCCCGCGCGCGCGATACGGTGCGACGGGCTGGCGTGCACCGGCTGTCCGTCGAACACGATTTCGCCACGGGCAGGACGCATGAGGCCCGTCATCGACTTGACCGTGGTCGACTTGCCCATGCCGTTGCGGCCGAGCAGCGTGACGAACGCCCCCCGCTCGATGTCGAGTTGCATGCCGAACAGCGCCTGACTCGCGCCGTAGTACGACTCGACGCCAGACAAAGACAACAAGGGGCTCATGCGGTCGCTCCCAGCATTTCGTTGCGGGTGTCATCCCCGAGATAGGCTTCGCGCACGCCCGCGTCGTTGCGGATCGTGTCGGCGTTGCCGCAAGCGATGGCGCGCCCGTAGACGAGCACGGTGATGCGGTCGGCCAGGGCGAAGACCGCGTCCATATCGTGCTCCACCAGAACGATGGCGTAATCGCCCTTGAGATCGGCAAGCAGATGCGTCATCTGTTCCGATTCGGCCTGCGACATGCCGGCCATCGGCTCGTCGAGCAGCAGCAGTTTCGGGCGTCCCGCGAGCGCCATGGCCAGTTCGAGCTGACGATGTTCGCCGTGGGCGAGCGCGCTGGCGGGCACGTGCATGCGCGCGGCCAGTCCGGTGCGCGCCAGGATCTCGCGCGCCGGTTCGACGAGCGCCGCTTCGCGAATGGCCGGCCGCCAGAAGCCGAAGCTATGGCCTTGCATCGCCTGCACGGCCACGAGCACGTTCTCCAGCGCGGTGAACTCGCGAAACACCGACGTGATCTGGTACGAGCGCGTGAGCCCTGAGCGGGCGCGCTGCTCGATCGGCATGGCCGTGATGTCGTGTCCGTCGAAATGAATGCTGCCTTCGTCGGCGCGCAGCTCGCCGGCCAGTTGGCCGATGAGCGTGCTCTTGCCGGCGCCGTTCGGGCCGATGATGGCGTGCAGTTCCCCCGGCGCGACATCCAGGCAAAAGTGATCGGTGGCGATCAGCCCGCCGTAGCGTTTGACCAGTTGGTCGACTCGAAGCAGCGTCATGCCTTGCCCTCCACGGTACGGGCGCGCCGGGCGAGCCGCACCTGCAGGTCGCCGAGCAGTCCATACAGGCCGCGTCGCGACACCAGCACCGCCACGACGATGAGCGGTCCGAAGATAATCATCCAGTGCTCCGTCATGCCCTTGAGCCATTCCTCGATCAGCAGCATGGCGGCGCTGCCCAGCACCGGCCCGAAGAACGAACCCAGCCCGCCGAGGACGACCATCACGATCAACTCGCCCGACGCCGTCCACGCCATATAGGCGGGCGAGACGAAGTGCGTGAGATTGGCGTAGAGCATGCCCGCCACGCCGCAGGTCATGGCGCTGATGATGTAGGCCACCAGCTTGTAACGCAGTGTCGGATAGCCGAGCGCGCGCATGCGGCGGTCGTTCTGGCGCGATCCGCGAATGACCATGCCGAAACGCGCATCGACCAGCCGGCGACCGGCCCACACGCACAGGCACAACACGGCGAACGCTGCGTAGTACAGCGTGGCGGGGTCGTCGAGCGTCAAGCTGCCGAAGCGGCTGCCGGCGGTGACCGGCAGGCCGTCGTCGCCGCCGTATTGCCTCAGGCCGACGGCGAGGAAGTAGAACATCTGGGCGAACGCCAGCGTAATCATGATGAAGGCGATGCCGGTCGTGCGCAGCGAGAGCAGGCCGGTGACGGCGCCGACGACGGCACACAGCAGCAGCGTCACCCCGAGATGCAGGAAGCCGTTGTCGATGCCGTGATAGCTGAGGATGCCGACGACATACGCGCCCAGCCCGAGATACAACGCGTGGCCGAAACTCACCATGCCGCCGTAGCCGAGAATCAGATCGAGCGAGACGGCCGCGATGGCGAACACCACGATGCGCCCGAACAGGGTGAGATAGAACGGTTGCTGGGCAAACGTCGCGTAGAGGGGCACCAACGCCAGCACGGCAAGCAACAGCAGCGGCACGGCGGTGCGAAGATTAAGTTTCATTTCCATCGTCAACCGTGTTTGACCGGGAAGAGACCTTGCGGGCGCACGGCAAGCACGGCGGCCATGACAAGGTAGATGAGCATCGAAGCGAGCGCAGGCCCGGCGGTGTCGGCGGTGCTGCGCTCCATGAGGCTGCGCAGCAGCGTGGGCAGGGCAGTGCGTCCCACCGTGTCGACCACGCCGACGATCAGCGCCGCGAGAAATGCCCCGCGTACCGAACCGATGCCGCCGATCACGATCACGACCATCGTCAGGATCAGGATCGGCTCGCCCATGCCCGGCTGCACCGACAGGATGGGGCCGGCCATGAGCCCGGCAATCCCGGCAAGAATCGCGCCCAGTCCGAACAGCAGCGAGTTGAGCAGCACGATGTTCACGCCGAGCGCGCCGACCATCTGACGATGGGTCGACCCGGCGCGGATCAGCATGCCGATGCGCGTGCGGTGAATCAGCAGATAGCAGCCCAGCGCCACGGCCAGCCCCACCACGATGATCAGGAAGCGGTACGCCGGATACGCGAGGCCGAACAGATCCACCGTGCCGGAGAGCCAGTCGGGCACTTCCATGTAATACGGCGACGGCCCCCAGATCATGCGCGCGAGTTCGTTGAAGAACAGGATCAGGCCGAAGGTGGCCAGCACCTGATCGAGGTGATCGCGGTCGTACAGTGTCTTGAGCGCGACGAATTCGACGATCAGGCCGATCAAGAGCATCGCGGGAACGATGGCGATCGCGGCGAGCGCGAACGAGCCCGTGTGGTTGTACGCGGTGGCGGCGATGAACGCCCCGATCATGTAGAGCGAACCGTGTGCGAGGTTGACGAAGTTCATGATGCCGAACACCAGCGTGAGCCCGGCGGCCATCAGGAACAACAGCACCCCGAGTTGCAGTCCGTTCAGGCACTGCATGACGAAAAGCGTCAGACTCATGTGGCCTCCCGGGGTAGCCCCATCAGGCGAAAGATGGCCTGCGTGAGCGGACTGGCGGTGTCGTTGAGCGTGAGCACGATATCGAAGTGATTGGTGCCGGGCATCGGGACATAATCGCCTGCGAAGCCACGGGCGCGCCATGCCGCGAGATAGTCCTCGCTCTGGCGCTTGAATTCCGCCGTCTCGCTCTCGCCGTAGGACACCACGATCGGGCAGCCGTGGGCGGGCAGATGGAAGTGGGGGCTGTTGCGATGCGCATCGTCGGCGGACAGCTTCATCCAGTCGTTGATGTGCGTGAACGGAATCGGCGTGAGATCGAACAGGCCGGAGAGCGGGGCGGCGCCGGCGATGACGTCGTGGGGCACGCCGTAATCGGCGTGCCAACCCTGAGCGAGCAGCATGCCGACGAGGTGGCCGCCGGCCGAGCTGCCGCACACGTGGATGCGGCGGGCGTCGCCGTGATGTTCGCCAATGTGACGGTACACCCAGGCCAATGCACGGCGCGTCTGGTCGACGATGGTATCAAGCGAGGCGCCGGGCGCAAGCGAATAGTTGATTGCGACGACCGTCGCGCCGGCGCGTGTGAAGGCGGGCGCCATGTTGCTCGAATCGTCTTTGCTGAGCGCACGCCAGTAGCCACCGTGAACAAAGAAGAAGACGGGGGCGTCGGGGACCGGCGACGGGAAGATGTCGAGCGTCTCGTCGGGGTGATCCCCGTAGGCGACATCGAGGACGCAGGGCGTGGTCGCGCGGGCGTGCGCGCTCTCGGTGGCGTACTGCGTCAGGATGTCGAGAACGTTGGGCGTGGTGGCGCGAGCGTTGTACTGCACGTCCAGCTCGGCCTCGTCGAAATTGCGGTAGCGCTTCATAAACCCTCGATCGTGCTCAGGTACGGCTCGGGTCGTGCACCTGCAGTGCCGCCGGCCTATCGCGTGGTATCGCGCCCGCCCGGGAGGGCCGGGCGGCGCGTCGGCAACGGCGGGCATCGTCCGCGTCGAATCGCACGCCGGCGATGCCCGCCCGTCGCCTTACGACTTGATCTTGCACTGCGCGGCCAGGTCGGCGCGCGTCTTGATCTGGATCTGCCCCTTGGTCGCGAACCGGGCGCCGTTGGCGTCCTTCACGACATCCACGCGGTAGAACTGCGCCACGGGGAACTGGTTGCTGGCGAACTTGAACGGCCCGCGCACCGACGAGAAATCGGCCGCCTTGAGTGCGGCGCGCAACGCTTCGCGATCCGCCACGTTGCCCTTGGTCTTCGTGAGGGCCGAGTCGATCAGGTTGGCGGCGTCGTAGGACTGCGCGGCATACATCGACGGCACGCGGTTGAATTTCTTCTGAAAGGCCGCCACGAACTGCTTGTTCTGCGCGTTGTCGAGATCGGGCGAGTACGGCGCGCTGGTGATGGCGCCGACCGCGAGTTCCTTGAGCGCGGGCAGGGTCGAGCCGTCGATGGTCGACACGGAGATCAGCGGAATCTTGCCGAGCAGCCCGGCCTGACGGTATTGCTTGACGAAGTTCACGCCCATGCCGCCCGGATAGAACACATAGACGGCGTCGGGCTTGGCGGCCTGCAACTGGGCGATTTCGGCCGAGTAGTCGGGCTGGTTGACCTGTGTGTACACCTCGTCGACGATCTGGCCCTTGTAGTCGCGCTTGAAGCCGTTCACGGCGTCGCGTCCGGCCTGATAGTTCGGGGCCATCACGTACATCTTCTTGTAGCCCAGGTCGCTCGAGAGCTGGCCGCCGGCCTCGTGCAGTTCGTCGTTATCCCACGACGTCGAGAAGAAGTTCGGCGAGCATTGCGCGCCGGCGATCGGGGTCGGCCCGGCATTCGAGCCGACCATGACCACGCCCGCATTCGTCACGGTCTTGTGAATGGCCATCATGACGTTCGAGAACGTCACGCCGGTGATGAGCGACACCTTGTCGCGCTCCACCAGCTTCTGCGCGGCCTGCACGCCGACGTCGGGCTTGAGCTGGTCGTCTTCCTTGATCACCTGCACCGGCACGCCGCCCAGTTTGCCGCCCTTTTGCTCGATGGCGAGCATGAAGGCGTCGTACTGGTCCTGGCCGAGCGCGCCGCCCGGGCCGGAGAGCGTGCCGATGAAGCCGATTTTCACCTGGGCGTGCGCGCCGCTCGAGGCGAATATCGCCGCGCCGGCGGCAAGGGCGCCGAGCACGGCGATGGCTTTGCGTTGCGTGGTCTTCGTTCCCGTCATCATGGTCTCCAAACTTAGTTCCAAAACAGGCAAACACTTTCCGCAGAGGACTCGCGCCGGGAGACTTGACCGCTTCTTCACGTCGGTCATCGCAGGCCAGGCGCGTCAGACTACCTAAATTGTTTAAGCATCAAATATTTAAGTGCCCAGCGTAAACGACGCCTTTTACGTAGGCAAGCGATTTCAAAAACACCTCGGGAAAGCACCAGTTACAGGCCGAAGAACTCGCGGGCGTTCGCGGCCAGAATGCGGTGGCGAGCAACGTCGTCCAGATCGGGCTGCTCGGCCACCAGGCGGCCGATGTCCTGCTCGCCGAGCGGGAACGGATGATCCGAGCCCAGCATGATGCGTTCCGAGCCCAGGGTGTCGACCAGCAGACGCAAGGCGCGCGGGTCGAACACGGCGCTGTCCACATAGAAACGATCCAGATAATGGGACGGCGGGTGCGGGCTGTCGGCACGCACGATGTCGCGGCAATGCCAGGCGTTCTCGGCACGGCCCAGCAGATATGGGAAGGCGCCGCCGCCGTGAGCGAAGCACAGCTTGAGCGAGCGGGGCAAGCGCTCGAAGGCGCCCGAGAGGATCAGCGAGAGGATCGAGAGCTGCGTCTCGGCGGGCATGGCGACGAGCCACGGCATCATCCATCGCTTCATGCGGCCGTCGGTCATCATGTCCCACGGATGCACGAGCACGGGAATGTGTTCGTTGCCGCAGTGCCGCAAGAAGGCCACGAGTTGTTCGTCGTCCAGGTCCTTGTCGCCGAGATGGTTGCCGATCTGCACGCCGACATGGCCGCTTGCCTTGGCGCGCGACGCTTCCGCGCACGCCAGATCGAGGTCCTGCAGCGGTACTTGCGCCATCGCCTTCAAACGCGACGGCGCGTAGGCACAGTGCTCGAGCGCCAGATCGTTCATGCGCTGCACCCAGGCCATGACCGCGTGCCCGTCGTAGCGATAGCCGAACATGATCGGCGTGGCACAGACCACTTGCAGGTCGATGCCGTGACGGTCGAGTTCTTCGACGCGCAGCGCGGGGTCCCACAGCGCGCGGTAGACCGGTCGGAAGGCGCGGTCGTCGAGCATGATGTTGCCGGTTTCGCCGCCGTCGTCGATGCGCAGCCACGGCGCGGTAGCGGGGTCAAGGCGGGCCGCCTCGTCCCGCGTGATGCGCGGGAAGAAGTGGGCGTGCATGTCGATTTTCTTCATGACGTAACGGGTAAGGGGCTGGGCGCGGCGTCGCGAATCAGGCCGACGCCGGTGCCGTGGTCTTGGGTTGCGCGGCGCGGCCCGGGTGGATCTCGCCGCAACTCGGGCAGCGGCGCAGCGACTCGGTGCCGTAGAACGTTTCGAACAGCGGCGGCAGGTCGGTCACGATGCTCTTGAGCTGCACTTCCACGCGGTGAACCAGCGTGCCGCATTGAAGGCAGTACCACTCGAAGCCGTCGAGCAGGCCGGGCGGGCGCTGGCGTTCGATCACCAGGCACAGGCTTCCCGCTTCGGGCCGCTGCGGCGAGTGGCGCACATGCGGCGGCAGCAGGAAGATGTCGCCCTCCTTGAGGTCGATGCGCTCCGGGCGGCCGTCGATCCACAGATTGACCCACGCGTTGCCCTTGAACTGATAGAAAAACTCCTCGAGCGGATCGTCGTGATAGTCGGTGCGATGGTTCGGTCCGCCCACCACCGTCACGATGAAATCGCTGTCTTGCCAGACCTGCTGATTGCCGACGGGCGGCTTGAGCAGCGGCGCGTGATCGTCGATCCAGCGCTGGAAATTGAAGGGCTTGCCATACGTCAACATGCTGTCTCCCGGGTCATGCGGCGTCAGGTGGAGTCTCGGGGTGCTTCAACGCGAACGCGGCGCGAAGGCCACGCACTTGATTTCGATAAGCAGCAACGGATGCGGTAACTGGTGAACGGCCACCGTGGTGCGCGTTGGGCCGTTCTCGTCGAAATACTCGCCGTACACCGCGTTGTAGCCGCCGAAGTCGTTCATGTTCACGAGGAACGTGCCGACTTCGACCACGTCGGCAAGGGTGGCGCCTTCGCTGGCGAGAATGTCGCGGATGTTTTCAATGACGGCGCGCGTCTGCTCACGAATGTCGAGCTGCGTCACGCCCAGCGCATCGACCTGCGCACCGGCGTAGGTGTTGTCCGGGCGGCGCGAACTGGTGCCCGAGACGAACAGGAAGTCGCCGGCGCGCTTGATGTGCGGGAACTTGCCGCGCGGCTTGGCCTTGCCGGCCACCACGCGGGCCTGCGTGTCTTGCGATGCGCTCATGTGTCGTCAGTCTCCGTTGTGCGTTGTTCTTGGGATGGCGCACGGGTGCGGGGGGCTCGACCCCCATCGATACCCCCGCACCATCGCCTCACAGTTTGATGCAGATGTTGGTGATCTCGGAATAGAAGTCGAGCGAGTGACGTCCGCCTTCGCGGCCCAGCCCCGAGCGCTTCACGCCGCCGAACGGCGTGCGCAGGTCTCGCAGGAACCAGGTGTTCACCCACACGAGCCCCGTCTGGAACTGACGCGCCACGCGATGCGCGCGCGACAGGTTCGTTGTCCAAACGCAACCGGCAAGTCCGTACTCGCTGTCGTTGACGCGGCGGATCACTTCGTCCTCGCTATCGAACGGGGCGACGTGGCACACGGGGCCGAAGATCTCCTCGCGGACACAGCGTGCCGTATCGGGCAGGCCGGTCCAGACCGTGGGCTGAACGAAGGCGCCGTCGTCGCGGGCATCGCCGAAGGCGGGCACGCCGCCGCCGGTCACGACCGTCGCGCCTTCTTCCACCGCCAGACGATAGTAAGCGAGCACCTTCTCTCGATGTTTGCGAGACACGAGCGGACCCATCTGCACGCCGATGGCATCGGGGGCGTCGATGCGCAACGCGGCGGCGCGCTCGGCCAGCGCGGCGACGAACCGGTCGAAGATCGGCCGCTCGACATAGACGCGCTCCGAACACAGGCACACCTGACCCGCGTTGGTGAACGACGAGCGAACCACGCCATCGAGCGCGCGCTCGAAGTCGGCGTCCGCGAACACGACAGCGGCGTTCTTGCCGCCCAGTTCGAACGAGATTTCCTTCACGCCGTCGGCCACGGCCTTCATGATCGCGCTGCCAGTCCGCGACTCGCCGGTAAAGGTGATCGCCGCTACGTCCGGGTGTTTCGTCAGGTGTTCGCCGGCCGAGTCCGGGCCGAAGCCGTGCACGAGGTTGAAGACCCCGGGCGGCACGCCGGCGGCGTCCATCACCTCGGCGAGCAGGGTGGCGGAAGAGGGCGTTTCTTCCGACGGCTTGGCGACCACGCAGTTGCCCATTGCCAGCGCGGGGGCGACCTTCCACGTGAAGAGCAGCAGCGGCAGGTTCCACGGGGAAATGATGCCGATGACCCCGAGCGGCTTGCGTGTGACATAGCTCATGACGTCGCCCCCGTCGGCGGCGCGCATGTCGTACATCTCGGTGCCGGCTGTCTTGACGAGATCGGCGAACATGCGGAAGTTGGCGATGCCGCGGGCGATGTCGAGGGTGCGGGCCTGTTCGACGGGGCGGCCCGTGTCGGACACTTCGGCCGCGACGAAATCGTCGAAGCGCGCCTGGATGCCGTCGGCGATCCGATGCAGCACGGCCGCACGCTCGGCGGGCGTGGTGTTGCCCCACGGCCCGTCGTGCAAGGCACGGCGCGCGGCGCGCACGGCGCGATCGACGGTAGCGGCGTCGGCTTCGCAAACCTTCGCGACGAGCCGCCCGTCGACAGGGCTGACATTATCGAACTGGCGATCGGTGGCAATGAACGCGCCATCTACGTAGTGCCGCAGCAGCGGCGGAGTCGCAAGGCTCACGAGGTCTCCTGGAGCAGGGTGTTTTGCGGGGTGGCGAGGGCGCGAACGCCAAGGCGCAACCGCCGGATGCCCTCCAGTCTAGGCATCCGGTGATATAAAAAATAATGAAAAATACCGTATCTACTATTCCTTGTTGGAATAGCAAGGGGTGGCAGGGAATATCAGAGAATGGCGGCCAGGCTCAGTGGTGGGCGTCGTGGCTCATCCGTGCGCGGGCCTCGCGCAGGTCGCGTGGATCGCGCGCCTCGCCGATGGCGGCGGGCGGCAGGTCGGTGTCGAGGCACTCGACCAGGTGAGCGTTGAGCAATGCCGCGAGGCCTTCGCCGCCACGTCGCATGACGTAGTTGTGATTCCAGCGGAACAGCGGACGGGCAATGGGCGCGAGCTTGTTCATCCAGGCGCGCTCCGTATGCACGTCCCAGGCATAGCGCACGACCGTGATCGGCCCTTCCGTGTCGAAGCACCAGACGCCCGTGCCCTCCAGCTCGCCTGTCGCAACACTGCGCACCTCGCGCATCGGGTCGACGTGCGTGACGCGCGTCTCGATGATGAGCGAGTACGGCAGCGCGCCGTGCCAGGTCAGCACGCGCACCGCGCCCACGCCTTCGGCGTCGCCCGGATCGAGTGTGCGCACGTCGCGCACGCTCGGCCACCAACGTGCCCAATGGTCGACGTCGCGAATCGCGTCCCAGACTTCGTCCAGCGGCGCGGTGAGCCGCCACAAGGTGAGGAAGTGATAGTCGTTCATGGCCGATCCCGGTCGTGGAGGGAGAGGGTGCCGTCATGCCCCTTCGGGCAGGGGAATTTCAGTATAGGCGGCATCCCGCGGTCCGGCGCGCCGCTCGTGTCGACGACGCCCGACAATGCGCGCCAAGGCTCGACGGGCGAATTGCCGCCGCCGGCGGCCCATTGCCGCGCCTTGCCATTTTTCGGGAGATGTCATGAATTCATCACATTGTCTCCATAGAATCCCGAAGTGAAAACGTTTTCGTAAACGTTTACATTTGCACAAAATCCGTCAACGGCAACTTTCGACGGCACGACACAAGGGAGACGGGCGTGGCAGATATTCGGGACGTGGCGCAGCGCGCGGGGTGTTCGATTGCGACGGTATCGCGCGCGCTCAATTCACCTCGGTTGGTGCGTCCCGAGACCCTGGCGCGCGTGCAGGCGGCGGCGGCCGAGCTCAAATTTCGTCCCAATGCGCTTGGCCGACAGTTGCGCGGCGAGCGCACGGGACTGATCGGCGTGATGCTGCCCACGCTGGGCAACCCGGTCTTTGCCGATTGCCTGGAAGGCATTGAAGCGGCCATCGACGGCACGGGCCGACGGTTGTTGCTCGTCACCACGCAATACGATCCGGAGCGCGAGCGCAACGCCATCGAGACCTTGCTGCAACAGCGCGTTGATGGCCTGCTGCTGACGCTGGCCGACGCCGAGCACAGCGCGCTGCTCGACGATATCGCGGCTGAAGGCGTGGCATGCCAACTCGTCTATAACGATGCCCCGGAGCGTCCGTGCGTCTCCGTGAACAACCGTGCCGCTGCCGCGCAGGGGGTGGCCATGCTCATCGAGGCGGGGCATCGCGACATCGTGATGGTGACGGGGGCGTTGCACGCGTCCGACCGCGCCAAGCGCCGCTATCTCGGCTACGGCGATGCCATGCAAGCCGCTGGGCTGACGCCGCTGCCGGCCTTCGAGATCGACTTCAACAGCGGGGCCCGCGGCGAGCGGGTGCGCGAATGGCTGGCGCAGCGCGAGCGCGACGGCGCGCGACCCACCGCACTGTTTTGCTCCAACGATCTGCTCGCTCTTGGCGTGATGCGCGCGCTGCGCGAGGCGGGTCTGCGGGTACCCGACGATATGTCGGTGCTGGGCTTCGACGGGCTGGGGGTGGGCGAGCTGCTCTCGCCGACGCTGGCGACTGTCGTACAGCCGAGTGTGGACATCGGCCGTCACGCGGCGCAACGCCTGCTCGCCCAGATCGACGCGCGCGTCGGCGCGACGCCCTCGCACGACGCCTCGCTCGGCCATGCGCTGATTCTGCCGCACGAGATTCGCCGTGGCGGCACGGTGTCTGCACCGCCGCGCCGGCGGGGGTGAGACGCGCCATTGAACGGTATTACACGGTTTTGAAGGGAACGCAGTAGCAAGGAAAGCGGCCGACGACTGGCTCCGGAAAGAGAGTTCAGCGCCGGCCGAGGCAATCAGGCATCCGGGCACAACGCCCGCACTTATCCGGCGGCACGTGAGTTCCGCCAACGCTCAGACATTCAGGAGCTTACCAACATGAAGCTTTGGATCACCCGCGCCGCTCGCACGCTGGCGCTGTTCACCCTGCTCGGCGCTGGCGCCGCGCAGGCCCAGCAGACGGCCATCTGCTACAACTGTCCGCCGGAATGGGCCGACTGGGCCGGTCAGGTCAAGGCGATTGCGCAAGACACCGGCATTCGCGTGCCGCTCGACAACAAGAACTCGGGCCAGGCCGTCGCGCAAATGATCGCCGAGCAGAAAGCGCCGGTGGCCGACATTGTGTACCTGGGCATCACGTCTGCCATCGAAGCGGCGAAGAAGGGCCTGCTCGCGCCGTACAAGCCGGCGAACTGGGATCAGGTGCCGGCCGCCATGAAGGATCCGAACGGCATGTGGACGACGATCCACTCGGGCACGGTCGGCTTCTTCGTGAACCGCGACGCGCTGGAAGGCAAGCCGGTGCCGCGTTCGTGGGCCGACCTGCTCAAGCCGGAGTATCGGGGCATGGTGGGTTACCTGGATCCGAGCAGCGCGTTCGCCGGCTATGCCGCCGCGATTGCCGCCAACCAGGCGCTTGGCGGGTCGATGGACAACTTCGGTCCGGCCATCAGCTATCTCCAGAAGCTCAAGGCCAACGCCCCGATCGTGCCGAAGCAAACGGCCTATGCGCGCGTGCTCTCGGGTGAGATCCCTATCCTGATCGACTTCGATTTCAACGCCTATCGCGCCATCTACAAGGACCACGCCAACGTGCAGTTCGTGATCCCGAAGGAGGGCACCGTGTCGTTGCCGTACGTGATCGCGCTCGTGAAGAACGGGCCGCACCCTGACAACGGCAAGAAGGTGATCGACTACACGCTGTCCGACAAGGGCCAGGCGCATTGGGCACAGGCCTTCCTGCGTCCGGTGCGTGCGAGCACGATGCCGGCCGACGTGGCCGCCAAGTTCTTGCCCGCGAGCGACTACGCACGGGTGAAGCCGGTCGATTTGCAAAAGCTCGCCGCGCAGCAGGACGCGTTCGGTCAACAGTATCTGAAGAACGTGCGCTAAGCACGCAGGGTCGTTTCACCCTGAAGTTCAACGAGGAAGAGGAGCAAAACAAGCGATGCGTGACCTGACTCTGCCGCGCGGCTGGCGCGTGGCACTGCTGCTGCCGGCGCTGGCGGTCTTTCTGGCGTTCTGGCTGTTGCCGATGGCTGCCCTGGTGCAGGTGAGCGGCGACGGTCATGCGTTCGAGACCTATCGCGCCATTCTCACCAATGCGCGTTATCTCGACAGCCTGTGGCAGACCATCGCGCTCTCGGCGCTGGTCACCCTTGCCACGCTGGCGTTATCGCTGGTGGCGGGCCTCTTCCTCACCCGTCACGACTTCCTGGGGAAATCGGCGCTCGTATCGATGCTGACCCTGCCGTTGGCGTTCCCCGGCGTGGTGGTCGGCTTCATGGTCATCATGCTGGCAGGTCGTCAGGGGCTCATCGGCGATCTGTCGGGAAGACTCCTCGGTCACAAGCTGGTGTTCGCGTACTCGCTCTCGGGGCTCTTCATCGGCTACCTGTATTTCTCGATTCCGCGCGTGATCCTCGCTGTGATGGCCGCGGCGGAGTCGCTCGATCACTCGCTCACGGAAGCGGCCGCGTCGCTGGGCGCCGGGCCGTTCGCCATCGCGCGCGACGTGACGCTGCCTGCGTTGGCGCCGGCGCTGATCGCGTCGGGCGCGATGTGTTTCGCCACCTCGGTCGGCGCATTCGGCACGGCCTTTACGCTGGCGACCGACATCGACGTGCTGCCCATGACCATCTACACCGAGTTCACGCTCAACGCCAACGTGGCGACGGCGGCGGCGCTCTCGGTGGTGCTCGGCGTGGTGACGTGGGCGGTGCTCATGCTGGCCCGCAATTTCACGGGGCAGGCGGTCGCCGCCGGAGGTTGATTCACATGCTCAAGAAAACGCTTTTCACGCTGCAACTGCTGCTCACGCTGCTGATGTGTGCGTTCCTGCTGGTGCCGGTGGGTATGTCGATACTTGCCGGGTTGTCGGTGAATTATTTCCGCGGTCCGTCGGCCGGCCTCACGTTCAAGTGGGTGATCCAGGTCTGGCAGGACTATCACGACGCGATTCTGAATTCGCTGTACGTCGGCGCCGCCACGCTCGTGCTGGTGACGCTGCTCGGGGTACCGGCCGGTTACGTGCTGGCGCGCTGGCGCAGCCGCATGGCGCGCTGGATCGAGGAGCTGTTGACGTTGCCGATTGCGCTCCCCGGGCTGGCAAGTGCGCTCGCGCTGATCAGCGTGTACGGCGGCATGCGCGGCTTTCGCGAGAGTCTGGTGTTCATTGTCGTGGGTCACGTCATCTTCACACTGCCGTTCATGGTGCGTGCCGTGGCGGCGGCGTGCGCCGACGCGCGCATCAAGCTGATGGAGGAGGGGGCGGCAAGCCTCGGCGCAGGTTTTCTGCGACGCTTCACGACGGTGGTGCTGCCCAACATCCGCAGCGAGATCGTGGCGGCCGCGCTCATCGTGGTGACGCTCTCGCTCGGCGAATTCAATCTGACATGGATGCTGCACACGCCCGACACGAAGACGCTGCCCGTGGGGCTGGCGGACGCTTACGCGTCGCTGCGCCTGGAGATCGGCAGCGCGTACACAGCGGTGTTTTTCGTGATGATCGTGCCGTTGCTGGTCGTCATGCAGATGACGGCGCAACGGGCCAAAGTGTCGAATGGGAAAACTTCGGCGCGTGGCCGCACTTGATCCGGCGGATGCGAATACGCCACCGAATGCTTAGGATATGACGATGAAACTGACTTCCATCCCGATTCATCTCGAACGCTGTGCCAAGACGTTTCACGGCACCACGGTGTTGCAGCCCCTCGATCTGACGATCGGCGCGGGCGAGACGCTGGTGCTGCTCGGCCCGTCGGGGTGTGGCAAGACCACGACCCTGCGCATGATCGCCGGACTCGAGCGGCCCGATGCCGGCGGTCGCGTGCGCTTCGGCGACGAAGACGTCACGCGCCTGCCCATCGAGAAGCGTCGCGTGGGGATGGTGTTCCAGAACTATGCGCTGTTCCCGAATTTCACCGTGCGCGGCAATGTCGCGTACGGCCTGAAGCTGCGTGGCCTGCCGTCCGCGCAGATCGACAAGCGCGTGAACGAGCTGCTCGACCTCGTGCAGCTCACGCCGTTTGCCGAGCGCGCGATCGCGCAACTCTCGGGCGGTCAGAAGCAGCGCGTGGCTTTGGCACGCGCGCTTGCGCCGGAGCCGCGCGTGTTGCTGCTCGACGAACCGCTCACGGCCCTCGACGCCAAACTGCGCGAGACGGTGCGCGCCGATATGGATCGTCTGTTGCGCGGGCTGGGGGTCACGACGGTCTATGTCACCCACGATCAGGACGAGGCGATGGCCCTGGGCGATCGCATCGTGGTCATGAGTGCGGGTCGCATCGAACAGATTGGTGCGCCGCGCGACATCTACTATCAACCGGCCTCGCGCCATGTGGCCAACTTCGTTGGTACGATCAATCGCCTGGCCGGCGTATGGCGCGAGGGGCATTTCCATCTGGAAGGCGGCCGTTTCGCCTGCCCGAATGTGCCTGCCGACGTGCAGGAGTTGTACTTCCGCCCGGAAGATGCGGTGGTCGTGCCGGCGGACGATGCCCCGCTTGTCGGTCGTATCGAGGAAGTACAGTTTCTCGGCGATCGCACCCGACTGACGCTGGGCGGCGTGTCCGCCGCGGGGTCGGTGCTGGTCGAAGTGTCGAGCCGTCGCGCGTGTCGCGTCGGTGAACAGGTGGGGTTGTCGCTGCCCGCCGCCCATGTCTTTTCGCTTCACGGATAATCTGCCCATGCTGTTCGCGCAAATCAGCGACCTTCACATCAAACGGCCCGGCAAGCTGGCCTATCGGCGCGTGGATACCGCCGCCTATCTCGAGCGCTGCGTGGCGCGTCTGAATACGCTGGTACCGCGTCCCGAATTCGTTGTGCTGACGGGCGATCTCGTCGATTTCGGCGCGCGTGAGGAATATGAGCACCTGCGTCGTTTGCTCGCGCCGTTGCAGATCCCGTACTACCTCGTCATCGGCAATCACGACGGTCGCGACGCACTGCGCGAGGTGTTTCCCGAGCACACGTATCTCGGCCAGTCGGGCAGCTTCGTGCAGTACACGGCGATGCTCGGCGCGCTGCGGCTCGTGGCGCTCGATACGCAGGACCCGCCCAACGGCGGTGGGCGATTGTGCGACGAGCGTCTGCAATGGCTCGAAGCGACGCTCGCCAGCGATACCGCCACGCCGACCGTAATCGCCATGCACCATCCGCCTTTCGCGTGTGGTATCGAGCACATGGACGCTCAGGCGCTCGATGCCGCCGATGCGGCGAAGCTCGCCGACGTGGTGCGCCGTTTCGACAACGTCGAGCGATTGATTTGCGGGCACGTCCATCGGCCGATTCATACGCGCTTTGCCGGCACGATTGCGAGCGTATGCCCGTCTCCGGCCCACCAGGTCGCGCTCGATCTGCGCGAGGGCGGACCGTCCGCGTGGGCGCTCGATCCGCCGGCGTTCCAACTGCATCGATTCACGCCGCAGATCGGACTGGTCTCGCATCTGGCCTTCGTCGACGATGCGGGCGGCTCGCATCCGTTCTATGACGCGTCGGGCGCCTTGATCGACTGAGGCGTTGGCCGCCAAGGTGCGGCTTCCAGATGACTCCATGACAAAAGGCTCCCGATTGGGAGCCTTTTGTCGTTGACTGCGGCGCTGGCTTAGAGCAGGTGATCGAGCGCGTCCGGGCCAAAGACTTCACGATGCAGACGCTCGGCCGGCACGCCGGCGTCGCGCAGGGCACGCCATTGCGTCTGCATGAACGGCACCGGGCCGCACAGCAGGTAATCGGCGTTGGCGGGCAGTGCGAGGCGCGAGATGTCCATGCGGCCGGCGTAGCTGTAATCGGCGCCTTCGCGCTCGTGGCTCTGCGGCGTTTCGAAGAACGTCGCCACGCGCAGGTTCGGCAGTTGCGTCGCCGCGAACGTCAGGTGACGGCGCAGGGCGACATGCGAGCCGTGGCGGGCGGCATGCGCAAACAGAATCTCGCGGCGCGACCCCTTGGCCGCCAGCGCGGCGACCATCGACATCATCGGCGTGATACCGACGCCGGCGCTGAGCAGCACGAGCGGGCGAGCCTCGTCGAGCGACGTCGTGAACTCGCCGTACGGCGCGCTCACGAGCAGGCGGTCGCCGGCCTTCACATGGGCGTGCAGCCAGTTCGAGACCTGACCGGCCGGCTTCGTTTCGTCGGCGGCCTCAGCCTTGACGGTGATGCGCCAGTGCGCCGCTTGCGGTGCGTCGGACAGACTATATTGACGGCGTTGTTGCAAGCCATCCGGCAGCGTCACCGAGACGCTCACATATTGTCCCGGGGCGAACTCACCCGGCGAGCCACCTTCGGGCGTGGTCAGGTAGTACGACACGATGTGATCCGTTTCGCGGTCGACATCGGCCACCACCAGTTCGCGCAGCGCGCCCAGGGGCGAGTGCGTGCGTTCCGACAAACGGGCTTCGGCCGCGATCAGTTCGCCGGCGAGCAGCCAGTAGGCTTCGTCCCACGCGGCGATCAGTGCGGGCGTGGCGGCGTCGCCCAACACGTCCTTGATGGCGCCGAGCAGATGGCGGCCAACGATCGGGTAATGCGACGGCGTGATGCCGACCGACACGTGCTTGTGCACGATACGCTCGAGCACCGGCCCAAGCGCTGCGGCGTTGTCGATGTTCGCGGCGTACGCGAACACGGCCGAGGCGAGCGACTGTTGCTGCGCGCCACTGGCTTGATTGCCCATGTTGAAGAGATTGCGCAGCTCAGGATGGGCTTCGAACATGCTTGCGTAGAAGTGGCGCGTGATCGCGAGACCGTGCTCGCGCAAAACGGGAACACTCGCATCGATGTAGGGGCGGGAAGCTGCGGAAAGCATGGCAAAAACTCCTGAGTTTGTAAGATGCAATTTATATGCATCTTTTTTGTCGCACTTGTGGGTATTCCATCAGCACCGCCGGATCTCATTGTGCGGAAGATTCTCGGTGCGGCATTCGGTCGCCGGTGTCCCAGGGCTCACAACACGAACTTCTCTTTAGGGACCCGGCAGGCGCATTATAAGATGCAAATTAAATACATGTTATAGGAATGCGGCGTAATGTCGCATCGTCGCGACGGGCTGTCGCGCGATCGACATGGCGGAAGCACCCGATCCGCCGCGTGTTGGGGCGCGCGCTATTGCCGTTGGGCGACCTTCTGTCGCGCGCTGTTGCGCGTCTCGGTAACGAACGCGAAGCTGGCCCGCACGAACCGGGTGCGCTCGGTGCTCAGGAACGAGAGTGCCGTATTGCCGGATCGATTGGGCCGGGTGGGATCGCCGCCATACCGCAACGCTTTGGTCAGCATGTAGTCGGCGAGGATGGCGCTCTCACTCGTGCGGGTCGCGCCCGCCAGGGCGTGCATGAGCGTATTGCCGTCCGGCCCGCAGGCGTTGGCGTTCGGGTGGAGCGCGAGCAGCACTTCGGCGGCGCCGCAGTATCCCTGCCGGGCCAGCCACAGGACCGGGGGCGTGCCGTCGGCATGTCGTTGCCCGATGTCGACGCCGTCGCGCCGGAGCGACATCCCCAACTGGAAGAGCGATTCGTGCGGCAGCAAGGGGTCGTGCCCCTGCCCGATGAGTCGATGCGCCTCGGCGGCCACGGCAATGACGAAGGGCCGTACATGACGGTTGGCGTTCTGGGCACCCGGCGCCGTGGACGCCGACACGCCCCGCCTTGCCCGCTCGCGAGCTTGCGCAATCATCGTCTGATTGAGCCGCAGGTACTGCGCTAGGCCGTCGCGAAGCAGTGCGCACGGCGTCGTGCCTTCCCGGTTGGGTTCGGCGGGATCGTGGCCGAATCGCAAGGCGAGGTTGAGCAGAAAAAAGGCGGAGACGGCGTGTTGCCGGAGGTGCGTCACGGCCGCGAGATAGTGCATGAGCGTATTGCCGTTGCGGTCGGCGCTACTCCCGCCCGCGCCGAGCGAAAGCAGGGCTTCTGCCGCCGCGCAATAGCCGTTCAGCGCGAGCAGCATGACAGGGGGGGATCCGGTGCGGGAGCGCTGCGACAGATCGGCGCCATGCGAATGGAACATCGCGCCCAGTTGCTGATACGACACATGCGGGACGAGCAAATCGTGGCCCGCCGCATAGAGACGTTGGGCCTGGGCCGCCAGGGCGGTGGCCACGAGCGGCACACCGTTTGCGGTGCGCTGATTGACGTCGGCGCCGAAGCTCAGCAGTGACGGCAACCATTCGGGGGCGACCTGGCTGCACACATGCGAGAGCGGAAGATGAACGTTGCCCGGGACTTCGGACGCCGCGACGTCGTTGGTCGTGTCGCGGCCGCTGGCGACCAGCACCCGGAGCGCCTTGGTGAGCGTCCCCGTCGATTCGGCGGGGATGGGGGCGTTCAGGATGGAATCGACAAACACGCTGAGGTAACCCGATGGCGACGCGGCAAAACGGAGCCAGAGTCGCAGTCCTTCGTCGCTCAACAGCAAGGCGGCGTCCTCGGGGCGTAACCGGTCACGTCGCGTCCGGTCGATAAAGATGCCGGCGTCGTCGAGTTTGGCAAGGGTGCGCTCCTGCGCTGCCGTGCAGAACAGCGTGGCCATCGAAAAGGCCAATTCCTCGGGGCGGGACGCGCCGGAAATCAGGCAACTGTCGCGTAGCTCCCGGCCTGCCGTCGTGTTCAGGTTCATTAGTATTTCCCATGCCTGCTGCGGTGAGCATTGGCCGTCTTGTTTGGCGATCAGCAGGCGATCGAGCGTCATGTCGGACAGTGCCGAGGCGGCGGTGACGACTGAACCGCTGGGGCCGATGTCAGAGGGCTTGGGCTGTGCTGTGGGACTCGGGCAACCGGCGCTGTTACAAGCGGACGGCGTGGCCAGTGGTGATTGAGGCATGGAGAATAGGAGTGCAAAGCAATATGAGGGTGCGCACGTCGAGGCAAGCGCGATGCGGCAAGCCGCCGTCGCGCGACGTGCGACGCCATGTGGCATGGCGATGGCCGCCACGCGAGGGCGTGCGCGCCGGAGGACGGCGGAACTCGGGCCGGTGCGCGAACTAGATCAGTGCGCGAATCCGTCGGCGCGCGGTGGTTCTGACGGTGTCGAGGTGCTGATCGCCGATTTGCGGGGCGGCGGGCAAGGGTTCGGGGATCCACGACCGCGGCGTTTGTCCTGCATGGTTGGCGCGGGTCATGTCGCCACCGTAGCCTGACGCGACGACGAGGGCGTGACGCGCGAGGCAGGCGTAATCGAGTTTGACCGGATCGTCGTGCAAGCGAACGACGTATGCGAGATGGTGCATCAGCGTGTTGCCGTTGCGGTCGGGCGCGTTCGGATCGGCCCCGGCGGCGAGTAGGGCTTCAGCGGCGCCGCAGAGCCCGTGGAACGTGAGCAAGGCCGGCGCGGGCATACCTTCCCGATTCGATTGCGCGAGATTCGCGCCTTGACGCCTGAGCAGTTGCGCGAGTTGATGCAGCGAGTCGTGCGGATCCAGGGGATCGTGATCGGCGGTGTATAGGCGAAGCGCCTGCGCGCGCATGGCGACCACCGTCAGCGGCATGCCTTGGTCGTTCATCTGCTCGGGGCACGCACCGAGCTGGAGCAGGCGGCGCAGCCATTGTGGGGCGGTCTGGCTGCACAAATGCGTGAGGGGATTGCGAGGGGCCGTGGCGGTCGGGTTCGCGGGCGTGGCGTCGGTCTTGTCGCGCCCGACCGCCACCAGCACGCGGAGGATCTTGTCGATGCGCGCGCGACTTTTGGTGGTGGCTTCGCCGAAGACGTCGGAGCCGTCGAACACGCTCAGATAGCAGGTGGGAGAGGCGGCGTATTGCAGCCAGAGTTTCAGGCCTTCGTCGCTTCGCAACAAGGCGGCGTCGTCGGCGCGCAGTTGCCGCGCGAGCGCCGGCACCAGGAAGATGCCCACGTCAATCAAACGATCCAGCGTGCGCTCCTCCTCGGGCGTGGTGAGCAGGGTGGCCATTTGGGGGAACAACGGTCCGTTGGGGGAGGCGCTCTCGCAAGCGAGTCGTAGTTCGCGACCCGCATAGGCTTGGGGATCGACGAGCGCATGCCAGATATCCTGCGTGCGATAGTCGCGCGACCGCCTTGCCGCGAGCAGTTGACTGAGTGTCATGGTCGCCAACGACGCGGTGTCGCGAGGGTCGGTACGCCGCGCGGCCCCATTTCCGACGGAGGGCGGGGCAGGCGAGAGAATTTCGGGCGTGCTGGCGGCGGGAGACGGGATGGACGACGGACCGGGCATAGTCGTTGGACACGTGGCGGAGGGAAAACCGCATGGTGGCGCAGATGCCGTCGGGCCGTTTTGGCATTCGTGCCCCTGGATTATCGATGCTGAGCATGCTGGCGGACATGCGTGTTGGAAGCGGTGGGAATTACAATGCGGTATTCATGATGAATCACCAAGTGCCCGTATGACGCAGAAGCGCTTTCCCACCCCTGACACCGCGCCCTCCTTGGCGCAAGCGCAAGACCATGACGCTGTGATCGCGGCGACGCGTCATTGGCTCACGCGTGCGGTGATCGGGCTGAACCTTTGCCCGTTTGCGAAGGCGGTGCACGTGAAGGAGCAGATTCGCTACGTCGTGAGCGCCGCGCGCGACATGGAAGGGACGTTGCTCGATCTCGAACGCGAGTTGCAGTGGTTGGCGCAAGCCGATCCACAAGCCGTGGACACGACGCTGCTGATCATGCCGGGTGCGCTGCGCGATTTTCACGAGTACAACGACGCGCTGTTCTTCGCGCAGCGCATGCTCAAGTCGTTGCATCTCGAGGGCGAACTACAGATCGCGAGTTTTCATCCGGACTATCAATTCGAAGGTACCGCCCCGGACGACGTGGAAAACTACACGAACCGCGCGCCGTATCCGATATGGCATTTGCTGCGCGAGTCGAGCATCGATCGCGCGGTCGAAGCGTTCCCCGAGGCCGAGATGATCTTCGAGCGCAACGAAGCGCTCATGCGGCAGATGGGCGTGGCGGGCTATCACGCGTGGATGGCGCAGGCGGCGGAAGATGAAGATGGCGCGAATGATAATGCGGTCGATGGCGCGGCCGACGGCAGCCAAGCGAAGCGCTGAACCGCGGGGCGATCGCTCGCGTCCCGGTCGTGGTGTGGCGGGATGTCTCGTTAGGCCCCCAAAAATACCCCCGCTTGGGTCGGGAATAGGGGGTATGTCGTGCCAACGTGCGAGAAAACAAAAAACCCGCAAAGCTAATGCTTATGCGGGTTTTAAGGACTTCGTCATATCCAACGATTTAAGTCGCTGGTGCCGGAGAGAGGAATCGAACCCCCGACCTTCTCATTACGAATGAGCTGCTCTACCGACTGAGCTACTCCGGCGCTGCGAAGAAGTGAGATAATAGCAGACTTTGCCGGCTTGTCACTACCTTTGCCAAAGATTTTTTGCTGTCTTTGCGTGAGTCACGCGTAAATCTTTGAAATCTCAGACATTCCGCGCTTTCGTCGTCGCGAAGCATTTTTCCCAATCATGGGCTCGCTTCATGCGGCCTTCGCAACGACGATCACGCCGCCTTCATTCGTCCTATTTCACACCCGCTTCCAGGTGATAGCCCGTCACGCGCTCGACTTCATGCTTCGAGCCGAGGAACACCGCCACGCGCTCATGCAGTTTTTGCGGTTGAATCTCCAGAATGCGCTGCACGCCGTTCGTCGCCGCGCCGCCGGCCTGTTCGACCAGAAGGCTCATCGGGTTCGCTTCATACATGATGCGCAGCTTGCCTGGCTTGTCCGGATCGCGCTTGTCGGCCGGGTACATGAACACACCGCCGCGCGTGAGAATGCGATGCACGTCCGCCACCATCGAAGCGATCCAGCGCATGTTGAAGTCCTTGCCGCGCACGCCGTCCTTGCCTTGCAGCAACTCGTCGATGTAACGCTGCACCGGCGCATGCCAATGACGCTCGTTCGACATGTTGATCGCGAACTCCTTGGTGTCCTCCGGAATGCGCATGCCTTCCTGCGTGAGCACCCACGACCCCATCTCGCGATCGAGCGTGAAGCAGTTCACGCCGTGACCCGTTGTCAGCACCAGTACCGTTTGCGGGCCATACACCGCGTAACCGGCCGCGACCTGTTGCGTACCCGGTTGCAGGAAGTCCTTCTCGGTCGGATCCGTCACGCCGTCCGGACAACGCAGCACCGAGAAAATCGTGCCGATCGACACGTTCACGTCGATATTCGACGAGCCGTCGAGCGGATCGAACATCAACAGATACTCGCCCTGCGGATAACGGTTCGGAATATGGAAGACGTCTTCCATCTCTTCCGATGCCATCGCCGCCAAATGACCGCCCCATTCGTTCGCTTCGAGCATGATCTCGTTGGAGATCACGTCGAGCTTCTTCTGCACTTCACCCTGAACGTTCTCGCTGCCGGCGCTGCCCAGCACGCCGCCAAGCGCGCCCTTGGACACGGCATGGCTGATCGACTTGCACGCGCGCGCGACCACTTCGATCAGCAGGCGCAGCTCCGCAGGAATGTTGTCGAACTCCCGCTGCTGTTCGATGAGATATTGGGTAAGGGTCTTGCGCCGCATGTGGGCCTCCGGAAAAGCAAAAAAGCGTACCGATTCGAGATGGACGCAATTTTACTCGTAAAGACGCACTGCCCCCGCGAAAAATCCTTGGGGGCAGTGCAATTTCAGGTGTGGCTGAGGCAGGTCTCGGGGCTTTCCGAGAGACGACCGATCAGTCGAGACCGTCGAACAGGGCGTCGTCCGGGCCGATATGCGAAGGCGCGCGCCATGCGGCGTCGCGCATGCTGTGCTGCACCTGCTTGTCCACGCCGAGCAGGATCGCGAAGATCGCCATGCGCACCGGAATGCCGTTGTCGGTCTGGCGGAAGATCGCCAGGCGCGGGTCGTGATTCAGGTCCGTCGACAGATCGTTGGCGCCGGGCCGGCTGTCACGCGGCAGCGGGTGCATGATGATCGTGCGGGCGTCGCAGTACTGATTGATCAGCGCTTCGTTGATCTGGAAGTCCGGCGTGTAGCCCTCGATGGCCTCATCGGCGAAGCGTTCCTTCTGGATGCGCGTGGCGTACACCACATCCGCACCGTTCAGATCGGCGAGCGAGTGGCTCTGCACGATCACGTGACCGTTTTGCGAAATCTGATCGAGGATGTACGTCGGCATTTCCAGCGACGGCGGCGAGATCAACGTAAACTTCAGGCCGCGGTACAGGGCGAGCAGCTTGATGAGCGAGTGCACCGTGCGGCCGTAGCGCAGGTCGCCGACCATCGCGACATGCGCGCCGTCGACCAGCTTGCCCAGACGCGAGAATTCGCGCCCGATCGTGTACAGGTCGAGTATCGCCTGGCTCGGGTGTTCGCCCGGGCCGTCGCCGCCATTGATCACGGGAATGTTCGTGGCGCGGGCAAATTCGGCGACCGAGCCCTTTTCCGGATGACGTACGACGAGCGCGTCGACATATCCGCTCATCACGCGACTCGTGTCGTAGATCGATTCGCCCTTGGCCATCGACGAGAACGTGAAGCCGGTCGTGTCGCACACCGAGCCGCCCAGGCGGCAGAAGGCTGCGCCAAAGCTCACGCGGGTACGCGTGCTGGCTTCGAAGAACAGATTGCCGAGCACCGCGCCTTCGAGCACGCGCGAGATCTTTTGCCGGCGCGCAATCGGTTGCATGATATCGGCGACGTGGAACAGGGCTTCGAGCGAATCGCGCGAGAACTGGTCGACCGAGATCAGATGCGGCTTGCCGTCGAGGCCCATGCGTTCACGCAGCGGCTTGTGTGCGCTTTGCGTAGATTCCGAGGACGGGGCTTCGCGACCGAGGATTTCACCGACGAATTTCTCCACGATGCTCGGCATCGTGCGATATTCGCTCGAGTCCTCCGGCAGCAGCCAGGTGTCGAGGGCGCGCCGGCGAACGCCGATGCGCTCGGCGAAGCTGTCGCGGGTCATGTTCAGGCGACGCATCGCGTCGCGCAGGAAAGTCTGCTGTGCACTCATGGTCGGGTCGGCAGGGAGGTGTACGCGATGCGTATAATAGGCGTCGATTCGTTGTTTGTCCAGCAAAAGACGTGCCCCACGCGGGGCCGCGCCAGCCGGGCGTTTCCGGCATTTCCGGCGTATGCCGTACGGGTATGGAAAACCTTCTCCGCAAGCTAGACCTTACATCGTTGCGCCTTTTCGTGGCCGTGTGCCAGGAGCGGAGCATGGCGCGTGCCGCCGAGCGCGAATTCATTGCGCCGTCGGCGATCAGCCGGCGCATTGCCGACATCGAGGCGATCGTCGGCCTCCCGCTCATCCAGCGTCATCAGCGCGGTATTACCGTCACGCCGGTGGGTGAGACGGTGCGCCGCTACGCCGAACACATTCTCGGCACCATCGAATCGCTGGGCGCGGAGTTATCGCAGTTCCACGAAGGGGCGCGCGGGAGTGTGCGCATCGCGGCGAACCTGTCGGCCATCGTGCAGTTCCTGCCGGAAGATCTGGCCGCGTTCGGCCGTGTGTTTTCCGCCGTGGACGTCGAACTCGACGAGCAGCACAGCAACGAAGTGCTCCAGCGCGTGGCCGAGCGGGCCGTGGACGTGGGAATCTGCAACGCCGTCGAAGGCATCGAGGCGTTCACGATGGTGCCATACCGCCGCGACCGCCTCGCCGTGATTCTGCCCGCCGGACATCCGCTGGCCGCGCGTGCGGGCGAGATCCCGTTCTCGGCCTGTGCGGGCGAGACGCTGGTGGGCCTTCAAGGCAACAGCGCACTCACGCAGTTGCTGCGCCAGCAGGCGAGCGCGGCAGGGGCGCCGCTGCGGATCAAGATTCGCGTGTCCAGTCTCGACGCGCTGTGCCGCATGGCGCATGCGGGTCTCGGCATTGCCATCGCGCCCGAGCAGGTCGGTCAACTGTACGTGGGCAAGCTCGATGTGGTCGTGCGCCCGCTGACCGACGAGTGGGCGCATCGCCAGCTCTGGCTCGTGTTCCCCTCGCGCGAGCAGTTGAGTGCGACGGCGTCCGCCGTGGTGAATTTCCTCGCGCAGGGGCAGGCGGGATCCGGGCTGTAACGAGAACTCGCGACGCGCGAAGGCCTTTCATCGGCTCGCCGTCGGCATTCTGGCGGCCCGAGGCGCCCCCGGAACGGCTCACGCCGACGCACCGAACCGGCAATCCGCCGCGCGCGCTTCACTTCGCAAACGGTCACGCCTGCCTTGCCGAGACGGCACGGCAGGGCGCAAACCGCGCCGCTATGCTGTCTTCGGGAGCACGGTCCGGCTGCGACGTTCGTTTCGGTGGCTGCATTCGGTTCCTGTCCGACGTTCCGGTCATCGTGCGCGGTGCGCGGACTTGATGAATATCGTCATTTTTCGTAGTACATGGCAATGGTGACAGGCGCGGCGTCATTCGTGGCACAATTTCGCCCTCTTGCCTGTCGATTCATGGTTTATCCGATGCACCGGCCCCAGCGGGCGATGGCCTGCCGGTCGCCCCGGATGCCTCGGACAATGATCTGTTCGGCCATGACCGAACGGGCCCGGAGACGATTTCCATGCTATCCCCCGACGCTTCAATGCCTTCCATGCCTCGCGCCGCTCAAGCCCCCGCTGCGGCAACTCGCCTGACTGCCGGCGAGATATCCGCCCGCCTCGACCGTTTGCCCCCGACGCGCACCGTCTGGAAACTGGTAGTGCTGCTCAGCCTTGGTTTCTTCTTCGAACTCTACGACCTGCTGTACACGGGCTACGTTGCGCCCGGGCTGGTGAAAAGCGGCATCCTGACGCCCACGACATCGGGGCTGTTCGGGATGACGGGCGTGGCGAGCTTCATCGCGGCGCTGTTCACCGGTCTGTTCATCGGCACCATCGCCTGCGGCTTTCTCGCGGATCGGTTCGGCCGTCGCGCCGTGTTCACGGGCTCGCTGCTCTGGTACACGGTGGCCAACGTCATCATGGCGTTTCAGGACACCGCCACGGGTCTTAACTTCTGGCGCTTCGTGGTGGGGCTTGGCATCGGCGTGGAGCTGGTGACGATCGGCACCTATATTGCCGAACTCGTACCCAAGCAGATTCGCGGTCGGGCGTTTGCGTGCGAACAGGCGGTCGGCTTCACCGCCGTGCCGGTCGTTGCGCTGCTCGCTTACTGGCTCGTGCCGCGCGAGTTCCTCGGTCTGGAGGGCTGGCGCTGGGTGGTGCTCATCGGCGCCCATGGTGCGGTGTTCGTCTGGTGGATTCGCCGGGCGCTGCCGGAGAGCCCGCGCTGGCTGGCCCAAAAGGGTCGTCTCGACGAGGCGGACCGCGTCTTGTCAGAACTCGAAGCGAAGGTCGCCCGCGAATACGGCAAACCGCTGCCGCCCCCGGGCGAGCCGGAGCGGGTCGCGCCGAAGGGCGCGTTTCGCGACATGTGGGTGCCGCCGTATCGCAAGCGCGCGATCATGATGATTCTGTTCAACATCTTCCAGACGGTCGGCTTCTACGGCTTCGCCAACTGGGTGCCGACACTGCTCATCAAGCAAGGGATTACCGTGACGACGAGCCTGGCGTATTCCAGCGTGATCGCGCTGGCCGCCCCCGTCGGTCCACTGATCGGGCTGTGGATGGCCGACAAGATCGAGCGCAAGCACGCCATCGTCTGGACGGCCGGTATCGGTATCGTGTGCGGAATCGCGTTCTCGCAGGTAACGTCGTCGTTCCTGCTCGTGGCGATGGGGATCGGCCTGACACTCGCGAACAACATCATGTCTTACAGCTACCACGCGTATCAGACCGAACTGTTCCCCACAGGGATCCGGGCGCGCGCCGTCGGCTTCGTCTATTCGTGGAGCCGCTTCTCGGCGATCTTCACGGCGTTCCTGATCGCCGCCGCGTTGCGCCATTTCGGGGTGACCGGGGTGTTCGTGTTCATCGCGTGCGCGATGCTGATCGTCATGCTCGCCATCGGCCTGATGGGGCCGCGCACGCGTGACATCGCGCTGGAGAAGATCTCGCAGTAAGGCATGGCGCCGCGTGCCGACGCGGTCATTCCCCGCATGCTTCCGGAGGCGCCGATCATGACGGATCTGCAAACAGAAGCGGCCTACGAGGCCAACGCCGTTCGTTACAACGAGGACTGGCGCAACCAGCCGCCGCCGGACGACATGTACGCCCTGATGTTGCGCCATTTCGTCCCCGGTGGACGCACGATCGATGTGGGCTGCGGCAACGGACGCGATGCCGCCTGGCTCGCGCAGCAAGGGTTCGACGTGGTGGGCTCCGACAGTTCTCCCGCACTCATCGAACTGGCGCGTCAATCGTTTCCGTCGGTGACGTTTCACGTCGGGTACCTACCGGAACTGGAAGGCGTGACGACGCAGTTCGATAACGTGGTGTGCGAGACGGTGCTGATGCATCTGCCCGCGAATGAAGTGCCGCAGGCGGCCGCCCGGCTCTGGGCGCTCGTGCGTCCTGGGGGCGTCCTTTACGTTTCATGGCGCGTCACCGAGGGTGACGATCTTCGCCATGCAGACGGACGGCTCTATAGCGCCTTCTCGCCCGACGTGGTGCGCGCAGCCCTTCACGACGGCGTTGTCCTGCAGGAGGAAGACGTCACCAGCGCCAGCTCCGGTAAGCGAGTGTGCCGTCTGGTCGTACGTCGCCCGGCCTGAGACCGCGCATGGCCATCGGCCGCACGACGCCGCGTCAGAGCAATTCGATTTCCGGTAACGTGAGCAGGCTCGTCTCGCGCATGAGCGAGACGAATTCGCCGATATAGGGACGCGCGGTGATCGCTGGCAACGTTGCCGCCCAGAGTTCGGCGGTGAGCCCCTGCGGCGTGATCGGGCGCGCACTTACATAGCGTCGCTCGAGATACCCCGTGACGGCCCACAGCGGCAGGGCCGCCAGCCCGCGTCGGCTGGCGACCAGTTGCAGAATCGCCACCGTCAACTCGGTGGTGCGCCGCGTCGGTTCGATCCCTGCGGGACGCAGCACCTGACGCACGATATCGAGCATGTCGTCGGGCACGGGATAGGTGATGAGCGTTTCGTCACGGAAGTCCACGGCGTCGAGATACGGTTTGCCGGCGAGCGGATGGTCGTTCGCCATGAGTGCCATCATCTGGAAGCGGAACAGCGGGTGGAAGTCGACCGCTTCGCCTTCCTCACGTTCGGAAATGATCGCCAGATCGGCGCGGTCCTGATGCAACAGCCCGATAGGGTCGGCATGAAAGCCCGACACGATATCGAGTTCGACTTCCGGCCAGCGTTGCCGGAAGGCATCCATCGCAGGCATCAGCCAATCGAAACAGGTGTGGCATTCGACCGCGATGCGCAGCGTGCCCTGGGTGCCTTGTGCAAGCCGCGTGAGGTCGCGGCCCGCTTCGTCGACCGCCGGCACGACGTCTTCCGCCAACGCCAGCAGCCGCTTGCCCGCAGGGGTGAACACCAACGGCGACGACTTGCGCACGAACAGCGGCAAGCCATAGAAATCCTCCAATGCCTTGATCTGATGCGAGAGCGCCGACTGCGTCAGGTGCAGCCACAACGCCGCACGCGAAACGCTGCCCGTATCGCGCAGCGCGAGCAACGTCTGCAGATGGCGAAGTTCGATGGGTGTGCGTTGCATGAATAAAATTAATAATAAATGGCAAAAACTTTCGTTTGAATAATACACGGATGGCCCGGATACTGCCAGCCTGAACGGGCATTGCCCGTAGACGACGACTTCGCCACATCGCACGCTTCCCGGAAGGACACCCCCATGGCTCAGGCTCACGTACTCGGATTGCCGCGCATCGGCGCACACCGTGAACTCAAATTCGCCGTCGAGGCGTACTGGCGTGGCGAGATGAGCGCCACGGCGTTGCAGGAGACCGGGCGGCAGATTCGCGCGGCCAACCGGCGGGCGCAGCGCGAGGCGGGGCTCGACTGGATCACCGTTGGCGACTTCCATTGGTACGACCACGTGCTCTCGACGCTGGCGCTCGTCGGCGGGCTGCCGGCGCGCTTTGGCAGGGCGCCCGCAGCGCTGAGCCTCGACGACTACTTCGTCGCTGCGCGGGGCGATGCCGGCCAAAGCGCGATGGAAATGACGAAGTGGTTCGATACGAATTATCACTATCTCGTGCCGGAATACTCGCCGCAGACGCGTTTCGGCGAGGGCACCGAGTGGCTGTTCGACGACGTGGCGGAAGCGCTGGCCGAGGGCGGAAGTGTCAAGCCGGTGTTGCTCGGCCCGCTTTCGCTGCTGTACCTGGGCAAAGAAAAGAACGGCCTGGCCGACCGTCTTTCGTTGCTGCCCGACCTGCTCACGCAATATGAGCGGGTGCTGGCGCGCCTGAAGACGCAAGGCGTGACGTGGGTGCAGATCGACGAGCCGATCTTGGCGCTCGACCTGCCCGAGCCGTGGCGCGACGCCTTCACGCCTGTGTATCACCGTCTCGCGCCCGTCGCCCCATCATTGCTGCTCGCCACGTACTTTGGCGATGTCAGCGAACACGCGGCGCTGCTGGCGGCGTTGCCTGTGACCGGGGTGCATCTCGACGGCGTGCGAGCACCGAAGCAACTCGACACATTCGCCGCGCAGTGGCCGCAGGACAAGGTGCTGTCGGCGGGCGTGGTCGATAGCCGTAACGTCTGGCGTTGCGATCTGACAAAGGCGAGGGCGTTGCTCGCGCCGTTGGCGGATGCCCTTGGGGACCGGCTGTGGGTGGGGTCGAGCGGCTCGCTGATGCACTGCCCGGTCGATCTGGCGAGCGAGGGGCGTCTGGACAAGGAAGTGCGCACGTGGCTCGCGTTCGCAGTGCAGAAGCTTGGGGAAGTGACGCTGCTGCGCCGCTCGCTGGACGCCATGGCGTTCGCGAGTGCCGACGTCAGCGAGGCCTTCGTCGCCGATGCGGCCGCGCAGGCCGCGCGCCGAACGTCGCCGCGCATTCACAACAGCGTGGTGCAGAAGCGCCTGGCGGCGCTCACCGACGCGGATGCACGCCGCGCGTCCGACTATCCGGCGCGTGCCGGCGCGCAGCGCGCGTGGCTCAAGCTGCCCGTACTGCCGACGACGACCATCGGATCGTTCCCGCAGACGCCGGCAATTCGTCGGGCGCGTGCCGACTTCAAGCGTCGCGCCCTCTCGCATCTCGATTACCTGGAGACGATGCGTGCGCAGATTCGTCTGGCCGTCGAGCAGCAGGAAGCCTATGGACTCGACGTGCTCGTGCATGGCGAGGCCGAACGCAACGACATGGTCGAGTACTTCGGCGATCTGCTGTGGGGCTTCGTGATCACCGAGCAAGGCTGGGTGCAGAGCTACGGTTCGCGCTGCGTGAAGCCGCCGGTGATCTATGGCGACGTATATCTGCCCGAGCCGATGACCGTCACCTGGAGCGCTTACGCGCAGCAACTGACCGACAAACCGGTCAAGGGCATGCTGACCGGGCCGGTGACGATGCTGCAATGGTCGTTTGTGCGCGACGACCAGCCGCGCGAACGCACCGCGTTGCAGATCGCGCTGGCACTGCGCGAGGAAGTGGCGGCGCTGGAAAAGGCCGGCGTGCGCGTGATTCAGATCGACGAACCCGCGTTACGCGAGGGGCTGCCGCTGCGCGAGGGCGATTGGCCGTCGTATCTGGCGTGGGCGGTGCGCGCGTTCCGCGTGTGCTCATCGGGCGTGGCCGACGACACGCAGATCCATACGCATATGTGCTATTCGGAGTTCCACGACATTCTGCCGTCGATTGCGGCGCTCGATGCCGACGTGATCTCCATCGAGACCACGCGCTCCGACATGGAACTGCTTGGCGCCTTCGAAGCCTTCGCGTATCCGAACGAGATCGGACCGGGTGTGTACGACGTTCACTCGCCGCGCGTGCCGTCGCAGGCGGAAATGGAGCGTCTGATCGAGGCGGCGCTCGCTCGCATTCCGGCCGAGCGTGTGTGGATCAATCCCGACTGCGGTTTGAAGACCCGAGACTGGGCGCAGGTCGATAGCGCGTTGACGAATATGGTCGCCGCCGCCAATGCCGTGCGCAAGCGTCTGTCGGCGGGGCAGCGGCAGGCGCTGGCTGCCTGACGTCGCGCTCATCTCCTGCTTGGTGCATTCCTGACAAAACAAAACGCCGCTGATGCAGGGGGGCATCGGCGGCGTTGCTTGCTTGCGGGGGGGCAGCTCAGGGCCGCTCAGGCGAGCGATTTTTCGACGATCTCGCGCACATCCTTCGACAGTGCCGCGTGCTGTGAGACTTGCTGCAACGCCTCGCGCATGCGCTCGCGCAGGGCGGGTGTGTATTTGCGCCAGCGGTCGAGCACGCGCGCCAGCCGGGCGGCCACCTGCGGGTTCAGCGCGTCGAGCGCGAGGACCTGCTCGGCCCAGTATCGGTAGCCGGAGCCGTCGGCCGCGTGGAACTGCGCGGGATTGCCGCTGCAGAAGCTGAAAATCAGCGAACGCGCGCGGTTGGGGTTCTTCAGCGTAAAAGCCGGATGCCCCATGAGGGCGCGCACGCCGTCGATCACGCAATGGCTGCCGTCGCCTCGTTGCATGGCCTGCAGCGCGAACCACTTGTCGATGGCGAGCGGCTCGTGCTCGAAGCGCTGATAGAAGTCAGCCAGCACCTCGGCGGCATGGTGCGACCCATGTGCCGCGTCGCTCTCGCGCGCAGCGCCGCCGCGTTGAACGAGCGCGGTGAGCGCGGCAAAACGATCGGTCATGTTGTCGGCCGAGTCGTATTGGGTACGCGCGGTCTGCGCGATACCGGCATCCGACAGTTCCATCAGGTACGACAGCGCGAGGTTCTTCAGCGCGCGCTCGCCCGCCGAGGCGGCGTCCGGGCGGTAGGCCCCCGGCACGCGATGGTTGTGATACGCGGCGAGCCACTCGGTGTGCAGCGATGCGGCCAGACGCTGACGCAGATACTGACGGGCCGCGTGAATGGCCGCCGGGTCGATTTCCGTCATCTGCTCGCCGAGATACGATTCGGCCGGCAGCGTGAGCGCTTGCGCGCGGAACGCCGGGTCGAGCGTCTCGTCGCGCAGCACCTGACGGAAGGCTTCGAGCACGTAGCTGTCGACGCTCGGCAACTGGCCCATCTGAATCGATTCGACGAGCGCCAGCAACTGACGCGTGGCCAGCCGCTGTCCCGCCTCCCAGCGGTTGAACGGATCGCTGTCGTGCGCCATCAGGAACGCGAGTTCGTCGATGGTGTACTCATGCTCGACGATCACCGGTGCCGAGAAACCGCGCAGCAGCGAGGGCATCGGGTTGTGCGACACGTCGACGAACGTGAAGCTCTGGCGCTCCTGCGTGAAGTCGAGCACCTGCGTGGTGGCCGCCGGCGCATCGCCGGGCTCACCGGCCAGACACAGCGCCATGTCGCGACCGTCGCGATCGAGCAGGCCGACGGCGAACGGAATATGGAACGGCTGCTTGACGAGCTGGCTGTCCTGCAACTCCACGCCGACCTTCGGGCAGCGCTGGGTCAGCGTGAGGGTATAGGTGCGCGCGGCCTCGTCATAGGCGGCTTCGACGCTCACGCGCGGCGTGCCGGCCTGGCTGTACCAGCGGCCGAACTGCGTGAGATCGCGTTGATTGGCATCGGCCATCGCGGCGCGGAACTCGTCGCACGTGACCGCCTGCCCGTCGTGACGCTCGAAGTACAGGTCCATGCCCCGGCGGAAGCCCTCGCGCCCGAGCAGCGTCTGATACATGCGCACGACTTCGGCGCCCTTCTCGTAGATGGTGACCGTATAGAAGTTGTTGATTTCGACGTAGCTCTCGGGACGCACCGGGTGCGCCATCGGACCGGCGTCTTCCGGGAACTGGGCCTGGCGCAGCACGCGCACGTCATCGATACGCTTGACGGCGCGGCCCGACTCGGAGCCCATCATGTCGGCCGAGAATTCCTGATCGCGGAACACGGTCAGACCTTCCTTCAGGCTCAACTGGAACCAGTCGCGGCAGGTCACGCGGTTGCCGGTCCAGTTGTGGAAGTACTCGTGGCCCACCACGGCTTCGATGTTGCCGAAGTCGTCGTCGGTGGCGGTGGCGGCATCGGCCAGCACATACTTCGTATTGAAGATGTTCAGGCCCTTGTTCTCCATCGCGCCCATGTTGAAGTCGCTCACGGCCACGATCATGAAGCGGTCGAGATCGAGCACGCGGCCGAAGCGCTGCTCGTCCCACCGGATCGAGTTGACCAGCGAATCCATCGCATGCTCGGTCTTCTCCAGGTCCTGCGGCTGCACCCAGACCTGGAGCAGCTTCTCGCGGCCGTCGCCGGCGACGAGGTGCTCCTCGCGGCACACCAACTGACCGGCGACCAGCGCGAACAGGTAGCAGGGCTTCTTGAACGGGTCGTCCCAGACGGCGAAATGACGGCCGTCGGGCAGATCGCCCTGGTCGATCAGGTTGCCGTTGGCCAGCAGCACCGGATACGCTTCGCGATCGGCGCGCAGCGTCACGGTGTACGTTGCCATCACATCCGGACGGTCGAGGAAGTACGTGATCTTGCGAAAGCCCTCGGCTTCGCATTGCGTGAAGAAGTTGCCGCCCGAGACGTACAGCCCCATGAGCGACGTATTCTCCTGCGGGCGACAGCGCGTGACGAGCGTGAGGTCGAACGCCTCGGGGGGCGCGTCGACCGTGAGCGTTTCCTCTCCGGTGCGGTAGCCGGGCCAGGGCTTGCCGTCGAGTTCGAGACTCACCAGTTGCAGGCCTTGGCCCACCAGCTCGAGCGCGCCACCGGGACCCGCCGGATTGCGGTGGACCCGCATTCGGCTGGTGACCGTGGTGACGTCGGGGGCGAGGTCGAAGTCGAGTTGGACGGTGTCGATCAGATACGCCGGGGGCGTATAGTCGGAGCGTTGGATGACACCTGCGAGGTCAGTTCTGAGCATGGACGGTGTTTTGCGGACGGCCAAGGATTTGCAAATTGTAACGGAGTGGCGGCGCCTTGGCGTTCAGGCGAGCGATTTGCTGAATTTTGCTTCAGTGTCGCCGTCAAAGGTTTCGGATGTGCGCGCTGCGCCGTCCTATGCTTAAATCGGCGCGAAGGGTGCACCGCGGTGCGCCCGGCCTCTTACTGGAGCCGTTGATGATGGGGAAACGATGGGCCCTGGCGACGATGGCCGTCGCCACCGTCTTGTTGGCAGGGTGTGCCAGCACGGTCACGAGTCAGGTGACCGCGTTCGGCGATTCACCGGGCTTCGACGGCCCGAGAACTTACGCGCTCACGCGCACGCCCGAACAGCAGAATAATCAGGAGCACGCGACTTACGAGCAGTGGCTGCGAACGCGTCTGGCCGGAGACGGCTTCAGCGAGCGAAGCCCGTCGAGCGCGCACTATCTGGTCGGCATGAGCTATGGCATCACCCAACAGGTGATGCGCGTGGCCGAGCCGGTCTACGACCCGATGTTTGCGCCCGGCCCGTGGGGGCCGTGGGGACCCTGGGGACGTCCATGGGGCGGTTACGGCTATCCGTTCGGCGCGCCGCCGGCGTATGTTCAGCGGGATTACGCGTATGGGCTGGCCGGTTTGCAGGTGCGCTTCACGGACCGTGCGAGCGGCAAGGAGGTCTACCGAGTACAGGCCAATACCAGTGACGCGGGCACGTCGCTGGCTTCCGCCATGCCGTACCTGATCGACGCCGCGCTCAGGCAGTTGCCGTTGCCTAGCGGGCGCACGATCAATGTCGAGCAGAAGGTCGGGCGCTAGGCGGGCGTCAGGCGGGCCGCGGGCGGGAAGGGGATAGGTTGCCAGGGAAGAGACCCGGCGGACGTCGGGCGGTCATCCAGAGATCACGCCGACGAACGGCATGCGACAGACTTACGCCAAGGCGAGGCGACGTGTCTTCGAGACGCGCGACTCGCCTTGGCGTTTGCCGTTTACTGCATCAACGTGATGATGCCGAGCACTGCGAAGATCACGGCGGCCACGGCGTGTACGGTCTTGGTCGGCAGACGGCCGGCGAATTTGTGGCCCACGAGCACGGCCGGCACGTTGGCCAGCATCATGCCGAGCGTGGTGCCGGCCACCACGCCGAAGAAGTCCTGGTAGCGTGCGGCGAGCATCACCGTGGCGATCTGCGTCTTGTCGCCCATCTCGGCGATGAAGAACGTGAAGACGGTCGTCACGAACACACCGAACTTGCGGCGCGTGGTGGTCTCTTCGTCATCGAGCTTGTCGGGGATGAGAATCCAGATCGCCATGCCGAGGAACGACGCGACCACGGCCCACTTCATGATGGCGGGACTGATGGCCGTGGACAGCCATTCGCCGACGGCACCGGCAAAGCCATGATTGACGAGGGTGGCGACGAGAATGCCAAGAATGATCGGCACGGGCTTCTTGAAGCGCGCGGCGAGCACGAGGGACAGCAGTTGGGTTTTATCGCCGATTTCAGCGAGCGCGACCACACCGGTCGAGACGAGGAAGGGGGACATCGTATTTTTTATCTCCGCCGGGCCGTGAATACGCGAGCCAATGACCATGCGTCCCGGCCCGGATGGCGGAAGCATCGTCATCGGTCTCGCCAGGCCCGAGGGCTGCGCACGCCATAGCCGGAATCGGCCAAGTCTGTTGACGTACGCCCCTGCCGAAGACAATGGTCTCTGACAGGGCGGCTACTCCCCAATGAATCGGAGCGGATTATAGCATTCGTCGCGTGACGGGGGCATGACGGGGGCGTGTTGTCCGCTGGATGGGGGCTCGTCGGGCACTTGATGGGCGCACACCCGGCAAGGAAAAAAGGGCAGCCGATCGGCTGCCCAAGGAGATCCCCGGCCGCATGCCCCTTGCGCGCGACCGGTGACCGCGAGGGAATGCGCGTCGTGCCAAGGCGACGGCGCGCGTTCTCTCGCGTTAGACGTGACGCTCCGTGATGTCTCACAGCGTCTTGCAACGTCTCGCAGCGTCCCGAATGTCCCGAACAACCTGAACGATCCGAACGATCCGAACGACCGTGCGGACGCGTCAGTGCGTCAGTGCGTCCGCGCGGCGATGCACCGGCTGGCCGGCGGCGTAGGTCGTGGCGATGGCACGATCGTCGCCAAGCATGGCGAATGCGAACAGCAGCTCTTCGAGCGAATCGGCCAGTGCCGTGCGACGGGCGAGCAGCGGGGTGGCCTTCGGGTCGAGCACCACGAAGTCGGCCTCGGCGCCCACGGCCAGCGTGCCGATGGTGCCGTGCAGATCCAGCGCGTGCGCGGCGCCTTCGGTGGCCAGGTAGAACATGCGTTCGGCCGAGAGGTGATAGCCCGACAACCGCGCCACCTTGTGAGCCTCGTTCATCGTCTGCAGCATCGAGAAGGTCGAGCCGCCGCCCACGTCGGTCGCGAGCGTCACTGGCATGCGGCTCGCTTCCGCCGCCGCGAAGTCGAACAGGCCACTGCCGAGGAACTGGTTCGACGTCGGGCAATGCGCGGCGACGGTGCCGGTCTCGAACATGCGCCGACGGTCATGCTCGTCGAGCCAGATGCAATGGCCGTACACGGCACGCTTGCGCAGCAGCTTGTAGTGGTCGTACACGTCGAGATAGCTGCGGTGCCCCGGGAACAGCGAGCGTACCCATTCGACCTCGTCGGTGTTTTCGGCCACGTGGCTCTGGATGAACACGTCCGGATACTGCGTGGCGAGTTCGCCGCAAACGCCCAACTGGGCTTCGGTCGACGTGGGTGCGAAGCGCGGCGTGAGCGCGTAGAGCTGGCGTCCGTGGTTGTGCCAGCGCTGAATCAGTGCCTCGCTGTCGCGTGCGCCGCTCTCGGCCGTGTCGCGCAGGAAGTCGGGGCAGTTGCGATCCATCATCACCTTGCCGGCGATCATGCGCAGATTGCGCGCGTCGCTGGCCTTGAAGAACGCATCGACCGATCCGGGATGCACCGTGCAGTACACGAGCGCGCTCGTGGTGCCGACGCGCAGCAGTTCGTCGAGGAAGAACTGGGCGACGTCGGCCGCATACGCCGGATTCTCGAAACGGCGCTCGGTCGGGAACGTATACTTCTCGAGCCATGGCAGCAGTCCCGGCGCGGGCGACGCGATCATGTCCGTCTGCGGGTAGTGGATGTGCGTGTCGATGAAGCCGGGCGTGACGACCTTGTCGCGCAGATCTTCGATCGGCGTGCCGTCAGGCAGCGTGGGGGCCACCTTCGCGTAGTCGCCCACGGCGGTGATGCGCCCATTCTCGAAGGCGACGAGGCCGTCAGTGTGGTGCACGGTGCCGGGCGAGCCGTCGAGATAGGCGCGCGAGGGATCGTGCGTGAAGTAGACCAGCTGCGCGCGCACGGCGCGCAGGGCTTGGTGTGTCGTGGACATGTACAGGGTCCTTGCGTCGTTACATTTGCGTGAGCAGCAGCACTGCCAGCGCGGCGACGATCCACATCGCCGGCTTGATCTCCTTCACGCGTCCCGTGAACAGCTTGAGTACGACGAACGCGAGGAAGCTATAGGCAATACCGTCGGTGATCGAGTACGAAATCGGAATCATCACGACTGCGATGAAGCTCGGAATCGCTTCGTCCATGCGGTGCCATTCGATGCGCGCCACGGACTCCATCATAAACACCCCGACGAGGATCAGCGCCGGGGCCGTCGCGATGGCGGGCACCAGCGAGAGCATCGGGGACACGAACAGGAACGGCAGGAACAGCAGGGCGCAGACGACGGCGGTCAGCCCGGTGCGTCCGCCTTGCGCAATGCCGGCGGCCGATTCGATATAGGCGTTGGCCGGGCTCGTGCCGAGCGGGCCGGAGATCAGCACCGAGAACGAATCGACGATCATGGCCTGACGCATATTGCGCGGATTGCCATCGCGATCCTTCATGTTACCGGCCTCGGCAATGCTCATGAAGGTCGAGAGCGTATCAAAGAACGCGGTGAAGAGCATCACGAAGATGAACGGCAGGTACGCGACCTTGAGCGCACCCAGCAGGTCGAGCTGGCCGATCCCCGAGAAGTCGGGGGCGGCGAAGAACCCATGGAAGTTCACCAGCGTGGCCGTGGCGATTTCCTTGGGGAAGTACGCGCTGCCGTCGCCCCACAGACGTCCGACCGGAATGGCCATGAGCGTGGTCGCGATGATGCCGATCATCAGCGCACCGTTCACGCGGCGCGCGACGAGCACGGTCGTGATGGCCAGCCCGATGAGGAACGTGACGGTCGGCGGCGACAAGTGGGCCAGCCGCACGACGGTGACCGGGTCACCCACCACGAGCCGGGCGTTGACGAGGCCGATCACGGTGATGAACAGGCCGATGCCGCACGAGATCGCATAGCGCAGGTTCGCCGGAATCGCCTCGACCACGAAGCGTCGCACATTGAGTGCGGCGAGCAGCGCGAAGAGGATGCCCGACCAGAAGACGCAACCGAGTGCGGTCTGCCACGGCATGCCGACGCCGTGCACCATCGTGAACGCGAACAGCGCGTTCAGCCCCATGCCCGGCGCGACCAGCACCGGATTGCGCGCGTAGAGCCCCATCGCGCAACTGCCGAAGAAGCTGATGAGCACCGTAGCGGTCAGGGCCGCCGGGAACGCCATGCCGGTCTTCGACAGAATGGCCGGGTTGACGACGATGATGTACATCGCAGCAAGGAACGTCGTGATACCCGCGATCACTTCCGTACGGAACGTCGATCCGAGTGCGGTGATGCCGAAATATCGGTCGAGGGTCGAGACAGGTTGCGCGCCCGCCACGCGCGTGCTGTCGTGGGCCGCTTCGGGCGCGGCACTGCCCGCAGGAGGGCTGAGCGATGAGTCCATGGGGTGTTGTCTCCGATGTTCTAAGGTGTCGTGCTCGCAGGACGCCGCAGGTGTGGGGGCACCGCGTGACGCCTATCTGGGCACGCTCGAAAAATAGCATCGGGCCCCGGCGAAAATATTCCCCTTGCGGCATGTTCCACATCATCGCGAGATGATGTGGCGATGCATGGGGGCGCGGTGTGCGTTGCGCCGGAATAAAAAAAAGCCCGAAGGGCCTTCGGGCGTTGTGGGGAGCGGTGGTGTCCGGGGCGGCCGGTCGACGGGGCGCGGCTAACGCTTACCCCACCTGTGCGGCGCGTAAACGCGCTAATTCGTCCACCAGACGCCGTTTTTCGCTGTCGTCGATAAACGAGGCTTCGAAACTATTCCTTGCCAAGGTGTAAGCGTCGTCGAGCGTCATGTCCAGCGCGTCGAACGTGGCGAGGAAGTTCTGATTCAGGTAGCCGCCGAAGTAAGCCGGGTCATCCGAGTTGATCGTGACGGCCAGTCCGCGCTTGAGCAACGCGTGCAGCGTGTGCTGACCCATATGGTCGAACACCTTGAGACGGATGTTCGACAGCGGGCATACCGTCAACGCGATCTTTTCCCGGGCCAGACGCTCGAGCAGCGCCTCGTCTTCAATGGCGCGAACGCCGTGGTCCACACGCTCGACGTGCAGCACGTCCAGCGCCTCGTGAATATACGCGGGCGGCCCTTCTTCCCCGGCATGCGCCACGAGGTGCAGCCCCAGCTCGCGGCACCGCGCGAACACGCGCGCGAATTTGGCGGGCGGGTGGCCCTGCTCGGACGAATCGAGGCCGACGCCGACGAGCCGGTGCCCGTGGCTGTTGAAATACGGCAGCGCCGTTTCCAGCGTTTGCAGGGCGTCCGCTTCGGGCAGATGACGCAGGAAGCAGAGGATCAGGCGGCTTGTGATGCCGTGCTGCGCCTCGGCTTCGGCCAGTGCGCGTTCGATGCCGTGGATCACCGTCGCCATCGACACGCCGCGCGCGGTGTGCGTCTGCGGATCGAAAAAAATTTCCGTATGGCGGATATTGTCGGCGGCCGCGCGCGCAAGGTAGGCGCGCGTCATGTCGTAGAAATCGTCTTCGGTGAGCAAGACGCTCGCGCCCGCGTAGTAGATGTCCAGGAACGACTGCAGATCGCTGAAGGCATAGGCGTCGCGCAGCGCCTCTACACTCGGGTAGGGCAGCGTGACGTGGTTTCGCTCGGCGAGCCGGAAGATCAGTTCGGGCTCCAGCGTGCCCTCGATATGCACGTGCAGCTCCGCCTTGGGCATGGCGCAAAGGGTCTTGGCGAGTTCGGGCGTGAGTGGCATGACTAGGTCTTGATGAGGGGGATGGGCGGGATTCTACCGTCGCCCGCGACAGTCGGTCACCCGGTGTCCCAGGCGCCAGGGGGCCTTCAAACGTGGACGCCGGTGTCCTGCGACGCGGCCGGTCCGCTGTGTTGCATCTGTTGCTCGCGCACACGCAGCAGTTGCGCGGCGACCGCGATCGCGATCGTCGCCGGCGCCTTGCCGGTGATGCCTGCCACGCCGATCGGGCAGATCATCTGCGCGAAACGCTCCGGCGGCACCCCGCGATCGCGCAGGCGATGCTCGAACTGACGGCGTTTGGTCATCGAGCCGATCAGGCCGAAGTAGGCGAAGTCGTTGCGCTTGAGAATGGCCTCGCACAAGCGCTGATCGAGTGCATGGTTGTGCGTCATGACAAGGAAATACGCGCCCGGTGGCGCCTCGGCGACGAGGGCCTCGGGGGTGTCGGTCGACTCGACGACGGTGTTCGGCGGCACCGTTTCCGGGAAGGTCTCGGTCCGCTCGTCGGCCCAGGTGACGCGGCACGGCAGCGTGGCCAGCACCTGCACGATGGCCTGTCCGACGTGACCGGCACCGAACAGCACGATCTGGAAATCGCTGGGCGCCAGCCGCTCGCTCAGCCAGAGCCAGCCGTCGCTGGCTTGCCAGAACGAGCAGGCGGCGTCGTCGGCGTCGCGGGTCAACGTGTGCGGATGCGCGAGCGGTTCGCTCGGGTCGAGTGCCGTGAGCAAAACGGCGCCGCCTTGCTGCTGGCTGGCCGCCGCATCGGCCCCGGGCGCGCCGAACGCCACGCTGCGCAAGCTGGCCTCGCCGGCTGCGAGCCGCTTGTGCAAGGCACTCACCCAGGCCAGATCGGCCAGCGTAAGCACCTCGAAGGCGAGGGTGACCGCACCGCCGCAGCACTGCCCGAGGCTCGGGCCGAGCGCGAAACGCTCGACGTGCCGCGCGCCTTGCTGTCCGTACTGGCGCAGCAACTGGCGCGCGACGTCCATCGCCCGCCATTCGAGATGGCCGCCGCCGATGGTCTCCCACACGTGCTCGCGCGTCACGAGCAGATGCGTGCCCGCTTCGCGCGGCGCGGAGCCTTCCACGCGCGCGATCGTCACCAGTACCGCGGCCTCGCCGCGGACCAGCAGCTTGTGGGCGGCGTCGACCCAGCGATGCATCAGGCGGCGCTCCGCGTGCGCAGCTCGGTGATCGCCGCGAGCAGCGCCTCGGACGTTGCCGGCGCATTGAGCACCGGCTCGTCGCGATAGTCGTTCACGCTCGCCACCGCGTCGCGCAACGCGTTGAACACCGAGAACGGCAGCAGCAGCGGCGGCTCGCCTACGGCCTTGGAGCGGTGGATGGAATCCGACACGTTCGTGTTCTCGAACAACGCTACGCGGAAATCCGTTGGGCAATCGCTGATGCCGGGGATCTTGTACGTGGACGGCGCGTGCGTCATGAGCTTGCCCTCCTGGTTCCACCGCAGTTCTTCCGTCGTCAGCCAGCCCATGCCTTGAATGAACGCCCCTTCCACCTGCCCGATGTCGAGCGCGGGGTTGATCGATTTTCCCGCGTCGTGAAGCACGTCGGCGCGCAGCAGACGCCATTCGCCGGTGAGCGTGTCGAGCACCACCTCGGAGACCGCCGCGCCGTAGGCGAAGTAGAAGAACGGGTTGCCGTTCATGCTCGCGGCGTCCCACGACAGGCCTGGCGTGGCATAGAAGCCGTCGGACCACAATTGCACGCGGGCCCAATAAGCCGCTTCCACCAGATCGGGGAAGGGGATGTCGTGGCCGTTTACGCTCACCACGTCGTTGGCGAACTGCACGTCGTCGGGCGCACCGCCGTACTTCTGCGCGGCAAACGCGGCCAGACGCTGGCGAATTTGCCACGCGGCGTTCTGCGCGGCCTTGCCGTTCAGGTCGGCGCCCGTCGAAGCCGCCGTGGCCGACGTGTTCGCCACCTTGCTGGTGTCGGTCGCCGTCACGCGCACGTGCGAGAGGTCAACGCCCAGCTCGTGCGCCACGACCTGCGCAACTTTCGTGTTCAGGCCCTGGCCCATCTCGGTGCCGCCGTGATTGACCAGCATCGAGCCGTCGCGATAGATGTGCACCAGCGCACCCGCCTGATTGAAGGCCTGCACGTTGAACGAAATGCCGAACTTGAGCGGGGTGAGCGCGAGGCCCTTGCGCAGCACGGGACTCGTGCGGTTGAACGCGCGCACGGCGTCGCGACGTGCGCGGTACTCGCTCGTTTGCTCCAGTTGCGCGACCAGTTCGTGAATGACGTTGTCCTTGACGACCTGCCCGTACGGCGTGACGTTGCGCTCGGTCTTGCCGTAGAAGTTCACGCGGCGTACGTCGAGCGCGTCTTTGCCCAGGCGCCGTGCGATGGCGTCCTGCACGACTTCCATGATGAGCGCGCCCTGCGGGCCGCCAAAGCCGCGAAACGCCGTGTTCGACTGTGTGTTCGTCTTGCCGCACAGCGCGCGCAGGTCGGCGTCCGGCACGAAGTAGGCATTGTCGAAGTGGCAGATGGCGCGCGTGGCGACCGGTCCCGACAGGTCGGCCGAGAAGCCGGCGCGCAGCGTCATGTCGACCTTCGCCCCCGTGATGCGGCCATCGTCGTCGAAGCCGACGTCGTATTCGTAGTAAAAGCCGTGGCGCTTGCCGGTCATCATGAAATCGTCGTCACGATCCAGACGCAGCTTGACGGGGCGTTTCAGACGCGTGGCGCACAACGCGGCGACACAGGCAAACAGCCCCGACTGCGATTCCTTGCCGCCGAAGCCACCGCCCATGCGACGGCATTCCACCTGCACCTGATGGCTGTGCCAACCCAGTGCGTGCGAGACGAGCGCCTGCATCTCGGTCGGGTGCTGCGTCGAGCAGTAGACGTGAATGCCGTCGTTTTCCTTCGGAATCGCGTACGAAATCTGCCCTTCGAGATAGAACTGCTCCTGCCCATTGCACTCGAACGTGCCGCTCACACGGTGCGGCGCGGCTTGCAGCGCGGCGTCGGCGTCGCCACGGCGCAGTTGATAGGGCGGCAGCACGCTGGCCCCCGCGGCCTTGGCGGCCTGTGGCGTGAGAATGGCGGGCAGGTCTTCGTATTCTCCCTTGGCCAGACGTGCGGCGCGGCGGGCCGCGTCATGCGATTCGGCCACCACGGCGAACATCGGCTGACCGATGTACTGGACAAGGCCGTCCGCGAGAATCGGGTCGTCGTGAACGACCGGACCGCAATCGTTCACGCCGGGAATGTCGGCGGCGGTGAGCACCGCGACCACGCCCGGCGCACGACGCACGGCGTCGAGATCGAGCGAGAGGACACGCGCATGCGCCTTCGGAGACGCCCCGAGCGCGCAGTGCAGCGTGCCTTGCAGTTCGGGGATGTCGTCGGTGTAGGTGGCTTCGCCGGCCACGTGGAGTTCGGCCGACTCGTGAGGACGCGAGCGGCCCACCTGCGCACTGGCGCCTGCCGTGGCACCGGTCTGCGTCATGAAGCCTTCGACTTGCGTGTTCATGGGCAACTCCGGTTAGACGTTGGCGAACGCGTTGACTTCGTGTGCCGCAAGCGGCGCATCGAGGCGCGTCTCCAGGAAAAAACGATACAGCAGATTCTGCGCGCCGGCGAGCCGGTAGGCGCTGGTCGCGCGCATGTCCGTGAGCGGCTGGTAGTCGGCCGGTACGGCCGCCATCGCCGCGCGCACGGTGGCGTCGGTCCAGGGCTGGCCGCTCAGCGCGGCTTCGATGGCGCTGCCGCGCTTGGGCGTGGCCGCCATGCCGCCGAAGGCCACGCGTGCCGAGCGCACGATCTCGCCGTCGAGTTCGACCGCGAAGGCCGCGCAGACCGCCGAGATGTCCTGATCGAAACGTTTGGCCAGCTTGTAGGTACGAAAGCGTTGCGCCGCCGAGGGCAGCGGTACGCGGATGCCCTGCACGAATTCGCCCGCTTCGAGCGCGTTCTTCTGATAGGCCACGTAAAAGTCTTCGAGCGGCATTTCACGCACGGCCCCGTCGCGATGCAGCACGATGCGCGTGCCGAGCACGATCAACGCGGGCATCGAGTCGCCGATGGGTGAGCCGTTCGCGACGTTGCCACCCAGCGTTCCAGCGTTGCGGATCGGGAACGACGCGAAGCGCTGGCGCAGTTCGGCCAGTGCCGGGTAGTGGTTGACGAGCGCATCGAACGCATCGTTGAGCAAGGCCCCCGCACCGATGTAGATGCCGTTCGGACCCTCCGAAATCTCGCGTAGTTCCGCCACTTGGCCGATATAGACCAGGTGCTTCAACGCGCGGAATTGCTTGGTGACCCACAGACCGACATCGGTGCTGCCGGCCAGAATGCGCGCGTCCGGGTAGGCGGCGCGCAGGCGGCCCAGCTCGGCCAGCGTGCGCGGGGCGTGGAAGACCTGGCCGTCGTGCGAATACGACAGCGTGTCGTCGCGCCGCAAAGCCTGGAGTTGCTTCGCCAGCGCCGCGCGGTCGAATTCCTGGCGCGGCAGGTCGAACATCTGCTGGGCGGCGTCGACGATCGGACGATAGCCGGTGCAGCGGCACAGGTTGCCGGAGAGCACATCGTCGATCTCGCGGCGGGTCGGGCAGCCGGCCTGCGCCGGGCGGTTCACGTACATGGCCCACAGCGACATCACGAAGCCCGGCGTGCAGAAGCCGCATTGCGAGGCGTGACAGTCCACGAGCGCCTGCTGCACCGGATGCAGCGCGCCGTCGGGGGCGCGCAGGTCTTCGACCGTGAAGAGCGCGCGTCCGTCGAGCGTGGGCAGGAACTGGATGCAGGCATTGACCGCGCGCAGCGCCAAGTTGCCATCGTCGGCCAGTTCGCCGATCACGACGGTGCAGGCGCCACAATCGCCCTCGGCGCACCCTTCCTTGGTGCCGGTGCAGTGCAGGGCTTCGCGCGTGTACTGAAGCACGGTACGGGTCGTGGCTTCGCCAGTGACCTCGTGCACCTTGCCGCGGTAATAGAAGCGGATGGCTTGTGTCTCCATGGTTCTCAGTGTAGTGCAGTGGGATTGCGGGCGCGCCGGGACATGGCCGGCGTGGGAATGAGCCGAAGATAGCACCGGCGGCGGGGGTAAATATTTCGCCGCCATGATGATGGCTATTCGGTCGCCCCGATGACGTGGCATTGTCATAAACTATGGCTCGACCCCAAGCCTCGCAGAGCGCGCCCGCCCCCATGCAAAGACCCCGCGAACAGATCGACGCGTACCTGCTGCGGGTACTGCACACACTGCTCACCGAGCAGAGTGTCTCACGCGCTGCGCTCAAGCTCGGCCAGTCGCAGCCGGCCATCAGCAACTCGCTGCGCCGCCTGCGCGAGATCACGGGCGACGCCATCCTGGTGCGCGGCAAGAGCGGCATGGTGGCGACCGAGCGTGGCAGGGAGCTGCTGGGCTACGCCACCGACGCGCTCGCCGCCATCGAGCGCATCACCCATCCCGCTACGGAATTCGCGCCGCAGACCACCACCCGGGCGTTCCGCCTCGGTGCCCCCGATTACCTGGACGCCGTCTTCCTGCCCAATATCGCCGAAGTGCTGCGTCGTGATGCCCCCTCGGCGCGGCTGCACGTGCAGCCGATCAACACGGCCTTCGACTACGCGGGCGCGCTGGAGAACGGTTCGCTCGACGTGGTGATCGGCAACTGGCTGGAGCCGCCGCCGCAACTGCACATGTCCCGGCTGTTCGACGACGAAGTGGTTTGCATGTTGGGCGCGCAACATCCGCTCGCGAACAAGGGCATTTCGCTTAAGCATTATCTGGAATTGCCGCATCTGGCGCCGACGCCTTACGTGGCCGAGCGTCAGAGTTTTATCGATGGATGTCTGGCCGAGCAGGGCCTGCGTCGCAATATCCAGATGACGATGCCGTACTTCGGACTCGTGCCGTACGTGCTGATGCGCACCGATCTGGTGTTCACGACGGGGCGGCAGTTTGCGCAGCACTATGCCCGCTATCTGCCGATTCGCGTGTTGCCGTCGCCCTTTGCCTTTCCGCCGATGCGTTTCTATCAGCTTTGGCACGAGCGCACGCATGCCGCACCGGAGGTGACGTGGCTGCGCCGGCGCGTGGCGGAGGTGGCAACGGAGCTCGATGCCGCGAACGGCGGCGGGACGCCGGCGCCCGTGCTGGCGCGACCTTGATGGCGGGGAACGGACGACTAAACGACTGAACGACTAAAGCGGCGACGAGATGAGGCCGCTGCCCGAAGGCGGGCGGCCCCGGAGACGCGTGACGCTCAGCGCAGCGAAATCGCGCGACGCGGACGATGCAACGCCAGCGAGAGGAAAATCACGACAAACGCGGCGAGCGACCACATCGGCAGGGTGAGACCGAGGATCGGCGGGTACATCGTCTGACACATCCCCTGAACCTGGAAGACTTGCGGCAGCAGGCGCGACGTCGGCAACGCATCGACGAATGCCTCGACCACGTCGTACCCGCAGCTCACCAGCGGATTGGCCTGCACGTAGATCAGATACCCCGACGCCGCCATGCCGCCGATCGCCGACAAAGCGGCAAGCACACGCGCGAACTGAATACCCGCCCAGCCACGCGAGACCGCGCCGGCCAGACCGAAGATCGCGATCAGCACGAGCGCGTAACGCGCCAGTATGCACAGCGGGCACGGGTCCTCGTGACGCACGTACTGGAAGTACAGCGCGCCGCCCAGTAGGGCGAGGCAGACGACGGTGAGCAGGAGGTACCGCAGGCGTTCGCGGCGCAGGGCCGGGTCGATTTGAGCGTTCATTTCACTTCGGGCGGTAGGCCATCACGAATCCCGCTCGATCCCGCATGACGCCGGGCGGCAGGCACTTGGGCTGGCATTGTAACCCCAGCCCGAGGCATGCGTGAGTCGAAAAATTACGGAACTATTTGCCCGAAAGTGAGACGGTTGCGCACGCTGCACCGACGGCCATGGCCCGGTGTTGCGACGCAGCGCGAGCGGTGCCGCCGCCCGCGCTGCCGACATCAACCGCCCAGGCCTGCCGAGCGCAGGGCGTGCTCGATGGCGCGTCCGACCGGGAACAGGCGTGCGTCGTCGCCCGCCGCGGCGCTGACCATCAGGCCGATGGGCGCTTCGCCCTCGGCCTGGCACGGCAGCGAAAACGCGCAGCCGTCGATCATGTTGATGGCCGTCGGGTTGCGCAGCACCAGTGCGTTGGTGGCCGTGAACGTGTCGTCGTTCGCCTCGAGCGGCGCGATGGCCGGTGGCGTGAGCGGCACGGTCGGGCACAGCACCGCGTCGAAGCTCTGCCAGACGGGGGCCGCCGCCGCGATGAGCGCGGCGCGGGCGTTCAGCAGGTCGATATAGTCGGCGGCGCCGGCCGGTTCTCCTTTCCGGATACGGACCAGCACACGCGGATCGTAGTCCTGCGCACGTTCGGCCAGCAGCTTGCGATGCCACGCATAGGCCTCGATGGGCGAAAAGCCGAAGCGGTTGATGGCGGGCAACTGTTCGAACGGCGTGAATTGGAATTCCACCAGCGTCGCCCCTGCCTTGGCGAGCGTGGCGAGGGCGCGCTCGTAGATCGCGATGGCGGCGGGTTCCGCCCCGTCCAGTACGAAGTTTGTCAATACGCCCAAGCGCATGCCGCGAACGTCGCGCGGTGCCGGCAGCGTGTCGTCGACGGCATGGCCCGAAAGGATCGCATCGACCCAGGCGCAGCAATCGACCGAGCGGCCGATGGGGCCGACCGAGTCCAGCGACGTCGACAGCGGCAGGGCGCCGTCACGCGGCGTGCGCGCGGCCGTTGGCTTGAAGCCGGTCAGGCCGCAGAAGGCCGCCGGAATGCGGATCGAGCCGCCCGTATCGGTGCCGAGTCCGACCGCCGCCATGCCATCGGCCACCGACGCGGCCGCGCCCGACGACGATCCCCCGGCAATGTACCCGGCCTGACGCTGCCAAGGCGAGCGCGGCGTGCCGTAATGCGGGTTCAGGCCGAGTCCGGAAAAGGCGAATTCGGTCATGTTGGTGCGGCCGATGATGACGGCGCCGGCCTGACGCAGACGCGCCACGGCGAGGGCGTCGTGCTTGGCCGGGGCGGCGTTCGACAGGACTTTGGACCCTGCGCGCGTAACTTGTCCGGCCACGTCGAACAAATCCTTCACCGACACGGGAACGCCCATCAGCGGCGACAGACGTGCACCGGCCCGGCGCAGGGCGTCGAGGCCGTCGGCGGCGCTGCGCGCGGCTTGCGCGTCGACGTGCGTGAAGACGACGTTGCCCTGACCCGCCGGATCGGCGATGCGCGCGAGCGCCTGCTCGGTCAGTGCGCGGCTGGTGGTGCGCCCGGCGTCGAGCGCGGCGGCAAGGTCGGACAGGGGGCGTTGCAGATCGATGGCGTCGGTGCTCATGGTCAGATCGCTTTCAGGATATGGGTGCGGAATTCTTCGATATGCCGGGCGATGGCCCGGCGGGCGCGTTCGGCATCGTGCGCGGCGAGCGCTTCAAACAGTTCGAGGTGCTCCTCGTAGACGTCTTCCAGATGGCTGGGCGTCGACAGGGCGAGAAACCAGAAACGCAGCGAGCGGTCGTGCAGGCCGCGCAGCAGCTCGGCGAGCGTCTGGTTGCGCGAGGCACGCGAGATGGCCAGATGGAAGTCGCGGTCGATGCGCATCATCGCCGCCACGTCGCGTGCGGCGATGGCCGCCTGAGACCGTGCCAGCACGGCTTCGATGGCGGCGAGGTCGTCCGGCGTGGCGGCGCGCGCGGCCAGCCCCGCGCAATACGTCTCGTTGATCATGCGCACGTCGATGATCTCGAGCGCTTCGTTGAGCGAGACCGGCGCGACCATTGCGCCCTTGCGCGGCAGGATCACCACCCACCCTTCGAGGGCAAGGCGGTGCATCGCCTGATGCACCGGGGTGCGTCCGAGTCCCGTCGACTGCATCAACTGCGCTTCGTTGAGCGCCTCGCCCGGGCGCAGGCGCAGTGTGATGATGTCGTGCTTGATCGCGTCATACGCGCGCTCGGTCAGGCTGCGGCCATCCGTGGTGGCCTGGGTGACAGCAGCGGATGCAGCGAACGCAGCGGAATGGGGCGCGAGAAGCGTGTCGTCGGGGGTGTCGTTGGTCATCGGGGTGGGGCGGTTCGGTCAGCCTGCGTCGGCGTCGGACGGCGTCAGTCGGCAATCGCCAGCGCCTGCGTGGCGTAGCGATGTCGGATCGTGCGGCCGAGGACCGGGTCGTGCAGTTCGATCTCGAACTGCTCACCGCCAGCCACGCCGCCAATGGCAGCGAGTGTGCCACAGAACATGGCGGCGCCCGCCGGCAGGCCGTCCGGCCCGAGCTTGTCCATCAATTCCTGCGGCGAAAGCAGGCTGGCCACGGTTCCTTCCTGATAGAGGCGCCGTTCGCCGTCGCACGTCACCCAGGAGCGCAGCATCAGCTGATCCCAGTGCGGGGCGACGTCGGCAAAACGCCACGCGTCGCGGGCCACCGGCTTCGCGCAGACCTGCTTCGAGACGGTCACGCCATAGGCTTCGACTTCGCGGTCGGTGTGATCCGAGCCCACGCTCACGAGCAAATCGCCGCCGTGGCGAACGAGCACGCATTCGGCTTCGCCGCTGCTCGTCTGGCCGACGACATCGATGGTGTCGTCTTGCGCGAGCAACGCGGGCGCCAGTCGGTAGAAGCACGGCGTGCTCGACGGACGGCGCACGCCCAATGCGGCCAACTCGGCAATGTGGTGCTCGACGGCGTCGCGATCGCGTCCGGCCCAGCCGGCGATGATCAACGTGTCGACGGACACCTCGACGCACGCAGGGGGGCCGTCGCCGAACACCGTGAAGGACAGATGGGAACGCATACGTGACCACTCCTGTGAAATTCGATTGATATTTGTGTGATATTTCACATGGTCGGAAGACAAAAAGCAAGCGGAAAAATTTCGTCGAGCGCGACGAATATCGGGAATTTTTTATGAAAAGCCCCGTCAATCCTGGGTTGCGTGCGTGTTCGCCCATCGCGTATATTGAACCGGCATCGGTATTGGGCTGGATATTCGTCTGATTTTTGTCGAACCGATCGCGGGGCCGAAGCCCCTCAGGGGGATCGGCGGGCCAGCGGCCCGGCGGCCAATGCCCGAGTGACGACCGGGCGAACGAGCGCAACGTCAATCAAGCCGGCGGCACAACGCCGGCTTCCCACCTTCATCAAGCATCACGTTTTGCATCGTCGCGGCGGCCCGTCAGGGAAGCGGCGCGCGGCTGGCGTGACATCAAAAAGCAGCAAAATCGGCGCAACGCGCCGCGGGGAGAACGTATCGGATGCATCACGCCATCGACTTCATTCAGGATCTGGCCGTCATCATGCTGCTGGCCGGCATCGTGACGGTCATCTTCAACCGATTCCGACAGCCGGTCGTGCTCGGCTATATCGTGGCGGGCGTGATCATCGGCCCGTATACGCCGCCGTTTGCGCTGATACATGACGAGAAGACGATCGGCATCCTGGCCGAACTCGGTGTCGTGTTCCTGATGTTCTCGCTGGGGCTGGAGTTCAGCTTGCGCAAGCTCGCGCGAGTGGGCGTGACGGCGTTCGTGGCGGCGATCACCGAGATTGTGCTGATGCTCTGGCTCGGCTACGAGATCGGCCGCTTCTTCGGTTGGAAGGCGATGGACTCGATCTTCCTCGGCGCGATGCTCGCCGTCTCGTCAACCACCATCATCGTCAAGGCGCTCGACGAACTCGGCATGAAGCGAGAGCGATTCGCCCAGCTCATCTTCGGCGTGCTGATCGTGGAAGACGTGCTCGCCATCGGCATGATCGCGCTGCTCTCGGGCATTGCCATCAGCGGCTCGGTCGACGCCGGCGAGGCCACCTTTACGCTGGGCAAGCTGCTGCTGTTCATGGTGGTGTCGCTTGTGGTGGGCATTCTGCTCGTGCCGCGCATTCTCGCGTACGTGGCGAAATTCAAGAGCGACGAGATGCTGCTGGTCGTCGTGCTCGGCCTGTGCTTCGGCTTTTGCCTGCTGGTGATCCAGATGGGTTACAGCGTGGCGCTCGGCGCGTTTTTGATCGGCGCGATCATGGCCGAGGCGCGTGAGCTGCATACGATCGAACGGTTGATCGCACCGCTGCGCGACATGTTCAGCGCCGTGTTCTTCGTCACGATCGGGCTGCTGCTCGATCCGCACGTGCTGGCCACGTACATCTGGCCGATTCTCGTCATCACCCTCGCCGTCGTGATCGGCAAGATCGTCTCGTGCGGGCTGGGGGCGTACCTCTCGGGTCAGGACGGCCGGACGTCGATGCGCGTGGGCATGGGGCTGTCGCAAATCGGTGAGTTCTCGTTCATCATCGCGTCGCTCGGGCTGTCGCTCAAGGTGACGAGCGACTTCCTCTACCCGATTGCGGTCGCCGTCTCGGTCATCACGACACTGCTCACGCCGTACCTGATCAAGAGCGCCGATCCGTTCACGGGCTGGCTCGGCCGCATGATGCCCGGGCGTCTGTCATACGTGCTGCGTCAGTACACGCAGTGGTTGCAGAGCATTCATCTGACGGGCGATAGCGCGGCGCTCGTCGGCATCGTGCGTCGCATTGTGATGAGCGTGGCGATCAATCTTGCGCTCGTGGTGACGATTTTCCTCGGCGGCGCCTTCTTCTATCGGCGTTTGGCGGCGCTGATGTCGCCGTGGGTGCGTGACCCGAGCCTGCAAAGTGCGGTGGTCTGGGGCGTGGCGCTCGTGCTGTCGCTGCCGTTCCTGATCGCGGTGTACCGCAAGCTCAAATCGCTCTCGCTCCTGCTTGTGGAGTTGTCGGTGCCGCCGAGCCTGACCGGACGCTACACGTATCAGGTGCGACGCGTGGTGGCCGAGATCCTGCCGATTGCCGCCATGGTCGGAGTGATCCTGCTGGTGGCGGCCTTGTCGGCGAGTATTCTGCCGTCCACGGAGATGGTCGTGCTGATCGTGGCGGGAACGGTGGTGCTGGCGATCATCATGCGGAGCTGGTTCGTGCGCATGCACGCCAAGCTGCAGATCGCACTCAAGGAGACGCTGGAACACCAGCCCGATAGCGAGCAGGGCGGCGGCTCCCCGCATTGAGCGACGTGCGAGCCGTGGCGACGTCCTGACGACGGCGCGCAGCGACACAAAAGCCCGCCGGTGGATTGGCTTCCCCGGCGGGCTTTTTCATGGCGTGGCGCTGCCCTTATGCCTTGCGCGGCGGCAAGTCGAAGATCAGGCACGTCGTCGTGGCGTGCGCATACAGGGTGCCATCCGGACCGACGATGCGGCCCTCGGCGATGCCGACCTGACGCCCGACCTGGATGACTTCGCCTTCCGCGCGCACGCAAGGCACGTCGCGGGTGAGGGCGCGCACCATATTGGTCTTGAGTTCGAGCGTGGTGTAGCTGCGTCCGGCGGGTAGCGTGGAGTGCACCGCGCAGGCGACGGCGGAGTCGAGCAGCGCGGCGAACCAGCCGCCGTGTATGGCACCGAGCGGGTTGTAATAGGGCAACGCCGGGCGGCCCTGAAAAACCGCGCGGCCGTTCGCGGCTTCAATGGCGATGAAGCCCAGTGTCTCGCTGATCGGCGGCAGCGGCAGCTTGCCGTCGAACATCGCTTCAAATATTTCCGTGCCCGACAGGCCGATCACGTCGGACGGCGTTGCCACGCCGTAGCGTAGCGGACCGTTACGTGTGAGTCGTTCGCGCACGGCGGCTTCGTCGGCTTCCCATTGCGCCAGTATGGCGGCGGCATCCGGTCGGGTATTCATGGCGTTTTCCTCGTAACTTTTATCAGGCAAGCGATGGCGCGAGATTATAAAAGTCGCGGTGCGCCCCGGGGGTTTCGGCGTTAGAGGGAAGCGTCGAGACCGAATCACGGCAACGGCGGCTCACGCCATCGCCGTGATTCGGGTTGGTCGGTACCTCGGAAGGAGGGGGCTGGCCGCGCCGCCGGCTCAGGCCGCTTGGGCGTGGCTGCGACGATATCGGGCCAACTCGTCGATGGTCAGGATCGGCAGGCCATGTTGCTCGGCGAAGCGCTCGATGTCGGCGCCGCGTGTCATCGTGCCGTCTGGATTCATCAGCTCGCACAGCACGGCGGCAGGTTTCAGACCGGCAAGCACCGCCAGATCGACCGAGCCCTCCGTGTGACCGCGACGCGTCAGCACGCCGCCCGGCTGTGCACGCAGCGGGAAGACATGGCCCGGGCGGGACAGGTCGGCGGGCTGGGCATCGTCGGCGATGGCGGCGCGAATCGTGGTCACGCGGTCGGCGGCGCTCACGCCGGTGCTCACGCCCTGGCGCGCCTCGATTGTCACGGTGAAGGCCGTGCCATGACGGCTCTGATTCTGCTCGACCATCGGCGGCAGCTCGAGACGGCGCAATGTCTCGTCAGGCAGACACAGGCACACGATGCCGCTGCATTCGCGGATCAGCATGGCCATGGTGGCCGGCGTGATTTTCTCGGCGGCAACGATCAGATCGGCCTCGTTCTCGCGGTCCAGGTCGTCCATCAGGATGACCGGCCGGCCGTCGCGCATGGCGTCGAGCGAGGCTGCCAGACGGACGTCGACCGGTGCCAGGTTGGCGAACGCCGGGTAGGCGTGCAGATCGTCGGTTGTACGGGTCGCATCGGCCGTGTGTGCTGTCGATGTGATGGCTTGCGGTACGGCTTGAGTGGTGCTTTGGGTAACGGACATGAAACGCTCCTCGCGTAAATCAATCGGGCGAAAAACGTTTTCGGGGCATGCGAACGGACGCCTCCATGAGACGGCGTCCCATGGCGCGCGGGTATCGACGCATCTTCTCTCATCCGGACTATGACCGTCGGCTCTGGCTTCGCACCAGATCTGCTGACCCTGCCAGTGTCACGTAAGCGACGGTGGCAGGCGCTCGCGGGCTCATGACACACGCAGCTTGCACTGCGTGGCGTCACCTACCGCCGGTGGGGACTTTCACCCCGCCCTGAAGACGTGTATGCCGCACGCAGCGCACCTCGCAGTCACTGATCGCGTGGCGTTGTTGCGTAGTCGGCGAGAGAGAGCGTAGCACAGGGTGTTGCTGCGCTGCAGGGAAGACTGCGCGGCGCACGTGGGAATGATGGCGAGGGAGGGGCTCGACGTCGGCTCGGGAGGGCGGCCGGCGCGGATGTCGCGCCGACCGCCGAAGCGAGCGTTGCGCGACATCCGAAGTGCCGGGTGATGCTCAGGCGTGGGTGCCTTTGACGGTATACCCGGCGTCGGCGATGGCGGCGCTGACCTCAGTGGGCGAGAGTCGGCTTTCGACGTCGACGCGACCCGAGTCCAAGTCCACATTGACCTTGGCGGCGGGATCGCGCTCGGTGATCGCACGCGTGACGGCTTTGACGCAATGACCGCAGCTCATCCCTTCGACTTGCACTTGCATGTTGCACTCCTTGAAAGCGGTTTCGGTGACGGTGATCAGACAAACCGATGATAGACCTTCCTACGACAGGAAGCTCAAGCGCTATTTTCAGTGTATTCGCTGGATCGCCCAGACGTCGCCCAAACCCGAGCGGTTCCGAGCGCGCTATCGTAGTAAATGTCGAGGTTGTCATGGCAAGGCGTGCGGCAGATTGACGCTGGCGGCTTTACCTTCCCTTCATGGAAAGGTCTATGCTTCGACGCATGATGACAGTCCTCCTGGAGACCCTGAAATGATTCGGAACTGGTCGGTCGGTATTGAAGGCATGACTTGCGCCTCATGTGTGACGCGCGTCGAGAAGGCATTGCGGCGTGCGCCGGGCGTGGCCAGCGCCAACGTCAACCTCGCGACCGAGACGGCGGCCGTGGAAGCTGCACCTGGCGTGACGCCCGTGGCGCTGCTTGGGGCGGTCGAGACGGCCGTCAACGACGCGGGCTACCAGGTGGCGGAGCAATCGTTCGAGCTGGCGATTGGCGGTATGACGTGCGCATCGTGCGTCGGGCGTGTGGAGAAGGCGCTTCGCCAGGTGCCTGGGGTGGTCGAGGCAAACGTCAATCTGGCGACGGAGCGTGCCGCCGTGCGCGGGGTGCGTGGCGTGGTCGACGTGGCGGCGCTCACCGCTGCCGTGGAGCAGGCGGGATATGAGGCGTCGCCAGTCACGGACCCCGCGCAGGCGGCCGCATCCCACGAAGGGCCGGCGTGGTGGCCGGTTGCCGTGGCGGCGGTCTTGTCCCTGCCGTTGTTGCTGCCAATGCTGCTCGAACCCTTCGGCATTCATCTGATGCTGCCGCCGTGGGTGCAATGGTTGCTCGCCACGCCGGTGCAGTTCTGGCTCGGGGCGCGCTTCTATCGGGCGGGGTACAAAGCGGTGCGCGCCGGTAGCGGCAATATGGATTTGCTGGTGGCATTGGGCACGTCGGCGGCTTATGGGCTGAGTCTTTACGAATGGTGGCGCGCCCCGGCGCACGGCATGACGCATCTGTATTTCGAAGCGGCGGCCGTGGTCATCACGCTGGTGCTGCTCGGCAAGTGGCTGGAAGCGCGCGCAAAGCGTCGCACCGTGGAAGCGATTCGTGCGCTGGCGGCCTTGCGTCCCGAGACCGCGCGCGTGTTGCGCGATCCGCAGGGCGCGGCGAGCGAGGTGACGGTGCCATTGGGCCAGGTGAAGGTCGGCGACTGGGTGGTGGTGCGCGCCGGTGAACGGGTGCCCGTCGACGGCGTCATTCGCGAGGGGGCGAGCCAACTCGACGAGTCGTTGCTGACCGGCGAACCGTTGCCGATCGAAAAAGCAGGCGGCGACAAGGTCGTTGGCGGCTCGATCAACGGCGCCGGTACGCTGCGGGTGGAGACGACGGCGGTCGGCGCCGATACGGCCCTGGCCCGCATCATCCGCATGGTCGAAGACGCACAGGCGGGCAAGGCGCCGATCCAGCGCGCGGTCGATCGGGTGGCCGCGGTGTTCGTGCCGGTGGTGGTGCTGGTCGCGGTCGTGACGCTGGTCGTCGGTTGGGGCCTCGGCATCGGCCTGGAGACAGCGTTGCTCAATGCGGTGGCGGTGCTGGTCATCGCCTGCCCGTGTGCGCTGGGTCTGGCAACGCCTGCCGCGATCATGGTGGGCACCGGCGCGGCGGCACGGCAGGGCATTCTCATCAAGGATGCCGAAGCGCTCGAACTGGCGCACCGCATCCGCGTCGTGGCGTTCGACAAGACGGGCACGTTGACCGAGGGCAAGCCGCGCCTCGTGGCACACCTGCCCGTGACGGGGGTGCGCGCCGATACTTTGCTGCGATGGGCCGCGGCGGTGCAGTCGGGCAGTTCGCATCCGCTGGCGAAGGCGGTCACGACGGCCGCAGCGGAAGCCGGGCTGACCTCGGCGGTGCCGACGGCATTCGACATCGCTGCGCTGCCGGGGAGAGGGATGCGGGCACGTATAGAGGAAGTTGGGGAGGGTGGGGGTGTTGGGGGCGTCGAGAATGCGGGCACCTCGCGCAACGGTCATACGCTGCAGTTGGGGAACGCGCGGTTGCTTGAGGAGTTGGGTGTCTCGGAAGGGGCGCTGGCTCACGAGGCAGCGCGGCTGGCGGCCGAGGGACGTACCGTCTCGTGGCTGGTTGAGACTGCAGGGGAAGGCGCAAATGGCGACGCACCGGCGCGCTTGCTGGGTCTGTTGGCGTTCGGTGACACACTCAAGGCCACGGCGCGGTCGGCCGTCGAACGCTTGCATGCGCTCGGCGTGCGTTGCGTGATGGTGACCGGCGACAACGCAGGGAGCGCCAAGGCGGTCGCCGACGCGTTGGGACTCGACGAAGTGCATGCCAACGTGCTGCCGGAGCACAAGGCGGCGGTGATCGCGCAACTCAAGCGCGACGGCGCGGTCGTAGCGATGGTGGGCGACGGCATTAACGACGCCCCGGCGTTGGCAGCGGCCGACGTCGGCATCGCGATGGGCTCGGGTACCGACGTTGCCATGCAGACGGCGGGCATCACGCTCATGCGCGGCGATCCGCTGCGGGTGGCCGATGCCATCGATGTGTCGCGTCGCACCTGGTCGAAGATTCGCCAGAACCTCTTCTGGGCCTTCGCGTACAACGTGGTCGGGATTCCGCTGGCGGCGTTCGGGCTGTTGAGCCCGGTGATTGCGGGGGCGGCGATGGCGCTCAGCAGCGTCAGTGTGGTGAGCAACGCGTTGCTGCTGCGGCGCTGGCGTTCATCGGCGACGCAAGACGTCAGCGCCGGCGCTTGAGGGGGGGCGCCCGGGCACAAGGCGAACGGCGCATAATGAATTTGTTAGGGGGACGCGCGGTCGGTAACCGCTCGATGCGTTGCCTGAATTTTTAACTGACTTGAAATTCGTCGAAAGCGGCATCATTTGACTGATATCGTCTGCCTTCTGGCGCGGAATGAATCCTGCCGAACATGAATAGTCTCCACATTGCAAGTTACAACATCCACAAGGGCTTTTCCGCATTCAACCGTCTGCGTGTTCACGAACTGCGCGCTGGCTTGGAAGGGCTTGCGCCGGATCTGGTCTTCTTGCAGGAAGTGCAGGGCCTGCATCAGGGGCATGCGGTGCGTCACAGGAATTGGCCGGTGCAGCCGCAACACGAGTTTCTGGCCGGTGCCATGTGGCGCGATCACGCGTATGGACGCAATGTCGTCTATGAGCAGGGGCATCATGGCAATGCGATCCTGAGCCGTTATCCGATCGTTAGGTCGGACAACCACGACATCACAACCTATAGTTTTGAGAAGCGCGGCATGCTTCACTGCGAGATTGCCGTACCGGGTCTGAAGCAGCCGCTGCATTGCCTGTGTGTGCATTTGTCGTTGGCCGGACACGGTCGCCGTCGCCAGTTCGAGATGTTGACGGAGCGTGTGGCCGACGCCATTCCCGCCGATGCGCCGTTGATTATCGCGGGTGACTTCAATGACTGGAGCAATCAGGCGGACCGGTTGCTGGCGGAACGCTTGGCGCTGACCGAGGTGTTTCAGAACCGCGGGGGGCGTCCGGCGCGCAGTTTTCCGAGCGGATTGCCGCTTTTACGACTTGACCGCATTTACGCACGAGGCTTTCATATCGAAGGGGCGCAGGTTTTGCACGGGCGTCCCTGGTCACGGATTTCCGATCATTCACCGATCAGCGCCCGACTTGTGCCGTCGGACGCCGACAAGACGATGAACGGTTCCTCCACCCCGTCGTTCAACCCTCGTTCCCCCCAGTGAGGCAGCCATGAACATCGGACAAGCGGCGCAGGCCAGCGGCGTGACGGCCAAGATGATCCGGTACTACGAAAGTATCGGCCTGATGCCCCCGAGTCCCCGCTCCGAGGCAGGTTACCGGCGATACGGCGAGCCGGATCTCCATCTGCTTCGCTTCATTCGTCAGGCGAGGCGGCTGGGTTTCGGGATCGATCAGATCCGTCAGTTGCTGGCGCTATGGCAGGATCGCGACCGATCCAGCGCGCAGGTGAAGGCGTTGGCGCAGACTCATGTCGATGAACTCAACCAGCGCATCGGTGAACTAGTGGCCATGCGCGACACGCTCTCTCATCTCGCCATGCACTGTCACGGCGATGATCGTCCCGACTGTCCGATACTGGAGGGGATCGCTGCCGCTGAACTTCCCGGCGATCTGAGCGGTAAGGGGGGGCGTTTCGCGAGCGCGGTAGCGTCGTGCGGTCCGGCGCAGTCGGCCACAGCCTCAGATGCCGCGACCGCCGTCGATGCCCCGGCCTCGGCCGGCGGCTCGGTCGGTGACAGCGAGGGGCAGATCCGTCACGTCCCCCAGCCCTAACACATGAAGCCGACATGACCGGCTGACGCCCGGCATCCCCTATGACGCGCCGCAATGACGGCGCTTTTTTTAGGTTCATCGTGGAAAACCGTGGAGGTTTTCCGGGCAATTGATAATCTGACGCCAATAAGGACGGTGTTCGGAGGAC